>JAEUNZ010000015.1:0-38782 GCA_016790965.1 Dechloromonas sp.
TCGGGAGGCTTGACATGATCGCCGCCATCCTCAGTCTTACCCTACTCGGCGCCGCCCTCGGCATCGTCCTCGGCGTCGCCAACAAGTTCCTGGCCGTCGAAGGCAACCCGGTGGTCGACGAGCTGATTGCCATGATGCCCGACTCCAACTGCGGCCAGTGCGGCTTCCCGGGCTGTTCCGGCGCCGCTGCCGCCATCGTGGAGGGCTCTGCTGCGCCCACTTGCTGCCCGCCGGGCGGCAAGGCCCTGGCCGCCGCCATTGCGGCCAAGCTGGGCCTCAGCGTCGATCTCTCGGCCATGGCCGACGACGGCCCCAAGATCGCCATGGTCGCCGAGGAGCTGTGCATCGGCTGCTGCCGCTGCAGCAAGGTCTGCCCCACCGACGCCATCATCGGCGCCGCCAAGCAGGTGCATAACGTCTTCCGCGAAGCCTGCACCGGCTGTTCCAGTTGCGTCGAAAAATGCCCCACCGAGGCCCTGGTCATGCGTCCGGTGCCCATCACCCTGCAGCATTGGGTGATGCCCAAACCCCTGGCCGCCTGAGGACCGAACCATCATGGGCTTCATGAACCTCTTCAAGCACTTTCTCGGTGACGACTGGGGCGTGCATCCGGACGACCACAAGCGACCCGCCGCCGACGCTCCGGTGCGCGTCATGCCGGTGCCGGCCAGGCTCTACCTGCCCCTGCAGCAGCACCTGGGCGGCCCGGCGCGGCCGGTGGTGCTGGTGGGTCAGAAGGTGAAAAAGGGCGAACGTATCGCCGAGGCCCAGGGCATGGTCTCGGCGCCCCTCCATGCGCCCACCTCGGGCATCATCGCCGCCGTTACCGAAGTCACCGCGCCGCATCCCTCCGGCCTCACTTTGCCGGCCATCATCCTGGAGGCCGACGGGGCCGACGAGTGGTGCGCGTTGTCGGCCTGCGACGACCCCTTCGCCCTTGAACCGGCAGAAATCGGCAAGCGGGTGGCGGCGGCCGGCGTGGTCGGCCTGGGCGGCGCCGCCTTCCCCTCGGCGGTGAAGCTCGTCGGCGCTTCCCGCGCCCAGGTGTCCACCCTGGTCATGAACGGCGGCGAGTGCGAGCCCTACCTTTCCTGCGACGACCGCCTCATGCGCGACGCCGCCGTCGGCATCGTGGACGGCATACGCATCATGCTCCACGCCACCGGCGCCCAGGTCGCCCTGGTGGGCATCGAGGACAACAAGCCCGAGGCCGTCGCCGCCATGACGGCGGCCGCCGCCGGCTTCCCCAACGTGAAGGTGCGGGCGGTGCCCGCCCGCTACCCCATGGGTTCGGAAAAGCAGCTCATCCAGGTGCTGACCGGCATCGAGGTTCCCGCCGATGGCCGCCCCGCCGACGTGGGGGTCATCGTGCACAACGTCGGTACCGCCCTGGCGGTGCGCGCCGCGGTGCGCGAGGGCAAGCCGCTCATCGCCCGCCTGGTGACGGTCAATGGCGCCTGCGCCAGCGCTCCGGGCAATATCGAGGTACGCATCGGCACCCTGGCCGAAGAGGTCATCGCCTTCGCCGGTGGCCTGAAGGGCGAGGGCCTCGGCCTTGCCCGCCGGGTCATGGGCGGCCCCATGATGGGCATGCAGATTCCCCACTGGCGGGTACCGGTGGTCAAGGGCAGCAGCGGCATCCTGGCCCTGGATGCCAACGAGGTGGCGGAGCAGGAGCCCAACCCCTGTATCCGCTGCGGCAGTTGCGTCAAAGCCTGCCCCATGGGCCTCCTGCCCCTGGAAATGAGCGCCCGCATCCGCACCGAGGCCTTCGACGAAGCCATCGACCTTGGACTCAAGGACTGCATCGCCTGCGGCTGCTGCGCCTACGTCTGCCCCTCGCGCATTCCTTTGGTGCAGTACTTCGTCCATGCCAAGGGCGAACTGGCTTCCCAGGATCGCGCCAAGCTGCGCACGGAGGCGACCAAGAAGCTGGCCCAGCAGCGCCAGGAGCGGCTTGATCGGGAGGCACGCGAGAAGGCCAAGGCCGCCGCCAAGCGCAAGGCCGAGCGAGAGGCTGCTGCCGCCAAGGCTGCTGCTCCCGCCAGCGCCGAAACCCAGGGAGCTTCCGCATGAACACCGCCCCGTTGACCGCCCAGCCCGTCGCCTCGCCCCACGCCCACGGCGGCAATTCCGTCACCCGCACCATGTTCCGGGTGCAGCTTGCCCTGGTGCCGGCCACCCTCTACGGCTTCTGGCTTTTCGGCTGGCCTTCCTTCTTCCTGTGGCTGCTCACCATCCTCTCCTGCCTGGGCTTCGAGGCCCTTTCCCTGAAGCTCACGGGCAGCGCCCGCCTCAAGGCCACCTTGCACGACGGCTCGGCGCTGCTCACCGGCTGGCTGCTGGCCATGACCCTGCCGCCCTGGGCGCCCTGGTGGGTGGCCGTGGTGGGCGGCTTCATTGCCATCGTCATCGGCAAGCAGGTGTTCGGCGGCGTCGGCCAGAACGTCTTCAACCCGGCCATGGTGGCGCGGGTGGCCCTGCTCGTCTCCTTCCCCGTGCCCCTGACCCAGTGGGTGACGCCCCTGCCGCTGACCCACCTGGCGGCGCCGGATTTCGTCGACGGCCTGCGCATCTTCCTGGGCAGCCTGCCCCAGCCCGACGCCATCGCCAGCGCTTCGCTGCTGGGCTTCTCCAAGACCGAGATGTCCCGCGGCATCGACCTCATCCATTCCCTGGGCGGCGAACAGGCGCCGGCCCTGTCGTGGATTGGCGCCCGTTCGGGGAGCTTCGGCGAATCGGCCTCGCTCCTCATCCTGGCCGGCGGTATCTACCTGCTGCTCTGCCGCATCATCACCTGGCACACGCCGGTCGCCGTGCTGGCCGGCCTGGCGGTCCCGGCTGCCATCGGCCATGCCGTCGATCCGGCCCACTACCTGTCGGTCGAGGTGCACCTGCTCTCCGGGGCGGCGGTGCTCGGCGCCTTCTTCATCGCCACCGACTACGTCACCTCGCCCAACACTGCTGCCGGGCAGATCGTTTTCGGTCTGGGCATCGGCTTTCTCACCTGGATCATCCGCAGCTACGGCGGTTATCCCGAGGGCATGGCCTTCGCCGTGTTGCTCATGAATGCCCTGACGCCGGTGATCGATCGTTTTGTCAAACCGCGCATCCTCGGCCGCGACCGCCGGGGCAAGGCGCTGGATGTGCCGCAGGGCAGGGGGGTTTGAAATGAATCTCGACGCCATCCGCGAAAAGATCAGCTACCAGCCGCTCTTGCTCGGCAGCTTCGCCCTCCTGGCCAGCGGTGCCCTGGCCTGGGCCTCGGGAGCCACCGGGGCCGCCATCGCAGCCGCCGAGGCCAAGGACCTGCGGGATTCCCTTTCCGAAGTGCTGCCCTCCGGTCTGGCCGACAACGATTTCCTCAAGGACACCGTCAGCGTCGACCGGGACGGCCAGCCGGTGACCATCTACCGCGCCCGCCAGGGCCAGGAGGTCAAGGCCGCCCTATTCAAGGTGGCGGGCCGGGGCTACGCCGGCGAGATCCAGATCCTCATGGCGGTGGACATGGCTGGGCACACCCTCGGGGTGCGCGTCCTCAAGCACGCCGAAACGCCGGGTCTGGGGGACAAGATCGAAGTCAGGAAGGACGCGTGGATCAAGAGTTTCGACGGCAAGTCCCTGGGCGACCCGGCCCCCGAGAGATGGGCGGTGAAAAAGGACAACGGCGTCTTCGACCAGTTCGCCGGGGCCACCATCACCCCCCGGGGCGTGGTCAAGGCGGTCAAGGGCGGGCTGGAGTTCTTTGCCGCCCACAAGGCGGAAATCACTGGCTAGGAGCCCACCATGAGCGACAACTACGGCAGCATCATGAAGGAAGGCCTGTGGGGCCAGAACGTGGTCTTCGCCCAACTGCTGGCCATGTGCCCCACCATGGCGGTGACCACCAGCGGCACCAACGGCCTGGGCATGGGCCTGGCCACCACGGCGGTGCTGGTGGTCTCCAACGTGCTGGTATCGATGATCCGCAAGACGGTGAGTTCCCAGGTGCGCATTCCGGTCTTCGTGGTCCTCATCGCCACCCTGGTGACAGTGGTGGACATGGCCATGAACGCTTGGCTGCATGACCTGTACAAGGTGCTGGGCCTGTTCATCGCCCTCATCGTGGTCAATTGCGCCATCCTCGGCCGGGCCGAGGCCTTCGCCGTCAAGAACGGCGTGCTCGCCTCGGCGGTGGACGGCTTGGCCATGGGCCTGGGCTTCACCGGCGCCCTCACCGTGATCGGGCTGATCCGCGAATTCCTTGGCGCCGGCACCCTCTTCGCCCAGGCTTCCAACCTCCTGGGCCCGTCCTTCGCCTTCCTGGAAATGAAGCTGCCGGGTTACGGCGGGGCGCTCCTCATGATCCTGCCGCCGGGGGGCTTCGCCGTCCTCGGCTTTCTGCTGGCCGGCAAGCGGGTGATGGAAAGCCGCCGAACGGCGCGGGCCACAGCCGGACCGGATGGCGCGCAAGCGGTGGCGGCCTGACTGGTACGACTGGAGAATCCCCATGCAAATCGGCGTCGCCTATTCCGAGCCCGGCAGCCAGATCTGGCTCAACATCGAGGTGCCTGACGAATCCACGGTCAAGGAGGCCATCGAGCGTTCCGGCATCCTCAAGCAGTTTCCCCACATCGACCTTGCCGCCCAGAAGGTGGGGGTCTTCGGCCGCCTGGTGAAGCTTGACGCCGCCCTGAAGCCGGGGGATCGCGTCGAAATCTACCGCGGCATCATCGCCGATCCGGAAACCGTGCCGCGCAAGGATCTGGCGGAGGCCGACAACTAACAGCGAACTGTCCCGCCGCTCGCCCCGAGCCTGTCAAAGCATGCCTCAACCAAGGGCTTCGACAGGATCAGCCCGATCGGCACGTCGAGCACCCGAGCCTCCAAAGGACTACACGGTTTCCACTTCTCCGAAAGCCTCATATGCGCCGCTTGCTGCCCCTGATTGCCCTCTTTCCTGCCTCCGCCTTCGCCGGCGAACTGCCGGCCGTCGGCGGCATCCCCGTCGATTTCATCCTCTTCGCCCTCACCCTCCTCGGTGTGGCCCTCTTCCACGGCGCCACCCTCGCGGTGGCCCTTACCGGGCTGGCCACCATCAGCCTCTACAAGATCTTCTTCACCGGTTTCAAGACCGGCGTCGGTGTGGCGGGCTTCTTTGGTCACCTGGGCCATGAATGGGTGACGCTGACCAACCTCTTTTGCCTGCTCACCGGCTTCGCCCTGCTCGCCCGCCATTTCGAAAAGAGCCACGTACCGGTGATCCTGCCCCGATTCCTCCCCGACGACTGGAAAGGGGGCTTCCTGCTGCTGGTGATGGTTTTCGTCATTTCCAGCTTCCTCGACAACATCGCCGCAGCCCTCATCGGGGGCGCCATGGCCCACCAGCTCTTCAAGGCCAAGGTGCACATCGGCTTCCTGGCGGCCATCGTCGCCGCCTCCAACGCCGGAGGTTCCGGCTCGGTGGTGGGAGACACCACCACGACCATGATGTGGATCGACGGGATCAGCCCGGCCGCCGTGCTCGAAGCCTACGTCGCCGCCGGGGTGGCCCTCCTGGTCATCGCTTACTTCGGCGCCAAACAACAGCACGCCTACTCTCCTATCATCAAGCATGCCCATGCCCACACCCATGTCGATTGGGGGCGCATCGCCATCGTCGCCACCATGCTGGTCTTCGCCGTTGTCGCCAACGTCATCATCAACGTCAAGTTCCCGGAAAAGGCCGACACCTTCCCTTTCATCGGCGTCGCCGTGTGGCTGGCCATCCTGCTCACTATCCCGGTGCGCCGCCACGATTGGGAAGTGCTGCCGGATACCGTCAAGGGCTCGGTCTTCCTGCTTTCGCTGGTGACCTGCGCCTCCATGATGCCGGTGGAGGAACTGCCCGTGGCCTCCTGGCAGACAGCCCTCACCCTGGGTTTCGTCTCCGCAGTCTTCGACAACATCCCCTTGACCGCGCTGGCCCTCAAGCAGGGCGGCTACGACTGGGGTTTCCTGGCGTATGCGGTGGGCTTCGGGGGGTCGATGCTGTGGTTCGGCTCCTCGGCCGGTGTGGCGCTCGCCAGCATGTTTCCCGAAGCCAGGTCCGCCGCCGCCTGGTTGCGCCACGGCTGGCACGTAGTCGTCGCCTACGTCGTCGGCTTCGCGGTCCTCCTGGCCGTGCTCGGCTGGCATCCGGAGGCGCCCCACAAGGCGGCGGAGCCCCATGCCGCCACGGCCGCCCACTGAGCGGCCCAACTCCCCCGAAAGGGTCGCCTTGGGGGCGGCCCTTTGTCCGGTGGGGCCGCCATTGTCGGCTTTGCAACAAGTCGTCTTCCATTAAAGTCGTTTAAAAACATTGGCCTGGCGGTGGCATTCATTTTGCTGATCAGGAGCGACACCCCCTGGAGGCGAGCATGAAAGCCAGCGAAATCCAGGCCCTGCTCGACGAGCCGGCCTGCAGCCACAACAAGAAGGAAAAGTCCGGGTGCGCCCGGCCCAAGCCCGGCGCCACGGCCGGCGGCTGTTCCTTCGACGGCGCCCAGATCGCGCTGCTGCCCATCGCCGACGTCGCCCACATCGTCCATGGCCCCATCGCCTGTGCCGGCTCCTCCTGGGATAACCGGGGCACCCGTTCCTCCGGCGTCACCCTCTACCGCATCGGCATGACCACCGACCTCTCGGAAACCGACGTGGTCATGGGCCGAGGCGAGAAGCGCCTGTTCCACGCCATCAAGCAGGCCATCGACAGCTACAGACCCGCCGCCGTCTTCGTCTACAACACCTGCGTCACGGCCCTCATCGGCGACGACGTGGAGGCCGTGTGCAAGGCCGCCACCGAGCGCTGGGGCACGCCGGTGGTGCCGGTGGACGCCGCCGGCTTCTACGGCACCAAGAACCTCGGCAACCGGCTGGCCGGCGAGGCCATGTTCAAGCACGTCATCGGCACCCGCGAGCCGGCTCTGGCCAAGCCGCGGCCCGATGGCCGCCCCACCTACGATGTGAATCTCATCGGCGAATACAACATCGCCGGCGAGTTCTGGCACGTGGCTCCCCTGTTCGACGAGTTGGGCCTGCGCATCCTGTGCACTCTCTCCGGCGATGCCCGCTTCCATGAGGTGCAGACCATGCACCGCGCCAGGGTGAACATGGTGGTGTGCGCCAAGGCGCTCCTCAACGTCGCCCGCAAAATGCAGGACAACTTCGGCATTCCCTTCTTCGAGGGCAGCTTCTACGGCGTGCAGGACGTGACCAACGCCCTGCGCGATTTCGCCCGCCTGATCGGCGACCCGGACCTCATCGCCCGCACCGAGGTGGTCATCGCCCGGGAGGAGGCCAAGTCCAAGGCGGCGCTGGAACCCTGGCGCCAGCGCCTGACGGGCAAGCGCGTGCTGCTCTACACCGGCGGGGTGAAGTCCTGGTCCATCGTCTCGGCGCTGCAAGACCTGGGCATGAAGGTCGTCGCCACCGGCACCAAGAAATCCACGGAAGAAGACAAGGCGCGCATCCGCGAGCTGATGGGCGACGACACCAAGATGATCGACGACGGCAGCCCCAAGGCCCTGCTCTCCACCTACCGCGAATACCAGGCCGACATCCTCATCGCCGGAGGCCGCAACCTCTACACGGCGCTCAAGGCCCGCATCCCCTTCCTGGACATCAACCAGGAGCGGGAATTCGGCTACGCCGGCTACGACGGCATGGTGGAACTGGCCCGCCAACTGGCCCTTTCCATGGAAAGCCCGGTATGGGCCGCGGTGCGCAAACCCGCCCCTTGGGCGGCACAGCAGGGGCCGGGGAGGGTGCTGGCGGCGTAGTGCGCCGCGCTACCAGCCTTGCGGATAGTGGGCAACCCCGGCCAAGTTCTCGAAGTGCCCGTCGCTGGTCAGCAGGTCGCCAGCCTGCCAGTCAGGAATGGATCGGCTGCGCCACCAACCGCACACCCAGGGCCGCACACACCTTGCTGACCGTCTCGAAGCGCGGGCTGGCGTTGGGCCGCAGCGCCTTGTAGAGAGCCTCCCGCGTGATACCCGAAGCCCGGGCCACTTCGGTCATGCCGCGAGCCCGGGCGGCGACGCCCAGGGCATGGGCGAGTTCGGCCATGTCGTTCTCGGCGATGACCTGATTGAGATACTCGGAAATGGCTTCCTCGCCGTCGAGATGCTCGGCGAGGTCGAATTCGGCCAGTTCCGCGGGGTCGATTTTCCTGGTCATGGCTGAATCCTCCTTGATGGTTTTGGCAAGGGCCAGCGCCTTGGCGATATCGGCGGTCTGGGTCGATTTGTCCCCGCCGCCCAGCATCACGATCAAGACCTCGCCGCGCTGCGCGTAGTACATCCGCCAGCCAGGCCCAAAATGCTCGCGCATCTCGAAACACGGTTGCCGACCGGCTTGACGTCGCCGAGCAGCCCCCGCTGCGCCTTGTCCAACCTCCGCGCAAGACGAACCCGCGTCGAAACGTCTTTGAGGCTGCCAAGCCACGCCGCAAATTCGGGAAGCTGCCTGATCGAATACATGGGGCAAATGTAATCGTTCGATTACCCATGGTCAACGAAGTTTCCAGCATCGGCAGCGAATTGTGGAAAAACCGACCCTGGCACCTTATTGCTGAAGAGAAGGGAGGAGCGGTGGCCAACTCGATCTGGACGTTGAACCCGACCGGGCGAGTACAGACGGCGTTGGATCATGTCGCCAGCCATTCGCGCCTGCACGCGGACATACGTGCGCGGCGTGTAGTCCTCTTGATGAACCGCCCACTTCGGACCTGCACGGTGGGCCGTGTGGGGGCCGGGGGTTAGAAGCCTCCGGCTATCCGATTAGGGTGAGCGGCTTCAGGTGGTGCGGAGGGGTGCATATGGACCTCTAGCGCAGGCGCTTGAACTCACCTGAGTTGTCCGTAGAGTGAGACGACGGTTGTTCGGAGAACTCCGGGCAGCCCGGCTTTTCTGAGTGAATGGACTTCATCTTTAGCCGACCGTCAAACCTTCCACGTAGGGCCGCCATGACATAAACGACACGCTGTGTGGGCATGGCCATACACGCTTCAAGACTCAACTCTGTCGGCTTCGAAGAAAGCGCGGCATCGATGGCGTCAGGCAGGGCGGCAAATGCCTTTTCATTAACGAGATAGCGGTCAGGCAATATCTTCAATGAGACTTCCTGCGCGCAAACGCCTAGTGGTGTTGCTATCAGACAGGTGATTGCGCATACGAAAGACAGGCGGCGCACGGTGCGAACGTAGAGGTGACCGGCGCTGCGCGGGTTTATCGCGCAGCGCCCAGTGACCGACGGGAACGGGGTCGACCGCCGGGTTGGGGGTGTTATGCACGGAGTGACGTTGCATTGCTTCTTCGCTTTTGTAGCCACGCCCCAGTAACGACAGCGGGCAACACAATAAACAAACTCAAGAACAGATTGCCCGCAAAGAACGTACTAAACACTGCGCCGAGACACCCGCAAATTAATCCATGAAACACGGGCTGTGTTTTTGCCAAGGCAGCGGTGATATAGCCGGCAGCAAGGAAGCTCACCATACGGATAGCGAAGATAGCGAACACATAGGTTGTCGCCCCGGACTTGTTGTCTTCACTGACAGCGTAGGGGAAAAAGAATACCGTGGTGAGAAACACGAGCAACGCCACCAATACAAGGACGAATAGGCCAACTGCAATCGCGGAATATTTTATGTGCGAGAACATCTCACCCCCAACCCTAAAAGTAGACGACAAGAACGTCCAATAAGCTGGCAAAACGGACATTGCCTGAAGGCCATGGTGATCGAAGAATTCGTCGCTTCAGTTGCATATTTTCCCCTGTGCGAAAAGGTGAAGCCGGACTTAGGAGGTTGTGCTACGTCAATATCATATACCAGGGCACCGACTATTCCCGGTGCGCTGGTTGGCGTTGGCCCGGGGCCTGTCCGATTGTCGTGTTTCCAACAGCGGCGTTTCGATCTAGTGCATTGTAGTTAAATGGTTTTCAGCTTGGCGCGTTCCTTGCAATGGAGTCCTCGACTTCATTGCGGCAACGACAACCATGGCCGAGATCATCCAATCCAAGAAGGCGCTGGCGGTTAATCCTCTCAAGGTGAGCCAGCCGGTGGGTGCTTCGCTCGCTTTTCTCGGGCTGGCCCGCAGTCTGCCGTTGATGCATGGTTCCCAGGGTTGCACGGCCTTCGGCAAGGTGTTTTTCGTGCGCCACTTCCGGGAGCCGATTCCGCTGCAGACGACGGCCATGGATCAGGTGTCCACCATCATGGGGGCCGACGACAATGTGGTCGAGGCCTTGCGTACGCTTTCCGACAAGAGCAAGCCGGACATCATCGGCCTCGTCACCACGGGCCTTTCCGAGACCCAGGGGACGGACATCAAGCGGGCGGTGAAGGATTTTCGCGTCGCCCACCCGGAATTCGCCGGCGTGGCGGTGGTGCCGGTGAATACGCCGGATTACGTGGGCTGCCTGGAAAGCGGCTATGCCCTGGCCATCGAGGCCATCATCGGCACCCTGGTGCCGGAAGGCCGCAACGCCGGCAAGCGGGCCAAGCAGGTGAATGTGCTGGCTTCGGCCATGCTCACCCCCGGCGATATCGAGGCCCTGCGCGAATGGATCGAGGCTTTCGGCCTGCGGGCCGTGGTGCTGCCGGATATCGGCGACTCCCTGGACGGCCATCTGGTGGAGGCGGAGTTCTCGTCGCTGACCCTCGGCGGCACGCCACGCTCGGAGATCGAGATCATGGGCGAATCGGTGGCGACCCTGGTGGTCGGACCTTCGCTGTTCAAGGCGGCGAACCTGCTCAAGGAACGCACCGGGGTGCCGGATTGGCGCTTCGAGGGTCTCATGGGGCTTGAGGATTGCGATGCCTTCACCCAGGCCCTGGCCACCATTTCGGAGAAGCCGGTGCCGGAGCGCATCGACCGCCACCGCGCCCAGTTGCAGGATGCCATGGTGGATTGCCACTTCATGCTTGGCTTCGCCCGCCTCGCCCTGGCGGCGGATCCGGATCTGCTGGGCATGCAGGCGCGCTTCCTGGCCGGCATGGGCGCCGACATCGTGAGCGCGGTTTCGCCCCACAAGCACGAAAGCCTCGCCGCCCTGCCCATCGCCCAGGTGATCGTCGGCGACCTGGAGGACATGGAAAAAGCCGCCCGCGCCAACGACGCGCAGCTGGTCATCGCCAACTCCCACGCCGCGGAAACCGCTGAGCGCCTGGGCTTGCCCCTGATGCGGGCGGGCTTCCCACAGTACGACCACGTGGGCGGCTACGCCCGCACCTGGGTGGGCTACCGTGGCTCGCGGCAGGCCCTTTTCGATCTCGCCAACCTGATGCTGAGGCAACACCATGAACTCGAACCGTACCGATCGCTCTACTGGGACGATGCCCGTGACCCCCTCGGCGCCCGCGAACCCCATGTCAGCCCGTCGCCTGCAACTGGTCTGGTCCATTAGGCAGGAGCCCGACGCCGTGCTCAAGGTCGCCTTCGCCTCCACCGATCGCAGCCGGGTGAATCAGCACTTCGGTGCGGCCGAGGGCTTCGTGGTCTACGAAGTGACGCCGGACAAAGCCACCCTGGTCGGCGTCGGCGAGTTCGCCGAAGAGGCCATGGACGGCAACGAAGGGAAGCTCGCCGCCAAGGTGGATTTCCTGGCCGGCTGCCACGCGGTCTACGTCATGGCCATCGGCGCCTCCGCCATCAAGCAGTTGATGAGCAAGGGCATCCAGCCGATCCGGGTGAACGAGGTGGATGCCATCGACGACCTGCTTTCCGATATCTCGCTGGCCATGAAGGAAGGCGGGGTGGCCTGGATCGACCGCGCCGTCGCCGCCCAGGCCAAGGCCAAGAGCGAAGACCGCTTCTCCAGCATGGAAGAGGAAGGGTGGGAAGGATGATGGACGCCAAATTCATTGAACACCGCGGCATCGTTCAGAAGGTGGAAGGCGGCCAAGCCGTCGTCGCCATGGAGACCTCGGGTTGCGCCTCCTGCGGCCAGAACAGCGGCTGCGGCGTGGGCAAGATGGCCGGCAACCGCCCGGCCATGCTCCTCACCCTGCCGGTGAGCGGCGAGGTCAAGGCCGGCGACGTGGTCGCCATCGGCTTGCCCGCCAGCCGGCTTACCCTCTCGGCCCTGCTCGGCTACCTGTTCCCCGCCTTCGCCATGCTCTTCGGGGCCTGGCTGGGTTCCGCCATCGACGGCACCGACGGGGCCACCGCCCTGGGGGCCATCGCCGGCTTCCTCGGCGCCCTGGCCCTGGCGCGGCTGGTCATCGGCTTCCTGCCGGGCCTGATGCCCGCTCCTCAGCTCATTTCGCCGCAATCCCTATCTCCTCTTTCCCCCCAGGAGCCCCATCATGAGTGACGCCGTCCTCGACAAAGATCCCATCCTCGACACCGATTTCATCAAGGAGATGGCTCGCCAGATGCGCGCCCTCGACACCTATGGCACCTACCAGGGCTGGACGGTGGAGAAGATCCTCGACGCCTACGTCCTGACCAAGGAAAGGAAGGCCGAAATCCCGCTCATCGGCGACCCGGACGACGAGACCATCTCCCGCGTCAAGGCCTTCTACAACGCCATCGCCGTGCTCATCGAAAAGGAGTGCAAGCTCCTGGCCGTGCCCCTGGTGCACCTCACCCACGAAGGCTTCGGCCGGGCCCTCATCACCGTCGGCAAGCTGGTGGCGGTGGATCGCACCCTGCGCGACGTGCATCGCTTCGGCTTCGGCAGCCTCTCCAAGATGAAGGACGAGGCCGACAAGATCCTCGGCGTCGCCCTGGAGCGCATCGGCCAGAACCCGGCCGTGGCGGGCCTGTAAGGAGGTGCCATGAGCGAGGCAGACCTCCAGGCCCTGGACAAGGAAGTGAAGAAGCTGAAGCGCATCGCTTCCGAGTGGGCCTCCCAACTGCACGACCTGGTGGAAGACCGCCTGCCGGCGGCCTACCACGAGATTCCTGGCATTTCCCAATCCACCTACGACGCCTGCAAGGCCTGGGCCGATGCCAACGCCCGCCTGGCCGCGGCCCAGAAAGGCTGACCATGATCACCGGACTTACCCGCGGCGGAGCCGAATGGACCCCGCAATTCGTCACCGACCTCAACCAGCAGAAGTGCATCGGCTGCGGCCGCTGCTACAAGGTCTGCCCGCGCAACGTCCTCGACCTGGTCGAGCGCGAACTGGACGACGACGATGACGAGGACGAAGACAACATGATGGTCATGTCCATCGCCAACGCCATGGACTGCATCGGCTGCGGCTCCTGCGGCCGTGTCTGTCCCAAGGACTGCTACACCTACGCGCCGGCATGACGCAGCGGCCCGACGCCGCCACGGGCGCCGCCGTGTGCGCGGCCCTGCGCGGCCAGGTGGAAAAGCTGGGCCTCTCCATCGGTGACGAGCCGGTGTGGGCGGCGGCAAGCTTTGACGAGGCGGTGGACCCGTTTTCCCGGGAGGTGAGCGTCGTCGCCACTTGGCGCGGCGGAGCACGCTTCGGCAAGGCCACCTTCTTTCCCGATGGGCGCATCTTCGCCGAATACCAGGTGCTGCAAGCGAACCCGGCCGACGGCGACACCTACGTCGATGCGGTGCAGGTCTGGGGGCGGCCGGAAAAACTGCGGGGCGAGGCGGTCATCGCCGCCTATCAGAAGTGACGGCCGCGATCCTGCCGCGGCTCATTCTGCTGCACAAGCAGAAGACCAGCGGCCGCGTGCGCTTTCTTTGTCTCTCTTCCGGCGTGGTGGCTTTCAGTCCGCTGCCGGCCCTGGCGGCCCTGCGGGATGACGACTATTCGCCCAAAGTCCAGTTTCACCCGACGGCGGTGATGCGGGAGGCGGAAATCCACCTCGGCCTGCCGGAAGGCGCCATCGAGCCGGAAGCGGAATTCGCTGCCTGGGTGGATACGCCGGTCGGCGATGTGCCGGTACTGCTGGGCGTGTTCACCGCCATCGACCCGCCCTTCGCCGCGGCGGAACGCACCAGCAGCCGCTTCATCGCTCTCACCGAGGCCCGCCAGTTGAGCGACGTCGAACGCCAACTCCTGCGCCGGGCCTACGAGCACGTGTTGGGCTGAAGAGGCGGGAATCAGGCGTTCTCCGCCATGGCCGCGCCCCGAATACCCCATCCGGCCGGCACGGTCAGCTCATGTAGTTGCCGCCGTTGCAGGCGAAATTGGCGCCGGTGGTGAAGCCTGCGCCGTCGGAGGCCAACCAGGCGCAAATCGAGGCGATTTCGTCCGGGGTGCCCAGACGCTTGACGGGGATGGTGGCGACGATCTTTTCCAGCACGTCTTCCCGGATCGCACGCACCATGTCGGTCCCGATGTAGCCGGGAGAAACGGTATTGACGGTGACGCCCTTGCTGGCCACTTCCTGGGCCAGGGCCATGGTGAAGCCGTGCATGCCCGCCTTGGCGGTGGAATAGTTGGTCTGCCCGAACTGGCCCCTCTGGCCGTTCATCGATGAGATGTTGATGATACGGCCCCAGCCCTGGTCCAGCATGCCATCGACCACCTGCTTGGTGACGAAGAAGAGGGAGTTGAGGTTGGTGTCGATGACCGCCATCCAGTCCTCGACGGACATTTTGCGAAACACGCCGTCCTTCGTGATGCCGGCGTTATTGACCAGCACGCTGACCGTGCCGTAATCGGCGCGCACCTTGTCGAAGGCCGCTTTGGTGCTGTCCCAGTTCGAGACATTGCCTTCGGAAGCGGCAAAGTCGAAGCCCAATTCCTTTTGTTCTGCGAGCCAACGGTCCTTGCGGGAAGAGTTGGGGCCGCAGCCGGCGACGACCTTGAAGCCGTCCTGGGCGAGTTTCTGGCAAATGGCTGTCCCGATACCGCCCATGCCCCCTGTCACGTAAGCCACTTTCTGCGTCATATCAGGCCCCTCTAAGTAATTATAGATTGAATTATGAATTATATACGCGGATGCGCGAAGCGCAAGCCCGGGGGCTGGGCTCGTGTTGACTCCCAGCCTCAGCGTGGGTGATGCGCATGTAGTGGAACAACCTTCCAGCCCGGCTGCTTCTGGGCCCCTGAGAGGAGCCGAGCAACGCAGGGGGCTTGGGGGAAGCCGGCTCGCGTTGTCCGAGCCTCCAAAGGGGGCGATTTAGCGAGCCGCCCAAGCCCCCGAGTAGCGCAGGGAAGCCCCCGTAGGGGGCCTCCGACCCAGGGGTGGCTTGCTCTTTGGCACCTTTCTTCTTGCCAGCCACCAAGAAAAAAGGTCGCCCGCGCCCCCAGCACGGAACCCGGGGGTTCAGAAAAGAGGGCAGACCGGGGAGTTGCAATGGATGGCGGGGCCTGGCACTGGATTGTCGCGTTTGCGACAAGCTTCGTCGGCAGGGTGCCGCACGCCAAGGCATTGAATGTATGTGGTTTATCGCGCCGTGGCAGCGTGGCACGCCCCTTGCAGGATGAGGCCATCAACCCTGCGGAGAACGATCATGATCAACCTTACCCCCGCCGCCGTGAAGGCCGTCCAGCGCTTCATCCGTGGTTCCGAAACGCCGGTGGCCGGCCTGCGCCTGATGATCTCCGGCGGCGGCTGCTCCGGCCTCCAGTACGGCATGAAGCTGGAGGCCGACAAGGCAGAGGACGACTGGGAAGTGGAAGTCGAGGGCGTCAAGCTCCTGGTGGATCCGATGACCATGCCGATGATCGACAACGTGACCATCGATTTCATCGACACCCTGACCCACACCGGATTCAAGTTCGACAACCCGAACGCCAGCTCGCAGTGTTCCTGCGGCTCTTCTTTCTCGGTCTGAGGAGCAGAGAGCATGTGGGAATATTCCGACAAGGTCCGCGAGCACTTCTTCAACCCGCGCAATTCCGGCCCTCTGGAAGACGCCAACGGCATCGGCGACGTCGGATCGATCCAGTGTGGCGACGCCTTGCGCTTGATGCTCAAGGTCGATCCCGAAACCGAGATCATCCAGGATGCGCATTTTCAGACCTTCGGCTGCGGCTCGGCCATCGCCTCGTCGTCGGCCCTGACCGAAATCATCAAGGGCATGACCCTGGATGATGCCTTGAAGGTCAGCAACCAGAACATCGCCGACTATCTCGACGGCCTGCCGCCGGAGAAGATGCATTGCTCGGTGATGGGCCGCGAAGCCCTGCAGGCCGCCATCGCCAACTACCGCGGCGAGGAATGGTCGGACGACCACGAGGAAGGCGCCCTGATCTGCAAGTGCTTCGCCATTGACGCGGTGATGATCGAGGACGTGGTTACGGCCAACAACCTCAATACCGTCGAGGAGGTGACCTTCTACACCAAGGCCGGCGGTGGTTGCGCCGCCTGCCACGAGGGCATTGAGGAGATACTGGCCAAGGTCAAGGCCTCCCGCGCCGGTCCCGGCGAAGTGTCGCCGCCGCCCGCTTGCCCGGCCACGCCGGAAGCGCCCAAGCCGCCGGTGAAGAAGCTCTCCATCGTGGAGAAGATCAAGAAGATCGAAGAAGTCCTCGAAGCGGTGCGCCCCATGCTGCAACGGGACCACGGCGACGTGGAGTTGGCCGACGTGCAGGGCAAGAAGATCTACGTGCACCTCAAGGGCGCCTGCTCCGGCTGCATGATGGAAGCGGCCACCCTGGGCGGCATCCAGCAGAAGATGATCGAGACCCTGGGCGAACTGGTGCAGGTGCTGCCGGCCAGCCACATGCCGGTGGAAGCCTGAGATGCATGAGGCAGCCCGCCGCCCCTCACCGTTCGGGCCGAGCCCTTCGGCCAGGCTCAGGACAGGCCCTGCGAAGCCCGTGGTGACGCGCCCTTCGACAGGCTCTGGGCGAACGGCTAACGGGGCGAAATGAGTTGTTTCCTCCCAACCCCGACCCAGAGGATCGTGCCATGGAACTGAAACCCATCTACCTGGACAACAACGCCACGACACGGGTGGACCCCGCCGTGGTCGAAGCCATGCTGCCCTTCTTCACGGAGCACTTCGGCAACGCTTCTTCCATCCATGCCTTCGGCAGCGAGGTGGGCAAGTCCCTGAAGAAGGCCCGGGGCCAGGTGCAGGCCTTGCTTGGCGCCGAGCACGATTCGGAAATTATCTTCACCTCCTGCGGCACCGAGTCCGACTCCACCGCCATCCTCTCTGCCCTCAAGGCCCAGCCGGAGCGCAATACGGTGATCACCACCACCGTCGAGCATCCGGCCATCCTGACCCTGTGCGACTGGCTGGAGAAGGAGGGCTATATCGTCCATAGGCTGAAAGTGGACAAGAAGGGGCGGCTGGACCTGGACGAATACAAGTCGCTCCTGAACGACCGGGTGGCCGTAGTTTCGGTCATGTGGGCCAACAACGAGACCGGCACCCTGTTCCCGGTGGAAGAAATGGCGGCGCTGGCGGCGGAGAAGGGGATCATGTTCCATACCGACGCCGTGCAGGCCGTAGGCAAGATCCCCATCGATCTGAAGAGTACGAAGATCGACATGCTCTCCCTCTCCGGCCACAAGCTGCACGCGCCCAAGGGCATCGGCGTCCTCTACCTGCGCCGCGGCTGCCGCTTCCGTCCTCTGCTGCGGGGCGGCCACCAGGAGCGGGGGCGCCGCGCCGGTACCGAGGCTTCCGCCTCCATCGTCGCCCTCGGCAAAGCCTGTGAAATGGCCCTGGCCAATATGAACAAGGAAAATACCGAAGTCCGCCGCCTGCGTGACAAGCTGGAAGCGGGCATCCTCCGCCAGATCACCTATTGCTTTCCTACCGGTGACGTGGCGAACCGCCTGCCCAACACATGCAATATCGCCTTCGAGTACATTGAGGGCGAGGCCATCCTGCTGCTTCTCAACAAACTGGGCATCGCCGCGAGTTCGGGTTCGGCCTGTACGTCCGGCTCTCTCGAGCCGTCCCACGTCATGCGGGCCATGGGCATTCCCTACACTGCGGCCCACGGCACCATCCGCTTCTCCCTTTCGGTTTACAACACGGAAGAGGAAATCGACCGGGTGATCGCCGCGGTGCCACCCATCATCGAACAACTGCGCAAGCTGTCCCCCTACTGGGGCGAGAAAGGCCCCTCTGCCAACCCGCAGGAAAGTTTCGCCCCGACTTACGCCTGAAAGGTCGAGGCATCAAGAGTCTCTCTGCAGTAAGCACGGTTTGCCCCGGAAGTGATTCCGGGGCATTTTTTCATGCCCAGGGCATGCCTGCGAAGCCCGGCAGCGCCTTGATGCGTTCCATCCTGGCGCAGATGTTGGAGGAGGGGGGCGTTTGCAGATGCGGGGCGATCTCCCAGGTTTCGCGGGCAGTGGTGAAGCACGCCAAATCCCTCGGCTGAGAACCGGGGTCGCTTATCCGAAGCGCCTGACGCCGGTGGCGGTCCCCAGCAGAAGCACATTGGCCGGTCGCACTGCGAAGAGGCCATTGGTGACGACGCCGGTGATCTGGTTGATTTCCCTTTCCAGCCCAGGGGGATCGGTGATCGCGAGTCCCTGCACGTCAAGAATGACGTTGCCGTTGTCGGTGATAAACCCCTTCCGCAGCACTGGCGTTCCGCCCAGCCGGGCGAGTTCCCGCGCGGCGTGGGCGCGGGCCATGGGGATGACCTCCACTGGCAGGGGGAATTTTCCCATCACGTCCACGAGTTTGGAGCCGTCCGCGATGCAGACGAAGCGTCGAGCGACCGCGGCGACGATCTTTTCCCGCGTCAGTGCCCCGCCGCCACCCTTGATCATGTGAAGCCCGTGGTCGATTTCGTCGGCGCCATCCACGTACAGGGGAATGTCTTCCACGTCGTTCAGATCGACGACCGGGAAGCCGTGCCCTTCGAGACGTTTGCGCGTGGCTTCGGAGCTGGCGACGGCGCCCTTGTAGCGATCCTTGAGGGGGGCGAGAGCGTCGATGAAGAAATTGGCAGTGGAGCCGGTACCGACGCCGATGATGCTGCCGATGGGAGCCTCGGCGGCCACGAGATCGGCGGCGGCCTCGGCCACGGCCTGCTTGAGTTCGTCCTGGGTCATGGGTTTCTCCAACGGAAGGTGGCATTTTACCTTCACAAATAATTCACTTTTCGCTTCACGGAAAGATATAAACTGTATATACCGTTTAACGACACAGGAGAGCGTCATGACCCCTTCCGCCAAGCCCTCGTCCGACCAGGCGCCTGCCAGCACCGTTCCGTCCGCGGCTCCCGTTTCTGCACCGCCGGCTGTGGCTGCTGCCGCCGCCACGATTCGCAAGCCGGTGGTGGCCGCAAAACCTGCGGGGGCAAAAGCCAAGAGCACGGCGAAGTCCGCGGTGGCCAAGCCTGCCAAGATCGCTGTGCCAGCGGGAAAAGTGAGCCGTAAGGAGGCGGTCATGCCGGCAGTGAGGGAAGGGGCGTCCGGGGCGGATAAGTCGGATGAGCAGGGCAAGGCCGGCAGGGCTGCGAAAACAGGCAAGGCCGTGAAGGCCGGGCCCACGCGTCAGCCCCGGGTCGAGAAACCGCGCAAGACCAAGATGGTGCGGGACAGCTTCACCATGCCGGAGCGAGAGTACGCGCTTATTGCCAACCTCAAGAAGCGGCTTCTTGGCCTCAAGATCGAGGCCAAGAAGAGCGAATTGCTGCGGGCGGGCGTCGCCTTGCTCGATGGACTCAAAGATGCGGATCTGTTGGCGGCCATGGCCCGTGTAGAAAAGGTCAAGACCGGTCGTCCGGCCAAGTCCGGCAAGTAAGGCTTCGCTCCTGCCTCCCGGTGCAGCGGCACCGGCGAAGTCTCTCTCTGGGCGGGATGCCGGAGGGGCTATGACCAATGTTACAGCCCGTCATCGGGCTGTAACATTTCTGGAATAACCTGCGGGCCGTCATTCACCACGCTCGCAGGAGTGCCCCATGTTCAAGCAATCCAAGCTCGTTTCTGCCCTGGCTCTCGTCGGCGCCGGCTTCTTTGCCGCCGCGGCCGCCCAGGCCCAGGTCGTCAAGATCGACGGTTCTTCCACCGTGTATCCCATCACGGAAGCGGTTGCCGAAGAATTCCAGAAGGCCAAGAAGAACGCCATCAAGGTCACCGTGGGCATTTCCGGCACGGGCGGCGGATTCAAGAAGTTCTGCCGTGACGAGACCGACCTGTCCAACGCCTCCCGCCCCATCACCGAGAAGGAAATGGCCGACTGCAAGGCCGCTGGTGTCGAGTACATCGAGATGCCGGTCGCCTACGACGCGCTGACGGTGGTTATCAACCCGAAGAACACTTTCCTCAAGCAGGCCACCGTCGAGGAACTGAAGAAGATGTGGGAACCGGCCGCCCAGGGCACCATCACCAAGTGGAACCAGATCAACCCGTCCTGGCCTGACGCACCCATCAAGCTCTTCGGCGCAGGCGCCGATTCCGGCACTTTCGAATATTTCACCGAGGCCATCGTCGGCAAGGCGAAATCCTCCCGCGGTGACTACACGGCTTCCGAAGACGACAACGTGCTGGTCCAAGGGGTTTCCCGCGACGTCAACGCCATCGGTTACTTCGGCTACGCCTACTACGCGGAGAACCAAGCCCGCCTGAGGGGGCTGCCCATCGTCAATCCCAAGACCGGCAAGGCGGTTGAACCGTCTGGTGCCAACGTCGAAAATGCCAGTTACCAGCCGCTCTCCCGCCCCATTTTTGTCTATGTCAAGGTCAAGTCCTTGGACAAGCCGGAAGTGCGTGAATTCATCGATTTCTACATGAAGAACGCCGACAAGCTGGTGCGCGAAGTGAAGTACGTGCCCCTGCCCAAGGTGGCGTACGACGGTAACCTGAAACACGCAAAGGATCTCAAGAAGGGTACCGTCTTCGGCGGCAAGCCCGAAGTCGGCATCACCATCGAAGAACTGATGCGGCGCGAAGCCAAGCTCTAAGCCTGGGCTCGCTTCTCGGTATCGCAAAAAAGCCTGGTCTCCCCGGGGGCCGGGCTTTTAACATAGGGTTTTCCCGTGACCGCACACTCCATGTCTGCCAACAACGCTTCCGACTTGCCCGTGGTCAGTGATCGTCTGGCCCGAAACGCCATGCGCAACCTGAGTGAACGGGTCATCGAGGCTCTGCTCTTCGCCGCTGCGGCGGTGTCGGTTCTGACCACTGTGGGTATCGTCTATGTCCTGGTGTCGGAATCGATTCATTTCTTCCAGCGGGTCAGCATGGTCGACTTTCTGACCGACACCCAGTGGACCCCGCTATTTGACGACGCTCACTTCGGCATCATGGTGCTGGTTTCGGGAACCCTGGTTTCCTCTGCCGTTGCGCTTATTGTGGCCATCCCCATGGGCACTATCATCGCCATCTACCTCTCGGAGTTCTCCAAGCCGAAAGTCCGCGAGATTTCGAAACCGGTGCTCGAACTGCTGGGAGGTATTCCGACCATCGTGTTCGGGTATTTTGCTCTGCTGATGGTTACGCCGCTGCTGCAGAAGATATTTCCCGAGTTGCCTGGCTTCTCGCTCCTGTCAGCGGGTCTGGTGATGGGCATCATGATTGTTCCCTACGTTGCTTCCCTGTCGGAAGATGCCATGCGTGCCGTGCCCATGAGCCTGCGCGAGGGAGCCTATGCCATGGGGTCCACGCGCCTCTACACTGCCCTCCACGTCGTGGTGCCGGCGGCCTTTTCGGGACTTGCGGCTTCGTACATCCTAGGTATCTCCCGCGCGGTCGGCGAAACCATGATCCTCGCGGTGGCCGCCGGCATGCAGCCCAACCTGACCTGGAACCCCATGGAACCCGCAGCCACCATTACTTCCTACATCGTCCAGGTGGCCCTGGGCGACCTGCCGCACGGTTCCATTGGTTACCAGACCATCTTCGCCGCCGGCCTCACGCTCATCCTCATCACCCTGGCCTTCAACATCCTGGGTCAGTGGATGCGCCGCAAATTCCGGGAGAGCTACTGATGCAAGCCCTGACCACCGAACAAATCCGCACCGTCATCGCCCGGGGAAAGCTGAAGGACGCGATCTTCCAGGCGGTGGGCATCCTGTGCCTGGCCATCGGCCTTCTGGTCATCTTCCTGCTGGTCGGTGACATGGTGATGCGTGGCTCCGAACGCCTCACTCTCGATTTTTTCACCAATTTCGCATCGCGCCGGGCCACTTCCGCCGGCATCCTTTCTGCGTGGGTCGGTTCCCTTCTGGTGATGCTGGTGACTGCGATTGCTGCCGTTCCCCTGGGTGTCGCCGCGGGGGTCTATCTAGAGGAGTACGCCAAGCGCAATTGGATCACCGAAATCATCGAAATCAACATCACCAATCTCGCTGCCGTGCCGTCCATTGTCTATGGCCTGCTGGCCCTCGGTATCTTCGTGTACCAGTTCGGTTTTGGCCAAAGTATTCTGTCGGCCGGCCTGACGCTTGCCTTGCTCATCCTGCCCATCGTCATCGTCGCCACCCGCGAGGCCATCCGGGCCATTCCGGCGATGATCCGCGAAGGGTCGATGGCAGTCGGTGCCACGCGCTGGCAGACCTGCCGCTATCACATCATCCCCTATGCCATGCCCGGTATTCTTACCGGCGTCATCATCGGGCTGGCCCGGGCCATTGGCGAGACAGCGCCCATCATCACCATCGGTGCCCTGACCTTCATCGCCTTCTTGCCGCCGGTACCCTTCACCCCAACCGGCGAGGGCGCCACCGCCGGGATGTTCGATTGGGTCATGTCGCCCTTCACGGTGATGCCCATCCAGATCTTCAACTGGACTTCCCGCCCCGATCCCGCCTTCGAAGTCAACGCTGCCGCCGCCGGCTTTGTTCTCATGGCCATGGTGCTGGCCATGAACGGGTTGGCCATCTGGCTGCGTTACAAAATGCGCAAGAACATCAAGTGGTAATCACCCAGGAATCCGTCATGCACATCCATGCCGAAACGCCCCCCCTCAAGGCAGAGGCTCGCAATCTCAACTTCTACTACGGCGAAGCCCAGGCCCTGAAGGGTATCAACATGCCCATCTACGACAAGAAGGTGACCGCCCTCATTGGGCCCTCCGGTTGTGGCAAGTCGACCTATCTGCGCAGCTTCAACCGCATGCACGACCTTTATCCCGGTAACCGCTACGAGGGGGAGATTCGCTTTTTCCCGGACAACACCAACATCCTGGCCAACGATGTCGATCCCATTGAGGTACGCATGCGCATCGGCATGGTGTTCCAGAAGCCGAATCCCTTTCCCAAGTCGATCTACGAAAACGTCGCCTACGGGCTGCGGGTGCGGGGCGAGCGCAACAAGCGCGCCATGGACGACAAGGTGGAGCACGCCCTGCGCGGCGCAGCGCTGTGGGATGAGGTGAAGGACCGCCTGAACGAACTGGCGTCCAATCTCTCCGGCGGCCAGCAACAGCGACTGTGCATCGCACGTGCCTTGGCGACCGATCCTGAACTCCTCCTTTTCGACGAGCCGACCTCGGCCCTCGATCCCATCGCCACGGCGTCCATTGAGGAACTGGTGCATGAGCTCAAGAAGCGCGTCACCATCCTCATCGTCACCCACAACATGCAGCAGGCCGCCCGCGTCTCTGATTTTACGGCCTACATGTTCCTGGGCGAGATGATCGAATTCGGCAAGACCGACGACATCTTCATCAAGCCCAAGGACAAGCGTACCGAAGACTACATCACCGGCCGCATGGGCTGAGGAGACACACCATGAACGAAAGCTCGCACCTCTCCACCAAGTTTGATGAAGACCTGTCGGCCCTGCGCAGCCACGTGCTGCAAATGGGTGGCCTGGTCGAATCGCAGGTCTCGGATGCCATCGAGGCTTACTCCAGCGGTGAGATCGCCAGTGTCAAGTCCATCGTCGAGACCGATCACAAGGTCAATGAGCTGGAAAAGGCGGTGGACGACGATTGCGCCCATATCATTGCCAAACGCCAGCCGGCAGCCTCCGATCTGCGCCTGGTCTTCGGTATCAGCAAAATCGTCACCGATCTGGAGCGGGCCGGCGACGAAGCCAAGAAAATCGCCAAGGGGGTAAGGCGAATCTACGAGAGTGGTCACATGCCCAGCCAGTATGGCGTGGGGGTGCGCCATGTGGCCGAGGCGGCCCTCAGCATGATGCGTCAAGCCCTGGACGCCTTCGCCCGCCTGGACACCTCTGCAGCAGCAGAAGTCATCCGCGCCGACAACGAGGTGGATGTCGAATTCAAATCCATCCTGCGTCAACTCATCACCCACATGATGGAAGACCCTCGCACCATCACCACTTCCATGGACATCATCTGGATTGCACGGGCCATCGAGCGCATCGGCGACCACGCCAAGAATATCGGTGAGCACGTCATTTACATCGTGGAGGGGCAGGACGTCCGCCACACCCCCAAGAAAGAGCCGCTCCCATGAATCCGACCATCCTCGTCATCGAGGACGAGCCCGCCATCCAGGAACTGGTGACCATCAACCTCAAACACGCCGGCTTTCTCGTGGTACGGGCCGGCAGCGCCGAGGAGGGCGAATCCGCTATCCGCGCCGCGCTGCCCGATCTGGTGATTCTGGACTGGATGTTGCCCGGCCAATCCGGGGTGGCGCTGGCCAAGAAATTGCGTGGTGACGAGCGCACCCGCGAATTGCCGGTCATCATGCTGACGGCCCGAGTGCACGAAGAGGACAAGATTCAGGGTCTCGAAGCCGGCGCCGACGACTACGTCACCAAACCCTTCTCGCCCAAGGAGCTGGTGGCCCGGGTGCGGGCCGTCCTGCGCCGCCGGTCACCGCATCTGGCCGGCGAGGCGGTCGAAGTCCGGGGGCTCGTCCTCAACCCGGCCACCCACCGCGTCGTGGCTTCCGACCAGCCGGTCGAACTGGGGCCCACCGAATTCCGCCTCCTCTTCTTTTTTATGACTCACCCGGAGCGGGTCTACACCCGGGCCCAGTTACTGGACGAAGTCTGGGGCGACCACGTCTTCATCGAAGAGCGCACGGTGGATGTCCACATCCGCCGGCTGCGGGCCGCCCTGGAGCCCTCTGGGCACCATGATCGTGTCGAAACCGTCCGTGGGACCGGCTATCGGTTCCGGGGCGACTGATCGGTCGCAGGGGGCTATGCCCCTCTCCATGTTCAGGGGGCTCGTCTATGTCGGGCTTACCCTTGTGCTGTCGGGTATTGTTGCGGGCCTGGTGCATCCCTGGCTGGGTTGGGGGCTGCTTGCGGCGGGCCTCACAGCCCAGATCGTCCACCATCTGGTCTACCTGTCCAGGCTGGAGCGCTGGTCCGTCCAACCCGAGAGTACCGAGATGCTCGAGGGCGAGGGGGTCTGGGATGAAGTCTTTGCTCGCCTCCATCGCCACGAAAAGTATCTCGCCGGAGTCGTTTCCCGGCGTGAAGCCGAAGTCGCCGAATTTTCGGCGGCCATTCAGGCCCTCAACGATGGGGTGGTTTTGCTCGATGCGGGCAACAATATCCTTTGGTGCAACGTCACCGCCGAGCATCAATTCGGCCTCAACCTGAGCACCGATGTAGGCCAGATGGTGGCCAACCTGGTGCGGCAACCGGAGTTTGTCGAATACCTTGGCGCGGAAGACTTCGCCAAGCCACTGGTGCTGCGTAGCGATCGCAAGGGCGAACGCGTGTACTCGATCCACATGCTGCCCTACGGTCGCAGCAGCCGTCTCATGCAGATCAAGGACGTCACCCAGGCTGATCTCCTCGATCGCATGCGACGGGATTTCGTCGCCAATGTCTCTCACGAGTTGCGCACGCCGCTTACCGTACTGGCAGGATTTCTGGAGACCCTGCAGGAAATCGAGGTCGAACCCGCCCAGCGTCAGCAATTCCTGCGTCTGATGGCCGAACAATCAGAGCGCATGCAACGCATCGTGCGCGATCTCCTGACCCTCTCCTCACTGGAAGCCGCTCCGCCGCCGGAGGACGAGCGCATCGATATGGCCAGCCTCCTCGACAAGTTGCGGCGAGATGCGGAATCGC
Source organism: Dechloromonas sp. (assembly GCA_016790965.1). GTDB lineage: Bacteria > Pseudomonadota > Gammaproteobacteria > Burkholderiales > Rhodocyclaceae > SSSZ01. Next base: position 25,812 of record JAEUNZ010000015.1, read on the forward strand.
TCTCCGGTGGCCGCCACAGTGTCGTTCTGGAAGCCGATGGGCCGGACCTCCTGGGGGCCGAGGGGGAGTTGGTGAGCGCCTTTGCCAATCTGGTCTCCAATGCTGTGCGCTATACCCCGGAGGGAGGAACAGTCACTCTGTCCTGGCAAGCCTGCCGGGAGGGCGCGGAATTCGCAGTGCGCGATACAGGGATCGGCATCGACGCCAAACACATTCCCCGCCTGACCGAACGCTTTTACCGGGTCGACCGCGGCCGCTCGCGGGATACGGGGGGTACCGGGCTGGGCCTGGCCATCGTCAAGCATGCGCTGTCGCGGCACCAGGCCACTCTCGACGTCACCAGCGTCCCCGGCGAAGGCAGTCGTTTCGTGGCGCGCTTTCCCGTCTCGCGCACGGCCGGCGCGTAACCTTTTCTTCACTTCTCTATCACGGACCCTTAATGGCGCGGCGCTAAGGTGGCGCCATGCCACGGGTCCGCACATTGTTCCTGTCAGATATTCACCTCGGCACCCGCGCCTGCCAGGCCGACCGACTGCTCGATTTCCTGCGAGAATATTCCGCCGAGCGCACCTATCTCATCGGCGACATCATCGACTTCTGGGCCATGAGTCGCAGCATCCATTGGTCCAGGGCCCAGAACACCGTGGTGCAGAAATTCCTGCGTCGGGCTCGCCATGGTGAGCAGGTGGTCTTCATCCCGGGAAACCACGACGAAGCCCTGCGCGACTACTACGGCATCGCCTTCGGCGATATCGAAGTCGCCGAGGAGGCAGTGCACGAGACCGTCGATGGGCGTCGCTTCCTTCTCATCCATGGCGACCTCTTTGACCAGGTGACCCGGCACCATCGCTGGGTGGCGATTGTCGGCGACATCGGATACGAATGGCTGGTGCGCCTCAACCTGTGGCTCTCCTGGATACGCCGCAAGCTGGGCAAGGCCGGTTACTGGTCCCTGGCCGGCTACGCCAAGCGCAAGGTCAAGACGGCGCTCAATTTCATCTTCGATTTGGAGGATTCAGCCCTGCACCACGCCCGGGAGCGGGGTCTGGACGGCGTCATCTGCGGTCACATCCACTGGGCGGCGATCAAGGACATCGGTGGTCTCACCTACGTCAATTGCGGCGACTGGGTCGATTCCTGCACTGCCATCGTCGAGCATTTCGACGGCAGACTTGAACTGGTGCACTGGGGCGCCCGTAGTCTGATCCCCGAAACCCCCCTTGCCCTGAACGAAGAGGCCCTGTCCTGATGCGCATCCTGATGGTTTCCGACGTCTATTTTCCGCGGGTCAACGGGGTGTCCACCTCCATCGAGACCTTCCGTGCCTGCCTTGCCGCCCAGGGAATCGAGGTGCGCTTAGTCGTCCCCGCCTATCGTGGAGAAACAGGAGAACCGGGCATCGTGCGGGTCCCTGGGCGGGCAGTCCCGCGGGATCCCGAAGACCGGCTGGTCTCCTGGAGCGCGATGAAGACTGCCGTCCTCACCGCCGCTCAAGACTGCGATTTGGTCCATATCCAGACCCCCTTCGCAGCCCACTACTCCGGCCTGGCGGCGGCGCGCAAGCTGGGCATCCCGGCGATCGCCACCTACCACACCCTGTTCGAGGAATATTTCCAGTACTACGCTCCCTGGCTGCCCGCCCGCTGGCTCAAGGCTATGGCCCGCCGTGTCTCCCGTCGTCAGTGCAATGCCCTCGACGCCATTGTGGTGCCCTCGGCTGCCATGGCCGAACGCCTCGCCGCCTACGGCGTCGTCCGCCCTTGCCATGTCCTGCCCACCGGCATTCCTGTCGCCAACTTCAGTCGGGGTGACGGTGCCGCGTTTCGCCAGCGCCACGGCATCGATGCCAAGCGGCCCGTGGCCCTCTTCGTCGGCCGGGTCGCCCACGAAAAAAATATCGCCTTCCTGCTCCAGGCTTTCGCACGCACCCTCGTCGTCCGTCCGGATGCGCTGTTCCTGGTCACCGGTGAGGGACCAGCCCTGGAAGAATTGCGTGTACGGACGGCCGAACTCGGTCTCGCCCAGGCGGTCCGCTTCCTGGGTTACCTGGACCGCGGTACCGAGCTTCCCGACTGCTATGCTGCTGCCGACGCCTTTGTCTTCGCCTCCCGAACCGAAACCCAGGGCCTGGTCCTGCTGGAGGCTATGGCCGCGGGCGTTCCGGTCCTTGCTCTCTCGGCCATGGGCACCACCGATATACTCGGTCCGCGCCGGGGCTGCCTCGTCCCGCCCGAAGACCCGGAGGCTTTCGGCCTCGCCCTGGCCCAGTACTTCTCCCACCCTGAGGGCAGGGATCAACTGCGCGAAGAAGCGCGCAATTACGCGTTGGAGTGGTCAGACGGTGCCATGGCCGCTCGTCTGGGCAATCTCTATCGCCAGCTTGCCACCGCGCCTCCGGCCACCGCGGCACTGCCCGTCGGCGTGTGAACGGCGTGCCCGCTGCGGCTCGTGCCCACGCCTGCGGCAAGATTTGATTCCTTGCGCTTCTGACCCCCGCCAGGCCGCTGCCGAAAACGATTCGTGCACTGGAGGCTACTGCTTCTGCGTGATGGAGAAGACAGGGGGCCGATCAGCGGGCTCGAGCTCCCCCGGGCCGCTGGCCGACGAAGCGGAAGTAGGGGATGCTCAGGCCAGGCAGGTAGGGCAGGCGGCTGCGGTCGACCACTTTGCGGTGATCCGGGAGCAGCGTGGCCAGGGTGCTCAGATGCAGCGCATCGGGGCGCACGCCGTCGTGGCCGAACCAGATGCGCCAGAAGCGCCTCATCCAGGGCGCCTGATCCGGGAGAAGGGTGAAATCCACCACCGCGAGGCGGCCTCCGGGGCGCAGCATGGTGAAGGCATTGACGAGGGCGCGCCGCCAGTCGGGAATCATGGACAGCGAATAGGAGAAGACCACGGCGTCGGCGGCCTCCCGCGGGAACCAAGAGCAGGCATCGGCGTGGTGGCAGAACACGTTGGGGTACCCGCTCCAGCGGCGCCGGGCCTGTTCCAGCAATGGCGCGCACAGATCAACCAGATCCACCCGGGCCAACTGGCTGATTACCGGGGACAGACAGGCAAGATTGCGCCCTGTGCCCGCTCCGATCTCGATCAGGCTGGCGCCGGGGGAGAGGTCCAGGTCGGCGTAGAGTGCCTCGCGACCCGCCAGCAGCCGCTCGCGGAAACCGTCGTAATGGGCTGCCTGGGGACCGTAGAAACGTTCCAGGCGAGACTGCTGATCGCCGTGGCGCCCCTGGCCCCGCAGCAGGGCCAGCAACACCCGGGCCTCGGAACCGAGCTGCAGCGCGCCATTGCCCCCCCGCTGCTCCCCAGGGGGTTCAGTGCAGGATTCAGGCCGCGACATCGGCGATGTGGAATCCGGCATAGGTGTGGACGCGGTCCTGCAGGCTGAGGCGGCGGGCCAGGTCGTCGTGGAAGGTTAGGACATGACGCAGGCGGCGATGGGCCTCCCCGACCTCGATCCAGTCCAGGTAGGCCGGCCGGGCGTGGGCGCTGCGGAAGATGATGCGGGCGCCCGGCGAAGCCCGGTCGAGGATGGCGTTCCACTCCGCCACCAGCGCTTCCGGGTGATAGCAACTCATCCAGTCCATGTGGTCGAGGAGCACGAACTTGTCGATGCGGTCGCCGGTACGCTGCAGGAAATCGGTCACCAGGGTGGTGTGACAGCGGATGCGATCGACTCCCCCTGCCTTCAGTTGGGAAAACCCCGCCTCGGTAAGGTACTCGGGGCAGCAGTCCGGCGTATAGCGGCCCCCGAAATAGACCCGCCAGAAATAGTTGCCGCGCAGCGGCAGTTCCTCCACCACGTATTCGACCGCCTCGCGGATGAAACCGGCGACTCCGCCAGGATGCTGTGCCTGCACCTCGCGCCGCTGGGGGTGAGGCACGCCCAGGAGGCTCAAGGTGATCTGCCGGCCCAGAAGCCAGTTCAAGGGGCGGCTCCACAATTGCGGCCGGATGCGCTGGCGGTAGAGGGTGCGCTGCTCCTCCAGCCCGCTGGCTGAGAAGAGGGCCGCGATGTCGCCTTGCAGGCCCGGGCTGCTGCGGAACCAGGCGCGGAAGCTACGCGCGACCAGACCGGCCAGGCTGTGGAAATAGAAACTGCCGTGGGGGCTCGCGAACCAGTGCAGGCGCTGGTCCCAGAAATCCCGCGCGAATTCGGAAAGATCCCAGCGCAGGGTTTTCTGGTAGAAGGTCGCGAAGCGTTCGTGATAACCGTGGCCGAAGAGGGCAAAGAAATCCTCGTACTCCAGGCGCCGGATGGCTGCCATCTTGAGTTCGAGCAAAGCGTTCTGGCGCGGATTGGCATCCACAGCATGGACGCGGCGCACCCCGGCAGCCGCGTAATCGAGGGCGTTGCAACCGGCGCTGGTGATGACCAGGACAGTATCGTCAGGGTGGAATTGCAGGGCCTGGCGGTCCACCGCGGGATCCTCCCAGCAGGTGTTATAGACCAGCGAGCGGCGGGTGACGGCGTCGAAGATTTTCTGGTCGACGCGATCAATCAGGGTCGGTAGACGTTTCACGGCAAATCCTGTGCAGGGGTTGGGATGGCAGACGACGACAGGCGGCAGCTTAGGTCGTCGCGGTTACGACACCATGACGGCGGCTGTCATGAAACCTTAGCTTGGCCCGCCTATCGTTCGCCCAAGACACCACGCCATGAACGCCCCCCACACCCCCCCGCCCCCTGGCGACGACGCCGCTGCCAACGAATCCCCCTTCAAGGGCAAGACGGGTCTGCGCCGAGTCTGGAACGCCTTGCACTATTCCTTTGCCGGCCTGCGGGCTGCCCACGCCCACGAGGACGCCTTCCGGCAGGAAATCTGGCTGGCCCTCCTGCTCACGGGAACCACCCTGCTGCTGCCCGTAAGCGGCGTCGAGCGGGCGCTGATGATTGCCAGCGTCCTCCTGGTGCTGGTGGTCGAACTGCTCAACTCCGCGGTGGAGGCCGCCGTCGATCGGGTGAGCCTGGAGCGGCACCGCCTCGCCAAGCGGGCCAAGGACATCGGTAGCGCCGCCGTGCTCCTCGCCCTGGTCAATGTGGTCGTGATCTGGGCTTCGATCATGCTGGACCGGGCATGAATCTCGCCATCGACATCGTCAGTGAAACCTACCCGCCGGAAGTGAACGGCGTGGCCATGACCGTGGGCCGCCTGGTGGAGGGCCTGCGCGGACGAGGGTACGCGGTCACTGTTCTGCGGCCCCGGCAATTCCGGCAAGAATTGCCTTCCCGCGACGAAATCCCCCTGGCCGGCCTTCCCCTGCCGGGCTATCCCGGTCTGCGCCTCGGGCTTCCCGCCGGAGGGGCGCTGCGCCGGCGTTGGCGTGCGCGCCGGCCGGATCTCGTCCATGTCGTCACCGAGGGGCCCCTGGGCTGGTCGGCGGTCAGCGCGGCCCGCAGCCTCGGCATCCCGGTCACCTCGGGATTCCACACCAACTTCGATCACTACAGCACCCACTACGGCCTGGGCTGGCTGCGCCCCGCCGTGGGGGCCTACCTGCGCACCCTGCACCGGCGTACCTGCGCCACCCTCGTTCCCACGGCGGCCCTGGCAGCTGATCTCGCCTGTGCCGGGATCCCGGGCGTCAAGGTGGTCGGGCGCGGCGTCGATACCTCCCTCTTCGACCCCCGTCGGCGCAGCGAAGTCCTGCGGATGAGCTGGGACGCCGGGCCCCGCACCGTCGTCTGCCTGTCCGTCGGGCGGCTGGCGCCGGAAAAGAACCTGGGCCTCGTCAGCCGCAGCCTGCAAGACCTGCCGGGCGATGTCCGCATGGTCTGGGTGGGCGACGGCCCGGCCCGGGGTGCCCTGGAGCAGAAACACCCCGACCACGTCTTCGCTGGGGTGCGGCGGGGCGAGGAACTGGCCGCCCACTACGCCAGTGCTGACATCTTTCTGTTTTCCAGCCTCACCGAGACCTACGGCAACGTCGTGGCCGAGGCCATGGCCAGCGGCCTGACAGTCGCCGCCTACCGGACTGCCGCCGCGGCCGAGCTCATCAGCCCGGAAAGGGACGGTCTCGCCGTGCCCCCCGGCGACGAAGTCGCCTTCACCGCCGCTGCCGCCCGTCTGGCTGAGGACTCCGGCCTGCGCCAACGCCTCGGCTCCACCGCCCGCCTGGCCATGCTGCCCCGCAGTTGGGAACAGGTGGTCGGGCAATTCGAAACGGCGATCCTGGAAGCGATCTACCGGCCGGTTGGGGCACCCGGCTAAGCTTGCATTGCAGGCTAGTCCCCCGAGGGGCTGGCAAGCCGGAGGACTTCGTGCGAGAGGCATCCCCGTCCGGGCCGCCGCGTGTGGGCCTGACACCCCGCGTCAGCCTCAGCCCCGCGGGTGGTGAGCTGCGTGGAGCGCCTTGAGGCGTTCGCGCGCCACGTGGGTATATATCTGGGTGGTCGAAATATCGGCGTGGCCGAGGAGCAACTGTACGACCCGCAGGTCTGCACCGTGGTTGAGCAGATGGGTGGCGAAGGCGTGGCGCAGCACGTGGGGGGAGAGCTTGGCCGGGTCGATACCCGCCCGGGTGGCGTAGCGCTTGATCAGGTTCCAGAACATCTGTCGCGTCATGGGGCCGCCGCGGCCGGTGACAAAGAGGGCTTCACTGCGGCGGTCGCCCAGGATTTTCGGTCGGGCCTCGGCGAGGTAGCGGCGCAGCCAGTCGATGGCGATTTCTCCGAGCGGTACCAGTCTTTCCTTGTCTCCCTTGCCGATCACCCGTGCCACGCCTTCGTTGAAGCCCACTTGGGCGAGTGCCATGCCTGTCAGTTCCGACACCCGTAGACCGCTGGCGTAGAGCACCTCGAGCATGGCGCGATCGCGCAAACCCAGGGGGGTGCCAAGGTCTGGTGCCGACAGAAGCAGCTCGACCTGCGTTTCCGAGAGCACCTTTGGCAGGCGGGCGGGACGGACCGGATGGGCGAGCTTGAGGGTGGGGTCGGTGAACAGGCGTCCCCGGGCTCGCTGCCAGCGGTAGAAGCGGCGCAAAGTGGAAAGATGGCGGGCCTGGGAGCTGGCGCGCGTTTCCCGGGCGAGCTTTGCGATGTAGGCGAGCAGTGCGGCTTCGCTTGCGTCGAGGAGCCGGCCTTGGCCCTTGCCGCGCAGCCAGACGGCAAGGTGGGCGAGGTCGGAGCGGTAGCTGGCCAGGGTGGCCTTGGCCAGACCGTCCTCCAGCCAGAGGGCGTCGCAGAAACCGTCGATGTCGGCGAGATCTTCCGGTTCAAGCGCCGGGGAGGCAGCCTTCATGGGTCAGGAGCCAGCGCTTCACGTCGAGCAGAAAGCCGCCCCCGTGGCGGGCGAAGCCTCCCAGGCCGGCGCCGGCGCCGATCACCCGGTGGCAAGGTACGACCAGGGGGAAGGGATTGGCGCCGCAGGCCTGGCCCACGGCCCGCGGGGCATTGTTGAGGCTCCTGGCGACTTCGCCGTAGGTGCGTGTGCGCCCGCAGGGGATGGCGGCGATCTGCTCCCATACCCGGCGCTGGAAGGTGGTGCCGGATGGGCGCAGGGGCAAGCCGAAGACGAAGGCGGGGTCGGCCAGATAGGCTTTCAACTGGCGCACCGCTTCGGCGGCCAGAGGACTGATCGGGGCCACTTCCGGGCACGGTTCGAGGAAGTGGATTTCGACGATCTCGTCCTCGTCAGACTGGACGCCCAGCGAGAAGCCGGGGGCGGAAAGCACCGCCCCAAATTCCTCACCCCTCACCTCTCGCGCCTCACTGCCTTATATGCCCGTCGCCCAACACCACCCATTTCTGGCTGGTGAGGCCTTCCAGACCCACCGGGCCGCGGGCGTGAATCTTGTCGGTGGAGATGCCGATCTCGGCTCCCAGGCCATACTCGAAGCCGTCGGCGAAGCGGGTGGAGGCGTTGACCATGACCGAGGAGGAATCCACCTCCCGCAGGAAGCGCATGGCCTTGGGGTGGTTGTCGGTGACGATGGCGTCGGTGTGGTGGGACGAATAGGTGTTGATGTGGGTGATGGCCTCGTCGATGCCGGCCACTACCTTTACCGAGATGATGGGCGCCAGGTATTCGGTGGAGTAATCCTCTTCCGTGGCCGCCTTGGCTTCCTTCACCAGAGTACGGGTCTCCGGGCAGCCGCGGATCTCGACGCCCTTGGCGCTGAGCATGGCGGCGATGGGGGGCAGCAGCATGGCCGCAACGGTACGGTCGACCAGCAGCGATTCGGCGGTGTTGCAGGTGCCGTAACGCTGGGTCTTGGCGTTCTCGACGATCTTCAGGGCCTTGTTGGGGTCGGCGTCCTCATCCAGGTAAACGTGGCAATTGCCGTCCAGGTGCTGGATCATGGGCACCCGGGATTCGGCCAGCAGGCGGGCGATGAGGCCCTTGCCACCGCGCGGCACGATGACGTCGACAAACTCGCGCAGGGTGATCAGTTCGCCGACGGCGGCGCGATCGGTGGTGTCGATGACCTGCACGCATTCCGCAGGAAGACCGGCGGCCTCGAGGCCTTCCCGGACCAGGGCGGCGATGGCGCGGTTGGAGCGGATGGCCTCGGAGCCGCCCCGCAGGATGGCGGCGTTGCCGGATTTCAGGCACAGCGCCGCGGCATCGGCGGTCACGTTGGGGCGGGCTTCGTAGATGATGCCGATGACGCCCAGTGGCACGCGCATCTTCCCCACCTGGATGCCGGACGGGCGGTACTTGATGTCGCTCATCTCGCCGATGGGGTCGGGCAACTTGGCCACCTGTTCGACGCCTTCGGCCATGGCTTCGACGCCCTTCTCGGAGAGGGTCAGGCGGTCGATCATGGCGCTTTCCAGGCCGGCGGCGCGGGCGGCGGCCAGGTCTTCCTGATTGGCGGCAACGAGGGCTGCCTTCTCGCGGCGGATGGCGGCGGCGATGGCGGCGAGAGCGGCATTCTTCTCCGCCGTGGTGGCCATGGCCATGCGGCGGGAGGCGGCGCGGGCCTGACGGCCCACGGTGTGCATGTATTCCTTGATATCCATGAAATCAATCCATCCAGAAACAGGGAATGATTATAGCGACCGAATTGGAGGGAACTTCTCTATCCGGGTAAACTCTTATCCGCAACGATAACAGGGTGATGCTGCGAGGGTGCCATGGCGGAAAAGCTGATCCTGCCTGCTGAAATCAAGGTTTGTGCAACGTGCAGCTACTGGGACGGTGAACGTCAGGTGGATGCGGACATGAAGGTGGTCGTCATCGACCACGATTGTGTGGGCGAGTGCCTTGTCCAGGAAAAATCCAAGCCGGGCCTGCATGATCTGCGCAAAGAATGCGTATGCATGTGGGAAGACTTGGAGCCCGATCCCGCCAGCGTGACGCAGGACAAGGCGGCCTAGACGTAGTCGGGGGCCTTTAGCCCCGTCCACCGGGAGCCGCCAAGGCGAGGCCCAGGCGCTGGAATTCCTCCCATACATTGCCCCGGCCGATGCCCTTGGCCAGGCGGTCGATGCGTGCGGCATGGGCGATGGCCGAGTGGAGTGTTTCGCGGCCCAGTCGTTGTAGCGCCCGTTTGACGGGCCCCTGGCGGGGGCCCGTCAAACGGGCTTCCTTGAGCAGGGCATCGAGGGGCCGGCCCCGGTCCAGGCCGGCGCGCAAGGTGGTCAGAGTGCGGATTTCCTCGGTCATGGCCCACAAAACCAGGGGCGGTGCTTCCCCTTCGTGGCACAGGCCGTCCAGGGTTCGTACCAAACGTGCCAGATCCCCCAGCAGAAGGGCCTCCCGCAGGCCGTCCAGATCGTAGCGGGCCACGTTGAGTACGGCTTCGCGCACTTGTTCCAGGCTCAGGCTGCCGGCCGGGTAGAGTAGGGCAAGTTTCTGGATTTCCTGGTGGGCGGCTAGAAGATTGCCTTCCACGCGTTCGGCGATGAAGCGCAGGGCCTCCGTATCGGCTTGCTGCTTCTGCCGCCGCAGGCGCCCGGCGATCCAACCCGGAAGTTCAGCCAGAGGCGGGGCCAAGAGCTTGACCGCCACCCCGGCTTCGGCGAGGGCCGTAAACCAGGCGGCCTTCTCTTCCTTCCAATCGAGTTCAGGCAGGGTGACCAGAAGCAGCGTGTCGGGGGATAGATGGCCACACCAGGCCTGGAGCGCGGCACTCCCGTCGCGACCGGGCTTGCCCGAGGGAATGCGCAGGTCGACGAGCTTGCGGTCGCCGAAGAGCGAAAGGTTGCCGCCGGCGGCCATGAGCTGGCCCCAGTCGAATCCGGGCAGGGCCGTCAGGACTTCGCGTTCGCTGTAACCCTGCTGGCGTGCCTTGGCGCGGAGCGCATCGGCCGCCTCCAGAACCAGGAGGGGCTCGTCGCCGTGGAGCACGTACAGGGGCCGCAGGGAGCCTTCCAGGTGGGCGGCGAACTGGTCGCCCTTAAGCAGCATCACTCGTCTTCCACGCCGCTGCCCGGCTTGGCGATGGCCAACTGACGCAGGATCTGACTGGCCAGGTCATTGCTCATGTCGCGCCAAAGCACGGCCTCTTCCTGGTCTTTGGCGAGCACCGCCGATGCGTTGAAGGTCAGGTCGCGGGTGAGCACGATCTCGCTGGGGGGCACCAGAACCTTGCCCTTGGGGTCCACGACGCGATAGGCAAATTTTGCCTCGAGCCGGTATTCACGCACGGCGCCCTTGGCGTTCAGGCTGAGGATCGATTTGTTCCTTTGGTCGAGCAACTGCTGAAAGATGGCTTCGGCATCCCGCGCATTGGCCATCAATTGGGTGCTGCCGGAAGCCCTGATGTAGCGCTCCAGCCAGAGGCCGATTTCCGAATTCTCGGGCAGGGCGATGTACATCGACTTGTAAGGCAGGGTGGCGCTGGTCGAACCCCGCAACTGGAAGCCGCAACCCGCCACCAGGACGGCGGCGAGGAAGGCGAGAAATAGACGCTTCATGGCATGCGGGTCTCCGGGCGGCGGGGGAACGAAAAGGGCAGGGGGGATGGATCAGGCGACGATATTCACCAGGCGGCCCGGCACCACCACCACCTTCTTGGCGGGCTTGCCTTCCATGAACTTGACCGCCCCTTCGGAAGCCAGGGCTGCGGCTTCGATGGCGGCTTTGTCGGCATCGGCGGCAACGCGGATGGAACCGCGATGTTTGCCGTTCACCTGTACCACCAGCTCGATTTCACTCTGCACCAGGGCGGCCGGGTCGGCCTTGGGGAAGGCCTGCTTGCCGGCGTCCTGGCCGGGTTTCAGCTCGTCGTAGAGGGCCTGGCCGATGTGGGGGACGATCGGGAAGAGCATGAGAACCGCACTTTCCAACACCTCCTGGGCCAGGGCGCGGCCGGCGGCATCCGCCAAGTCGCACTTGTCGTAGGCGTTGAGCAGTTCCATGACGGCGGCGATGGCGGTGTTGAACTGCTTGCGCCGGCCGTAGTCGTCGGCCACCTTGCCCAGGGTCTGGTGCAGCTTGCGGCGCAGGTCCGCCTGGGCTGAGGAGAGTGCGTTGTTACCCGTGCAGGCGGCGACGAGGCCGGCCTGGACATGGTCGTAGACGGTCTTCCACAGGCGGCGCAGAAAACGGAAGGCACCTTCGACGCCGGCGTCGGACCATTCCAGCGACTGGTCGGGGGGCGAAGCGAACATGATGAAGAGCCGCGCCGTGTCGGCGCCGTACTGGTCGATGAGGGCCTGCGGGTCGACGCCGTTGTTCTTCGACTTCGACATTTTCTCGGTGCCGCCGATGACCACCGGCTGGCCGTCGGCGCGCAGGGTGGCGCCGGTCGGGCGGCCGCGCTCGTCGGTGACGACATCGACGTCGGCCGGATTGATCCACTGCTTCTTGCCGCCGTCCAGCTCACGGTAGAAGGTGGGGGCGACGACCATGCCCTGGGTCAGCAGGTTGGCGAAGGGTTCGCCCAGATCGCCGATCAGCCCGACGTCGCGCATCAGCTTGGTGAAGAAGCGCGAATACAGGAGGTGCAGGATGGCGTGCTCGATGCCGCCGATGTACTGGTCGATGCCGCCCTTGCACCAGTAGGCGACGCGCTCGTCTACCATGGCCGTGGCGTTGTCCGTGCAGGCATAACGCAGGAAATACCAGGACGACTCGACGAAGGTGTCCATGGTGTCGGTTTCGCGCTTGGCCTTGCCGCCGCACTGCGGGCAGGTGGTCTCGTAGAATTCGGGCATTCGGGCCAGGGGTGAGCCGGCGCCGGTGATCTCGACGTTCTCAGGCAGCACCACGGGCAACTGCTCGTCGGGGACCGGCACGTCGCCGCAGGTCGGGCAATGGATGATGGGGATCGGGCAGCCCCAGTAGCGCTGGCGGGAAATGCCCCAGTCGCGCAGGCGGAACTGCACCTTCTTCTCGCCCAGGCCCTTGGCGGCCAGGTCGGCAGCGATGGCGTCCACGGCGGCATCGTAAGCCAGGCCGTCGTATTTGCCGGAATTGACGCAGGAACCCCGGGTCTTGTCGCCGTACCATTCCTGCCAGCCGTCCAGGCTGAATTCCTGTCCCTCGGCGGCGATGACCTGCTTGATGGCCAGGCCGTACTTCTTGGCGAAGGCGAAATCGCGCTCGTCGTGGGCCGGCACGGCCATGACGGCACCTTCGCCGTAGCCCATGAGCACATAGTTGCCGACCCAGACTTCGACCTTCTCGCCGGTCAGCGGATGCTCGACGAAGATGCCGGTCGGCATGCCCTTCTTTTCCATGGTTGCCAGGTCGGCCTCGGCGACGCCGCCCTTCTTGCATTCCTCGATGAAGGCGGCCAGTTCGGGATTGTTCTCGGCGGCGCGGGTGGCCAGCGGATGCTCGGCGGCCACGGCGCAGAAGGTGACGCCCATGATGGTGTCGGCGCGAGTGGTGAACACCCACAGCTTTTCGGCCTTGCCGTCCAACTCGAAGGGAAAGGCGAAGCGCACGCCGGTGCTCTTGCCGATCCAGTTCTTCTGCATCAGGCGCACCTGCTCGGGCCAGCCGGGCAGCTTGTCGAGTTCAGAGAGCAGTTCCTCGGCGTAGGCGGTGATCTTCATGTAATACATGGGGATC
>JAEUNZ010000031.1:0-197091 GCA_016790965.1 Dechloromonas sp.
CTGTCTGAGTTGGTGTGCGCCTGCCATGCGCGAAGGGGGAACGTTTCCTGCCCGCTGATCGCGTCACTACAGGGTGGAGCAAGCTTGGCAGGTTCGGCTATGCCTTAGCGTGCTTTATTTTCCGTTTTCTGAGACGACCCCCTGATGACCTGTGTAGCTGCGCCGATGCTCTGCGAAGCGGCCAGGATGCCGTGTTCCTACCGGCCGAAGACGGAGGTTACGTCCTGGTCGGACTACGTCGGCCACAGCCGCGATTGTTCGCCGACATTGAATGGGGTACCGAGCGCGTAATGGCACAGACCCGAGATCGCCTTCGTGAGCTTGGGCTGCTCTGGAGCGAGCCTCGAACCTTGTGGGATGTCGATCGCCCGGAGGACCTCGATCGACTTCGCGCAATGGGCTTGGCAATGCCGACATGAACCGCCGTCGCGCCATCACGTTGCGGAGGGTTGCGTCGATTCAGCGTTCCGGTCTGATGCCGGGCCGGGGCAACTCAACGTGCGGCTGGGCATCTTCTTGATCAATTCATTGGGCCTTTATTTGGGTTATCCCGTCTCAACAGCGCGCCCGACTGCATCAACGCGGTCCCGCAACTCCTTACCGGACTTGAAGTGCGGCACATGCTTGCCCGGCACCTCGACCCTTTCGCCTGACTTGGGATTCCTGCCGATCCGGGGCGGACGGTAGTTGAGTGAAAAGCTGCCGAACTCCCGTATTTCGATCCGGTCGCCGGACGCAAGGCAGCACGCCATCTCTCGAAGCATCAGGTTCACCGCCGAGTCTGCATCAGCGCACGTCAGTGCAGGAAAGCGCTCGGCCGTGCGAGCGATCAGTTCAGACTTTGTCATGAGGAGCCCAGTGTACCAATCGGCCCGAGCGCGGTTCGCTTGCCCTGCGTTGGGCGATATTCATGACGCTCTGCGCCGAGGTCCTACAACGCACCTTGCATGCCTTCGCCGACGACCTTTGCGACTCTCAGCACGTCGCTGACGTGCCCGGCACGAATCAGGTCAAGCGGGACTTGCCCCGCCAACAATGGCTCACACCGCGTGAGGAAGCCATAGACGCGCCATGGCGTCGAATCGGAAAAATCCGCAATAAGGTGCGGCACGAGCGCGAAGACAACGGGCTCGAACTGCCAGACCGGATAACGAAATCCGTCTTGCGCCCAAGCCAACTTGAGACCGAGTAGCCGACTCCGAGGGCGAGCCACCGGCCATCATGGTTGTCGTTTTACCGGCCAAGATGATTGTCGCGTACTACGCCGAGCACATGTCGGGTCCGGAGAGGACCGTTTTCATCCATGCCTGGCCATGCGCTCTGGCGAGATCAAGATTGATCGCCATCGACGACATATTCACGTCACTTTGCCTGCTTGAATCAAGCTAGGCGAAAGCCAGAACCAACTCGTCGCCATTCATCGCGTTGAAGACGCGGTGACGGACGAAGACGATTCGCTCTTGACCGCACTGATGTAGCTGAAGTCGATCGATGTCCCGTCGGTACGATGAACGTGGAAACCATCTGTCGACCAGCCGTCTCCGACATTTCGCTCTCGCGAGAAGTAGGCGATTCCAGCGCCAGCCTTCGTCTCTTCCCCTGGCGCGAGCACCGCGTCATACCGATTGAGCAACGCGAACAGATCATCGTGGTCGGCGGAATCGGTGATCTTGTCGCCATTGGTGTAACGCGCGAGCATCTGCTTGAAGTGCTCCAGTGCCTCCTTTTGCGTTCGCCATTGACGACCATTTGAGAGTTTCACGGGTTTGACCATGGGTTGATCGGCCTAAGAAGAAAAATTCGGGTTGGTCAGCGCGCCCGCACCGATGCCTGGATGGGCAGCGAAATACGCGGCTCGATCGCCTTCAGCAGTGAATGAGCCGCGAGGATATCGTCGTACAGCCGCTCGTGCTTCGGTGCTTCGACGGTCAGCACCAGCGCGTACCGGATCAGCTCTGTGCCGGCCCCCGCGACCGCGCCGCCGTCGCGCGCGTTGTAGTGGATGTCGAAGGTTGCCTGATTGAGACTGCTGCCGAGCATGCGATCGCTGGCGTGAAGGACCGTCTCCCACTTGCCCAGGTCACTGCGCTGCTCCTGTTCCGTTCTGAACTCCGCATGGGAAAAGAATGAGCGCGTCTTCGCCTGCTTGCCAGACGCTTTGTTGGCATTCGGCCGGAAAGTGATGGTCAGACCGGCCTTCGTGTAGGCGGCGGCATCTTCGACATCCACCGGGCTGGCGTAGCAAAACGTCGCGCTCAGCGTCACTTTTCCCTTGAGGGGTTCCGATGGCAAAGGAACCGGCGCGCGCAGGTATTTTCCCGGACGCAGCAGTCCTTGGTAGATGATCCTGGCGACGCCGTCGCCGCACATGATGATTTCGTTCAGGTCACTCGGGACGCGCCCCCAGCCAACCTCGGTCACCAGGTTGCCGGGATCGTTCTGCGCGGCATGGACCAACAGCGCCTTGATGGTCAGCGGGTGTACCGCCTCTCCCAGTACCGCGCGCACGCCGACGGCGGTACGCAACGCGAAGGGTGCCGCAAAACTGGTCCCCATCGTCGCGGCGAGCTCTGCCTTGCGGCCAGGCGCCGCAACGTGGAAATATTCCTTCGGGCATCCGCCAAACGCGACGACGTCGGGCTTGCGCCGCCCAGGGCTGCGACCCGGCCCCCGGGCGCTGTAGTCCGCGCGGTCCCATTCCGCTGCCGAAAAATTCGCGGCGCCGACCGACAGCGCATTGACACTGTCCGAGGGCACCTGTATGCGGTCCAGCCCGGCAGCCGAATCGCGCTGGCCGTTGTTCCCCACCGCCACCGTCATCAAGGTTTCGCCATCGCTGAGCATCGTGTCGAGGACCGCGGTCCACGCATGGACATCAGAATCGTCTGCCGGCAGGTCGGGGCCGAGGCTGAGGTTCAGGAACTGGTACTGACGCGACAGCAGGACTTCTTCGACGTGCGCGAGGGTGCGGTACAACTCGTAGGGGTCTTCACCCTCGGATTTTTCATCCAGCACGCGGAAGTGATCGACGTAGGAATACGGGCGTTTCGCCTCGGCGCTCGGTTCGATCGGACCGAACAAGAACGCCGACGTGACTCCCAGTCCGTGATCGACATAGTCGTCGACGTCGGAGGCGCTTGGGTCGGACTGTTCGTAGCGACTGACGAATGGGCCGAGAACATGTTTGGCGGGCAAGCCGCCGTCCAGGATCGCAACCGTTGGTTCGTCGGAGAGGGGCTGCATGGACGGCATGGAGAACGTCACCGAGATCGGATTGCCGCGCGCAAACGGACGCGCGCCTCGAATCGGCGGCATCGGCCGGACAACCCGCACGAGGCTGAACTGCGCCAGGCGCTGAAGGCCACCCGCGTCACCCACGGCAGCCACGGCAGCCACGAAGAGCATGCGCCCAACCGGAAAATCGAACTCGCTGCTGACCTCGAAGCCGCAACTCTTCGCATAGTGCGTGAAGGCCTTTCGCAAATCGTCCGTACCCTGATCGGGCAGAAGATGCAGTCCCACTTCAAACACATGGTCGGACGCCGCCACATTGCTGCGCAGCCGGTCGGCGGCCGTCATGTTGCTGAAGTCTTCGAGTTGCGCAAACTGCATCGCTTCCTTCGTGTTCGCGACGAGTTGCGTCGCGAATGAGGGAAGGCGCGAGAACGTCTCTCGCGTACCGGCTACGAAGAGCTGGGTTGTCTCGCACTCGGAGGGCGCCTTCTTGCGCAGGTCGTTGCGGGGTTGCACGCGCACGGTGCGGCTACCGACAGGCGTCAGGCCCGCCTGGCGCAGCAGTAGGGTCGGAAAGAATGACTTCGCAATATAGGCCGGATGCAGATCCACCTTGGCAACCGCGATGTCGGACGGACAAGCCGCCTGCGGCAGTGCCTGCATCTCAAGCGCCGCCGTGACGATCTGGGGCACGAGATGAAGTTTCGCCTCCGCCAAACCATAAGGATGTGCCTTGCTGGGCACCATGGGTGGCGGCGGAATATCGTAGGTCAACAATTCGCCTTTGCCGATGATGAAGCGATTCGCCATTTCATGCGTCCTTTCTTCCGCCACGACCCTTGATCGGTGACGGGCCTGCGTACTTGCGGATCGTGTCTCGCGCCACTCCGGTCAGCGCCATGATCTTGTTGTGCGATACCTCTTGGGTGCGCGCCAATTCGATCGCCAGATTCAGGCGAGCCGCCTTGTCGAGGCGTTCGACGTGCTGCGCGGCCATGGCGACCACGACATCCGTCGGCTCAGTGCCCTCCAATACGGCGCTGCGCCGCAGCGTCGTCACCGCACGCTCGACATCCGACAACGAGTTGCCTTGCAACGAAGCGGCCAGCAGCGCCACGACCGGCTCGAACGCCTTGGCATCCGCCCCCAGGAATCGCCGCACGGCCACGGCAATCGTCGCCGGGTCCGACATCTCGAAGGTCAGGATGGCGTCAAATCGGCGCCACAGGGCAGGATCGACCAGTTCCGGGTGATTGGTTGCGGCGAGGAGGAGTCCGGTGTCAGGCCAAGCGTCGACCTCTTGAAGGATCGCGGTCACCAGGCGCTTGAGCTCGCCAACATCGGACTCGTCGCTACGCCGTTTGGCGATTGCGTCGATCTCGTCGAGCAGAAGAACGGCCTCGTTGGCTCGAGCGTGGTCGAACACCATGCGGAGGTTGTTGCCCGTCTTGCCCAGCAGGCTGCTCATCACGGTGGTCAGGTCGAGTACCCATAGCGGTTTGCCGATCTGACACGCAATCCAGCGTGCCGAGAGGGTCTTGCCGACCCCGGGCGGGCCCACGAGAATTGCCGAGCGGGTGGGCCTCACGCCGTGCGCTGCCAGTTTGGCGCGCTCCCGACGCTCGCGGATGATGCTTTGAATTTGCTTGTCCAGTGGCGCCGGCAACAGCGGAGCCTCCAGGCCTGCCAAATCGTCGAAGATCCGGATCAACGACATGCGCGTGTCCGCATCTACCGGAAGTTCTCGGCCACCAGCGTCATGTTGCATCCCTCGGCGCAGGATGGAGGTCCCGGCGGAACGCGTCTGCGTCGTCCGTAGCGCTTGGTTAATACGCTCGGCGAACTCGGGCCGACGCGTACGATACTTGCGGACAAGTTTCGCCAGCAGCAGTCGAACGTCCTCAAGGGAGTCTTGAGCCGACAGACGCACTAAAATGGCGAAATCGTTCTCCAAATCCTTTAGTTCGTCAGTATTGTCTGTTGCAGCCATCTATATCGCCATTCGCGAACATCTTCAATTGGCGAATATTATTATTTAATTGGCGACTACACAAGCGAATGCGGATACAAAATTTGATGATCTCCGTCATTGAACAAGCGGACAAGAATTGTCCGAGACCCGCAGTTCCGTTATCGTTCGCTCAAAATCCAGCATCGCAGGCAGAAATCTTTACTGCATTGATAGTGATGCAACGGCCGGCATCCTGGTTCGCAGCACCGTCCGTGACAAGTGCAATGAGCCGACTCAACGACTACCTCGCCGCCGCCGATCGCGACAACACCCGCCGCAGCTATGCTTCGGCGATTCGGCATTTCGAGATCGAGTGGGGCGGCCTCCTGCCGGCGACCAGTGACGCCGTCGCCCGCTATCTCGCCGACCACGCCGCCACCCTGTCTCTGAATACGCTCCGTCACCGCCTGAGTGTGCTTTCGCGCTGGCACGTCGACCAGGGATTTGCCGACCCCACCAAGG
Organism: Dechloromonas sp.; assembly: GCA_016790965.1. Classification (GTDB taxonomy): domain Bacteria; phylum Pseudomonadota; class Gammaproteobacteria; order Burkholderiales; family Rhodocyclaceae; genus SSSZ01. The sequence continues at coordinate 5,708 of JAEUNZ010000031.1, forward strand.
CGCCTCTTGTCCGGCAGACCTTCAAGGGCATCCGCAGCCTGCATCCGGCCACCGAAAAGCAGGCCCGTCCCCTCGAACTGGACGTCCTCGAACAAGTTGATGCCTGGCTCGATCGCGGCATCGCCGTCGCCCGCAACCAGAGCGACCGGACCCGCGAATTGCAGCACACCCGAGACCGCGCACTCCTGCTGCTCGGCTTCTGGCGAGGCTTTCGGTCGGACGAACTCGTCCGGCTGCGTATCGAACATGTCGACGTCGTGTCCGGCCAGGGGATGACCTGCTTTCTCCCTCGCAGCAAGGGCGACCGCCAATTGGAGGGCCGCCGCTTTCAGTGCCCTGCCTTGTCCCGGCTGTGCCCGGTCACGGCCTTCGAATCCTGGATCGCGCTGTCCGGGCTGGGGGCCGGCCCGGTGTTTCGCCGGATCGGTCGATGGGGTGACGTCGCGGAAACGGGCCTGCAGCCGAACAGCCTGATTCCGCTGCTGCGCCGCCTGTTCGCCGGCGCCGGGGTGTCGACGCCGGATACCTACAGCAGTCATTCGCTGCGTCGGGGTTTTGCCGGCTGGGCACGCGCCAGCGGCTGGGATCTCAAGGATCTGATGGCTTATGTCGGCTGGCGGGATATACGGTCCGCGATGCGCTACTTTGACGCGACCGCAACCGGCTTGCAGGCACGCTTCGAACTCGGCCTGCAGGCGTCGTCGCCATCGGCACCGCCTGTCGGTGCGACCGCGATGTCGCCCCTCGAGAGCGGCACCCGCGGAGGCACAGCGATCCCCACCACACGCATCCAGGTCGACCTGGTGCTGACCCGATTCAGCAAGGGAACAAGGGGACTGACCCAGGCACACCGTCTGATCGAGCAGATGTGCTTCCAGCCGTATGGGATGCAGCGCCTCGATAAGGCCGGCGAGCAGGTCGAGTTGCTCCTGCCTTGCCCGTCCCGCGAGGCCCTCGACGATCTCGTCTTCGCATTGCTCGACGACATGCACCGTATCGCCGACGACAATCACTGCAGCCTGGAGGCAAGGTTCCACGAACCGGCGACCGGAAAGCACTGGGACTGAACCGCGGCTGACCACCCAGCGGACAACGTCGTTGACCAGCTTGCATGAAACGGCGTACCCGCGCCTGAAATCCGACCCGTCGCCGCGTGAACTGGACGAACTCTATTCGCCGACGGTCGAGGAAATCGCCTTAGCCGCCAGCGTAGCCCGCCGCCCGATCCTCCGCGCTGTCCTGCTGCTGCATCTCAAGGTCTTCCAGAGACTTGGCTACTTCACCAGGCTCCACGAGGTGCCCGGCCCGATCCGCGACCATGTCGTCGCGCACATGGGCATTTCGCGACCGCCGAACCTGACGGAGTTGAAACAGTTCGAGGCCTCGCCGTCGCGGTCGCGAACCCTGATCGCGGTGCGCCGCTACCTCGGCGTGAGGCCCCTCGACGACGCCGGCGACGCCTGGCTCGGGCAGGTTGCCGAAAGCGCCGCACAAACCCGGCATTCGATCGCCGACATCATCAACGTGATGCTCGAGGAGTTGGTCCACCACCGCTACGAATTGCCTGCGTTCTCGGCGCTCGACCGAATTGCAGGCACCGCCCGCGAGAAGGTCCATCGCCAGCACTTCGGCAGCATCACCGACCAACTCACGCCGCCCACCCGGGCGTTGATCGATGCCCTGTTCAAGACAGCGCCGGGTGAGCCTGCTTCCGGGTGGCAGATGCTCAAGCGCGAGCCGAAGCGACCGACCAACAAGGAGACCCGCGGCTACTTGCATCACGTGCGTCGCCTGCAGCATCTCGTCGAGCAATTACCGACGCCGAACATCCCGGTGCCAAAGCTGAAGCAGTACCGCGTACTGGCGCGTGCGCTCGACGCCGGCGAGATGGCGGAGCTCAAGCCACAGAAGCGGTACGCGCTGGCCGTCATCTTCGTCCGCAGCCAGTACGCCCAATCACTCGACGATGCCGCCGACCTGTTCATCCGCCTGATGCAGAACCTGGAAAACCTGGCGCGGCAGAAGCTGCTCGAATTCCAGCAGGATCACCTGCAGCGGACCGACATGCTGGTTGGCCAACTCAAGGACATCCTGACGGCCCTTAAGCTGGAGGGAAGCGATACGCAGCGGGTCGAAGCCATCCGCACAACGCTGGTCGCCGACGTCGACGTGCTTCTGACATCGTGCGACGAGCACCTGGCCTACGCCGGGCGCAACCACCTGCCGTTTCTGCTCCAGCCGTACAAGTCGGTTCGCGCGCAGCTGCTCAACTGCATCGAGATCGTCTCACTCCGGAGCAGTTCCGAGGACCAGTCGATGGAGCGCATGCTTGGCGCGCTGCAGGCGCTGCGCGCCAATCGCAACGACACGGTCTCGCTGGCGTCGCTGGCGCTCGATGAGGGACGTGATTTTCACTGGATGTCAGCGCAATGGCGAAAACTGGTTCTGGTCAAACCGGCCGGCCGCGCCAAAGCGGAAGCCCTGCATCGTCGTTACTTCGAATTGGCCGTCCTGCAAGAGATCAAGGACGAGCTCAAATCCGGCGATCTGTTCATCAAGCACGGCGAGCGCTACGACGACTATCGGGAGCAACTGGTCGACGACGCCACCTACCAGAAGGAGGTGATCGACTACGGCGCGGTGACCGGCATCGACATCCACCCGGCGAGCTTCATGAAGGAACTGAAGGAAGCGATGGTAGCGGCCGCCCGCGAGGTTGACGAAGGTTTCCCGGAAAACGCCCATGCCGAGATCGTCGATGGGCGCCTGATTCTCAGGAAGCCGCCACGCACGGATTCGATCGAAGCGATCGCCAAGCTTGATGCCCTGATCACCGAACGCATGGAAACGGCCAGCATCGTCGACGTGCTGATCGACTCCGAACGCTGGCTCGACCTGCACAAGCTTTTCCGCCCGCTCGCCGGTACCGAGAGCCGGCTCGATGACTTGCGCATGCGTTTCATTACGACGCTCTTCTGCTACGGCTGCAATCTCGGACCAGTCCAGACCGCCAAGTCGATCAAGGGCCTGAGTCGCCGCCAGATCTCCTGGCTCAACCTCAAGTACGTCAGCGAGGACGTCCTCGACAAGGCCATCGTCAAGGTGATCAACGCCTTCAACAAATTCGAACTGCCGGGCTATTGGGGCAACGGGAAGCATGCGTCGGCCGACGGCACGAAGTGGAATCTCTACGAGCAGAACCTGCTATCCGAACACCACATCCGCTACGGCGGTTACGGCGGCATTGGCTATTACCACGTCTCCGACAAATTCATCGCTCTGTTCAGCCGCTTCATTTCCTGCGGCACCTACGAGGGGATCTACATCCTTGACGGCCTGATGAGCAACGAATCCGACATCCGGCCCGACACGATCCACGGCGACACGCAGGCGCAAAGCTTGCCAGTGTTCGCGCTGGCGCACCTGCTGGGGATCAAGCTGATGCCTCGAATCCGAGGCATCAAGGATCTGATTTTTCACCGCCCCGAGCCAGGCATTACCTACGCGAACATCAATTCCTTGTTCAGCGACTCGATCGACTGGCGACTGATCGAAACCCACATGCCGGACATGCTGCGCGTGGCGGTGTCAATCAAGCTGGGCAAGATCTCGGCATCGGCCATCCTGCGGCGCCTCGGCACCTACAGCCGGAAAAACAAGCTCTATTTCGCCTTCCGGGAACTCGGCAAGGTGATTCGCACGATGTTCCTGCTGAGCTACATCGGCGACGTCGAACTGCGCCGGGTCATTCACGCCGAAACGAACAAGAGCGAGCAGTTCAACGCCTTCGCCCAGTGGTCATTTTTCGGTGGGGAGGGGATCATCGCGGAAAACATCAGGCACGAGCAGCGCAAGGTCGTGAAATACAACCACCTGGTCGCGAATATGGTCATCCTGCACAACGTGGCCGGGATGACGCGAGTTCTCCACGACCTCGCGCTCGAAGGCCACGAGATCACCGCCGAAATCTTGGGGGGCTTGGCGCCGTACCGGAACTCGCACATCAACCGCTTCGGTTACTACCTGCTGGATTTCCGGCGGAGGGTGGCGCAGATGAACGCTGGAATGCGGATTCCTGTTGTGGAAACAGTTGGTTAGGCTGCTTTTTGCTGACTTTTACATGAATCCCTGCCGACCCTCAACTTGAGCCTGCCGCGTGAGTTGGACGGTTCGGCCGGCAGCAACCGCGCCAAGATCGAGAGTACGGTGATTTCCGCCAGAAACGACTTGCAGGCGATTGTTGCCTGGTTGGCGCGCTTTACCGACACCAAGACCACCTTCGACAATTACCGCAAGGAAGCCGAACGACTGCTTCTCTGGAGCATCGTCGAACTACGTAAGCCCCTGTCGTCGCTAACCCACGAGGACCTCCTGGTGTATCAGCGTTTTCTTGCGGACCCGCAGCCGGCCAGTCGCTGGATTTTCCTGAATGGGCGCAAGCCCGCGCGCCAAGATGCGCGCTGGCGTCCGTTCGCTGGGCCACTCGCGGCCACTAGCCAGCGCCAAGCCCTGGTGATCCTCAATGCGATGTTCTCGTGGCTGGTGAATGCTGGTTACCTGGCCGGCAACCCGTTGTCGCTCTCCCGGCAGCGCAGCCGGCGAGCCAAGCCGCGGGTAACCCGCTACTTGGACGACGACCTGTGGCAGGCGGTTAAGGCAACCATCGCCGCCCTGCCGCGGGAGACCGAACGGGAACGGGAGCACTACGCCCGGGCGCGCTGGACGTTTTCCCTGCTGTACGGGTGCGGGTTACGCATCTCCGAGATCGCAAGCAATACGATGGGCGGCTTTTTCTGCCGCAAGGATGCTCAGTACGAGGACCGGTGGTGGCTGGAGATCGTCGGCAAAGGCGATAAGGTCCGGATCATCCCTATCACCAACGAGCTTTTGGCGGAACTGATCCGTTATCGTCGGGAATACGGACTGGCGCCGCTGCCCGTGCCCGGCGATACGACGCCGCTGGTCTTGACCATCGCTGGGAAGCCGAAGCCGCTCACGCGCTCCGCGCTGCACGGCATCATCAAGCGGGTTTTCCAGGCGACAGCCGAAACGACGGCGCTTCGGGGCGAGGATATGGCGCACCAAGTCGAGCGCTTGCGGCGCGCCTCGGCACACTGGCTGCGCCACACGGCAGGTTCTCGCATGGCGGATGCCCAGATGGACCTACGGCACGTCCGCGACAATCTGGGCCATGAATCGCTCACCACTACTTCTGTATACCTACATTCCAGTGACGACGCCAGGCACCGGGAGACGGAGGAGAAGCATCGGCTGGATTGGTAATCGCCTATTGAGGCGCTGTGCCTTGAGGTGTAGAAGCGGTGCCGTTGGCCCTACCAAGACTAATTTCCACTTGACGGATTCCGCATGGCGGAACAACATTGGCAATGATTCACTCGTTCGTCTGTCTCGATACCGAGGCGCTTTTCCATAGTCAAGCGGTTCCCCGGTTCAAGAACATCGAACGGGTAGCGCGACGCAAGCTGCTGCAACTGCATGCGGCCACCGAGCTGGCCAGCTTGAGGATTCCTCCCGGCAACCAGCTCGAAGCCTTGAAGGGCGACCGCAAGGGGCAGCACAGCATCCGCATCAACGACCAGTGGCGCGTGTGCTTTGTCTGGCGTGAGGACGGTGCGCACCAGGTTGAAATTGTGGACTACCACTAGGAGCTGAACATGGCTGAATTGCTCGACGAAATCCATCCCGGTGAAATTCTGCTGGAGGACTTCATGAAGCCGATGGGTATCACGGCTCGCCAGCTCGCGGCCGACATTGACGTTTCCCCCAGCCGCATTAGCGAACTGGTGCATGGCGCACGGCCGATTACTGCGGATACCGCCCTGCGCCTGGGACTGTTCTTCGAAATGGACCCGCGTTTCTGGATGAATCTCCAAACCGAGTTCGATATGCGCATGGCCACCCGCGAGTTAAAGGACAAGATCGCACCCCGCGTGCGCGTTTTCCATCACCCGGTCGCTCCTTAGGAAAAACAACATGAATCGCTTTCTTCCACGTCGGCCTACCTTCCTTTCAGAGGCGATGCGACCCACAGGAAACGGCAGAAAAACATCGACTTGATTGGTGACGCGCCCTTGGGGCTCATGGCTCGGCTCTGATTTTGATCGGCTATAGCTATCTCTGGTACACTCGTTGCGGTGAAGAAACTGTTCGTGATCCTCCTCTTGGTGATCCTGCCCTTCCAGCTCGCATGGGCTGGCGCGGGCGTCTATTGCCAGCACGAGACAGGAAAAGCCGCGCAGCACTTCGGGCATCACGAGCACCAGCACACCGGACTCGGCGACCAGGGCCAGAGCGATTCGGGTAAGCTCAACCTGGGAGCCGACAACGATTGCAGTTCCCATCTGAACGGTTTCAACTGCTTCGTGAACAGCCAGGAAGCAATGGCATTTGCCCTTGCGATGGTGTTCGACGACAGCCGCTCTCCCCACTACGCCTCGCATATTCCCGACGGCCCCGAGCGGCCGGACAGACAATTCGCCGCCTAAGCCCGGCGAGATACCCCTCATTTTTCTGCGGCTGAGTTAGCCGCCATTTCGGTCTCGCCGGATTGTCCCTGTTCAACAAGGAGAATTCGATGCGTAGACCACGCATATCGTCTATCAGGCTGCTGGGATTGGCGGCCGTCATTGTCAGCCCGCTGGTTACCTCGGCACTGGCGCAGCCCCTGGCCGCGCCTGGCATGGGGAATTCGTCTGCTTCACAGCCATTTCCCGGACCCGGCAAGGTGGAGCCGGCCGGTCCGCTCGATCTCGCCAGCGCTATCGACCTGGCCCTGTCCGCCAACCCGGCCTTGGCTGCCGCCGCACGCGAGTTGCAGGCCGTCGAGGGGGCTGTCATCCAGGCGGGCGTGCGCCCCAACCCTGAAATCTCGACCTTGGTCGAGGACACCCAGCAAAAGGCTACCCGCACGACAACGCTGCAGATCAATCAGGCTATCGAGCTGGGCGGCAAGCGCGCCGCCCGCATCGAGTCGGCCGAGCGCGGACGCGACGTGGCCGCCGCCGACCTGGCCGCCCAAGGCTTGGAGACCCGCGCTGCGGTCGTGGCGGCCTTCTTCGATGTGCTGGTGGCGCAAGAGCGCGTCCGGCTCGCCGAAGCCTTGCTCGACCTCGCCCAGCGAGCGGCGCAAGTCGCGTCGCGGCGGGTCGCTGCGGGGAAAGTTTCGCCGGTGGAGGAAACCAAGGCCCGGGTAGCGGAAGCTTCTGTTCGGGTGGAGTTCAACCTGGCCCAGGGGGAATTAGCCGCTGCACGCAAACGCCTGGCTGCAACCTGGGGCAACCCGGCACCGCGCTTCGAACGGGCCGATGGGCGAACCGAGGCGTTGCCTACCGTGCTGTCCTCGGAAGAGATCCGCTCCCGTTTGGCGGTTTCACCCGCCCTGGCTCGCGCCCGCCTTGAAGTCGACCGCCGTTCGGCGCTGGCCGAAGTCGAGCGGACGCGCCGGATTCCCAACGTGACCGTGACTGTGGGCGCGCAACGGGTCGAGGAACTCGGCCGCAACCAAGCCATCGTGGGCCTATCGGTTCCGCTCCCGCTTTTTGACCGCAACCAGGGCAATCTGCTCGAAGCCCTGCGGCGCGCCGACAAGGCCCGTGATGAACTGGCGGCGACGGAAATACGCTTGTCTACCGAGGTCGCGCAAGCCTACGAGCGGCTCAAAGCGCTCAGCCTTGAAGTCGACACACTGCAAAAAGACATCCTGCCCGGCGCCCAGAGCGCCTACGAGGCGGCCAGCAAGGGTTACGAGTTGGGCAAATTCAACTTCCTGGAGGTGCTGGATGCGCAACGCACCTTCTTCCAGGCGCGTTCCCAATACCTGCGCGCCCTGGCCGACGCCCATCGTGCTTCAGCCGACATCGACCGCGTACTCGGCGCCACGACCACAACAGAACCCGCCGGCAAGAGCCAACCGTAGGAGCCCGACGTGAAATTGAACCTGAATAAGCGACTCTCAAATCTCAGCCGGAAGCAAGGCATCGCCATCGTCGTCATCCTGGTTGTCGGTTTAGCGATTGGCGCCGCGATTCTCGGCACGAGCCCGTCCAAGCCCGTTGCCGAGGAGCATGAGCACGCGGATCATGTCGAGGCAAGAGGCCACGCTGATGCTGAACACCATGGCGGCAAGGGTACTGACGGCCATGAGCATGCCAAGGAACACGGTGATGCCGAGCATCACGAGGGCGGGCCGGCAACCGGTCCGCACGGCGGCAAGCTGTTTGCCGAGGACGGCTTCGGCCTGGAAATCCTGCTGGCGGAAGAAGGTAGCGAACCCCGCTTCCGCATCTGGCTCTTCGGACAGGACAAGCCGCTCCCGCCCAGCGCGGCCAAGGTATCCGTTACCTTGGCGCGGTCCAGCGGGGAGAAGCAGGAGATCGCCTTTGCGGTAGAAAAGGATTACCTGAAGAGCCTCGTGCCGATCGAGGAACCCCATGTCTTCGAAGCCACCATCGCCGCCCAGACCGCCGATGCCCCGTATCTATTCGCCTTTGCCCAAGAGGAAGGGAAGGTGGAACTCACCGAGGCACAAATCAAATCTGCCGCCATCAGCATCCAGAACGCCGCCCCGGCGCGGATTAGGACTGCGGTGCAACTCCCCGGCGAGATCCGCTTCAACGAAGACCGGACGGCCCACGTCGTGCCGCGCCTGGCCGGCGTGGTGGAAAGCGTCCCGGCCAACCTGGGCCAGCCGGTGAAGAAGGGCCAGGTGCTGGCCGTCATCGCTAGCACCGGCCTGTCCGAACAGCGCAGCGAACTCCTGTCGGCCCAGAAGCGCCTCGCCCTGGCGAAATCCACCTATGAGCGGGAAAAGAAGCTCTGGGAGGAGAAGATTTCCGCCGAACAGGACTATCTCCAGGCGCAGCAGGCCCTGCGGGAAGCCGAAATCGCGGTGGCCAACGCCCAGCAGAAGCTCGTCGCCCTCGGCGCGAGCCCGCAGGCGTCGGGCGCACTCAACCGCTACGAGATCCGGGCGCCCTTCGACGGCATGGTGGTGGAGAAGCACATCGCCCTGGGTGAGGCCGTCAAGGATGACGCCAGCATTTTCACCATCTCCGACCTGTCCTCGGTCTGGGCCGAGATCATCGTGCCCGCCAAGGACCTGAACACGGTCCGGGTCGGCGAGAAGGTTGTCGTCAAGGCGACCGCCTTCGATTCGAAGGCGGAAGGCAAGGTCTCCTACGTGGGCGCGCTTCTCGGCCAGGAGACCCGCACTGCCAAGGCGCGGGTGACGCTCCCCAATCCGCAGATGGCATGGCGCCCGGGGCTCTTCGTCAGCGTCGAGGTGGTGTCGGGCGAAGCGGAGGTCCCGGTCGCCGTGGCAGCCGACGCCGTCCAGAGCGTCAATGAGCAGATGGTGGTCTTCGCCAAGGTGCCAGGCGGATTCGTCGCCCAGCCCGTCACCCTCGGGCGGTCCGACGGCAAGGTAGTCGAAGTGGTCCGTGGCCTGAAGCCGGGCATGCCCTACGCGGCGGCCGGCAGCTTCGTTGTCAAGTCGGAGCTGGGCAAGGGCAGCGCCGAGCACAGCCACTGAGACGGGAGACAACGACATGTTTGAACGCATCATTCGGCTCGCCATCGAGCATCGCTGGCTCGTTCTTGCTGCCGTCCTTGGCATGGTCGGACTGGGCATCTACAACTACCAGCGGCTGCCGATCGACGCCGTCCCGGACATCACCAACATCCAGGTCCAGATCAATACCGTCGCCCCGGGCTACTCCCCGCTGGAGGTGGAACAGCGGATCACCTATCCGGTGGAGACGGTGATGGCCGGCCTGCCGGACCTGGAGCAGACCCGTTCGCTGTCGCGCTACGGCTTGTCCCAGGTGACGGTGATCTTCAAGGACGGGACCGACATCTACTTTGCCCGTCAGCTCGTCAACCAGCGCATCCAGGAAGCCCGCGAGAAGCTGCCGGCCGGCATCACGCCGGCGATGGGGCCGATTTCCACCGGCCTGGGGGAAATCTACCTGTGGACCGTCGAAGCCAAGGATGGCGCCACGAAACCGGACGGCACGCCCTACACGCCGACCGACCTGCGCGAGATCCAGGACTGGATCATCAAACCCCAGTTGCGCAACGTGCCGGGGGTCACCGAAATCAATTCCATCGGCGGCTACGCCAAGGAATACCAGGTGGCGCCCAGCCCGGAAAAACTCGCGTCCTACGGCCTGACGCTACAGGACCTGGTGACGGCCATCGACCGCAACAACAATAACGCGGGCGCCGGCTACATCGAAAAGCGCGGGGAGCAGTACCTGGTCCGCGCCCCGGGCCAGGTGCGCTCGATGGACGACATCAGCAACGTCATCCTCGGCAATGTCCAGGGCGTGCCCATCCGCATCCGCGACGTGGCCGAGGTCGGCATCGGCAGGGAACTTCGCACCGGTGCCGCCACCGACAATGGCCGCGAGGTGGTGCTGGGCACGGTCTTCATGTTGATCGGCCAGAACAGCCGGACAGTCTCCCGGGCGGTGGACGAGAAGATGGTCGAGATTAACCGCACCCTGCCGAAAGGCGTCCATGCCGTGACGGTCTACGACCGCACTGTCCTGGTGGATAAGGCCATCAACACGGTCAAGAAGAACCTCCTGGAAGGTGCGATCCTGGTCATCGCCATCCTCTTCCTGTTCCTCGGCAACCTCCGGGCGGCGGTCATCACCGCCCTAGTGATTCCGCTCTCCATGCTGTTCACCTTCACCGGCATGGTGAACTACCATGTCAGCGCCAACCTGATGAGCCTGGGCGCCCTCGACTTCGGCATCATCATCGATGGGGCGGTGGTGATCGTTGAGAACTGCGTGCGCCGTCTGGCCCACGCCCAGGCGCACCATGGCCGGCCGCTGACCCGGACTGAGCGCTTCCACGAGGTCTTCGCCGCCTCCCGGGAGGCGCGCCGGGCGCTGCTCTTCGGCCAGCTCATCATCATGATCGTCTATCTCCCCATCTTCGCCCTCACCGGCGTCGAAGGGAAAATGTTCCATCCCATGGCGTTCACGGTGGTGACGGCGCTGGTCGGGGCGATGATCCTGTCGGTGACCTTCATTCCGGCCGCCGTCGCGCTCTTCATGGACGCGCCGGTGGCCGAGAAGGAGAACGCCCTGATGCAGGCCGCCAAGCGCTGGTACGAGCCGGTTCTGGATGGCGTCATGGCCAACAAGCCGGTCGTCCTGGTCTTCGCCGCGGTGACCATCATCCTCTCTGGTCTCCTGGCGACGCGCTTGGGCAGCGAATTCGTGCCCAGCCTGAACGAAGGGGACTTCGCCATCCAGGCATTGCGCATCCCGGGCACCAGCCTGTCGCAGTCGGTGGCGATGCAGCAACAACTGGAAAAGCGGCTGAAAGCGGACTTCCCGGAAATCGAGCGGATCTTCGCCCGCACCGGGACGGCGGAAATCGCTGCCGACCCGATGCCCCCCAACATCTCGGACGGCTACATCATGTTGAAGCCGCAGGAGCAATGGCCGGAGCCGAGGAAGTCCCGGGACGAGCTGCTGGCCGCCGCCCAGAAAGCCGTGGCGCAACTGCCGGGCAACAACTACGAGTTCTCCCAGCCCATCCAGTTGCGCTTCAACGAGTTGATTTCCGGCGTGCGCAGCGACGTGGCGGTCAAGGTCTTCGGCGATGACATGGACGTCATGAACGACACCGCCGCCCGCATCGCCGCCATCTTGGCGGAAATTCCCGGCGCATCGGAAGTCAAGGTCGAGCAGACCACGGGGCTACCCATGTTGACGGTCGACATCGACCGCGACAAGACCGCCCGCTACGGCCTCAATGTCGGCGACGTGCAGGAGGCCATCGCCACGGCCATCGGCGGGCGGGAAGCGGGGACGCTGTTCGAGGGCGACCGGCGCTTCGACATCGTGGTGCGCCTGCCCGAGACGCTGCGGACCGAACTGGAAGCCTTGAAGCGGCTGCCGATCGCGCTGCCGCGCCCGAACGGGGGAAGCAACGGCGGCGGGGGCCGCACCACCTACATCCCCCTGGGCGAAGTCGCCAGCCTCCAGCTCGCCCCGGGGCCGAACCAGGTCAGCCGCGAGAACGGCAAGCGCCGGGTGGTGGTGAGCGCCAACGTGCGGGGCCGCGACATCGGTTCCTTCGTGGCGGAAGCGCAGCGTCGCCTGGAGGAGGTGAAGGTTCCCGCCGGCTATTGGACCGCGTGGGGCGGGACCTTCGAGCAATTGGAGTCGGCCGCCCGGCGGTTGCAGGTCGTGGTGCCCGTGGCGCTGCTGTTGGTGTTCACCCTGCTCTTCACCATGTTCGGCAACGTCAAGGATGGCCTCTTGGTCTTCACCGGCATCCCGTTTGCTCTGACCGGCGGCATCGTCGCCCTGTGGCTGCGGGGCATTCCCTTGTCGATTTCGGCGGCGGTGGGCTTCATCGCCCTCTCCGGCGTGGCGGTCCTGAACGGTCTGGTGATGATTTCCTTCATCCGCAACCTGCTGGAGGAGGGCCGGCCGCTGGATGCGGCCATCCGGGAAGGGGCGCTCACCCGCCTGCGGCCGGTGCTGATGACGGCGTTGGTGGCTTCCCTAGGCTTCGTGCCCATGGCCATCGCCACTGGCACCGGCGCCGAGGTCCAGCGGCCGCTGGCGACGGTGGTCATCGGCGGCATCCTGTCGTCGACCGCGCTGACGCTGCTGGTGCTGCCCCTTCTCTATCGCCTCGTCCATGGCAAGGATGCCGCAGAGGAGGATTTCACCGCCGAATCGGCGCCCGAGCCAACGGAGGCGTAGCGTTGTTCCTGGCGTGGCCGGATGCCTGGCACCGAAACGGTTGTTCAGGCATCCGGTCACATATTGATCGACCCACGTTCGCGGAGTTGTTATGGGATTCTTTGAAAAGCTGTTACGGGGGATGGCCGGCGGCCATCACGGTGGTCATCACGGCAATGCTCCGGGCGGCCATCATGGCTGGGGGCACGGGTACCCGTCGAATCCGGGGCAGCCCTATGGCGGGGTGTCCGCCGGCGGCGCCTCGTGCCCCAAGTGCGGCACCATAGCCGACCCTGGGGCGCGTTTCTGCGCGCAGTGTGGCGCGACGCTGCTTCCCGGCACGTGTGCGGCCTGCAATGCCAGCCTCGCCCCGGGGATGAAGTTCTGCCCGAACTGTGGCAAGGCGCAACAGCCTTGATGCCGGCACCTTGACCCCATGTTCTCCCACCTCATCCACAGTCACCTTGAGTTTCAGCTGATCCTCGTCGGCCTGGGCCTGGCGATTGCCATCCTGGCCTTCTACGGCCTTGTCTGTTGGCACGAGGGGAAGCGCACTGCCGCGCCGAGATTTGCCGCCGAACTCCGGCGTCGGCTGCAGTCCCCGAAGCGGGGATCGAAAAAACGCCACTTTGGAAAGGGACCGCCACCATGAGTGCAGGCCACACCCATGCGCTGCCCAGCAATGAGAACGAGCGTGCCCTGCGCCTTGCCCTCGCGCTGACCTCCGGCTTCCTGGTCACCGAAGTCGTGGGCGGCGTGCTGACCGGCAGCCTCGCCCTCATTTCGGACGCTGCGCACATGTTCACCGACGCCGCCGCGCTCGCCATTGCGCTGGCCGCCGTCCGCATCGCCCGGCGTCCGGCCGATGCCCGGCGCACCTACGGCTACCATCGGTTCGAAATCCTGGCGGCAGCCTTCAATGCCCTGCTGCTCTTCGCCGTCGCGCTCTACATCCTGGTCGAGGCTTACCGGCGTTTCCTGCATCCGCCCGAGGTCCACTCGATGGGAATGCTGGTGGTCGCCGGCATCGGCCTGGTGGTCAACCTCGTCAGCATCCGGCTGCTGAGCGGTAGCCGTGAACATAGCCTCAATGTGAAGGGCGCCTATCTCGAAGTCTGGAGTGACCTCCTGGGATCGGTCGGCGTCATCGCGGGGGCGGTGGTCATCCGGCTCACCGGCTGGTCCTGGGTGGATGCGGCCGTTGCGGTGGCGATCGGGCTCTGGGTCCTGCCGCGTACCTGGATCCTGTTGAAGGACAGCCTCAACATCCTGCTCGAAGGCGTCCCGGCGGGCATCGACCTCGGCGAGGTGGAGCAAGCCATGCTGGCCGTGCCCGGCGTCGTCGGCATCCACGACCTGCACGTCTGGGCGTTGACCAGCGGCAAGGCCAGCTTGACCGCCCATGTGGTCCACGACCGCGCCTTCCCCCCGGAGGAAGGCGTGATTCCCGCCTTGCAGGCAGTCCTGGCCCAGCGCTTCAAGGTGGCTCACACGACACTGCAATGCGAAACCACGCCCTGCGCCCACCAGGCGGGCTGCACCTACGTCGCCGGCACGCCCGAGCCCGGGGGCCTACCGCACCACCATTGACCGGATCATCAACCCAAAGGGAGAAACCCCATGAAGCTATCGAAAGTCATCGCCGTTCTCGCTGCCCTTGGCGCCGTCCATCTCGCTTCGGCCGCGGACAACCACAAGGGCCACGCCCATGATGAAAAACCGGGGCAGACACACGCCCACGATGCCACACCGCAGTATGGCGGCATCGTCTCGGTGGTCAAGGACATCAACTACGAGCTGGTGGCGAAGGCCGATTCCCTCACGCTCTATGTGACGGATCACGATCAGCCCGTGGATGCCAAGAATGCGTCCGCCACCCTGACGCTCCTGTCCGCATCGGACAAGGCGGAAGCCAGCTTGTTGCCGACCGGCGGCAACAAGTTGCAGGCGCAAGGGACCTTCAAGCTCCAACCCGGAACGAAGGCGATCGCCTTGGTCAAACTCGGCGACAAGCCGGGCCAGAGTGTCCGCTTCGTCTTGAAATAGGCTCGCTTTCTGCGAGGAGGAGACATTGTTGCGTGAAGCCGATTGCCCCAGCTCCATCATTCATGCCCCCTGGACGCTGCTTTGCGTCGATGATGAACCCGGTGTCCTTTCGGCATTGCGCCGGCTCCTCCGACGGAACGGCCACCAGGTCCGTATTGCCGCAAGCGCTGCCGAGGGCTTGCAGATTCTGGAGCACGAACCGATCCATCTGGTCATCTCCGACATGCGGATGCCCGGGATGGACGGCGCCGCATTCCTAAAACAGGTACGTGCCCGCTGGCCCGAGATCATCCGCATTCTGCTGACGGGTTACGCCAGCCCGGAGGCCATGCGGGAGGTCATCGCAGAGGGCGGAATCCATTGCTGCATCGACAAGCCGTGGAACGACGACGATTTGCTGAAGCGGGTACGCAGCGCCCTCGATATGCGCCCTTGCCGGTAACGGATGGCGTTAAGAGAAAACTCCTGGTGGGCATCCGATGCCCCCATGCAAATTTGCCGGTGTCGATTACCGGCGCCACCCGACGGCTTGGGTGGCGCCTTCACCTTACTCGCTATTGGGCGGAGCCAAACGTTACGATGAAATGGAAAAAACCGATCTCGGTCATGCTTGCGGCGCTTGCTCTAGCGCTTTTGGGTGTCGCCGTCTGGCAGACCGTTTACCATGTCCATACAGACGGCCATGGCCATGACGAACCTCCCAGCCACGAGGGCGCCATCGCCCATATGCTGAGTTGGCTCGGAAGTTTCTATAGCGCCAGACCGACGGTACATCCGTCCGGCCACGAAAAGGCCGGCGATGGGCAAGCGGCGCCTGCCAAGGAAGATCAGGCCGGTCACGGACCCAATCGGGGGGCAGGCGATGGCTCGCAGTGAGGTAGTCGACGATCTACCATCATTTGCGCAGTAGCCGCAAGCCATTGAATACCACGATCAGGCTTGCCCCCATGTCGGCAAAGACCGCCATCCACAAGGTCGCCTGGCCGCCAAGAGCCAGCGCGAAGAATACCGCCTTGATCCCCAGCGCGACGGTGATGTTCTGCCACAGCACCTGCGTCGTGCGGCGGGAGAGCCGGATGAAGCGCGGCAACTTGCGCAGGTCGTCGTCCATGAGCGCCACATCGGCGGTGTCGATGGCAGTGTCGGTCCCGGCCGCACCCATCGCAAAGCCGATGGACGCCTTGGCCAGTGCCGGTGCATCGTTGATGCCGTCGCCCACCATGCCGACATCGCCATAGCGGGCAAGCAACTGGTCGATGGCGGCGAGCTTGTCTTCGGGGAGTAGATTGCCGCGGGCGTCGTCGATGCCGACTTGGTCCGCGATGGCCCGGGCGGTGGTCGGGTTGTCGCCGGTCAGCATCACCGAACGCACGCCGAGGGCATGCAGGTCCCGGATCGCCTCGGCACTGTGGCCGCGCACGGTATCGGCCACGCCGAACACGCACAGGGATTCGCGCTCGGCGGCCAGGATGACCGCCGTCTTGCCATCCCGTTCCAGGCGCCCGAGCACCTCTTCGACGGAGGAGTTGCAGATGCCCAGTTCTTCCACCAGGCGGTGGTTGCCGACGTAATACCGCTGCCCACCAACGGTACCCCGGGCACCGCGGCCGGTCAGGGCTTCGAAGGCGGTCACGTCGAGCAAGGGAGAGTCCCGCCCGTCGCCGTCCTGCCAGGCGGAAACGATGGCCGCCGCGACCGGGTGCTCTGAGTGGGCGTCGACGCTGGCCGCTAGTTGCAGCAGCTCGTCTCCAGGCCGGTCGACGAGAGCGATGACATCGGTTAGCACGGGCCGGCCATGGGTGAGCGTTCCGGTCTTGTCCACGGCCACGACCTTGATCCGGCGGCCGTTTTCCAGGTGCACGCCGCCCTTGACCAGGATCCCCCGTCGGGCCGCCGCTGCCAGGCCGCTCACCACGGTGACCGGCGTCGAGATGACCAGGGCGCAGGGGCAGGCGATCACCAGCAGGACCAGGGCCTTGTAGAACCAGTCCAGGAAGGCGGCCCCGAAAAAGACCGGGGGCACCGCCGCCACCAGCACCGCGGCCGCGACGACCGCCGGCGTGTAGTAGTGGGCGAACTGGTCCACGAAGCGCTGGGTCGGGGCACGCTGGCCCTGAGCTTCCTGGATCGATCGGATGATGTGCGCCAGCGTGGTGCCGCCCAGGTTGGCGGTGACCCGGAACTCGAAGGCGCCGCGCTCGTTCACCGTGCCGGCAAAGACCGGATCGCCCGGCGCCTTCTCCACCGGGATGCTCTCGCCGGTGATGGCCGCTTGGTTCACCGAACTCGTTCCCGCCGTGACCTCCCCGTCCAGGGGGATGCGCTCGCCGGGCCGCACACGCACGGTCTGCCCCACCTGCACATCGGCAGCCGGTAGTTCCCGCCACTCGCCGCTTTCCTGGCGCACGGTGGCGGTCTCCGGCGTCATCGCCATGAGGCCGCGCACGGCATTCTTGGCCCGCTCCAGGGAGAGGGTTTCGATCAGTTCGGCGACCGCGAAGAGGAAGATTACCACCGCCGCCTCCGGCCACTCCCCGATGGCGGCCGCGCCGATGACGGCGACGCTCATCAGGAAGTTCATATTGAGAGTGAAGGTCTTGAGCGCGATCCAGCCCTTTTTGAGGGTGGAGATGCCGCCGGTGGCGATGGAGAGCAGTGCGAGGACGGCGACGAGCGGCGAGGTTTCGGAGCCGCCCAGCCAGGCGAATCCCTCCGCGCCGAGTGCGGCGACGCCCGAAACCGCCATGAGCGCCCAGGTCTTTCCGGAAACGACCGGCGCTTGCGGCTCGCCCTCGCAACTACGGCAGGTTGGCGAGGCTGCCGCCTGAGACGGGCCGGCCTGCATCCCGATTTCGCGGAGTGCTCCCAGAATGGGCGCCTCGTCGGACAGCGTGTGGTGGACGGTGAGCCGGCGCTCCATCAGGTTGAAGGCCAGCTCGCCGATGCCCGGGACCGCGGCGAGGCGCTTGCGGATCAGCGCCTCCTCGGTGGGGCAATCCATGTTGGTGATAACAAAGGTCGATTGCTTCATGGCGGACTCCCGATAGGGTGTTTCTCTCATTAAAAACCCTTGAGTGGCTCCAAGGTCAACCGGGTATGATGGTACTGTCGGGAAAGGTAGGCAGCATGCGCATCGGTGAATTGAGCCAAGTGACCGGAGTGGATATTGAAACCATCCGCTACTATGAAAAAGTAGGATTACTGCTGCCGCCGGCTCGTACCCCCAACGGCTACCGGACCTATGGGCCGGGCCACCTGGAAGGTCTGGCCTTCATCCGCCACTGCCGGGCCTTGGACATGCCGCTGGCCGAGATTAAGCGCTTGCTCGCCTTTGTCGCGCACCCCGAGGCCGATTGCGGCGACATCAACCGGCTGATTGATGCGCAGCTCGCCCGTGTCCGGGCGCGTCTGCAGTCTTTGCGGGCATTGGAAAAACAGCTTGCGGCGTTGCGTACGCGCTGCGACGCTGGCCATGTCGCTGCTGAGTGCGGCATCCTGCATGAATTGGTGGCCGCAGCGCATGGGGAAGCCTGCGCCTGCCATCCCGTATCGCCGCTGCTGCCACCAAAAAACAAGGCTTCCCGGAACTAACAGCTAAGGGGGGGCCGTGCCAGCGGCAGGTGGCACTCCGAGTGATGAATGCAGCGGGCTTCAGCACTGGTGTGGCTAATCTGATATTGAGCTATTGCGTGTCTGGTGCCAAATCGGCCAGAGGCTGTAGCGTCTCCACGGCTGCCTCGATCGTGCTCACGACCCCGTGAAGCTCTTCGATCAAGTCCTGGGCGACCTCCCAAATGTCCGTGCTGTCCGGTGCCACGGTCAGCGAGGCACCGTTGATGACCGCATGGGCCATGGCGTGCAGACGCAGCAGTTCGTCCCGAAGACCGCCTTCGGCGGCAAACAAAGGGCGCAGTCGGTCAAGTTTTTCCACGAGCCCCAGCAAACCGCTCGTATCGTAGGTGCCGCGGAGCGCTTCCAGTTGTCGGGCGTCCACATCACCATAAGGCGTTACCCGGAACGTGGGTGCTTTGGAGAATTCCATCATGTCTGAGCCTTTTCCTGGGGGCGCTGCATCTCCCGCACGGCATTCGCCGCCTGCTGGAAGGTCGAATCGCGGATCCAGGATTCCGGCGGCCGCTTCAGCTTCAGGTTGTACTCGCCGAAGCGCTTGACGTTCGACGTGAGGTAGGGACTCAGGAACGACACATCGTCCTCAGTGATCTGCCAGCCCTCCCGCCGCAAATCGTGCATCAGGCGCATCATGTCGGCCGTATTCTGCAAGATGACGGCGGCCGCCACCAGGTCGTTGTAGCGCAGGCGCTTCTGCTGTTCGTCGGGATCGTTCTCTGCGATCACATCGCCGCCGAAGGACAGCCATTTCGAGAAGCCGTTGTAGGACTCGATCTTGTTGGTGTTGGCCGTGATGTCCTGGCGAATTTCGCGGCTGCCGATGTAGTTGAGCAGGAAGACCGTGCGCACCACGTTGCCCAGGGCTTGGGCGGCGTGATAGAGCCGGTTCTTGCGGCTGTACGAACCGAGCTTGCGCAACAGAGTCGCCGACGAAATCTTGCCGGCCTGGATGGACAACGCCACCTGCATCAGGTCCTGCCAGTGAGTTTCGATCAGTTGCCAGTCGACGGTTTCGGAAAAAAGGCGGTGGATGTGCTGGTATTTGGTTTCCCGGTCAGGACGGTATAGCGTCAGGTCCTTCCAGTTCCGGATGCGGGGCATCAGCTTGATGCCGAGCAGGTGCGTGAACGCGAACACCGTCGCCGACTGGCCCTGGGTGTCGGAATGCACGGTGTCCGCCTCGACGCTCAAGCCGGCCTTGAGCAAGCCTTCGATCACGTAGATGGCTTCCCAGACGCCGGGCGGAATGAAGTGCCGGAAGACGGCGATGTAGTTGTTGGCCACGTGCCGGTAGGCCACGGCGCCCATTTTGCGGTAGCGGAAGTGGTAGCCGGCAAGCAGGTTCTCGTCGTAAAAATCATACTGGGTGCCGTCCGCAGCGACCGTCTTGCCGTCGCCCCACAGCTTGGGCAGGTCGAGCCGCAG
This sequence comes from Dechloromonas sp., assembly GCA_016790965.1. Lineage (GTDB taxonomy): Bacteria > Pseudomonadota > Gammaproteobacteria > Burkholderiales > Rhodocyclaceae > SSSZ01. The sequence continues at coordinate 25,543 of JAEUNZ010000031.1, forward strand.
ATAGAGTTCGGTCAGTTCCCGCTGGGCGATCTCCAGCTTTTCCAGGGAAAGGTGTCGGCGGTTGACGAAGGACAGCATATGGGGCGTGATCCCGCCCGCCAGATGCCGGGCGGCCTGGGTCGGCCCCAGGTTGCAGCCCATGGCGAAAATGGTCATCAGATAGCGTTCCGCCGGCTGCTTCAGCTTCGGTTCGTTGCCGGAGAGCGGGCCGAAATGCCGGGTGAACTGGATCCAGTGCTCGATGTTGGCCAGAATGTCGAGCAGGTGCCGGGCCGGCAGGTGCTGGACGATGGCGTTTTGCAGGGAAATGGCCGAGGGCGGGATGTCGCGGGCCACCACCCGCTTCAGGACCGGCTCGCCGTCCGCGTTGATTGCCACATCGCCTCGGCAACTGGGGAATTTCTGGTCCAGTTGCTCGGCCGTCTCGGTCAGCCAGGTCCGCAGCCCGGCCACGAACTCCTGGGCGTTGCTGGGTAGCCCGATCTTCTGGCAGTAGTCCGGCAGCATCGCCTCGCAAGCTTCCCAGGGCAGCAATTGCTGCCGGTAATCGGCGAAGGCTTCCGAGCCGGCAACACAGAGATCGCCGGAACGCAATTCGTCCGCCAAGTAGGAGAAGACGCACAGTTCGAGATAACGCCGGTGAGTAGGCGGGCCTTCTTCGGCCGGGCGGCGCACCAGTTTCTTCCAGCGTTCGGAGGCGAAGGAAAGGTCGACCTGCTCGTCGATCCACTCCCGGTGATAGGGTTCGTGCTCCTGGACCGTCTCCAGGGCCTTGACCAGCGACCGGTCCTGGCTCGTCGGCTCCAACTGAAGCAGATCCGCCAAGCGAAACATGAGAGAGCGGTGGCTGCGGAAGTGCCGCCAGAGCAAAGGCAGGTAGTTGTCGCCGCTGACCGCCTGGACCTCGGCACAGGTCTGCCGGATGGTGTCGAGCGTGCCATGGTGGCCAAGGTATTCCCGAATGAGGTGCCCAGCTTCCTGGTCGCTGGGCTCCGCGGCCAGGATTTCCAGCACGCCGTCCAGCGTGGCGACCAGGTGCTCCATTTGGCCGCGCTGGCGTACCTGGATATTCATGAGTTCATCCTTGGCCCGCTTGTGGATCATCGCCATGCGCCGGATGAACATCTCCGCCAAATGGTCCCGGGTCCGCACCCGCATCCGGTAGATCAGCGCGAGCACCAGGGTATAGCGTTTGGACGGGGCGCATTCCTTCAATTCCGACACGTCGTAAACCATCGCCTGGGAGGCGAAGTGGCGGATCTTGGTTTCCCGAACGTCCTGGAAGATTGCATCCAGGTCGCCAAAGGATTCGAGCCAGGTCAGGTGGTCCACCAGGACCTCCAGATGCTTGCGGGACGGTTTCTTGGGGGCTTGCTTGAGGGTGTTGAAGTCGCTCTGGCGGCGGCCGAAATCGGTGTCCAGCAGCACCTCCAGGGCTTTGATCCGGTCGGGCCCCAGGCGCGAGACGACACGCTGGAAAAGCGCCTCCTGGACCGCTGCGTGGGTATGTTCGGCCAGGTTGTCCAGTGTCGAGAACGCCGGCAACTCGATGCGGCGCAAGATGAGCTCGTCGACCAGGGCATTGATGATGTCGGCCCGTTGGTCGAGGATTTCGGCAGCATTTTTGGCAAAGTCCTCGGCCACCTTGAACGACGTCTTGCCATAGAAGGCGGTGACGCCAAGAAAGTTCCGGATGGCGGCCATGTGCCGATGCAGGGTGTTCTTGCCGGAGTAATCGACCTGGATTCGAGGGCTGTAGCCCAGGGTTTCCCGGATGTGATTGACCACCTCGGCAGGAATTTCACCGAGGTCGGGGAAATACCACAGGTGCTGGAAACATTTCAGCAGGACCGCCATGCCGAGACGATGGTGGGCAGTGGGCGTCGTTGTTCGAATCCAGTCGATCTCGTCCTCGGAAACCGAAAACGTTGCTTTGAGATCCGCCGAACTGTAGGAGCGGGCGAACCGTGGATAGGCAGTACGTTCAACCGACGCCATGAATCCTCCCTGGAAGCGTGACGGCATGAGCATACCCAAAATCCTGGGCTTCCGGTTCGGTGCCGAATCAAGACGGCGCAAAGCGCTCGGCAATAATCCTTGCTACGTCAGAGTATTACCGCAGGCCGAGGGGGGATTTTGGCTTCATCCCGGCTCAACCCCTGGTCATGGCTATCTCCGGTGATGGCTGTGCGGGGCAATCTATCACCCTGCGCGGGACGCGGTAAACTCTCACAACCCCCAGCCCCGGATTTTTCCTGATGACCACTTCCCGTACCACCACCTACGACCTGATCGGCGGCGAAGCCGGCGTTGCGCGCCTCACCGAGCGCTTTTACCAATTGATGGAATCCGTTCCCCAGTTCCGGGAATTGCGGTCACTGCATCCAGACGACCTGGCATCGTCGCGGGACAAGTTGTTCATGTTCCTCTCCGGCTGGATGGGCGGACCTGATCTCTTCGTGGAAAAATTCGGCCATCCCCGCCTGCGCGCCCGCCATATGCCCTTTGCCATCGGCAGCAAGGAGCGCGATCAGTGGGTGGCGTGCATGGTGCTAGCCATGGAGGAGGTCGGCATCGAAGAAGGGGTGCGCCAGAAGCTCCTGCAAAATTTCTTCCAGACCGCCGATTTCATGCGCAATACGCCGGATTGACCCTGCTGCGCTGCAACACCGCATGGTAGAATCGCGGGTTTTGAATTTTCAGGCCCCGCCCATGTCCGCCCGCCCAATCCGCAATATCGCCATCATCGCCCACGTCGACCATGGCAAGACCACCCTGGTCGACCAGCTTCTCCGCCAATCTGGCACCTTTGCCGCCCACCAGCAGGTCGACGAGCGGGTCATGGACTCCAATGACCTTGAAAAGGAACGGGGCATCACCATCCTGGCCAAGAATACGGCGGTGGATTACGAAGGCATCCACATCAACATCGTCGACACTCCGGGTCACGCCGACTTCGGCGGTGAGGTGGAGCGCGTGCTGGGCATGGTCGATGGCGTGGTGCTGTTGGTGGATGCGGTGGAGGGCCCCATGCCACAAACCCGCTTCGTCACCAAGAAGGCGTTGGCCCTGGGGCTGCGACCCATCGTTCTGGTGAACAAGGTGGACCGCGACGGTGCCGATCCGGACAACGCCGTCAATCTGACCTTCGACCTCTTCGACAAGCTGGGTGCCACCGACGAGCAACTCGACTTCCCCATCGTTTACGCCTCCGGTCTCAACGGCTGGGCGGCCATGGAACTGGACCAGCCCCGCGTCGACATGAAGCCCCTGTTCGAAACCGTGCTGTCCCACGTGCCCGCGCCCGACGCCGACGTCGACGCGCCCCTCCAGGTGCAGATTTCCGCCCTCGATTATTCCTCCTACGTCGGCCGCATCGGCGTCGGCCGCATCAAGCGCGGCCGGGTCAAGACCGGCCAGCAGGTACTGGTCATGTACGGCACCGAGGAAGAGGCTCTCGAACACGAGCGCACCCCGGTCAAGGCCAAGATCGGCCAGGTCTTCGGCTTCAAGGGCCTCAACAAGGTGGAGCTGGATGAAGGCCTGGCCGGAGACATCGTGCAGATCACCGGCATCGAGGATCTGGTTCTGGGGTGCACCGTCACCGACCCGGAACAGCCGGAAACCCTGCCGCTTCTCAAGATCGACGAGCCGACGCTGTCCATGCAGTTCATGGTCAATACCAGCCCGCTGGCTGGCACCGAAGGCAAATTCGTCACCAGCCGCCAGGTGCGCGACCGCCTGCACAAAGAACTCCTGACCAACATGGCGCTGCGGGTCCATGACACGGCCAATGGCGATGTCTTCGACGTGGCGGGCCGCGGCGAGCTGCACCTGGGCATCCTGCTGGAAAACATGCGCCGCGAAGGCTACGAACTGGCCGTGGGTCGTCCCCGGGTGGTGAAGAAGGTCATCAACGGAGTCGAGTGCGAGCCCTACGAATTCCTCACCGTAGACGTGGAAGAGGAGCACCAGGGGGGCGTGATGGAAAGTCTGGGCCTGCGCAAGGGCGACATGCTGGACATGGTGCCCGATGGCCGGGGCCGCGCGCGCATCGAATACCGCATTCCGGCCCGGGGACTCATCGGCTTCCAGGGCGAATTCATGAACCTGACCCGGGGTACGGGCCTCATCAGCCACGTCTTCGACGAATACGCCCCGGTCAAGGAAGGCGGCGTCGCCGAGCGGCGCAACGGCGTGCTGATCTCCCAGGACAACGGCGACGCTGTCGCCTACGCCCTGTGGAAGCTGCAGGACCGTGGCCGCATGTTCGTGAGCCCGGGCGAAAAGCTTTACGAGGGCATGATCATCGGCATCCACAGCCGGGAGAACGACCTGGTGGTCAATCCCATCAAGGGCAAGCAACTGACCAACGTGCGCGCCTCCGGAACCGACGAAGCGGTGCGTCTGGTGCCCCCCATCCAGTTGAGCCTGGAGGCGGCGGTGGAATTCATTGCCGACGATGAACTGGTGGAACTGACCCCCAAATCCATCCGCATCCGCAAACGCTATCTGACCGAAATCGAGCGCAAACGCGCTTCCCGCGAAGGGGCCTGACCGCCGCGGGGGACGTTCTGCCGGTCTGCCGTGCAAGCTGTGCAGGGCGGCTTTAGCTGCTGAAACGGTTTATTCAGGCCTCTGAAAGGCCTGATTCTTGCTTTTTCGCTACCATCTCGGCGAAGGGGCAAGCGATGAAGCGCGGAATGTGGATCATCCGGTATGGCCTGGTGCTGGCCTGCTCGGGCCTGGCGGCGGCCGCCCAGGGCCAGGTGGGAGACGAATCCCGCAAACTGGTGGAGCAGAAGATGCGCCTGCTGGAAATGCTGCTTGCGTCGCCCTCGGCCAAAGCGGACCCCGGCGGCATGGCAGAGCGCGGCGGCAAGGCACTGGCGAGCGCCCGCGAGGCGCTGGCGGCCAATCGTCCTGACGATGCGGCGCGCACCCTGGACGAAGTCTTGCGTTCATCTGCCGCGGCTCGCCGACCCGTTGCGGAGACCTCTCTTCCCGACAGTGCCCTGGCCCTCGCCCATCAAAATCTGGTGGAACAGGTGGCCACTTATCGGGCGTCCATCGAGGATCTCCTGGCCGATCCGAAGCTTGCGGCGGCCGCCCGCGGCCTCCTGGTACGGATCGACACCCACGCTGCGGAAGCACGACGCGAAGCCGGGGCCGCACGCCTTCCTGAGGCCAACCGTATCCTGGGCGAAGCTTACAGGCTAGCCGTCGGCGAACTTGCCCGGTTACGGGCTGGCCAGGAAGTGGTGATGGCACTGCGCTTTGCCAGTCCAGTCGAGGAATACGCCTACGAGCAAAAACGCTTCGAAAGCAGCCAGATGATGGTGGGCATGCTGGCCGGCGAGGGCAGGGCGGAAGGCGACCGCCGCGCCCTGGTGGATGGCTTTGCCGCGGAAGCGCTGCGTTTGCGCTCCGAAGCGGAAACACAGGCTCAGGCGGGGCGCCACCGGGACGCCGTTTCCCTGATGGAAAAGGCTTCCGCCCAATTGAATCGAGCCCTGCAAACGATGGGAGTCCCGGTTTTCTGACCTCGAATCAGGACGAATGCCGGCGGTGTCGGCAACGCGACCGGGAAGCCGGCTTCAACCGCCGGTCATGGACATAAAGCGGACAACCTTGGGGGCATCCATCTGGGCTGTAAAATCGTGTCCCAGGGGTTTGATTCCCATGCAATCGACGATGGCCTGGCGCACCCCTTCGTCCCCTACGGCGGGGTCGCGCAGCAGCGGCATCAGGTTGATGGCATCGTTCTGGCCCAGGCAGGGGTACAACTCCGCCTTGGCCGTGATGCGGACCCGATTGCAGGTATCGCAGAAGTTGTGGCTGTGGGGCGAGATGAAGCCCAGGCGCGTCTCGCTGCCGGGAATACGCCAATAGCGCGCCGGACCGCCGCTGCTTTCCGTCGAGGGTACCAGTGGGAAGCGCCTCCCCAGGCGTTCCAGCGCTTCGTCCGAGCTGATATAGATCTTGCTGCGCCCCTCGATGTCGCCCAGGGGCATTTCCTCGATGAAGGAAATGTCGAGGCCCCTTTCCAGGGCGAACTCGACCAGATCGGGAAACTCGTCGTCGTTCACCCCCCGCATCATGACCGCATTGAGCTTGGTGCGGCTGAAACCCGCAGTCCGTGCCGCTTCGATGCCCCGCAACACCTTGTCCAGGTCGCCGATGCGGGTGATGGCACGAAAGCGCTCCGGCTTCAGGGTGTCCAGACTGATGTTGATACGCCGCACGCCCGCAGCCTTCAACGGCGCGGCAAAGCGGTCCAGCTGGGAACCATTGGTGGTAATGACCAGGTTGTCGAGACCGGGCAGGGTAGCCAGGCGCTCGATGAGCCAGAGCACATCCTTGCGCACCAGGGGCTCTCCCCCGGTGATGCGCAACTTGCTGACCCCCAGGCGGGCAAAAATACCGGCCAGGCGCAGGCATTCCTCCAGGCTCATGACCTCCGCCCGCGGTAGGAAAGTCATCTCTTCGGCCATGCAGTAGGTGCAGCGGAAATCGCAACGGTCAGTGATGGAGAGGCGCACGTAGGTGATCCGCCGCCCATACTTGTCCACCAGGGTACCCTGGGGATGGATCGACGTCGCCCGGGTTGAAGTCGGCGCGAAGCTCGCCAGATCGAGGGGGACAGATTCCGGATTCAGGGTTTCGTTGTGCATGGGGTGCAAAAGCCGTGGAAGAGGCGCTGAACGGTTGGGATTCGCCGCTGTCGATGGTTGACGCGGCTGGCGATTATCGGTTCCCGGCCAGCGATCCCACAATAGGAGAAATCAAGAAATGATGCGACCTCTCAACTTCGTCCCGCTCTTTGCGGTAGCCCTGCTCACTGCCTGTGCCACGAGCGGCGGATCGTCGCCGACTGCGGGCGCGTCCCTGGCCGCAACGCGGGGCAACACGGTGGCCGGAACCGTCAGTTTCGTCGAAAGCGATGGGGAAGTCCGGGTGACAGCGGAAATAACCGGTCTATCGCCTGGTCCGCACGGGTTCCATGTGCACGAAAAAGGCGATTGCAGCGCTCCCGACGGCACCAGCGCCGGCGGTCATTTCAACCCGGGCGGCAAGGTCCACGGTCATCCGGGTCATGGCGAGCACCATGCTGGAGACCTGCCCCAGTTGGTGGCGGATGCGTCCGGCGTGGCACGTCTGAGTGCCAGCACAAAAGCCCTGAGCGTATCCCCCGGAGAAACCAGCGTCGTCGGCAGATCGGTCATCGTTCATGCCGGTCCCGACGATTTCAAGAGCCAGCCGGCGGGCAATTCCGGGCCCCGGGTGGCTTGCGGGGTCATCGCCGCACGCTGAGAGCCTGCGAAATCTTCGTTCACTCCCGCTCGTCATGCCCAACTGCGCCCGCTCGGCGTTGCCAATGCTCGCCATAGCCCAAGCTATGGCTCTGCTTGGCGCCTTGATCGTGCACACCTGGGCACGCCGCTCGGGCGCGCCCGAAAATTTCACAGGCTCAGATTCCAACTGGAAGCTCAGGAAAGCATGACGCCCCGGGGGCGGGGCGGTAGAATTCGCCGTCCCCACCACGCCTGCGGGCCTTGCTCCCTTCATGTTCGGCTTCCTTCGCCCAGCTGACTCCGCCAATTCCCATCGCCTGGGCCGTTCGGCCCTCTTCGCCGGCCTGAGTCTGGGCGAATTGAAAATCGTCGAAGGCTTCATGCACGACCGGCGTTACCTACCCGGGGAAGTCATCTTCGATGAGCGCGAGGAGGGGCAGGCGCTTTACGTCATCGCCAGCGGCAGCGTTCTCATCTGCCGCCAGGGGCAGGCCGACCGGCCGATAGCCCGTCTCGGGACCGGTGACTTCTTCGGCGAGCTGGCCTTGCTGGACGATTCGCCCCGTTCGGCCCAGGCCCGCGCAGCGGACACCACTGAAATCGCTGTACTCTTCCGCGGCGATTTCGAACGTCTCCTGCAATCCCACGCCCACATCGCGAGCCACATCGCCATGGCACTGGCGCGTCACCTTGGCCAACGCCTGCGTCAGATGGTAGCGGGCAATGGAGCGGCCGGGTGATTCCCGAGGCGGACGAATATCGTTCCGGCCCCATCGTCTGGGTCGGCGTCATCGCGTCCACCTGCGCGGTGCTCTTTTTTTTCCAGAAGATACTCTGGCTGGTCGTCCCCTTCATTCTCGCCCTGATCATCTACTACCTGCTGTTGCCCCTGAAACACCGTCTGCTCATGGCCGGTGTTTCCCACGATGGCGCGGCGGGTCTGGTGGCTGGATCGGCTTTCCTGGCCCTGGCCCTGGGCTTCGTCCTCCTGCTTCCCGGCGTCGCCGCCCACGCCGTGACCTGGCAGGAATCCTCCCTACGGTACCTTGAGGGCGGCCTGAGCCTGGTGACCGCGACCCTGCAACAGCTCGAAGAACGCGTTGCCATCCTGGCCCAGGCCCGGGTGAGCGAAGAACTGGCACGCCAGGTTTCAGAGCATTCGGACAAGTTCGCTCAAAAATATCTAGGCGAATTCGCCCTTGGTCTGGCGGCCTGGGCACCGTCACTGCTCCTGGCGCCTTTCCTGGCCTTCTTCATGCTGCGCGACGGTTGGCGCTTCAAACGCTTCCTGGGGCGCGCGGTGCCCAATGCCTTTTTCGAGCGCACACTCTACCTTCTCGATCAGGTGGACCGTACGGCCAGACTGTATTTCGTAGGACTTATGCAACTGACTCTGCTCGATGCCGCCTGCCTCGCCCTCGGCCTCTGGGTGATCGGCATCTCCGGGGCGCTTCTGCTCGGCCTGGCGACTGCCGTGCTCGCCTGGGTACCCTACATCGGTTCCATCCTGGGCTGCGTCCTGGTCGTCCTGGTCGCGGCCACCGATTTCCCCGGGCGACCCGAGGTCGCCTACGCCGCCGTCGGGCTCTTCATCATCGTACGCATGCTGGACGACTTCGTGTTCATGCCGATGACCGTGGGCAAAAGCCTCAACATGCATCCATTGCTCACCGTTCTGATGATTTTCGTGGGGGGGGCGGTCGCCGGTGTACCGGGACTGATGCTCGTACTGCCCGTTCTGGGCGTGGCCATGGTGTTCGGCGAAACCCTTGGGCTGGTGCTGACGGATCCCCGTCTGCGGGCGCGCCATAGCTACGCGAAGCAACTCCGGCAGGCGTCGGTTACCACGGACCTGCGCGCCTAATGAGTACTCTCCGCGACTGTCAAGACTTGACTTATGCACAAATTCGCGACTGGCCCGGCAAATCTGGTCCGGCCGATTTTTAACATCATGTAAGACATTAACTAAGTTTTAGACATAATTGATTATAAACGTTATAAATTGAATTTGATGCGGCGCCGCATGAAATTTGCCGGAATTGACAGAGCGTATCCATGCCCACAGTCAACTAGAAATCCACAAAATTATCCACAGGCTGGAAAAGGCCGAATTTGCGCCAACGACTACCGAAAGCCGTGCAACCGCCTGGATTCAAACGGATTAGTTGTGAAGATCGCGACGGGATGAGCGCTTTCCCAGCCTGGGTCCGAGACAGCACACCTTTCGATGGCAGAAAGTGACAAAGTGAGAGCTGTTGCAATGCAAGAGACCGTTTCCGCCACACCCTCCCCACGCGAATCATCGCCGGCGCGACAAGGCATGCAAGACGACGTCGTCTTCATGCGTCACGCCCTTACCCTTGCCCGGATGGCAGAGGAACGTGGGGAGGTACCGGTCGGAGCACTGGTGGTTCGCGACGGCCTCATCGTCGGGCAAGGGTATAACGCCCCCATCGGCGGCAAGGATCCCACCGCCCACGCGGAGATCGCGGCGCTCCGTGACGCGGCGCGGCAGCTCGGCAACTACCGCCTGCCGGGGTGCACCTTGTACGTCACGCTGGAGCCCTGTGCCATGTGCGCCGGTGCCATCATGCACGCCCGCATCGCCCGCCTGGTCTATGGCGCCCGGGATCCCAAGACGGGGGTCCATGGCAGCGTGATTGATCTCTTTGCGGTCGATCGTCTCAATCACCACACCGAGGTCGTAGGAGGTGTGCTGGCCGAGGAATGTGCGGGTCTGCTCTCGGGCTTTTTTGCCGCACGCCGTAAGAAGGCGCCATGAGAATCTTCATCTCCGTCGCTCAACAAAGCCTTAGCCTGATCAACGCCCAGGGTGGGATCATCCGTAGCTATCCGGTTTCCACAGCCAAGGCCGGAGTAGGGGAGGTGCCCGGCAGTTACCGTACTCCCCGGGGCCGGCACCTGATCCGGGCAAAAATTGGCGCTGGCTGCCCGGAAAATACCGTGTTTGTGCGCCGCCGGCCGACAGGCGAGTTGTGGAGCGCTGATTTGGCCGCCGCGTACCCGGGCCGCGACTGGATTCTGACCCGCATCCTCTGGCTGTCCGGCTGTGAACCCGGCCGCAATCGGCTGGGCCCCTGCGACACCATGCGCCGCTACATCTATATCCATGGCAGCCCGGACAGCGCCGAGATTGGCCGCCCCGGTTCCCACGGCTGCATCCGCATGCGCAATGCCGATGTGGTCGATCTTTTCGATCGAGTTCCGGTCTATACGCCGGTAGAAATCAGCGAAGACTGAAGGGGCTGGCCGCTACAATCGAAACTGCGCTCCTCCAGAAGCGCGCCCCCCGAGCGGGTCGTCAAGCCCACAGTCGAGGCACGTGTGCCGTAGGCAGGCGATACGACGAAGATGGCCGACAACAGGCGTTCCCATTCGAGAGATACCCCGGTGTCGGGCAAGTGCCGGTCGGAAACGATTTCCCGATCCGCCAGAAGCGCAAAAAACGCCTCGCGATCGGGCAAGTTCGCCATCGCTGCCGCAAAAGCAGCCTTGGCGGCAGTAAGCTTGGGCCAGGGCGTGTCGAGGAGATGATTGGATACGCCGTAAATGCCAGGCGCCAGTTTTCTTGGCGGACCGCCACGGTTGGAGCAATACACCAGATCGCGGGAATCGCAGGCCAGCAGGTTGAATCCGGAGGTATCGCATCCCGCCGCGAACTGGCAGTAGGGCCGGGCCCCTTCATCGCCCTGCAGAAAATCCCGGGGCAGCCAGCCGCGGGAATACGTGCCGCGGGGACGCCCAGGTTCGCGCACATTGGTGACCGCCGCGAAGCGTCCTCCGCTCGCGAATCCAAGCCAAGTGCCTCCCGCTTCCAGATCCCTGCCACCGATGACGTCCTGCCCCTCAGGCCAGACCGCCGCCGCGGCCGTAGGCCGGGCGTGGAACTCGTCCCGGTTGGCCGCAACTACCAGGGGAAAATCCGGGTGCTGCTGCCAGGCGACGAGAATGAGGCACATGCAGAGGACGCCAGTCCCTCAGGAATTGACGGCGACCGCTTCGACGGGGATACCTTCCTGCGAACCCAGGCGGAGATTGCTGCTGAAATTGGATTGCACCACGGCCAGGGCTTCGTAGCCCCCGGCGGGAGAAGGCGCCGCCAGCACGATCTTGCCGCTGGCCTGATCGGGATTGTCCGGTGAATGCAGATCGCACCCGGCGACCAGCGGTGCGGGACAGGACACCCGGTAGAGATGGCGTTTGACCTTGCCCAGATACTGGGTCCGCGCGACGACTTCCTGCCCGGGATAGCAGCCCTTGTGGAAGCTGACCCCGCCGATCTTTTCGAAATCGGCCATCTGGGGCACGAATTCCTCCCGGGTCGCCCCGGTGACCAGGGGCAGGCCGGCACGGACGTCGAGCCAACGCCACGCGCCGGTTCCGGCCGGCCGGGCGATAGCAGTGAGGGCAGCCCACGCCGCCGCTGCCTGATGCTCGGGAACAGCCACCACTAAGCGATCCGCGTCCAGGCGCATAACCCTCGTATCGCCTTCGACGCCCACCTCGAGAACCCCATCCGGCTTGGGCAATCCGGCCGCGCTAAGAGCTTCTGCGGCCCTGGGGCCGCTTAGCCCGATCAAGAGCAGCGTCCCCGAGAGGTCGGTCACGGTAGCCTTGGCCCGCAGAATGTACATGCGGAAGCGCTTAGCCAGATCGCTTACCAGTTCGGCGGCCAGGGCCAGACGGTAGCCCTCGCCCTGCCGCCAGACGAGAAAGCTTGCCAGCATGCGGCCCTTGGCGGTGCACCAGGCGGAATGCTGGGCCCCTGCCTCGCCTAGATGGTTGATGTCGCTGGTCAACTGGTTGTGGAGGAAGGACTTGGCGTCGTCGCCCTCGATGCCGATGACGCCAAGATGCAGCAGGGGAACAACAACCGTTGCATCCCGGGCGGCGGCACTTTCCGCGGCAGCGTCGCCAAAGTGGTCAATCTCGTTAGAGTCCGGGCCGCAGACGGCACCGGCGGTTTCCAGAATGGGGCGCCAGAAGGAATTCATGGTAGTTCGGGGGCTCGCGGTGGGGTGGAGGGGATGGGCTATTATATCGCCCGTCGCCGCCGACTCGGCCCCAGAGGCACCCTTTTGCGCCACCTTCAATTCCTCCTCGTGCTTGCCATCATCGGATTGGCGGTGATCGCCGGGGGCCTCTATCGCTGGGCGACTCACCCCGTCGCCACCGCCGATCCGGCCGTGGACTTCCGTATTCCAGCCGGGACGGGTCTGCGCAGTGCGCTGAGCCTCATCAACGATGCCGGCGTAAGGATCAACCCGAATCTGATGGTGCTTCTGGCCAAGGTCATGCGGGCAGAAACGACGATCAAGGCCGGGAGTTATTCCATCCAGCGCGGCGCTACCCCCTGGGAAATTCTCGCCAAACTAACCCGGGGCCAGTTCACCCAGGGCGAGCTCACCCTAGTCGAAGGCCTCACCCTGCGCCAGTGGCGGGAGAAACTCGCTGCCCACCCGGATCTCTCCCAGGAATCCCAGGGGCTGAGCGAAGCCGAGCTGCTGTCCCGCCTGGGCATAGACGCGCGCCGTGGCGAGGGTCTATTTCTTGCGGATACCTACCTCTTCGACAAGCAGTCCTCGGACCTGGACCTCTTGGCCCGAGCGTACCGCGCCATGCATCGCCGCCTAGCTGCCGAATGGGAGCAGCGGGCTCCCGGCCTGCCGCTCAAATCGCCCTACGAGGCCCTCATCCTCGCATCCATCGTGGAGAAGGAAACCGGACGCCTCGCCGAAAGACCGCTCATCGCCGCGGTATTCGTTAACCGCCTGCGTTCCGGCATGCTGCTGCAGACCGATCCTACTGTCATCTACGGCCTCGGAGATCGCTTCGACGGCAATCTGCGCAAGAAGGACCTTCTTGCCGACAGCCCCTATAACACCTATGTCAGGCCCGGACTGCCGCCTACTCCCATCGCCATGCCCAGCCTGGCCTCGCTCCAGGCCGCCCTGCATCCGGCGGCCAGCGATGCCCTCTATTTCGTGGCTCGCGGCGACGGCAGCAGTCAGTTTTCCAGAACCCTGGAGGAGCATAACCGGGCCGTCAATCGCTACCAGCGGGGAGGCAAGTGAAAGGAAAATTCATTACCTTCGAGGGCATCGACGGTGCCGGCAAGAGCAGCCACGTGGAGTGGCTGGCCGGACGGCTGCGTGAGACTGGCAGGACGGTCCGCGTCACCCGGGAACCGGGGGGAACGCCTCTCGGAGAACGCCTGCGGGAACTGCTGCTCGGACAGGCCATGCATCTAGAAACCGAGACCCTGCTGATGTTCGCCGCGCGACGGGAGCATCTGGCCCAGGTCATCGAACCAGCGCTGGCAGCGGGGGAGTGGGTGGTCTGCGATCGTTTCACCGACGCGACCCACGCCTACCAGGGAGGCGGCCGCGGCCTCGACCGGGCCCGCATCCAGATCCTGGAAAACTGGGTACACGGCACATTGCAGCCCGATCTCACCCTTCTTTTCGACCTTCCGCTGGAGGTGGCGCGGGAGCGCATCGCCCTGACCAGTCGCAGCCTCGACCGCTTCGAGCAGGAGAAGGCGGATTTCCACCGCCGGGTGCGGCAAGCCTACCTCGACCGGGCCGCTGTACACCCGGGGCGGATGCGCGTGATTGACGCCAACCGCCCCCGGGACGAAATCATGAAACTACTTGAGGATATAGTCGTATCAATATGTTTATGAAAGCAATTGATATTCTTTATCCTACCTGGTGCCACCTCCAGTCCCGGCGCGATCGCTTGCCCCACGCCCTGCTTCTGGCCGGGCCCCGGGGCCTTGGAAAATTGGCGCTCGCCCAGTCCTTCGCCGCCAGCCTGCTGTGCGAGAACCCCCAGCAGGACGGCCTGGCCTGTGGTCGATGTCTGGCTTGCGGCTGGATGGTCCAGGGCAATCACCCGGATTTCCGCCTGTTGCAGCCGGAGGCCCTGGCGCCTGGCGATGACGAGAGCGAAGGCAAGGCGGAGAAAAAGAAACCGAGCCAACAGATCACCATCGATCAAGTCCGGGCCCTGGAGGAATTCCTCGCCGTCGGGGCTCACCGGGCGGGGGCTCGCATCGTCATTGTCCACCCCGCCGAGGCGATGAACCGCAATACTGCCAACGCTCTCCTGAAATCCCTTGAGGAACCGGGTGCAGGAATACTCTTCCTGCTGGTCAGCCACGAACCCACACGCCTTCTGCCCACCATTCGCAGCCGTTGCCAGACGGAAAACGTGCCGCGCCCAGATCCAGGCGCCGCCCTGATCGCTCTGGAAAAATCCGGAGTTTCCGATCCCGGGCGCTGGCTTGCCCTGGCAGGCGGGGCGCCCTTCCTTGCCCAGGAACTCGCCGCAAAGGGGCAGGGGGACTGGATCGGCGTGCTGGCAGACCGTCTGGCGGCCCCCGATGGCGACCCCCTGGGGGCCGCTGCCGACCTGGATCGCCTATTGAAGGAAGGTAAGGGCAGCCCCGGCCTGCGCGAAGTGGTCGAATATGCCCAGAAGTGGGTCGTTGACCTCACGCTGGCCACCAGTGGCTTGCCGGCGAGATATTTCGTCCTGCATCAGGCTACAATGGCGTCCATGGTCGAGCGGCTCTCGCTTCGCGGGCTGGTCGGCTTCCATAGGCGTCTGGTCGAGACCCGGCGCCAAGTGGAGCAGCCCCTGAACAGTCGCCTCTTTCTCGAAAACCTGTTCCTCGAATACCACGGTCTTTTCGCCAACCCCTCAAGACGATGAGCGAAGCCAAGCCGATTCCGCAGCGCCCGAGCGTTCTGTCGCTCAATATCAACTCCAAGTCGGCCCTCTACGCCGCCTTCATGCCGCATTTGCGCAACGGCGGCATCTTCATTCCCACGACCCGCAATTACAACCTGGGCGACGAAGTGTTCATGCTCCTCTCCCTCATGGACGACCCAGCCAAGCTACCTATCGCCGGTACCGTCGTCTGGGTGACCCCTGCGGGGGCACAAAATGGCCGTGCCCAGGGAATCGGCGTTCATTTCAACAGCGACGAGAGCGGCGTCGAAGCGCGACGCAAGATCGAAGGTCTCCTGGGCGGGGTCATGCAGTCTTCCCGCCCGACCCACACTCTCTGATCCGCCCGGTGCTGGTCGATTCCCACTGCCATCTCGATTTCCCCGGCTTGCGCGAGCGTCTGCCCGAGGTGCTCGCGGCCATGGCCGCCGCCGATGTCCATTCTGCAGCATGCATCGGGGTCAATCTCGAGGATTTACCCGGTGTCCTGGAGGTAGCCGAATCCAGCCCTGCGCTCTGGGCCACGGTGGGCGTCCACCCTGAATACACCGACGTGCACGAGCCTTCCGTAGCCGAACTGGTTCGGCTGGCCGCACACCCCAAGGTCATCGCCATCGGCGAAACCGGTCTGGATTACTACTGGCAGAAGGACAGGCCGGAGTGGCAACGGGATCGTTTCCGCTGCCATATCCGCGCGGCACGCGAGTGCGGCAAGCCCCTCGTGATCCACATGCGTGAATCGGCGGAAGATACCCTTTCGATCCTGCGGGAGGAGGGCGCCGCCGTAGCGGGGGGCGTCATGCACTGCTTTTCCGAAGACTGGGCCGTAGCTGAGGAAGCCCTGGAACTGGGCATGTATCTCTCGTTCTCCGGCATCGTCACCTTCAAGAACGCCGTTGCGGTCAAGGAAGTGGCGCGCCGGGCACCTTTGGACCGGATACTGGTCGAAACCGACTCGCCGTACCTTGCACCGGTGCCCTACCGCGGAAAACCCAACCAGCCTGCCTATGTTCGTCATGTCGCCGAGGAAATCGCGCAGTTGAGGGGAACCTCCCTATCCCGCATCGCCGAAGCGACCAGTGCTAATTTCTACCGACTCTTTTTCGCCGCCCAGCCCTGAAGCCATGCGTATCAAGACCTATATCGCCGCCATGCTCCTGGTCGGCCTGAGCAGCACCGCTCCGGCCGGTACCTACGACGACCTCATCGCCGCCGCCAAGAGCGGCGATGCCGGTGCCGTTGAGGCGCTGATCAAACGCGGGGCCGACGTCGATACGACCGACCCCGAAGGCAATAGCCTACTCATGCTCGCGGTCCGCGACGGCCACGCCCGCCTCGTCGATACCCTGCTGGCCCAGCGTCCCAAGGTGAATATACGCAACAGCGCCGGCGATTCTCCCCTGCGGCTGGCTGCGCTTCGGGGCGATGTCGCCATCGCGGAAAAATTGATCGCCGCAGGAGCCCACGTCAACACCCCGGACTGGACCCCCTTGATCTACGCTGCCTTCAACGGACATCTTCCGGTCATCCACTCCCTGCTCAAGGCCCGGGCCGACGTCAATGCGGCCAGCGACAACGGTACGACTGCCCTCATGGCGGCAGCCCGGGGGGGCTTTGCAGAGGTGGTCGACGCCCTTCTGCGTGCCGGCGCAAATCCCAACCGAACCAACGAGAACGGGGATTCAGCTGTCGATATCGCCCTACGTTACAACCACACCGACATCGCCGGCGCGCTGCGCAAGGCAGGCGGTAGATCGGGCAAGTCGGTCACTCTGGAAGTGAAATAGCAGAGCGGGCCATGGACAAGCGCTACGTCGAATATACCGAATGGTCTGCCAGCCTCGAGGTTGGTCTGCCCCTGATCGACGATCAGCATCGCCGCCTCTTTGCGCTTGCGGCAAGTTTCGAAGGGGATGGCGATCAAATACGGGTCATGAAAACCCTCGCCACCCTGATGGACTACATCAAGAGCCACCTGCGGGAAGAAGAGGAATTGATGGCCGCCTGTGGCTATCCAAAGCTTGCGGAGCACCGGCAAAGCCACGCCGAATTCCGGCGCATGCTTCTGAATCTGCTGGAAAACGCCAGGACTCTCTCCCTGGACGCCATTGCCGAAGAAGTCCGGTTTCTCATCAACGTCTGGTTTTTTCGCCACATCCGGGTTGTCGACCAGGATTACGTCCCCTATGTCCGTGCGTACCAAGCACAGGTCGCCGCCGCGCAGCACGAAACCAAACCCGCTGGGGAACCCTGGGGAAACGAGAACTACTGAAGCGCGGATCCGATCAGGCGGGGAGGGGAATCCACTCGTCCAAAGTAGACCCCGTGGCGGCAAACTGATTGCAGCGGCTCATGAAGTCCCGGGTCGACTTGGGCATGGGGACACGGGCTCGGGTGATGTGGAAAATGAGGTCGCGGCCATTCCAGATCAGCTTGTGGGCGCAATCTGCCATGCGGAGTTCGGGATCGCCAGGAGTTGCCGTCATCTCGGGCTTGGACCCGACGAGACGCTCGGCCGCAGCGGCAAAGTTGGCCCAGGCATCAAAGATATCCGGGTCGGTGCGCAGGGTTTCACACTTGATTTTGGCCGCCAACGCAAACTCCCGGATGATCGGGCCAATGTCGGGAAACATCCGCAGCCGCGCAAAGGTGTTCACCATCACGTCGGCTATCCGGTCGATGTCGCGCTTGGCCTGGCCGATTTTGATATAGCGGCTTTCGTAAAACTCTTCAAGGGGAATGCTGAAGGCCCGGAAGGGCTCGCCCCAGAGTTCATCGATACTTTCCTCGCCACTTCGGTGCAAGACCAGACGGCACAGGGTATAAGCCTCCTGCAGGCAGCGTCCGCACTCCCGCATCAACTCGTAGCTCGGCAGGATTTCGACCCCCGCTTCCTGCAATTCGACCAGATTGCGGAATATATCGGTGGCGCGATTGAACATGGCACCCGCGTACATCGCCCCCTTGACCCGTCGCTTGGCGGGATCGGCCTCGGACTCGTAGGCCAACCGGGCCTCATTGAGCCGGCTCCCGGGAATGTTGAGCCCATGCTCGGTATGGTTGAACAGTCGCCGGGTCAGTGCCTCGATGAGTCGCTTTTTGTGGGCCAGAGTATTCTCGGGGACCGGATAAGTCTTCATCCAATACCCCTCGTAATAGACGCGAGTCTGCCCGTTAACGAGCTTGCGGGTTCCGGGAGCGATGCTGGATTCCATGGGACCTACCGAAAACTGAACTGAGTCTGCCCGGGTTACGAACAGAGGGGGGGGCGGGAGTGACTATTATCGCGCAAAGGTAGCCCGTCTAGGGGTTCAACTTGCGCCTTTGGTTATACCCAAAATTCCTTTCCGACTCCCTGGATTTTTTCACGGCTCCTGCTAGCCTTAGATCGTGTTCGCCCCGCGGCAAGGCGAGCGCCCCTGGTGGTAGGCCGCACTTCATGGGGGAGTCCAGACGGCATTGGAGAAGGAAATCCTTTGAAAAATCCGTGTTACGACCTGAACGGCGTTTAGCCGAAATACCCCGAACCCAGTGATCGGGGTTGCAGCAAAAGAAGCCCATGCCCGACAAGCGTGGGCTTTTTTCTGGGCCGAAACCTGAGCAGCCTGAATGTTTAAAGTCGCATAATTTGTATTATGTTAAATATTAACCGTCTCGTAGGACAGGAGCGGTATCGGATGGAAGGACATGAATCTGATGCCGAAAGACCGGCGCCCCTTGGGAAGCGAAAGTTCCCTCGCCGCCCAAGGTCAAATTCCGCTGACCCCCGATTACAGCTTCTGGAAGCGAAACACCCCGTTCTCGCAGCGCACCCGTACCGTATCCTTGGCCGCGAACTGCCCTTCCAGGATGGCCCGCGCCAGTGGATTCTCGATGTGCTGCTGGATGGCCCGCTTGAGGGGCCGGGCACCGAATATCGGGTCGAAGCCGGCCTTGGCCAGTTCGATCAGGGCGCTGTCTTCCACCGCCAGGCCCATTTCGAGCTGGGCCAGGCGCTTTTCCAGGTAGGCGAGCTGAATCCTGGCGATGCCGGCGATGTGCTTCTCGTCCAGGGCATGGAAGACCACCACTTCGTCGATGCGATTGACGAATTCCGGCCGGAAATAGGTCTTCACCTCGGCCATCACCGCCATCTTGATCACGCCGTAGTCGTCGCCCGCCATCTGCTGGATCATCTGGCTGCCCAGGTTGGAGGTCATGACCACCACGGTGTTCTTGAAATCCACGGTGCGACCCTGGCCGTCGGTCATGCGACCGTCGTCGAGCACCTGCAGCAGCACGTTGAAGACGTCCGGATGGGCCTTCTCCACTTCGTCCAGCAGGATGACGCTGTAGGGCTTGCGGCGCACCGCCTCGGTCAGGTAACCGCCCTCTTCGTAGCCGACGTAGCCCGGGGGGGCGCCGATCAGGCGGGCCACCGAATGCTTCTCCATGAACTCACTCATGTCGATGCGGATGAGGTGCTCCTCGGAGTCGAACATGAACTCGGCCAGGGCCTTGCACAGCTCGGTCTTGCCCACGCCCGTAGGGCCGAGGAAGAGGAAGGAGCCGTAGGGCCGGTTGGGGTCGGCCAAGCCGGCCCGGGAGCGGCGGATGGCATCGGCCACCAGGCGCACTGCCTCGTCCTGGCCGACCACCCGGTTGTGCAGGCGCTCTTCCATCTTGAGGAGCTTGTCGCGCTCACCCTGCATCATCTTGCTCACCGGAATGCCGGTGGCGCGGCTGACCACCTCGGCGATTTCCTCGGCGCCGACCTGGGTGCGCAGCAGCTTGTTCTTCTGCCCTGCCCCGTCGCCGGTTACCTCGGCCGCCTTCAGTTGCGCCTCCAGTTGCGGCAGCTTGCCGTACTGGAGCTCGGCCAGCTTGTCGTACTGACCCCGGCGCTGCAGCTCCGCCATCTGTGCCTTGATCTTGTCGATTTCCTCCTTGATATGAGCGGAACCATGGACCTGGGCTTTCTCTGCCTTCCAAATTTCTTCCAGATCGGAGTATTCCTTTTCAAGCCGGGCGATTTCGTCCTCGATTAGGCCGAAGCGCTTAATGGAGGCCTCGTCCTTTTCCTTCCTCACCGCTTCGCGCTCGATCTTGAGTTGGATGAGGCGGCGGTCGAGCTTGTCCATGGCCTCCGGCTTGGAGTCGATTTCCATCTTGATGCGGGCCGCTGCTTCGTCGATGAGGTCGATGGCCTTGTCCGGCAGGAAGCGGTCGGTGATGTAGCGGTGGGAGAGTTCCGCCGCAGCGACGATGGCCGGGTCGGTGATATCCACCCCATGGTGCAGCTCATAACGCTCCTGCAAACCGCGCAGTATGGCGATGGTGGATTCGACAGAAGGCTCCTCCACCAACACCTTCTGGAAGCGGCGCTCCAGGGCGGCGTCCTTCTCAATGTATTTCCGATATTCGTCCAGGGTGGTGGCGCCGATGCAGTGTAGCTCGCCCCGGGCGAGGGCCGGCTTCAGCATATTGCCGGCGTCGATGGCGCCCTCCGCCTTGCCGGCGCCGACCATGGTGTGGATTTCGTCGATGAAGAGGATGATGCGGCCCTCGTCCTTGGCGATGTCCTTCAGCACAGCTTTCAGCCGCTCCTCGAACTCACCCCGGTACTTGGCGCCGGCCAAGAGGCCCGCCATGTCCAGCACCAGCACCTTCTTGCCCTTGAGGGTTTCCGGCACCTCGCCATTGACGATGCGCTGGGCCAGGCCTTCGACGATGGCGGTCTTGCCGACGCCGGGTTCGCCGATCAGCACCGGGTTATTCTTGGTGCGCCGCTGCAGGATCTGCACTGCGCGGCGGATCTCGTCATCGCGGCCGATCACCGGGTCGAGCTTGCCCTGGGCAGCACGCTCGGTGAGGTCGATACAGTATTTGGCCAGGGCTTCGCGCTGGCCTTCCGCCTCCTGCGAATCGACCCCCTGGCCGCCGCGCACAGCATCGATGGCGGCTTCCAGGGCCTTGCGGTTGAGGCCGTGCTGCTTGGCGAGGCGGCCGGTCTCGTTCTTGTCGTCGCACAAAGCCAGCAGGAACATTTCGCTGGCGATGAACTGGTCGCCCCGCTTCTGGGCTTCCTTGTCGGTGAGGTTGAGGAGATTGCCCAGGTCTCGACCGACGGAAACGTCGCCGCCATGGCCTTCCACCTTGGGCAGGCGGACCAGGGCGCTCTCTAGATCGCGCTTCAGGGCCGGCACATTGACGCCGGCCCGGGCCAGCAAAGAACCGGTGCCGCCATCCTCCTGACCGAGCAGGGCGAGCAGCAGGTGCTGCGGTTCGATGAATTGCTGATCGTTGCCCAGGGCCAGGCTTTGGGCGTCACCCAGGGCTTGCTGGAACTTGGTGGTGAACTTGTCGAGGCGCATGGTGGGCTCCCTGATTGATTTCTAGCCGATGCTCCTCAGATTGGGGGCCTTGCGAAAATTTCAATGCCCCTCCCCCGCTTTGCCGGTTGGCATAGAATGAACCGTCCTCCCCAAAACCAGGTTGCCCATGAAAGCACTTCGCATCGCCGCCTATGCCGCCCTCGCCGTCCTGGCCCTCCTTGCCGTTGCCGTCGGGCTCCTGTTCGCCCTCTTCGACGAGGCCCGCATCAAGGAGGAACTCAGCCAGCAGGTGTTGGCCAGAACGCAACGCAAACTGGTCATCGACGGCCCCCTCAAGCTTTCTGTCTGGCCGGATGTGGGCGTACAGATCGGCCACCTGACTCTTTCCGAGAAAGGCGGCCAAGGCCAGTTCGTGGCCCTCGATACCGCGCGTCTGGCGGTGGCGGTGATGCCGCTCCTTTCCAAGCGGGTGGAAGTGCGCCGTGTGGGGGCCGACGGCCTGGCCCTCACCCTGGTCAAGCACAAGGACGGCAGCATGAATATCGATGACCTTGCCGGCGACGACAAGGCAGCCAAGGAAGGCAAAAAGCCTGCTGCGGAAAGCTCCCCCACCACACCCCTGCAATTTGACATCGCCGGCGTCGACCTGCGCAACGCCAAACTGGAATACCGGGACGAAGCCGCCGCCAAGACCACCCGCCTCACCGACCTCGATCTCGCCACCGGCCGCCTGCAGGGCGACACCGGCGCCGGCCGCTTCCACGTGGAAAAGCTGGCCTTATCCGCCAAGGGCGCCAGCGGCGCCGACCGCGTCGAACTGACCCTGGCGGCACCTTTCCTGGATATCGACGGCGGTTCCGCCAAGGGCGAAACCCTCACCCTCGCCGCCAACCTCGCCAGCCCGGGCAAGTCCCTGGCGGCCAAGGCAGCGGTGGCGGGGATCGAAGGCTCGGCCAAGGCCCTGCGCATCGGCAACTTCAGCCTGGAGTTGGACGCCAAGTCCGGCGATTCCACCGTCAAGGGCAAGCTCGCCTCGCCGGTGGCTTACGACGGCGCGGCCCATACCATTGCGCTCGCCAAACTCGCCGGCACCCTCGACTTGGCAAGCCCGGCGCTACCCATGAAGAAAGTGCATCTACCCCTCGATGGCAAGGTCCAGGCCAATCTGGAGAAGAAGACCGCCGACCTGACGCTCAATACCGCCCTCGACGATTCCAGGATTGCCCTGCGCCTCGGCTTACGGCAGCTCGAGCCCCTCGCCCTCGGCTTCGCCCTGGATATCGACAAGCTCGACGTGGACCGCTACCTGCCCCCCGCGCCTGCGGGCAAGGCCGCGCCGGCGGGTTCTTCCGGCGGCAGCGGCGGCGCCCCAGCCGACCAGGGAAAGATCGACCTTACCGCCCTGAAACCCCTCAATATCGATGGCACGGTGAAGATCGGCCAGCTCCAGGCCCACCGTATCAAGGTTTCCCAGCTCGACGCCCGTATCGCCGCCCGTAGTGGGCGTCTCGACGTGGCCCCCATCAACGCGGCCCTCTACGGCGGCACCCTGGCCGGCAGCATCGGGGTCAATGCCAACACCAACGAGTTCGCCGTCAGGCAGGCCCTGAGCAACGTGGCCATCGAGCCCCTGCTCAGGGATGCCCTGCAAAAGGACCCGCTGGAAGGCCGGGGCACCGTCAATCTCGACGTCACCACCCGGGGCGACACGGTGCCTGCCCTCAAGAAGGCCCTGGCCGGTTCGGCCGCAGTGGTCCTCAAAGACGGCGCCGTCAAGGGCATCAACCTGGCCAAGACCCTGCGCGACCTCAAGGGCAAGCTGGGAGCCAAGCAAAGCGCCACGGCTGATGCCGATGGCCGGGAGAAGACCGATTTCTCCGAACTCACCGCCAGTTTCCGCATCGCCAACGGCATCGCCCGCAACGAGGATCTCGACATGAAATCGCCTTTTCTGCGCCTGGGCGGCAAGGGCGATATTGACATCGGCAACGACCGCCTGGATTACCTGACCAAGGTGAGCGTGGTGGCTTCGAGCAAGGGGCAGGAAGGCAAGGATCTGGACCACCTCAAAGGCCTGACGGTACCGGTGAGGCTACACGGCCCCTTCGACAAGCTGGCCTACAAGCTCGAGCTCGGCGACCTCATCGGCGACGCCGCCAAGGCCAAGCTGGAAGCCAAAAAGGAAGAGGTAAAGGCCGGTGCCGAAGAAAAGCTCAAGGGCAGGCTGAAGGGGCTGTTCGGGAAGTAGCCCTCAACCGCGCCAGCGTTTATTTGTTCCAGCGCTCGGCCGCCGAGTCGTCGGCATCCCGGGCATCCACCCAGCGGGCGCCTTCGGGCGTGGCTTCCCGCTTCCAGAAGGGTGCGCGGGTCTTCAGGTAGTCCATGATGAACTCGCAGGCGGCGAAGGCCTCGCCCCGATGGGAGCTGGTCACCGCCACGAGGACGATCTGATCGCAGGGTTTGAGCGGGCCGACCCGGTGGATCACCAGAGCGTCGTAAATGTCCCAGCGGCCCTTGGCTTCGCTGACGATGGCTTCGAGGGCTTTCTCGGTCATGCCCGGGTAGTGTTCGAGGGTCATCTCCGAGACGCTGCTGCCGTCGTTCACATCCCGCACCAGGCCGAGGAAGCTGGCCAGCGCACCGACTCGGGCGTCGTTGGCGCGCAGGGTGGCGAGTTCGGCGCCGACGTCGAAATCGGCTTCCTGGACGCGTATGCCCATCTCAGCCCCCCGTCACCGGCGGGAAAAAGGCCACTTCGTCGCCGGCCTTGACGGCGGCCTCCGGACCGACCATTTCCTGATTCACGGCGCAGCGCAGGTTCTTGGCGCTGGCAAGGGCTCCCCGGCCCTGCCCGGCCAGCCAGTCCTTGAGGCCGCCCACGGTGGCGACGCCGGCGGGCAGGTCGATTTTTTCCCCGGGGCAACCTATGGCTTCCTTGAGGCCGGCGAAATACAGCACTTGCACGCTCATCACAGCAATTCCGTAAAGGGCACGAAACGCACCGAATCGCCCTTGGCGACCGGTTGTCCCGGCGGGTTGAGGACCAGGCCATCGCCCCAGCAAAGCGAGGTGACGACGCCGGCCCCCTGATTGGGATAGAGTTCGACGCTGCCGTTTTCGTTCATGCGGCCGCGCAGGAATTCGGCGCGGGCGTCGGGTTTCTTCCAGTCGAAGTCGGCGCGCAGAGTGAAAGCCCGGGGCGTCACGTCGCGGATGCCTTGCAGGCGCAGGACAAAGGGGCGGACCATGATCATGAAAGTGACGATGGCCGACACCGGATTCCCCGGCAGGCCGATGAACCAGGCCTTGCCGCCCTCGCGCCGTACTTCGCCGAAGGCCAGGGGCTTGCCCGGCTTGATGGCAATCTTCCACATGTCGAGGCGGCCTTCCGCTTCCACCGCCGGTTTGACGTGGTCTTCCTCGCCTACCGAGACGCCGCCGCTGGTGACGATGAGATCGTTGTCGGCGGCCGCCCGGCGCAGGGCATCCCGCGTGGCTTCCAGCTTGTCCGGTACCTGGCCGAGGTCGCGAACCTCGCAGCCCAAACCTTCCAGAAGGGCGCGCAGGGCGTAGCGGTTGGAGTTGTAGATGGCCCCGGGCGGCAGCGGCTCGCCGGGTTGCACCAGTTCGTCGCCGGTGAAGAATACTCCCACGCGCAGGCGCCGGTAGACGGGCAGTTCCGGCAGGCCGGCGGAGGCGGCCAGGGCGATGTCCTGGGGCCTCAGGCGGATGCCGGCGGCGAGAATCTCGGCGCCGACGGCGATGTCCTCGCCGGCTAAGCGGATGTTCTGGCCGGGCGTCGGCACCTGATTGACCACCACGCCACCGTCGCCGGGCTCGCACAACTCCTGCATGACCACGGCGTCAGCCCCGACGGGGATCGGCGCGCCGGTGAAGATGCGAGCGGTGGTGCCCGGTTGCAAGGGCGTACCGACGGAGCCTGCCGGGATGCGCTGGCTCACCGGCAGGAAGGTACCGGCAGTAGCGATGTCCGCACTCTTCACCGCATAGCCGTCCATGCCGGAATTATCCAGGGGCGGCGCAGCGACGGTGGAAAACTGGGGCGCCGCCAACACCCGGCCGGCGGCGGCGGTGAGCGGCAGGCTGCGGGTCTCGGCGACCGGCTGGGCGGCGGCGAGGAGCTTGCCGAGGGCTTCTTCGAAGGTGAGCATGGGCGTCAGAGCTTGAGGTAATCGACGATGAAGGCGGCCACCGCCTCCGGGTCATTGATGGGAAGCTGGGGCAAGGGGGTATCCAGCGGGCCTTCGGTGGCCACGGCCACCACGTCCGGCCATTCCGGGTAGAGGGGCGGTTTGCCGTTGGCCGGGCGGTACACCTCCACCTTGGGGATGGGCTCGCGCTTGAAGCCCTCCACCAGCACCAGATCGCAAGGCTCCAGACGGGCCAGTAGATCGTCCAGGCAGGGTTCGGGCGCTTCCCGCAGTTCCTTCATCAGGGCCCAGCGCACGCCGCAGGCGATCATCACCTCATTGGCCCCCGCCTCCCGGTGGCGGTAGGAATCCTTGCCCGGGCGGTCGATGTCGAAGCCGTGGTGGGTGTGTTTGATGACGGAAACCTTCAATCCGCGGCCGGTCAGGCAGGGAATGACTTTTTCCAGAAGGGTGGTTTTGCCGGAACCCGAGTAGCCGGCGATGGCGAATACTTTCATGGGGCGATTGTACTGTGGCCGGAGACGGGCACCACCGCCGCAAAGCCCCCGCCCGGCGTACGGAAATTCGTGGTCTGTCCCTGATAAAGACGGGCCGCCACCAGTTGCACCCGGCCCGCATAGGCGTAGCAGCGCAGGTCGAGCTTGAGATCCTGGGGGGCCGTGCCGACGTGCACCCGGCGCTCCGAGGGCGGGACGATGGCCTGGGCGATGTAATCTCCCGCCAGGATCTGCTCGAAGACGCGCCGGGTGAGCTTGTCGCCCCGGTAGGCGGCGCGACTGCCGAATCCCGCGGCGGGCTTGAAGAACCAGCGGCGACGCTCGCTCCAGAAGCGCTCCGCGCCGTCGGCCGTCACGGCCACTGTGAGGGGAACCGTGGCCAGAAGGATGTCCCGCGTTTCCGCCGGAACGCCCATTTCGTCCAGGGCAGTCGCATCCGACAGGAGGATGAGATTGCGCTTGTCGGCGTAGAGCGCATGGGCCCGGGGATGGGGGGTAAGCACGACGGCTTCGGCCAGGTAGGCGTGGCGAAGGGCTGCGTGGGCCGTTTCGTCGAGGTCGAAGTCCGTCAGTCGGTTATAGACCAGATCCACCGCCTCATTCTGGCAGCGCAACTCCTGGCCGTCCCAGCTCAGATCCTGCGGGTCGGCGATCACGGCCGCGATTCCCGCTTCCTGAAAGAAGCGGCGAAAAAGTTCGAATTCCGGGGCCAGGTATTGGTCGGCCGGTGTTTCGTCCACGATGGCGACCCGTCGCAAGGGAGCTGCCCCCCGCATGGCACGCCACTCGGCGAGGAACATGGCGAGGAAATCAGCTTCGACGACGGCAGGATCGGGCAGTCGGGGGGCCACTGGGCCACAGCAGCTCCGCTGGGCTCCGGCAAGATGGACGTTGAGCAAACCACCGCCGGCATTGGTGTTGATTTCAATGAGGCGCGGTCCGTCGTCGTCCAGGTGGAAATCGAAGCCGAGAAATACCCCGGGATGGACTACAGGGTGACTGGCGATGGCCGGCGAACGGGCCAGGACGCTGGCCTGCCATGCGGGGAGGGCCACCACGGTTTCCACCGCTGCCACCAGATCGGCCATGCGTTGGAGACTCTTTTCTCCCACGAAGACCACGGTGTCGGAAAAGAGGTGGGGGCGACTCCCGGCCAGGGCGACGGCGTCGATGCCACCCGCCGCCAGCGCCGCAGCCAGAACCTTGCGGTCGACCGAGAGGCAGGCGCAGTCGCGATTGAGCGCTGCCGCCGCGGCGTGGCAATCCGCCGGAGAATCAGAGCGAAGCCCGGAAATCTGGCTCATGGCGTGGCGAAAAAGGCCTGCACTTCGGAAAGCTCCCGGCTGCGCTTCATGGGCGGAAGGCTCTGCCACACCCGGCGGCCGTAGGGTTTCGAGATGAGACGCGGGTCGCAGATCATCAGCACGCCCCGGTCGCTTTCGTCCCGGATCAGCCGCCCGGCCCCCTGCTTCACGTTAATGACCGCCTTGGGCAGCTGATATTCCATGAAGGCGTTGCGGCCCTGGCGCTTGAGCTGGTCGATGCGGGCGGCCAACACTGGGTCGTCGGGCGCCGCGAAGGGGAGCTTGTCGATGACCACCAGGGAAAGCGCCTCGCCCCGCACATCCACGCCCTCCCAGAAGCTCTGGCTGCCCACCAGGACGGCGTTGCCGGCGCGGCGAAAGCGCTCCAGAAGATCGTTCTTGCTTCCCTCCCCTTGCAGCAGGAGCGGAAAATCCAAGCCCTCGTCCTCCAGCCGTCCCTTGAGCAATTCGTGCACCCGGCGCATGGCCCGCAGGCTGGTGCAGAGAAAGAAGGCCCTTCCGCCGGCCGCCCGCAGCACGGGAAAGGCCGCCTCCACCACCGCTTCGGTAAACCGGGGCGAGTTGGGGTCCGGCAGGCCCAGGGGCGCGTAGAGAACCGCCTGCCGGCCGAAATCAAAGGGGCTGTGCCAGCAGCCGGTGTCCGGTTCGCCCAGACCCAATTCACCGCAGTAGTGGGCGAAATTGCCCTGCACGGCCAGGGTGGCGGAAGTGAATATCCAGGCCCGCGGGTGGCCCCCCATCTGCTTCTTGAAAATATCCGCCACGTCCAAGGGGGTCAGGTTCAGTTGCAGGGACTGGCTGAAGGCCTCGGCCCAACGTACCGTGCCACCCTCCCCCGGCTTGCGCCAGGCATCCAGCCGGGCGGTGAGTTC
Source organism: Dechloromonas sp. (assembly GCA_016790965.1). Lineage (GTDB taxonomy): Bacteria > Pseudomonadota > Gammaproteobacteria > Burkholderiales > Rhodocyclaceae > SSSZ01. The sequence continues at coordinate 53,776 of JAEUNZ010000031.1, forward strand.
CAGGGCTCGCTGCCAGCAGTTTTCCAGGCCCTCGGCACGTTCGGCCTGGGTCTGCAACAGGGAGGAGAATTGTTCCAGTTCGCTGAGGAGAGCAGCCAGGGCAGGGGCGAATTCCGGCCGCTCCTCCAGTTGGGGCGCGGCGAAGCGGCCGGTCTCGACGCCGACCGAGAGGCGCAAATCCTTGGCTGCCTTTTCGAGGCGACGGCTGGCCTCGGGCAGATCGAGGCAGTCGCGGGCATGGAGCAGCCCTTCCGAACGGGCGTCCCGAGCCAGATCGAGAACCTGCGCCGAGGAAACCGAGGTGCCGAAGAACAGGGTGGCCACCTCGGGCAACTGGTGGGCCTCGTCGAAAATGACGGTGTTGCAGGCCGGTAGCAGTTCGGCCGTGCCCTCGTCGCGCAGCATCACGTCGGCAAAGAAAAGGTGGTGATTGACCACCACCAGATCGGCCGCCAGAGCCTCCCGCCGCGCCTGGAGGACGAAGCAGCCCTTGACCTCGGGACATTCCTGCCCGAGACAGTTCTCCCGGGTGGAGGTCGCCGCGTTCCAGACCGGCGAGTATTCGGAAACCTCGTGGCATTCCGCCTTGTCTCCGCTGCGGGTCAGTTTGGCAAAGGCGGCAATGCGGCGGGCGTCGGCTGCATCCTGGCGGCTGTGGAAGCGGCCGTCGGCCAGGGCGTGTTGCAGATGGTAGGGACACACATAATTGGCGCGCCCCTTGAGCAGTGCGACCCGCAGGGGGGCGCCCAAGGCCTGGCGCACGGTCGGGATGTCCTTGGTGAAAAGCTGGTCCTGCAGCGTTTTGGTCCCCGTGGACACGATGACCTTGCCCCCTGACTGCAGAGCCGGTACCAGGTACGCGAAGGTCTTGCCTGTGCCGGTTCCGGCCTCGGCCACGAATACGGCATGCCGCTCGATGGCTGCGGCGATGCGTTCGGCCATGTCCACCTGCTGCCCGCGCACGCGATAGCCGGGAATGGCCGCTGCCAGCGGGCCATCGGGAGCGAAGAAGGGAGCGAGGGAGGACAAGGGGAAGCGCGGGAACTGAGGGGCAGAATGGTAGCAGATCGGCAGTCAGACCCTACTGGGCAGCACCCTGCTCCGGCAACAAACGCTCCCGATGGTTCTGGCACCCGCAACAAAGCGAAGGCCCCGCTTCCGAGTTTCTCCCGGGTCACTTTCTCAGGGGTGCTCGGCTCGCCATGCATTCAAGGCCGAAAGGGCTGCCTCCAGGGTCGGTAACGGAACCACACCCGCAGCCACGGCCAAGCGGCGGACTCCCATTCCCCCTACCCAGAGGTCGACCCGTGGCGCCAGGATCTGGCGCAGTTGCTGCAGCACCCCAGTTACATGCCGCTGCGGAAAGGCCACCGAGAAGGACAGGGCGACGATATCCGCCTGGTGGGCTTCCGCTGCTCTGGCGATTTCAAGCAGTGGCATCTCGGTACCGAGCGGAACGCACTCTGCCCCTTCAAGGGCCAGCAGGGTTTCCACCATGAGGAGGCCGAGCATGTGCGGCTCCTCGGGCACGCTGGTCAGCAGGACGCGCGGTCCGCCGCCCGTCGGCAGGCCAGCGATCGCCTGCCGCAGCAGGCGCTTGGTGAGTTCAGTGAACAGATGTTCCTCGAACACTTCCAGGCTGCCATCCTCCCAGGCCTCGCCAATCCGTCGGGTCAACGGCGCCACCGTGTCCAGGACAAAACGCATCAAGCCCTGACGGGCCAGGCGATGCTGCATCCCCTGCTGATAGGCCGCGCCATCGTGACGGCGGATGGCATCGATCAGATCGTCCAGTGGCTCGACGGGCGCATCGGTCTGCCCAACAGCCTCTCGCCCGTGGCGCGGCGCCAGATCGGCCAGGGCGTCACCGGGCAGGGCCATCAGCTTGCCCGGCCGGTGGCCCTGGTCCATCAGCCGCTTGATCAGACGCAGGCGATCCACCTGCTCGGCCGAATAGGCGCGCTCGCCATTGCCGTCGCGCTCCGGGACGGGAAACCCGTAGCGACGCTCCCACATGCGCAACACGTCCTTCGACAAACCGGTGTCGCGCTCGACGACGGCGATATTGAATTTTGGCTCAGCCATATTTGTCCTGGACAAATAGTGAATATTTCGTTGACAAACACCTTTTCCGTCACTATCGTACGAACAAACAACGGTTTTGTCCAGGACAAACAGGAGCGACCCATGAAAAACCTGTTCCTACGCAGCACCCGGTGGGTCGGCCTCACCCTGGCCCTGGTCGCCGGGCAAGCTATGGCCGCCTGCCCGCCGCTACTGCAACACACCTTCCCCAGGCTGCAGGACAACCAGCCCATGCCCCTCTGCCAATACGCCGGTCGAGTGGTGATGGTGGTGAACACAGCCAGCTATTGCGGATACACCTCGCAGTACGACGGCCTGGAGAAGCTCTACGCCCGCCTCAAGGACCAGGGGCTGGTCGTCCTTGGCTTCCCGTCCAACGATTTCGGGGAACAGGAGCCGGGCAGCGAAAAGGAAATTGCCGACTTCTGCCGGCTGACCTACGGGGTGGAGTTTCCCATGCTCGGCAAGACGGTGGTCCGCGGCGCCGATGCCAACCCCTTCTACCGCGCCCTGGCGAAGGCGACGGGCAGCAGCCCCCAATGGAATTTCCACAAGTATCTGATCGATCGCGACGGCCGGCGCGTGGTGGCCTTCCCCAGCGCAACGCGCCCCGACGATCCAGCGCTGGTGCAGAAGATCGACGAATTTCTTCACTGAACCGCCCCAGGAGCCCCCAATGAACGCCCCCGAACACCTCTTCCTGCCCGACGTGCAATCCTTCGCCGACCAGCGCGCCCTCGCCATCCAGCATGTGGGCGTCAGGGGCCTGCGCTACCCCCTGCGCTTGCGCACCGCCACCGGCGAATCCATCGCCACCGTCGCCACGGCGACCATGACCGTGGGGCTGCCCTCCGAGGTGAAGGGCACCCACATGTCTCGCTTCGTGGAGTTGCTGGAACAGCATCTCGACGAGTTGTCCGTCGAGCACCTTCCCGAGCTTCTCTTCCGCATGCTGCGCCGCCTCGATGCCAGCAGCGGACGCATCGAGCTGGCCTTTCCCTATTTCATACGCAAGACCGCGCCGGTGTCCGGCGTAGACAGCCTGCTGGATTACGACACCACCCTGATCGCCGACCAGCGCGAGGGTGAACGCCCGCAGGTCGCGATCCGCGTGGTGGCGCCCGTTACCAGCCTGTGCCCCTGCTCCAAGAAGATTTCGGCCTACGGCGCCCACAACCAGCGCTCCCACATCACCCTGGAAGCCACCCTGCGGGAGCCCATGTCCATCGAAGAACTGGTGCGGCTGGCCGAGGAAGAGGCGTCCTGCGAGGTTTTCGGGCTGCTCAAGCGGCCCGACGAGAAATGGGTGACGGAACGGGCCTACGAGAACCCGAAGTTCGTCGAGGACCTGGTGCGCGACGTCGCCCTGCGGCTCATGGCCGAACCCCGCGTGGCCGCCTGGAAGGTGGCCTCGGAGAATTTCGAATCCATCCACAACCACTCGGCCTACGCCGAGTTGAGCGGCTGCAACGACTGAGGGAGCTGCCATGGAACACCGCCAACGCATCGCCGTCGTCGGCGCCGGCATCGCCGGTCTGGCCAGCGCCTGGCTGCTCCGCCAGCGCCACACCGTCACTTTGTTCGAGGCCGCACCCACCCTTGGCGGCCACACCAACACGGTGGACGTCACCCGGGAAGGCCACACCCACCCGGTGGATACCGGTTTTCTGGTGTTCAACGACCGCACCTACCCCAACCTGATCGCCCTCTTCGACCAGCTCGGCGTCGAAAGCGTCGAAAGCGAAATGTCTTTCTCGGTGAGCCTGCAGGAACCCGATCTGGAGTGGGCCGGCAGCAACCTCGCCACGATTTTCGGGCAGAAGCGCAATCTGGTACGGCGCCGCTTCTGGGCCATGCTCTCCGACATCCTGCGCTTCAACCGGGAAAGCGTGGCCTGGCTGGCCAGCCACCCGGGCCACGACCAGAGCCTGCGCGACTTCCTGGCCGCCGGCCGCTATGCCAGCGCCTTCACCGACTGGTACCTGCTGCCCATGGCGGCCGCGATCTGGTCCTGCCCCACCGGCCAGATGCTCGACATGCCCCTGGCCACCTTCGTCCGCTTCTGCCAGAACCATGGCCTGTTGCAGATCTTCGACCGCCCCACCTGGCGCACGGTGCGCGGCGGCGGCCGGGAATACGTGCGGCGCATCGCCCGCCAGCTGGACGACGTCCGCCTCGCCTGCCCGGTGCGAGCGGTCACCCGGGAAGCGGCAGGCCTGCGGGTGACCTTCGGGGCCGGCAGCGAGGTCTTCGATCAGGTCGTCATGGCCTGCCACAGCGACCAGGCGGCCGCCATCCTCGGCTACACCGCCAGCGACGGCCAGCGGGACGTGCTGGGCGCCGTTCGCTACCAACCCAACCGGGCCGTCCTCCACAGCGATCCGGCCTTGCTGCCGCGGGACCGCAAGCTGTGGTCCGCCTGGAATTACGCCGCCGGGCGGGGCGAGCCCGGTGCCCAGCCGGTGAGCGTTTCCTACCTCATCAACAAGCTGCAGCCGCTGCCCTTCGCCGCTCCCGTCATCGTCACCCTGAACCCGGCCCGGGAACCGGACCCGGCCGACGTCGTCGCCGAGTTCGAGTACGCCCACCCCATTTTCGACGGCCCGGCCATCGCCGCCCAGGAACGGCTGGCCGAGGTCCAGGGCGAAGGCGGCATCTGGCTGGCCGGCGCCTGGGGCAGCTACGGCTTCCACGAGGATGGCCTCAAATCCGCCCTGCGCGTCGCCAACGGCCTGGGCGTCCAGGCGCCCTGGCAATCCGTCCCGGCTGCCCCCGCGGCGACTACTGCCCTTGCCTGAACCCGCCATGTCCAGCGCCCCTCGACTGCTCATCGGCCATGTGATGCACCGGCGCCTGCGGCCGGCGGTGAATGCCTTCACCTACCCGGTGTTCTTCGTCCAGCTGCCTCTGCGCGACCTGGCGGCGGCCGACAGCCCGCTCTTCGGCATCGAGCGGCGGGCGCTCATGAGCTTTCGCAGTGCCGATCATGGCCCCCGGGACGGCAGCCCGCTCCTGCCCTGGATCGAAGCGCTTCTGGAGGCCCGCGGCCTGCCCGCTGACGGGGACATCGTGCTGCAGACCTTCCCCCGGGTGCTCGGCTTCGTCTTCAATCCGGTGAGTTTCTGGTTCTGCCGCGATCGGCAGGGGATGCTGATCGCCGTGCTGGCGGAAGTGAACAACACCTTCGGCGGCAGCCACAGCTACCTGCTCCACCGCAACGGCGAGCCCCTGCGCGATGGCGAAGTCCTGGAGGCCGACAAGGTGTTCCACGTCTCGCCCTTCAACGAAATCGCCGGCGGCTACCGCTTCCGCTTCCACCTCGCCCGCCCGGCGCAACTGTGCCGCATCGCCTACGACGACGCCGAGGGCGAAGTGCTCCTCACGGCCATCGGCGGCAAGGCCCGGCCCTGGTCCACCGGCCGCCTGCTGGCGGCTTTCCTGCGCATGCCCCTGCTCACCTTCGGTGTTTTCGCCCGCATCCACTGGCAAGCCCTTCGCCTGTGGTTGAAGGGCGTTCCCTTCCACGGCGCCCGCCAAGGCCAAGCCCATCTCCAGGAATCGACCAAATGAACTCCACGGTCCACCAATCCGCCTATCTGCGAGGCTGGGAGCCTCTGCCTCGCAGCACCCGCACCGTCTTCGAACTCCTCGAGAGACTCCGCGGCGGCCTCCTGGAGGTCCGCCTGCCGGACGGATCGAGCGCCCTCTTCGGCGACGGCGAGGCCGGCGCCACCCTCCAGGTGCACGATCTGTCGCTTTTCTCCCGCCTCCTGGCCAAGGGCGACATCGGCCTTGCCGAGGCCTATCTGGATGGGCACTGGGATTCCCCCGACATCGCCGGGCTGCTGACCCTGCTGGCGGCCAACCGGGAGGTGCTCCGGCGTGCGCTCTACGGCCATTGGCCCAGCCTGCTGGCCGCCCGCCTGCGTCACTGGACCCATCGCAACAGCCGACGCGGCAGCCGCCGCAACATCATGGCCCACTACGATCTGGGCAACGATTTCTACCGCCTGTGGCTGGACGAAACCATGAGCTACTCGGCGGCGCTGTACAGCGACCCCGCCGATTCCCTGGCCGACGCCCAGCGGGCCAAGTACCGGCGCATCCTGCAGCGGATCGGCGGCCGGCCCGGCCAGCGGGTGCTCGAAATCGGCTGCGGCTGGGGCGGCTTCGCCGAGGCGGCGACGGCCGACGACCTGGCGGTGACCGGGCTGACCCTGTCGCCCGCCCAACTGGCCTGGGCCAAGACCCGGGTTCCCGACGCCGATCTGCGCCTCCAGGATTATCGCGATATCGGGGAACGCTACGACCACGTGGTTTCCATCGAGATGTTCGAGGCCGTCGGCGAACGCTGGTGGCCGACCTATTTCCGTACCCTGGCCCGGGCGCTCCAGCCGGGCGGCACCGCGGTCGTCCAGAGCATCACCATCGGCGATGATCTGTTCGCCGCCTATCGCCGCGGAACGGACTTCATCCAGCAATACATCTTCCCCGGCGGCATGCTGCCTTCCCGCGCCGTTTTCCGGGAGCAGGCCGCAGGCCAGGGTCTGGCGGTCCGCGACGAATACGCCTTCGGCCTCGACTATGCGCGCACCCTCGCCGAATGGCGGCAGCGCTTCGAAGCCGCCTGGCCGGAACTGACGAAGCTGGGCTTCGACGAAACCTTCCGGCGCCTGTGGCGCCTGTACCTCTGCTACTGCGAAGCCGGTTTCCGGGCCGGGAGCATCGATGTCGTCCAGTTCGAACTGGCCCATGGCTGACGGTGCGGGCCCGCGCTCCCGGTGCCGCCGTAGCCTGCTCGGGGCATTCCTCGCAGCACCCTTGGCGGCGTGGGCCGGCGTGCCGCCCTCCCCCGGGCTGCGGCGCTGGGGCACCGGCCAGTTCCGCCGTTTCGGCCTGCTCATCTACGAAGCGACACTGTGGGCGGGGGACAACCCCCAGCAGCCGCCCCTGGCCCTGCGCCTCGATTACCGCCGTACCCTGAGCGGCGCTGCGATCGCCGACGCCAGCATCCGCGAAATGCGGCGCCTGGGTGGCGACGAGGCGATCCTGAGCGAATGGGGCGGGCGCCTGGCCCGCCTTTTCCCCGACGTGCGGCCCGGGGATCACATCACCGGCATCTACCAGCCGGACCGGGCGGTGTTTCTTTACAACGACCAGCCCCTCGGCGAAATCGACGATGCCGCCTTCGCCCGCCGCTTCTTCGCCATCTGGCTCGACCCCCGCACTAGCGCGCCGGGCCTGCGCGCCGAGCTCCTACGGGCGCCGGGAGGCTGACATGCCCCTCCGCCTGGTACTCGCCTACGGCTTCCTCGGCCTGCCCCTCGCCTTCGCCGCCCTGCCGCTCTACGTGCACGTGCCCCGCTACTATGCCGAAACCACCGGCATGTCACTGGCCCTTCTGGGCACCCTGCTGCTGATCGCCCGCCTCGGCGATGCCTTCATCGACCCCTGCCTGGGCTGGCTGGCCGACCGCCTGCCCCGCCGCCATCTGCTGGGCTGGGCCCTGGTTCCCTTCGGCCTGGGCTTCGTCGCCCTCCTCAATCCCCCGGCCGGTTCGGCCGCCCCCTGGCTGTTGGCCACCCTGCTCCTCACCTACGGCGGTTTCTCCGCCGCCACCATCGCCTACCAGGCCTGGGGTGCCGATCTCGGCGCCGACTCCATCCTGCGCACCAGGCTCACCGCCGCCCGGGAGGGCTTCGGGCTGTGCGGCGTCCTGCTCGCCGTGGCGCTGCCCGCCCTGCTCGCCGCCGACCTTGCCACCGGCATCAGCCGCCTGGCCTACGTGCTGCCGCCGCTCCTGGTCCTCGCGTCCTTCGTCACATTCCTCCCGACCCGCGCCGGAACCCCGACTGTGGCCCACCAGCAACCGATTACCGACGCCTTGCGGGCCGTCGCCGCCGACCCGGCATTCCGACGCCTCCTGCTGGTCTTCGTCGCCAACGGCATCGCCGCCGGCCTGCCGGCCACCCTCTTCCTGTTTTTCGTCGCGGATGTGCTGCAGGCCGAGGCGGCCAGCGGCTGGCTCCTGGCCCTCTACTTCGCCGCCGGGGCGGCCTCCCTGCCGCTGTGGGTGCGCCTTGCTGCACGCCGGGGTCGGGTCGCGGCGTGGCTGGCCGCGATGGTGCTCGCCATGGTTGCCTTCGCCGGCACCGCCACCCTCGGCCCCGGGGAGCTGACGGCCTTCGCCATCATCTGCATCGCCTCGGGCCTCGCCCTGGGCGCCGACCTGGCCCTGCCGGCCGCCATCGCCGCCGACCTGGGGGAGCGTATGGGGCGGCCCGGCGCCTGCTTCGGCCTCTGGAATTTCGTCGCCAAACTGAACCTGGCCCTGGCCGCCGGGCTCGCCCTGCCCCTGCTGGACCGGCTCGGCTATGTCCCGGGCCAGGCCTCGGGGCTCGCCGCCCTCACCGTCGCCTATGCGCTGCTGCCCTTGTGCTTCAAGGCCCTGGCCGCCGGGTTGCTATGGCGCTGGCGCCATCACCTGGAGATTCGCTCATGACATTCAAACTGCTCTCCGCCACCTTGCTGGCCCTCGGCCTGGGTGCTTGCGCGGCCCCGGGGATCGACCATTACCGCAACGAGAAACCGACCCTCGACCTGCAGCACTACCTCAACGGCACCCTGGATGCCTGGGGCGTTTTCCAGGGGCGCTCCGGCGAAGTGAAGAAGCGGTTCAACGTGGTCATCGACGCCCGTTGGCAGGGGGATACCGGCGTCCTCGACGAACGCTTCTCCTGGTCCGACGGAACGACCTCGCGCCGGGTGTGGACCCTGACCCGGCAAGCCGACGGCACCTACCGCGGCAGAGCCGACGACGTCATCGGCGAAGCCGTCGGTGAGCTGGCCGGCAATGCCCTGCGTTGGCGCTATGTCCTGGCCCTGCCGGTCGACGGCAAGACCTATCAGGTGGATTTCGACGACTGGATGTTCCTGATGGACGACCGCGTCATGCTCAACCGCTCCTACATGTCCAAGTGGGGCATCGGCCTCGGCGAAGTGACCCTGACCTTCGTCAAGCGACCGGCGACACCATGAATCCCCGGATCACCGACTGGGAAGGCCGACGGGTCTGGCTGGTCGGCGCTTCCACCGGCATCGGCGCCGCCCTGGCCCGGGACCTGCACGGACGTGGCGCCCGCCTCGCCCTCTCGGCCCGCGACCCGGGCAAGCTGGCCGCCCTGGGGCTCGCCGGGGCCACCCTCGCCCCCTGCGACGCCACCGACGGCACGGCCCTGGCGACCGCTCGCACCACGGTCTTGCGGGCGATGGCCGGCCTCGACCTGGTGGTGTATCTGGCCGGCGACTATGTGCCGATGACAGCCGACAACTTCGACCTGGCCACCGCCGAGCGCGTCGTCGAGATCAATTTTCTCGGCGCCATGCGGCTCGCCCACACCGTCCTCACCGACATCCTGCCGGGCGGCGGCATCGCTTTCGTTGCCAGCGTCGCCGGCTACCGCGGCCTGCCACGGGCCCTGTGTTACGGGCCGGGCAAGGCCGCGCTGATCCATTTTGCCGAGTGCCTCCATCTCGATCTGGCGCCGCGAAATATTGGTGTCTGGGTGGTCAATCCAGGCTTCGTCGCCACCCGCCTCACCGCCCGCAACGATTTCGCCATGCCCGCCCTGCTCACCCCGGAGGCAGCCGCCCGGGCCCTGGTCGAGGGCTTCGCCTCCGGCCGATTCGAAATCCACTTCCCCAAACGCTTTACCCGCGTCCTCAAATGTCTGGCGCTGTTGCCCTACCGTTGGTATTTTCCGTTGATACGGCGCTTCACAGGAGGCTGACATGAACCTCGACGCCCTCGTCGATTTCTATCAAACCCTCACCCCGGCGAGCATCGACCGCTTCGGCGACTTCTATGCCGAAGACGCCTATTTCAAGGATCCGTTCAACGAAGTACGCGGCCTCAAACCCATATGCCGCATCTTCGAGCACATGTTCGCCCAGGTGTCCGGACCCCGCTTCGTCGTCACCGAGCGCGTTGTCGACGGCAGCGGCGCCGTCCTGGTCTGGGAGTTCTTCTTTCGTTTACGGCTCTTTGGCCGCGGCGAAACCCTGGTCATGCGCGGGGTCTCCCACCTGAAGTTCGCTGCCGACGGGCGCGTCGCATTCCACCGGGATTACTGGGATACCGCCGAAGAGCTCTACATGAAGTTGCCGGCGCTGGGCACGCTCATGCGCGGACTGCGCCGCGCCCTGGCCACCTGAGTGGCTGGAAAATTGGCCAACAAAAAACCCGCGAAGCCTGGTGGCTCTGCGGGTTGATGTCGTTCTCGAACTGGTGGGCGGCACAGGGTTCGAACCTGTGACCCCTGCCGTGTGAAGGCAGTGCTCTACCGCTGAGCTAGCCGCCCGCACGAGAGGCGCGCATTTAACCACAAGAGCCCGGGGCGGTCAAACCGGGGCTCGGCTAGAATAGGCGCCTTTTCACCGCTCTCCACGGCCTTTTCCCATGTCGCAAGTCCGCACCCGCTTCGCCCCCAGCCCCACAGGTTTTCTGCACATCGGCGGCGCCCGTACCGCCCTCTTCTCCTGGGCCTACGCCCGTCGCCATGGCGGACAGTTCATCCTGCGCATCGAGGATACCGATCTCGCCCGCTCCACCCCCGAGGCCGTGCAGGCCATCATCGACGGCATGCAGTGGCTGGGTCTGGCCCATGACGAAGGCCCGTTCTACCAGATGCAGCGCATGGAACGGTACAAGGAAGTGATCCAGCAGATGCTCAAGGCCGGCGCGGCCTACTACTGCTACACCACCCGCGAAGAGCTGGACGCCCTGCGCGCCGAACAGGAAGCAAAGAAGGAAAAGCCCCGCTACGACGGCCGCTGGCGCCCCGAGTCGGGCAAGACCTTGCCCCCGCCCCCCGCCGGCGTGCCCCCGGTGGTGCGTTTCAAGAACCCCAAGGACGGCGTCGTCGCCTGGGACGACCAGGTGAAGGGCCGCATCGAGTTCGCCAACGCCGAACTGGACGACCTCATCATCGCCCGTGCCGACGGCACGCCTACCTACAATTTCTGCGTGGTGGTGGACGACTGGGAAATGGGCATCACCCACGTCATCCGCGGCGACGACCATGTGAATAACACGCCGCGCCAGATCAACATCCTCGCCGCCCTGGGCGCCGATGTACCCCAGTACGCCCACCTCTCCATGATCCTGGGCGACGACGGCACCAAGCTTTCCAAGCGCCACGGCGCCGTATCGGTGATGCAGTACGACGAGGACGGCTATCTGCCCGAGGCGGTCATCAACTACCTCGCCCGCCTCGGCTGGTCCCACGGCGACGACGAAATCTTCTCCCGCGACCAACTGGTGGAATGGTTCGACCTCGACCACATCACCGCCTCGGCTGCCCAGTTCAACACTGAGAAGCTTCTGTGGCTGAACCAGCACTACATGAAGTTGACCCCCGCCTGCGACCTGGCAATCAAGGTGCAGGCCCGCCTCGCCGCCCGTGGCGTCGATACCCGCCTAGGCCCCGACCTCGTCCAGGCCGTCGCCCTCTATCAGGATCGCTGCAACACCCTGAACGTGCTGGCCGACGCCGTGGAGGTTTTCTACGTCCATGTCGAGCCCCACGCCGAACTGCTGGCCCAACACCTCAGCGACGAGGCCCGCCCGGCCCTGGCAGATTTTGCCACGGGCATTGCCGCGGTAGCCTGGGAGGTACCGGCCATTGCAGCGCTCATCAAGGAGACCGTCGCCAAGCACGGGCTCAAGATGCCCAAGCTGGCCATGCCGCTCCGCATCCTCCTCACCGGCCAGGCTCAAACCCCGTCCGTGGACGCTGTCGTGCACCTCATCGGACGGGAAAAAGTGCTCGCCGCACTGCGCCGGAATCCCTGAGCCATACCGGCGGAAAAGGTGTTTACAAGCCCGTTTCGAGTCCCTATAATGCGCGCTCTTTCACGGCAACGGGGGTATAGCTCAGCTGGGAGAGCGCTTGCATGGCATGCAAGAGGTCAGCGGTTCGATCCCGCTTACCTCCACCAAGCAACGTGAAAGAAATGGCAGTTTTGTCCGGGTCCCCATCGTCTAGAGGCCTAGGACACCGCCCTTTCACGGCGGTAACCGGGGTTCGAATCCCCGTGGGGACGCCAAGGTTTAGCGCGGAGTGGTAGTTCAGTTGGTTAGAATACCGGCCTGTCACGCCGGGGGTCGCGGGTTCGAGTCCCGTCCACTCCGCCAATTGAAGTCGAGGGCCGATGGAGCAATCCATCGGCCCTTCTGCTTTTTATTCCCAAGCTTTTTGCCGTCTTCTTCCCGGCTATGGGATGGATTTTCCCGAAAGTGGAAAAGCAAGCCTCCGCCAGCGTGAAATATTCCCCATTCGGGTAGCCCTCCCGCTGGTTTCCGCTTCGGGCACGGGGTTTGCGGTAATGACGGCAACTCAGACTTCCGCTGCCACCAAATCCGCGCCATGCCCACCAAGTTCCGGGCTTCCTTCCCCCCGCCCTCCCACGACACCATCGCAGCGGTACACCGCGCAGGGAGTTCGGCCTATGCAGGACCGGCGGCCATGAAGATATCGGACAGCGTGCCAGTGGCGTTGCCGGTAAAGCGCTCTCCCCAACGCAGGCCGTAGCTGGCTGCCGCGCTATGGGACAGGGACAGGGAGTTGCCCGTCACCTGGTTCTGCGCCAGGCTTGCCGTCTGGGAGAGCGAGAGCGACACGGTGTCGGCGTCGGACAGGGAAAAGAAGCGGCTCACCGAGTGCCCGGCCTGGGCGCCGAAAAAGGCATTGGCCGGAATGTCCCCCGCCCCGCTTTGCCAGTTGGCGCTGGCCCCGGTATTCCAGTTGTAGGAATATTTCCCGAAAGTGAGAGGATCGCCCACGTAATTCACGTTGGCCCCCAGGGTGGTGAGCAGGAGCGCCGCACCGGCACCGCTGGCCACCTGATTAACGCCTGCGTTAGCACCCGCGGTGAGGTTGGGGGAAAAGCGGTACAGGCCATTGACGTTGGCCCCGAAACTGCGGGAGTCCACCGTCTGCCCACCAAACTCGGCCTGGAGAACGCTGTAACGCACGCTGCCACTCAGGGTCAGGGGCAGGTCTTCCCGGTCGTCGAATTCCGGCATCCAGGTGGCGAAGGCGCCGGTCTGCATGAAGCGGGTCCGCGCATCGCTCTGAAGACCCGATGCTCCGCCTTGCAGAGTGTTGTCGACAAAGTCGAAATTGCCGGAAACGTTGAGGTTGTCCTCCAGCGTTGCGTTATGGGAGGTGTTGAAACCCATCAGGCGCGCCTTTTCCCCCGTCTGCTGGCGCTCTCCCAGGGAGTAGCGCCCGCTCATGCTGTTGCGCACGATGCCGATATCGGTGGCGAAGCTGCCCGAGAGGGCCGTCACCACGTCGCGGCCGCTGCGCACGGAATCGACCACGCTGCGGTCGAGCTGGAAACCGGCGTTGGTGGTGCCTTCGGCGGCACGATAGCTTTGCCGCATGCCGTAGCGGTCGTTGACGTAGTCGCTGGAAACCAAATTCCCGCTGGCCCGGCTGTCCGAACGGTCAAAGTAGGCCTGGAAGGGAAATCGGCTGGCGGGAAAGACGTTGAGGTCGCCTCCCCCGACGACGGTATTGCTGCGGTTGCTGGAAGACTGGCCGCCCGAGGCAGCGCCACTGTCGCTCCAGCCGGTGGTCATGCCAATGCGTCCGGTGACCGTCGCGGCCCAGGGGGCGTAGATGTAGCTGGCCGCACTGAGGTTGGAAAACATGGCCTGGGAGACGGAAGTTGCGCCACCGCTGGACGAACTGCGCTGAAAGGAGTAGCCACTCGATCCGCCCCAGCGGATTGGAGGAATGGTCCAGCGGCTTGCGCCTTCCTCCTTCGCGGCTTCTGGGGCGGAACTCGCCGGGCCCGGCCCCGTGCTGGCCGCCGCCTGGCTTCCCGATTTCGGGAAACCGTTTCCATTTACAGGAAGTCCCGCTTCATCGAGCTGGGGCTCCAACCCCTGCGGAGCGGAGGGAAGAAACTGCCGCGACGGCCGCAGCAAGAGCCCGGCATCCGTCCCGGCAGCAGGTGCACGCCGGGACGCGCTTGCCGGAGGTGGAACCAGCATCTGACTCAGGCGCAGTTGCGGGACCGGCGCGGCCTCGCCCGCCGCTCCCGGGGGCGTGTAGGCCTGCTCAACCGCCCAGGCTCCTGCCGAAAGGCAGAACCAGGTGAGCCCGGTTATTCCTGCGGCGGAACGCCGGAGTGTGCTGCGAAGGAGGATCTGAGCTTGTTTTCCCAACGTCTGCGCCACGGAAGGCGCGGATCAGGGCTTGGCGCCTTCCTTGTTTTGATCGATGGCCGGTCCCTGGAAGAACTTGACGTCGGCAGCGGCCACCAGGCCCTGTACCAGCGCCTTCCAGGCCTGATCCTGTCGATCTCGCAGTAGCAATTCCCGTGCGCGTTGGGCCACATCGGCGAATTCGCGCTTCTGCGGGGCGATACGGTCGTCGACGCGCAGGATGGCGACGCCTTCCAGGGTGTCCACCGGTTCGTTGATCTGGCCCAGGACGTATTTGTCGACCCGGTCCTGCAATGCTTCCGGCAACATGCCTCGGTGCAGGTAGCCCATGTCGCCGCCGCTCTCGGCGTAGGCGCCGGAGTGCATGCGGGCCGTTTCGGAAAAATCGGCACCGCCCAGCAGACGCTTGTGGATTGCCTTGGCCTCTTCCCGCGTGGCATCCCAGGCGGTGGCCGGGGAAGAAGGATCCACCATGAGCATGATGATCGACAGGCGAACCTTTTCCGGCTCGGTGAACAGTTCCGGCCTAGCCTCGAAGAAGGCCTTCACGTCGGCGTCGCCAGGCTCATCGACCTTCTTCACCAGGGATTCGAGCTGGGTGACCAGGCTTTGCTCCTCGAGTTGCTGCTTCAATCCCGGCAGCAGTTTTTCGCGGCTCTCGCGCCAAGCGGCGGAGGTCGCGTAGCGGGTGTCGTAGGCGGCCAGGGTTTCGCCCACCTGGCGCTGGTCGGGAACGATCCCCCTCCGCGCCGCTTCTTCCAGAAGGACGATGCGTTGCACCAGCCGGGTTCTGACCTCTTCCCGGGCTGCAGCAATTTCCTTTTCGGGAACCTGCCCGTGGTAGAACTTCTGCCGCACTAGGCTGGCAAAGGCATTTTCGTACTCCTGGGAGGGAACCTCACGCCCATTGACCACCGCGAAAATGCGCGAGTGTCCGTCGGCGTGGGCGGTGCTCGGTTCTGCGGCGCCCAGCCCCAGGCTAGGCAGGCCAGCCAGGGCCATAGCCAGGAGTGCGTTGAGAATCCGGGGAGAGAGCTTCGATCTAGACATGGGGTTCACCTTGGATGGAAAAAGCGGGCCGGACCTTTCGGCCCGGCCCGCTCTGGGTTGCGCACTTCCGGCCTGGGCTTACTTGTTGTGGCAGGTCAGGCAGACCGCGCTACCGGTGTTGTTGATGCGCAGGAAAGTCGGGTTGGTACTGGTGTGCGGATCGTGGCAGCTCGCACATTCGACGAAGGGCTGGAAGAAGCCGGAAGTGGCATCGCCGGCCAGAGTCGGCGCCCGGGCGTAGAGGATCATGTCGGTCTTTTCCCGCGTATTGGTCGTACCGCCCGCGGAGTCCACCCACCAGACCCGCGTATTGGCGACCAAGCCGTTGGCGGCAGCGAAGAAGTCGCCGTCGCGACAGCTTCCGGTGCTGGCCGCCGAAGTCGAGGCGCTGCCCGTACTGATACCGCCGCCGCAGTACTGGATGCCGACCGGGTGATCGTTGGTCAGGTCGGTTCCCAGGTTGGTGACGCCAGCGGCCAGAATGCCGGTGGCGGCGCCCACGGTGGAACCCGTCCAGGTGGCGCCGGTGAGGCGGGCGCCGGAGGCGTTGTAGCCGCCCGATCCGGGGGCGTTGATCATGGTGTCCATGGCCTGGGTGCCGTCATGGCAGGAGAGACAGGCCAGCGATATACCCGTCATGTCGACCGAGCCATTGATGGTCGAGGAAGTCGCCGTGGTATAGGTGGTGTAGGAACCCCCGTTGGTCGGCTTGTTCCACAAAGGCGCCTTGACCGCGGTATTGGAGGCGTGGGGCGTGTGGCAGAAGACGCAGATCTCGCCCGTACCCGCCGTCAGGTGATTGTTGCCGGTGGTGCCGGTGGTGCCCAGATTGTGCTTGGTCGCCGAAATGCCGGCGTGTGCCGCCGGAACAGCCAGGGTACCGGCCACCAGGGCGGCCAGCCCCAGCAGCTTCGCCAGGGTGCTGGCGAACCCCTTATTGCTGGATTGTCGTTCCATGAATTACTCCCGATCCCTCAAGGTTGAAAATGTTCAGGCGAGACGCCTTGCCCCCCTGACAGCATCATTCGTGCCAAGACCACTCAATCACTTTAACAACCTGTTTTTAAATTGTTTTTACTATGCCAACCAAGGAATACCCCTCCTTCAGCAGCGGGATTTCCCAGCATCAGGAAGCCGGGCTTCCCGGCTTCGGGAAGGCATCAGCGGGCGGCAACCGGCTTGGGTCGCTGGCCCAGAAATCCGCCATCGGACGCCAGGCCGTAGGGGCGAAAAACGTCGACCTTGCGGAACCACTGGTCGACCATGTAGATGCGTCCGTCCTCGTCCACGTAGATGCCGGAGGGCAGCATGTAGCGTCCGGCGCCGTCCTTCTCGGACCGTTCGCCGATATACATGAGCAGGTCGCCGTCGGCGTTGAATATCTGAAAGTTGCCGAAGGCCGCGTCGACCACGTAAACATTGCCTTCGCGGTCAGCGGCGATTTCCTTCGGGCGGGCGAAATTACCCAGTTGCTTGCCGACCGAGCCGAAGCTCTGCATGTACTTGCCATCGCGGTCGAAGACCTGCACGCGGAAATTGCCCCCGTCGACCACGTAGATCTGGCCATTGCGGCCAATGGCAGCGTCCCGCGGCAGGTTGAATTCTCCTGCGCCCACGCCGCGCCGGCCGATGTCGAACAGGTGCGTGCCGCTCAGGGCATCGAAAACCCGAACCTTGTGCTGATCTGAATTAACGCCACCGATATCGACCACGAGGACACGTTGCCCGGCAGGATCGACGGTCACGCTCGACAGGCGTTCGAACAGCTTGGCGCTACCGATCTTGCGCAAGAATTTGCCGTCGCGGCTGTAGACCATGACCGCCTTGAGGGTGGCGTCGGCCACGTAGAGATTGCCCGCGCCATCCACGTCGATGCCCAGGGGTTTGACCAGGGTGCCCTGCTCGTCTTCACCGATTTTGAAATAGCGCCCCTCGGGGACGTCGAAGACCTTGACGAAGCGCTCCGCCGAGTCGCTGACGAAGATGCGGCCCCGATGCACAGCCACGGCGTAGGGCTTTCCCAATCCCTCGGAGCGGTCACCGTCCAGCCCCGTCACCAGGCGCTTGAAGGCGCTGCCGTCCGCCTGGGGGATCACGTCGGCGCTGCCGTAGAGCGTCCGCTCGTAGACGAAGCGCGGTTCATCTGGCGGCTCCGGATAGACGAGCGTTTCCCGTCGCGTATCGCCCTTCTGCTCCTGGATGGGCGCGCAGGCCGCCAGGACGATCATGGCCAGGGCAGCCAGCGAGCGAAACGCGGGGGAGGAAGGTATTGAGCGAGGCATGGCAGGAATCCTCATGGGGATACGTCATTTGTCATGGCAGGTGAGGCAGAGACGGCTCCCCTCATTGCTGACGCGCAGGAACAGTCGGTTTGCCGAGTGGGGATCGTGGCAACTGCTGCACTCCACGTAGGGGATTTCCCCACCGGGGGCGGCGCGGGCATAAAGCGGCAGGTCACCCCGAGTGCGCAGCGCGCTTGGGCCCGCGGAGGAGACCCACCACACGCTGCGGTTATCCACCATTCCGCGGCTGGGCAGGCGGAATTCATCGAGGGATTTGAGATGACGCGCCGCCCGGGAAGGCGCCTCGTCTTCCTTGGCTTCTTCTTCCCCGCGCCGTTCCCGCCCGCGGGAAAATCCCCGATAGGGAATACCGAATGGGTGGTCGGAGTCCGCCGCCATCACGGAAAACGCCTGATTTGCGTCGTGGCATGACAGGCAGGCGATGGATTGGGAACCCACTGCGACTTTGTCACCGAACTGGAGCCGTCCGATGTCGTCATACATGACAAAAGCGTGATTGCCGGGCAAGGAAGGCTGCCAGGCCGGCTGGGCCACCCCGGAGCTGCGCTCCAGCGAAGGCCCCACGGGAATTTGAGGCGTGTGACAGAAGACGCAGACCTCTTCGGCATTGACCGCCTCGCGGGCGCGGGTCAAATTGTGGGGGGTCCCCCTGATGTCGGCGGCAAATCCCCAGGGGGCTGCCACGAGCACAGATCCCAGGAGGGCGAGGACCGCCGAAATTCTTCGCAAGCTCATCATGGCTACCCAGGCCAAGGACACCCTGGCGGCGGAAGAAGAAAAATCCCGCGGTCCGGAAACCCGGACCGCGGGGAAAAAGACTTCCGGTCAATACGAGGGGAGAGGTGGTGAGATTCACCTGTCCGGAAGTCCGTCGGAAATCAGCGATCGCGGGCGCCAAGCCGGCCAGGGGGCGCGTCCAGCATGTAATTCAGGGCAGCGCTCGCCTCGGCGGTGCTCAGAGAGGCGTTCCCCCCTTTTGGAGGCATGGCTCCCTTGCCCCGCAACACCGCGAGGAGCAACTCGGCCCGCCCATTGGCGCTGCCACCGCGGGAATGGCGCAAATCCTCAAGCCGCGGCGCTCCCCCGTTACCCGTCGAATGGCACATGGCGCAACTCTGGGCATACACCTCGGCTCCCGTCAGTGGATTGGCTCCTGCTACGGCGAACGGCCACGCCGCCGGTGGAGCGAGGACGAGAAAAAACACTTTAAGCGCTCTTTTGATCATCGTGGACGGCCTGTCTCCTGGCGCCGAACGTTGCTGTCGGGGGTCTTTGCCTACAGACCCGCTCTTGGTCCGAGTCTTCTAGCAATCGGCATGCCACTTCCCGAATCCGGGAAACTGGTCCGCTTCTTGCAGGCGTCGCCCCATCCCGTTCGCGGCAGCGAACTCCCTTATTCGAGGATCGGCTCATGCCCTTCACCCCTTTTGCGCTTCGGCCGTTGCGCCGCGCGGCGCAACTCGCGGCCTTTCTCCTGCTCGGCTTCTCGGCCGGCGCTTTCGGTGCCGAGCGTTTTACCGGCGGCGGAGCCGGCCGGCCCGAGGTGCTGTATCACAACTACTGCTCCGTCTGCCATGGCGACCGCGGCGATGGCAACAGCCGCGCCCGCAATAGCCTCGTCCCCCCGCCGCGGGACTTCACCCGGGCGTCCGAACTTACCCGCGACACCATGCTCACCATCGTCACCCACGGCAAGCCCGGCACGGCCATGACGAGCTGGAAAACCCAACTCAACGAGGCCGAGATCGCCGCCGTGGTGGATTACATCCGCAAGACCTTCATGCAGGTCGCCCTCGATTCCCGCCTGCAGCGGGGACGCAGTCTCTACGCCCAGAACTGCATGGTGTGCCACGGCGACCGCGGCCAAGGAGCCAGCAGCCAGGCCGGTTTGAACCCTCCGCGGGACTTCACCACGCCCCAGGCCCGCGCTGAACTCACCCGGGAGCGCATGCTGGCCTCAGTCACCCACGGACGGGCCAACACGGCCATGGCGGCCTTCGCCGGCCGCCTGCCCGCCGCCGACATCGAGGCGGTGGTGGATTACGTTCGGGCCGGCCTGATGCTGCCCTCGTCATCCGAAGCCATCTCGGGGACCAACGCCCACGCCGGACGCGCCCGGTCGGGTCCGGAAAATCCCATGGCCCTGCCCTTCCCCAATGGCCTGCGCGGCGTGGCCGCCCGGGGTGAGAAAACCTACGCCGCCAACTGCGCCACGTGCCATGGTGCCAAAGGGGACGGCAAGGGGCCCCGGGCCTACTTCATCAATCCCAAGCCCCGCAATTTTTTGGATCCCACCTTCCGCGGCACCTTCAACCGGCCGGCCCTCTACACCGCCGTGGCCGACGGACGCCTGGGCGCCGAAATGCCGGCCTGGAGCAAGGTGCTCAACGAGCAGGAAATCGCCGACGTGAGCGAATACGTCTTCCTGCACTTCCTGGGAGGGAGACCGCTTTGAACCTGGAAGCCTTGGCGGACCGCTTGCCAATGCCCGGCAATCCTTGCGCCCTGGACCTCCGCGCCGCTCCGGAACGCCCGCCCCTGTGCTGGCATCGCTGCGCGCCTGCGGGACGGCCTGCCTGGAACGCAGGAAGCCATCGCTGCAATTTGGGCCTGCGCTGAACCGAGAGTTCCAAGGTGAAGCACTGGCTGGTGGCCCTGCTCGTCATAGCCTCCTCCCTCGTGGAGGCGGCCGATGATCGCCTGGAGGCCGGGCGCGCGGTCTATAACTACCGCTGTTACTTCTGCCATGGCTATTCCGGCGACGCCAAGACCCTCGCAGCGAGCTTTCTGGACCCGGGCCCCACCGCTTTCGTGGCCGCAGACCCGGGCCGCCTGAACGAAGGCTTCGTCCTGGAAACCTTGCGCCAGGGGCGCCCGGGGACGGCGATGAAATCCTTCTCCGGCGTTCTGGCCGAGCAGGAGATGGCCGCGGTGGCCGCCTTCGTCGTGGACGAATTCGTGCGGCGCAAGGCCGCCAACACCCGCTACCATACGGCGGAGAACGGTTGGCCGGACCACGAGCGCTACCGCCCCGCCTTTCCCTTTGCCCGGGGCGAAATCCCCCTTTCCCGCTCCTGGGAAGCTCTCTCGCCGGAGGAACAGGGGGGCAAGCGGCTCTATCTGGCCAGTTGCGTCACCTGCCACGACCGGGGTGCCTCCCAGGCCGACGACATTGTTTGGGACGCCCGTCCCCTCTCCTACCCCCGCAACCACTTCTCCCTTGGGGCGTCACCCGTCGACGCCATGGCCAGCGCCAGCCCCTACGCGCTGCACGACAGGGTTCCCAAGCCCGGCCGGCTCAGCGGGGCGGAGCGCCGCGGCGAGCGACTCTTCCAGGCCAACTGCGCCTTCTGCCATGGTGCCGACGGCACGGGCAGGAACTGGATCGGACAGTTTCTCGAACCCCACCCGCGCAATCTGACGGACCCGGCCTTCATGGCCGGCGCGAGTCGCCGCACCATCGCCCACGCCATCCGCGAGGGACTTCCCGGCACCTCGATGCCGGCCTGGAAGTCCGTCCTCGGCGAGGCCCAGATCGCCGATCTGGTGGCCTACATCTCCCGGGTCTTCCACCCCTTGCCCGCAGAGAGGCGATAGCAGGCACACTGGCACCGAACTTGCGTTTCGCCTCGAATCGGCCCGATCCGAAGGGCCGTCCTGGGGGAAAATGCGCGCGCCCGACTTGGCCAAGCACTGGAGAAACGCCCTGCGCCAGGCAGGGGTATTCGAGCACCTTCTGGCCGCGGCAGCTGCCTTGCTGCTCTGGCTTCCTCTCGCTGTCGTTCTGACCGTCAGCCACCGCCAGTTGGGCGAGAGTCTGGCCGCCGAGGCCATCTCGAGGGCCGATCTGCACGGGCGCCTGATGGCGGCTACGGTGGATCGCGTCGTCGCCTCGGTCCAGCTTCTGCCTCTTGCCCTGGGTGGCCGGGACGCGGAAGAAGTGCGGCGCCTGCTGGGACGGCTCTCCAGACTGGGCAATCCGGGCAGCCGTTACGAACTGATCCTTCCCGGGGGTGAGAAAACCCTTCTCCATTCCGGCAATCCGGAACCCTCTTCTGGCCGCAATCCCCTTCCCCTGCCCGGAGCCGAGCTGAGCCCCCTGGGCGACCTGGCCTGGAGCCTGAGATCCGGAGACATCATGGTCAGCCAGGCGCTCTTCCTGCCCGCTCCGGAAGGCAACCCCCGCTTCTGGGGCTATGCCAGCGCCACCCTTCCCTTTGCCGATCTCGTCCGGGCCATCCAGCTCGAGCCCCTTGCCGCCGAAGGCCTGGGCGTCTCTCTGCGCCATCACTCGACCGGGCAGGAAGCGCCGGTCACGCTTTACTCGGCCCCAAACGGCGAGTCGACCGCGAGTGCCGTGCGCAGCGTGTCTCTGCCCCGTAGCGGAACGCTGCAACTGGAAATCCAGCCACGCCGGGGCCCCCCTCCCTTCGTGGCGGCCCTGGGGTGGCTGGCGGCAGGACTCATCCTCTTCCCGCTGCACGGGGCGCTGCTCATTATCATCTGTCGGCGGCGGGAACAGGAGAGCGGCGGGCCCGACCCCGTCGAGCGCCAGCAGTCCCTGGAGCGCGAGATTGCGCAGCGCATCCTTGCCGAGCGCCTCCTGGAGCGCTCGCACCAGATGCTGGACGCCATTTTCGAGCACCTGCCGGGCATGGTGATGGTCAAGCGGGCCGACGACCTCCGGGTATCCCGCGTCAACCGCGGCGGCGAGGCGCTCCTGCAACGCCAGCGGGATCTCATCATCGGCCGCGCCAACGAGGAACTGTACGAACCCGCTCTGGCGGCCCGGCTGACGGCCAGCGATCACCAGGTGATGAACGAGCGCACCGTGGTCGAACTGCCGCTCACCAAGCTTTCCCTCCCGGGCCAGCCCGATCGCTGGGTGCGCATTCGCAAGATCGCCCTGTGCGACCGGTCCGGCTTGCCCGAGTACGTTCTGGAATTCGGCGAGGATGAAACCGAACGCCAAAATCTCGACCTGCGCCTGCGCGAGCACCTCAACTTCCTCGAGCAACTGCTGGAGGCGATACCGGCCCCCCTCTTTTTCAAGGACTCGCGCGGCCGCTACATCAGCGTCAACTCCGCCTTCGAGCGCTTGATGGGACGCAGCCGGGCCGAGTTGGCGGGAAAGACGGTCTTCGACATCGCGCCCCCTTCCCTCGCCTTCACCTATCACCGGGCCGACATCGAACTCCTACAGGCCGGCGGAACGCAAATGTACGAAACCGCCGTCGAGACCGCCGATTCGGGCACCCGAGCGGTGATGTTCCACAAGGCGGTCTTCCGCTCCACGACAGGCAGTGCCGGGGGTATCGTCGGCGTTGTCCTCGACATCAGCGAACGCAAGGAGGCGGAAGGCCGCATCCGCCGTCTCAATCGTATCCTCACCGTGCTGAGCGAAACGAGCCAGGCCATCGTGCGCATCACGGACCGGGAGGCTCTGCTGACCACGGTAGGCGATCTGATCCGCGAAAAGGGCGAATTCCCCGCGGCCTGGGTCTATCTGTGTGGCGGCGGCCGCGAATGCCGTGTCGTGACCGGCCAGCCCGAACTGAGCGATCTGGCGCGGGAAGTCACGCGCAATCACGGCATCTGCCGCTGCGGGGAAACGGCCGCAGAAGCACGCGATGCCGGCACCTGGTACGCAGCCAGCCTCCCCCGCCGGGTTCCCGGAGGGCTCGATTCCTATATCGACCTTCCCCTGCGCCTGAGGGGCAATCCCGTTGGCGGTATCGGCATTCTCGGCCAGGGGCTGGACGAGCTGCCTTCAGAAGAGAGGCGCATGCTCGTCGGGCTCGCCGACAACGTGGCCTTCGCCCTGGAGGCGCTGGAGGAAGCCGAGGCGCGACGCGCGGTGGAAACCCGACTGCACCTGTCGGCACGGGTCTTCGACACCAGCGCCGAAGGAATCGTGGTCACCGACGCCAGCAATCACATCCTCCTGGTCAACAAGGCGTTTTCCGCCATGACCGGATACGCCCCGGAGGAAGTGATCGGCCGCAATCCCCGTCTGCTCAACTCGGGGCGCCAGAGTCAGGAGTTCTACTCCCGCATGTGGGAAACTCTTCTCGAACATGGGGAATGGCGTGGTGAAATCGAGAATCGCCGAAGCAGTGGAGAAATCTTCCCTGAGTGGCTGACCATCAGCGTGGTGCGGGACGCAGCCGGCGCCGTCACCAATTTCATCGCTGTCTTTTCGGATCTCACCCGCCACAAGGAAATCGAGGCGCGCCTCGACTTCCTGGCCTATTACGACAGCCTGACCGGGCTGCCGAACCGCAGCCTCTTTGCCGATCGCGTGCAGCAGGCCCTGGCCCGCACCGCGAGCGGGCCAACCCACAAGGCGGTGCTCCTCCTGGACATCGACCGTTTCAAGGTCATCAACGATTCCGTCGGACAGAGCGCCGGCGACCGGGTGCTGCTGGCCATCGCCGAACGCCTGCAAGCCTGTGTCCCCGAGGGGTCCTGCATGGCCCGCCTGGGAGGGGACAATTTCGCCATTCTGCTGGAAGGCGTCGACGGGCCAGACGGCGCCGCCGCCCTGGCGCGATCGGTCCAGCGCCGGCTGCGCAAGCCCCTCGCCGCCGGGGACACGGAAATCCATCTGGCGGTCAGCATCGGCATCAGCGTTTCCCCGGAAGACGGCACATCGGCAGAAAGCCTCATCGCCGCAGCCGACACCGCCCTCTATGCGGCGAGCGGTTCCGGCGGCAACGGCTACCGCTTCTTCGGCCAGGACATGAACCGCCATGCCTCCGAGCGCATGAGGATGGAAAGCCGCCTGCACACGGCCCTGCAACGGCACGAGTTCCGCCTGCACTACCAGCCGCTGGTGGACGCCGAAAGCGGGCGCATCATCGGCGCCGAAGCGCTGTTGCGCTGGTTCAACGACGATTTCGGCGGGGAGGTGAGCCCGGCCGTCTTCGTGCCGGTGCTGGAAGAGACCGGCTTGATCGTCCCGGTCGGGGAGTGGGTGCTGCATACCGCCTGCGAAGAAAACGCCCGCTGGCGCACCAGTCTGGCCTGCGACCTGTCGGTGGCGGTCAATCTGTCGGTCATTCAATTGACCGACGAACATCTGCCGCACAAGATCGCCAGCCTGCTCGCGCGCCTGGACTTTCCGCCCGACCGGCTGGAAATCGAGCTGACCGAAAGCGCCGTCATGCGCGACGCTACGGCCGGACTGGCCGCACTGCGCAGCCTCAAGAGCCTGGGTGTGCGCCTTTCGGTGGACGACTTCGGCACTGGCTATTCCAGCCTGGCCTACCTCAAGCAGTTTCCCCTGGATATTCTCAAAATCGACCGGTCTTTCGTCACCGATGCGCCTTATCTGCCCGAAGCGGCCTCCATCGTGCGCGCCATCGCCGCCCTGGGCCACGCCCTGCAACTGGAGATCATCGCCGAGGGCGTCGAGGACAGCGAGCAACTGGAGTTCCTGCGCGACGCACGCATTGAGGTTCTGCAGGGCTACTACTTCTCCCGCCCCTTGCCCGCCGAACAGTTTCGCCGCCTGGTGACCGATCTGGGCAGTTTCCCCTTACCCAGCACCCCTCGGCCCCCGGCGGTCATCACCCCCCTACACCCCCTCAAGGCCCGCGGCCCGGGCTGAGAGCCTGTGAAAATTTCATTCACCCCCGCTCGTCATGCCCAGCTGCGCCCGCTCGGGCGCGCCCGATAAATTCACAGGCTCTGAGGTCGGCGGGCGCAGCAGGACGACGCTTCAAGGGCTGGCGTAGCGCCGCAGCAGGAGGGCCTGGAGCCCGGCCAACAGCCCGCCCAGACTCAGGGCGCCGACCCCGAAGGCCAGCCAATCCTGAGTCCGCAACCACCCCTGCAGCGGAGCGAGGGCGAGCACCCATTTGCCATTGGGCACGTCCACGTCCACGGTCACGGGATCGTCGAGGACGGCAGCGCCCTCCCGGGCGAAGGGCACGCAAGCCTCCTTCTCGTCGCCCAAGGGGTAACGGCAGAGGCTATAGCTCATGCCGGCCGTCCTGAGGTGCAGGAATCCCGCGGCAGAAAGCAATTCGGGAACACGGATGAGCACGATGGAGAATCCCCAGAAATCAGTCCGCCCGTCCGCCTGGCGGCGAAACACCGGATAGCGCCCCACCGCTCCCAGGCCGCCCTGCATGAGTTCGAACGGTCCTGCCAGGGTAAGTTGCTTGCGGGATATGGCCAGATGCGCCTCCCGATTGCGGGCCTTGTCCTTGATCAGGTCGTGCCCCAGGACTTTTTCGTTGCCGGGCAGCGGGTAGACCTGGGAGATCACGCCCATGGGGGCGAGCTGGACCGCCCTGGCCATGGGAAACTGGGTCATGATTTCGACGGCCACGGCCTCGAAGTTGTCTACTTTGCCGTTCCCCTGCTGTACCAGCGAAGCCAGCATGTAGGCCGGGCCCAGGCTTTCTTGCAAGCGCTGCGACAGGCGCTGGGCTTGCGCGTAGGCCAGGGCGCGCACCTCGGCCCGTTTCAGAGTCCGCTGGGAATCGAGGTAGGCGAAGCCGGCACCCGCCCCCAGGGCGGTGCCGACGAGGCCGGCCAGCATGACGAAGTTTCGGGTCCTAGCGGGCGACATGGTCATCAGTTCTCCTGGTCCGTGCCTCCTGGCACAGGCCGTGCATGGCTTGCGCTTCGGCGGCCTGATTCATTTCGGCCTTTTCCAATGCGCTTGTGCCGGTTTGGCAAGGGTTGCAATCCATGCTCTTCAGCAAGCCACGTGCCCACTCCCTTTTTCTCGCCACAGTGGCGACCCTTGCCCTGGGCCTCGTCTGCCTGGATGCGTCGGCTTTCCTCAGGGCGGCCCCCGCGGCCGGCGGGACCGAAGCCCCCGTCCCCGCCGGCCCCCAGCCATCCGAGCAGAACCAGGCCCGACGGGCCATAGACGGAAAGGCCCTCCACGACCCCGCCAACCCGGAAGCCCGGCGGCTTCAGACCATCGAAGAGGCGACCCGGCACCTGCCCTACGACGCCAATGGCTTCCCCGACTGGATGCGGGCCCTGCAGGAAGGAAAAATATCGCCCCGCAGCGACCTGAGCGGCAAGGCCAGCATGGAAGTCCTCGACCTGGACATCGTGATGAAGAACACGCGGGAGATGCCCCACGTCAGATTCCCGCACCGCTCCCACACGCTGTGGCTGGCCTGTTCCAACTGCCATCCGGCGCCGTTCGAGGCCCGCGCCGGCAGCACGCAGATCCGCATGGCGGATATCTTTCGCGGGCAGTACTGCGGGCAGTGCCACGACCGGGTTGCGTTCATCACCTTCTTCTCGTGTCACCGCTGCCACAGCGTTCCCCAAGGGGGAGCGAGCCGCTGAAAGCCGGGGCGCGCAAGGCCCAAGCTCACCCGGGCCACATCCTTGCTGGAAGCACGATGGCTCCAGGAGGATTCAGGGACTCGGGTGCTGCGCTTGCCCTTCGGCCAGGCCTCCGGCTTTGCCTGGCGAGACGACGACCCTTAGCCCGAGCGCCTTGGCGAGCCCCAGGATGGCAGCCAGCATCGGCGAATCCCCGGGGCGACGGCGCTCTTCGCCCACCAGGGCCGCATCCAGGCGCAGGGTGTCCAGGGGAAGATCCCGCAACAACACGAGGCTGGAGCCGCCCACGCCGTAGTCGGTGAGCGCCAGACCCACACCAAGACGGGCAAGGCTGGCCAGGACGGCGCGGCTTTCTTCCGGGTTGCGCATCACGATACTTTCGGGAAAGCCGATTTCCAGTTGCCCTGCGGGCCATCCGGTGCGCTCCAGGATGAGGGCGATCCGCTCGGCCAGGTCTGAGCGGCCGAAGGCGGCGGTTCCGAGATCCACGGCCAGATGCGTGGCCGTCCCCGCGCCAAGCGCCAAGGCTTCGCGACAGGCGTTTTCCAGCAAGCATTCCGCAAGCGCCGGGGCGAGGCCCAGGTCTTCCGCCGCCCCGAGAAACTCTTCGCAGTCGAGAAGGGTGCCGTCGGGCTGCTCCCAGGTGAGGCGGGCTTCCAATCCATAGGGCTGGCCCTTATCCAGCAGGGTGGCGGCCTGGAAGGCGACCCGGAACTCGTTGCGTTCGTAGGCATTGACCAGGCGCTCCTCCATGGCGCTGCGCCGCGTGGGCCGACCCAGCAGATCGCTGTTGAAGAAGCAGAATGAAGCACGCCCGCTGCCCTTGACCGCATACATGGCGGCATCGGCGTGCTTCATCAGCGTTTCGGCATCCCGCCCGTCCTGCGGGAAATGGCTGATGCCGATGCTTGTGGTGACCACCCGGCTCTCGCTTCCGAGAACGATGGGCTCGTTCATGACCTGCAGTATCTTGTCGGCCACCGCCCGGGCCTCACCCTCCTCCTCCGCCTCGGGAAGCAGGACGGTGAACTCATCCCCCGCCATGCGCGCCACGGTATCCGAGGCTCGCACGCAGTGGCGCAGGCGATTGGCCACTTCCTTAAGCAGGGTATCCCCCGCCTCGTGCCCCAGGGTATCGTTGATCTGCTTGAAACGGTCTAGATCGAGGAACATGAGGGCCGGCTTGCGGGCCTTGTTGCGCCGCGCCTGGGCGAGGGCGAGGTCGAGCCGGTCGCGGAACAGCAGCCGGTTGGGCAAACCGGTGAGGGCGTCGTGGAAAGCCTGGTAGGTAATGCGTTCCTCGTGCTCCTTGCGCTCGGTGATGTCGCTGAAAATGGCGATGTAGTGCTCGATGCGCCCGTGGTGGTCGCGCACGGCACTGACGTTGAGCCACTCGGGATACACGGTCCCGTTCTTGCGGCGGTTCCAGATTTCGCCCCGCCATTCGCCCCGCTCCCGCAGGATGTTCCAGAAATCGCGATAGAAGCTTTCGCCCTGCTTGCCGGACTTGAGCATGGCCGGGGTCTTGCCCAGGGCCTCCTCGGCGCTGTACCCCGTGGTGTCGGTGAAGGCCTTGTTCACCATCACGATGCGGGAGTGGGCGTCGGTGACGGTAATGCCCTCCAGGGAATTTTCGAAGACGATGCGGGCCAGGCGTTGCTCCCGCAGGAGTTCCGCGGCCTTGCCGAGAACCCGGTTGAAGGCGGCGACCGCCCGTCCCACTTCATCCTCCCGCCGCACCGGGAGTTCGACCGCCGCGTCGATGTCGCCCGCCGCGATGTCCTCCAGGCCGTCCGCCATGCGGGCCAGGGGCCGCGACACCAGGCGAGAGATGAAGTACCAGATGAATCCCCCTAATGGAAAACAGAGGGCCGCCGCGGCAAGAATGGCATGGCGGGTGAAGCGCCGCGTGCTCTCGCCGGCCGAGGCCAGCGATATTTCCATGCTGACCGCGCCCAGCACGGTCCCCACCGGAACGTTGTGGCAGTTGGTGCAGGTCTTGCCCAGATAGTTTTCCAGGGCCCGAGCCGGAATCACCGCCCGCAGCCGCTCGACACCGTCGCTGCCAGCCTCGACCGCATAGTAGGCTTCTCGGCCCTCCAGGACGGCGCGTTCGACGGCGTCCGCGTCGGTCTCGCCTTCCAGCCCGGGGCCAAACTGGCCCACCACGGCATCTCCCCGGATCACTTTGAGACTCTCGATCTGATGCATGGCCTTGATCTGGTCGAGAAAGAGCGAGCGTAGGGGGACGGTCCCGGTAATCATCATTCCGGTCAGCCCGGCGAGGGTCATCTGGTGGATGCTGTCGGCGAATTCCCGTGCTTGGTCGGCGGCGATGCGCTGCTGCTCCAGCGATGCCCAGTAGATCAGCCCGGAGCCGGAGGCAATCACCGCCAGCAGGATCGACAGCACCAGGCGTTGCCAGATTTTCATCGTTGTTGTCCCCCGAGGGCGGCTTGGGAAGGCGGCGAGGATCGCGGGCCTGTTCTCAAATTCAAGAAAGCAACAACCGTACCCAACCCCCCAGACCCGCGACCCCGCTGCACAGTGGCCACGGGGCGGCAGCTCCGGGGCTGCCTTCCGGTATAATTTCACGTTTTAGTCGACCCCGTTCCGAGCCAGGAGGATCCCTCATGCCGCTGCGTAACGTTCTGTCGCGGTCCTTTGCGCAAGTCCTGGGCTCCGCGGCCCTTCTCGTTTTGACCGCCTTCTCGGGATCGGTTCTCGCCCAGTTGCCCGGGGCCGTTCCTGAAGCTTCCCCCGAAGCAGCTTCCGGTTCCGGCTTCTCGCTGCTAGCCTTTTTCGCCCCTCGGGAAGTCTCTCCGCTCCCGCCGTCCGAGAGTCTGGCGACGCACGAAATCGCCGCGCCCCACGGCATCAGCACACCCATCGATCTCACCGCCCCCACCGACGATCTGTGGGTCCGCGTCCGCAATGGCTTCGCCATGCCCAACCTCAACGACGAGGTGGTACTCCATCATCAGCAGTGGTACATGAACCGGCCCGACATGCTGCGCCGCATGGTCGAACGTAGCCGCCGCTACATGCACCATATCGTCGAGGAACTGGAGCGCCGCGGCATGCCCACCGAGCTCGCGCTTCTGCCGATGGTAGAGAGCTCCTTCAACCCCATGGCCTATTCCCGCGCCCGGGCCTCGGGTCTGTGGCAGTTCATCCCCGCCACCGGCAAGCGTTACAACCTGGCCCAGGACTGGTGGCAGGACCAGCGCCGCGACATCCTCGCCTCCACCGCGGCGGCGCTAGATTATCTGCAGGCCATCTACGATATGAACGGCGATTGGCATCTCGCCCTGGCCTCCTACAACTGGGGTGAAAACGCGGTCAAGCGGGCGGTGGACAAGAATCTGGCCCGGGGGCTGCCCACCGACTTCCCCAGCCTCAGCATGCCCGCCGAGACCCGCAACTACGTCCCCAAGCTGCAAGCCCTCAAGAATATCTTCGGCAACCCGCGCCTGATGGCGGAACTGGGCCTTCCCGCCCTGGAGAACCAGCCCTATTTCGCCACAGTGGATCCGGGCAAGCCCATCGACATCAAGACCGCCGCCCGCCTGGCGGGGATGCCGGTGAGCGAATTCGTCGCCCTCAATCCGGGCCACAACCGGCCGGTCATCACCCCCGACTGCCCGGTCGTGATTCCGGCGGACAAACTGGAAACCTTCCAGGCCAATCTGGAAAATCACGACGCCCCCCTCAGCCGCTGGCAGGCCTATACGGTCAAGCCCGGCGAGCGGCTGGAAAAACTCGCCCCCCGCTTCGGCATCTCGGCGGCCGAACTGCGCGAAGTGAATGGCTTGGGTGGCCGGACCAGGCCCGCAGTGGGATCGATGCTGCTTGTCCCCGCCGGGCGGGACGGAATCGACATCGACGAACTCTCACCCCAGGCCCGCCTGCCCCGCATCGAGGCGGAGGAAGCACCGGCCCGGATCGGCAAGGGCAAGAAGGGCGCCGACCGGCGTGAGGAAAGAGTCCAGACGGCGCGGACCGGCAAGACGAAAGTCCCCGCGGACCGTGCCCTGGCCAAGGCGTCCTCCCGGGGCACATCGAGCACGACCCGGGTCGCTGCGGCCAAGCCCAAGGCGACTGCCCAGACCGTAGCTGCCAAACCCAAGGCGACTGCCCGCGCCGCAGCCAAGGCTCCCGCCAGGAGTTCCCAGGTCGCCAGGGCAGGCAACGGCCGCCGCGGCTGAGCGCCTGAAGCCCCCAGCGCGGCTACGCCGGTTTAGCCCCCGGCGCGGGGCCATACAGATGACAGGCGACGGCGTGCTCCGGGGCGACCTCGACCGCCACCGGATAGGCCTGGCGGCAGGCCTCGCTCGCCAGGGTACAGCGCGGATGGAAATGGCAGCCCTGGGGCGGGCTGGCGGGCGAAGGCGCCTCGCCGGGAAGCCGGATGCGCTCTTCGCCCCCGCTCGGATGCACGGCCGGAACCGCCGAGAGCAGCGCCCGGGTGTAAGGGTGACGGGGATTGCGCAGCACTTCGGCGGCACTCCCCCATTCGACGATGCGCCCCAGGTACATCACCGCCACTTCGTGGGCCAGATACTCGACCACGGCAAAGTTGTGGGTGATGAACAGATAGGCCACCCCCAGTGATTCCTGGAGATTCTTGAGCAGATTCAGGATTTGCGCCTGGACCGAAACATCCAGGGCCGAAGTCGGCTCGTCGCAGATGAGGATTTCCGGCTGCACGGCCAGGGCGCGCGCGATAGCGATGCGCTGGCGCTGGCCGCCGGAGAACTCGTGCGGATAGCGCAGCGCGGCCTCGGGCGGCAGCCCCACCTGGGTCAGCAGGGCCGTGACGGCGGCGGCCGGATCGCCGCCTCCCCCGACACGCAGCGCCGCCATGCCCTCCGCGATAATCTCGCCGACACGCAAGCGAGGGTTCAGGGAGGCAAAGGGATCCTGGAAAACCATCTGCATGTGTCGGCGCACCGCCCGCAGCCGGCGCCGCGGCATGCCCACCAGTTGCGAGGCCCCCAGGCGTACGCTGCCCCCGCTGGGCGCCACCAGTTGCAGGATGGCCTTTCCGACCGTGGTCTTGCCGCAGCCCGACTCCCCCACCAGGGCCAGGGTACGGCCTGGGGTGAGGGAAAGGGAAACGCCGTCCACGGCACGCACGTGGCCCACGGTGCGTTGCAGGAAGCCCCGCCGGATGGGGAAATGCACCCTGAGGTCGCTGACTTCCAGTACCGCGCGGTCGGGGGACTGGAGTTCGCCACGGCGGACGGTCTCGCCCAAGTCGCTGCCACTCCCCCCGCCGCCGTCCCAATGGCAACGCAGGCGGTGGCCGGGGGTGAGCTCGCGCCAGGGGGGCGACACCTCGCGGCATACCGCCATGGCGTGGGGACAGCGCTCGGCAAAGCGGCAACCCGGCGGCATGGCACCCAGGGCCGGCACCTGGCCCGGGATGGTGGTGAGCGGCCGGCCGCGACGGGAAACCTCGGGCAGGGCAGCAAAAAGGGCCTGGGTATAGGGGTGGCCGGGGCTAGCGAAGAAGCTGGCCCGGTCAGCTTCCTCGACCAGCTCGCCGGCGTACATCACGCCGACGCGGTGGGCCATGCGAGCTACCACGCCCAGGTCGTGGGTGATGAGCAGCATGCCCATGCCCCGCTCCGCCTGGAGCCCCGCCAGAAGATCAAGGATCTGGGCCTGGATGGTGACGTCCAGGGCGGTGGTCGGCTCGTCGGCGATGAGAAGTTCAGGCGCCCCCGCCAGTGCAATGGCGATCATCACCCGCTGCTTCATGCCACCGGAAAGCTGGAAGGGGTATTCGTCCAGGCGCCGCTCAGGGTCCGCGATGCCCACCTGACGCAGCAATTCGGCCATGGTTCCGCGGGCGTCGGCCCCCCGCTGCCCCCGGTGCAGCTGTAGCACCTCGCCGATCTGGCGCCCCACGGTGAGGACCGGATTGAGACTTGTGGCCGGCTCCTGGAAGATCATCGCCATGCGACCGCCGCGCAGGCCGCGCATGGTGGCTTCCGGCAAGGCCAGAAGCTCCTCCCCACCAAGGTGCACCGTGCCGCCGACGATGCGCCCGGCCGCCGGCAGCAACCGCATCACCCCCTGGGCGGTGGCTGACTTGCCGCAGCCGGATTCCCCCAGCAGGGCAAAGGTCTCCCCCGCGCCGATGCGGAAGGAAATACCATCCACGGCGAGCACGGTGTTCCCCGCGGCCGCGAAACCTAGACGGAGATCGGTGATTTCCAGCAGCGCGCTCATTGGACGACCCTCCTGGCGCTGCGCGCCTTCCTCCCCAAGGGAGGGAACGCCCCCTTCGGGCGGCCGGGCGGGGGCGCGGGAACGACCCTCCTGGCGCTGCGCGCCTTCCTCCCCAAGGGAGGGAACGCCCCCTTCGGGCGGCCGGGCGGGGGCGCTCATGCGGCCCTCGGATCGAAAGCGTCCCGCACGGCGTCGGCAAACAGGTTGGCAGCCAGGACCAGGACGAACATGGCGGCAAAGGCCGCCGCCAGGGACCACCACACGACCGGCTCGCGCCCCAATTCCAGGCGGGCGTTGTTGATCATGGTGCCGAAACTGACCATGGTGGGATCGACGCCGATGCCCACGTAGGAGAGCACCGCCTCCGCCAGCACCAGCCCGGAAAAATCCATCACTAGGGCGATGATGACGATGTGCATGAGATTGGGCAGGATGTGGCGGCCGATGATGCGGGCACCGGAAACGCCGAAGGCCTGGGCCGCCTGGATGTACTCCAGTTCCCTCAGCTTGAGGGTTTCGCCCCGCAGCAGGCGGCACAGGCCTGTCCAGCTGGTCATGCCCAGGATGAAGCACAGGGCCAGGAGCCGCAGGTCGGCCCGTTCGGCTGCAGTGGAAAACCACTGCGGATGGGTGTCGATCACCACCTGCATCATGAGCACCGCGGCGGCGATGAGCAGCACGCCGGGAATCGAGTTGAGCACCGTATAAACGTATTGGATCAGGTCGTCGACCCAGCCCCGGAAATAGCCGGCGACGATGCCCAGAACCACGGCCAGGGGCAGGGTCACCAGGGTCGTGACGAGGCCGATGATGAGCCCCGTGCGCACGCTCTTCAACACCTGGTAGAAGACGTCCTGGCCCACCTTGTCGGTGCCGAAGACATGGTAATTCCCCGCCAGTTGAAGGAGCGGCACGCCGACCAGGGCCAGGAGCAGGACCGTGGCCAGGACCGCGTTCCAGGCAAATGCCGTCTCCCCGCGCAGGATGCTGCCGGCCACCGCGGCGAGGGATATCCCGGCCCGGCGGGCAATCCCACCGCTGACGGCAGCCGCCAGCACCAGCCAGCCGAGAAAACCGAGCACCGCGCCGCGGAAGGCGGTCAGCGCCACGTCGGCCCCCAGGGCATCTTCGGCGTCCCCCAGGTGGACCCCGCCGAATTTGAGGCGCGGATACTCGCGCCCCTGGCCCCCGCCGGGCAGCTCGACGGTCTCCTTGGCGTAGAGACGGGTGGCGAAAGGTTCGGAATAGGTCTTCTCGTTGCGGGTACGCAGCGGCGCGGCCAGGGCGTCGAGGAGCGAGAGGACTTCCACGGCGTAAGCCGTTTTCGCACGAGGCTCAACATCTAATCGAAGCCGGTAATGCAGTGAATCCAGCAGGCCAATTCCAATAAAAGCCAGCAAGATCACCGCAGAAGCCATACCAGACCTGCTTGCTCCCAGAGCTTGCAAGGCCACACGCATACGGGGGCTCTTCAGTCCAAGGGACAACGCCACCCCACTGATAACCACGAGAATCCACACGAAAACGTCAGACCAAAGAACGACCAGTTGAAAATCCATGAGCCGATTATCCGAGGCGCACTCTAGGGTCTGCGACCGTGTAGGAAATATCAGTCAGTATCAGTGCAAAGATGTAAAGCACCGAGCCAATGAATACCATTGATCGCACAACAGCAAAATCCTGAGCCAGGATTGCGTCAATCGTGTAACTCCCAAGGCCTGGAATGCCGAAGAATGCTTCGGTCACCAGCGCCCCCATAAACAGACCGGGGATGACAACCACAACTTTCGTCAAAATTGGCGTCATGCCATTGCGCAAAATATGACGAAAATATACGACGCTTTCGGGTAGACCCTTGGCCCGTGCGGTTCGAACATAGTCCTTGTTGATTTCCTCCAGGAATATTGTTCGGTACCACCGCGTTTCCGAACCAATTCCCGACACCACCCCGATCACCACCGGCAGGACCAGGAAGCGCCAGGCGTCCAGCCCCTCGCCGAAGCCGGAAATGGGCACCAGGCGCCAGATCTTGCTCACCAGGTATTGCCCCCCGATGATGTAGAACAGGCCCGAGATGGACATCATCGCCACGCACAGCACCACGCCCCACAGATCGAAGGCGCTGGCCCGGAAGAAGGCCAGGATCAGGGCGAAACTCACCGTGACGAAAAGCCCCAGGACGAAAGTCGGCAGCGCAATGGCCAGGGAGGGCCCCATACGGTTGCCGATCTCGCGCGCAATGTCGCGGCCGTCCTCGGCGCGGCCGAAGTCGCCCACGAACATGGCGGCCGACTTGGTGAAGAAAATGGTGTCGGAAAGGGACTCCAAACCGGGCGCCTCGGCGTTAAAGAAAAGGGGCTTGTCGTAACCCCGCTCGGCCTTCCAGCGCACGATGGCCTCCGGCGTCACCCGCTTGACGCCCAACTGCATGCGGGCCATGTCATCCGGCGTGTTGACGACGAAGAACAGGGCAAAGGTCACGAGATTCACCCCAATGAGAATGGGGATGGCGTAGAGGAGCCGGCGGACGATGTAGGCAAGCATCGCGGGGGATTATGCCACCGCCCGCGCCGAAGCGATGGCCCGCCGAAGCGAAGGCCCGCCGGCTCTTGACCGGCGGCGCCGGAAGTCGGTAAGGTGCGGACCTTATCCCACACCACGAGCGCCATCGGCCCTGCACGACATGGAATACATCAAACCCGCCATGATCGTCCTCGGATTCCTGGCCATCGCCTTCGGCCTGTTCACCCGCCTGCGCAACCGCGGCCTGCAGAACTGGCCCTCGGTCAGCGGCACCATCATCCGCTCCGACCTGCAAACCACTGCCGACGGAAAGACGCGCCTGGCGGCGGCTTTCCGCTACCAGATCGACGAGCGCGTCATCGACAGCCGCATGATCATCCTGACCATCGAGGATGTCCGTCCGGCGGTGGTCTACCGCATCCTGCAACGCCTCGCCCCGGGCAGCCGGGTGAAGGTCTATTACGACCCCAAGGACCCCGCTTCGGCCACCGTCGACCACACGCCCCGGGGGAACTGGCTGGAGGCCGTCCTGGCCGGCATGGCCCTCGTCACCTACGCCGCCTTCGGGCTTTAGTGGAGAAGAGGGGCAGCGTTTCCGCCATCCCCCCTCGTCAACACCACGGCGGAGGGAAGGGGCGACAGCGCCAAGGACCGGGAGCCGTCCCGCCTCCATCGCCCAAGCCTCGCCGCCTCCCCCTTGGGACGGCGCCCGGATCCCTGGTCTTCGCCGGCTTCCTCTTCGCCGCCCTGCTCCTGCTGCCCGGGGGCGCCAACGCCCTGCCCTCCTTCGCCGAGGTTCGCGCCGCCCACGCCGAGTCCGATGCCTGGCTCCTGGCCCGGGACGGTCGCCCCCTGCAGCGGCTGCGCCTCGATCCGACCGTGCAGCGACTACCCTGGACGCCTCTGGAGGCGGTCTCGCCCGCCCTGCTGCGGGCTGTGCTCCATTCCGAGGATCGCCGCTTCCACGAACATTCGGGCGTCGACTGGAACGCGGTGGCGGCCAGCGCCTGGCGCAATCTGTGGAACACCCGCACCCGGGGCGCCAGCACCCTCACCATGCAGCTCGCCGGCCTGCTGGCGGAGCAACGCCCGACGGGCCGGCGCAATGCCTTCCAGAAGCTGGGCCAGGCCGCCACCGCCCTGGCGCTCGAGCGGCACTGGAAAAAGGACGAAATCCTCGAGGCCTATCTGAACCTGGCCGGCTTCCGCGGCGAGGCGGTCGGCGTGGCAGCTATGGGCCGCCGCCTTTTCGGAAAGGATCCCGACGGTCTGGACAGTCGCGAGGCCGCGCTGGCCGCGGCGCTGTTGCGGGCCCCTGCGGCACCACCGGAAACGGTGGCGGACCGCGCCTGCGGCCTGCTGCGGGCACAGCAGCGGGCCGGCGACTGCGGCGGCCTGGACTCCCTGGCCCGCCTGGCCTTTTCGGGTGCCCTGCGCCTAGCGGCCCCTCCTCCCGATGCCGGTGAAAACCACGCCCCCCACCTGGCCAGAAAGCTCCTGCGACGCCCCGGCGAGCGCCTTCGCAGCACCCTGGACGCCGACCTGCAACGCTTCGCCGCCAACGCCCTGGAGCGCCACCTGCGGGAATTGGCCCGGCGCAACGTCGAGGATGGCGCCGTGCTGGTCCTGAACAATGGGAGCGGCGAAGTCCTGGCCTGGGTCGGCTCTTCCGCATCGCTTTCCGGCGCGCCCCACGTGGACGGAACCGTCGCGCTGCGACAGGCGGGGTCCACCCTGAAGCCCTTCCTCTACGGCCTGGCACTGGAGCGCCGCCAGCTTAGCGCGGCGGCCCTGGTCGAGGATTCCCCGGCCGCTCTCAGCACCGCCGGGGGTCTCTACGTGCCCCAGAATTACGTGCCCGAGTACCAGGGCTGGGTCAGCGTCCGCCGGGCCCTGGGCGAGTCCCTCAACGTCCCGGCGGTGCGCACCCTGGTCCGCCTGGGGCCGGACGCCTTCCACGACCGCCTGAGGCGGCTGGGCTTGGTCAGCCTCAGGGAGGACGGAGACTACTACGGTTACAGCCTCGCCCTGGGTTCGGCCGACATTTCGCTGCTCATGCTGGCCAATGCCTACCGCAGCCTGGCCAACCGCGGCACCTGGTCCCCCCTGCGGGCCAGCCTGGACGACCCTCGCCCTCCCTGTGCCGAGGGCGGCTGCGCCGGGGTGTTTTCCGGTTCGCCGCGTCCGGCGGGCGATGCCGCAGCGAGTTTCATCGTGGCCGACATCCTGGCCGACCGCGCGGCCCGGGCAGGCACTTTCGGATTGGATTCCTGGCTGGCCACGCCCTACTGGTCCGCCGCCAAGACCGGCACCAGCAAGGATATGCGTGACAACTGGTGTCTGGGCTTCTCCCGCCGCTACACGGTGGCGGTCTGGGTGGGCAATGCGGGGGGCGGCCCCATGCACGATGTTTCCGGTACCAGCGGCGCCGCGCCGGTGTGGCGGGAAGTCATGGACTGGCTGCATCGCGGCGACCCGGAAAGCTCCCGCCGCGCCGCAGCCAGTCTGCCCCCTACGCCGCCGCCCGGCGTGCTGCGGCGGCAGGTGCGCTTCGACCCTCCCCGGGAGCCGCCTCGCCAGGAATGGTTTCTGTACGGCACTGAAATGAGCGTCGTCCGTGAGGCAGGCGCGACCCGCCTTGCGCGGATTGCCTATCCCGGCGAGGGCAGCATCCTGGCCCTGGACCCGGACATTCCTCCACCGCGCCAGCGCATCGCCCTCAAGCTCAGCGGCCCGGCGGCCATCGGCTGGCGTTGGCAGGTGGATGGCGAAAAGCCCCAGCGGGCCGACCGTGCCGCCCTGTGGCGCCCCAGCCCCGGCCCGCACCGCCTGGTGCTGCTGGACGGGGCGGGCCGCGAGATCGACCGGGTGAGCTTTTCCGTGCGTGCACTGCGGGCGGGACGCAGCGTACCCCGCAGTCCCTGAGGGCTTGGAGCCCCGGGTGGGCGGCCGACAATCAGCCCATTCCTGGAAGGGTCTGTCCTGAGCCTATCGATGGGCCTGCCCTGAGAGCCCATCGAAGGGCTCGCCGGGGCGCTCTGCGGCGAGCCTCCCCGCTACCGCCGGCCGCGGCTTCCGGCAGGGCGCGGAGCAGGCTTCCCGTCGCGGACAGGCGCTTGGGTGTTCCGCGCGCCAGGTTTTGTAGCGCGCGGGGCCGGCTTATCGCCGCGAGGCGAGGGCCTATCGCCCGCTGGGGCCGGCCTTGCGCCGCGTGATGGGCTTTTCTCGCCCCGCGTTGAGGGCTTCTGGCCCGCAAAGGATGACTTCTCCACCCGAGGCGACGGCTTCTCACCGCGAGGCAGCGGCTTGGCCGCCCGCGGAGGCGGCCGCTGGTCGACAAGCTCGTCGGGCTCCGCCGGGACCTCAGGTGTTTCTCCACCAGCCAGAAGTTTCTCGAGGCGCCGTACTTCGGTCTCGGTCAATTCCTGACAGCGTCCACGCTTGAGACGGGGGGGCAGGACGAAGGGGCCATAACGCACCCGGATGAGACGGCTCACGGTGCAGCCCACGGCCTCGAAAAGGCGGCGCACTTCACGGTTGCGCCCTTCGAAGAGGGTGACGTGGACCCAGCGATTGGCACCCTCGCCACCGGCATCCACCAGGCTGTCGAAAGACGCGGGGCCATCTTCCAGGGGCACACCCTCAAGCAGGCGGCGGCGCGCGTCGTCACCCAGTTCGCCCAACACCCGGACGGCGTATTCCCTTACCAATTGGGTGCCGGGATGCATAAGGCGGTTGGCGAGCTCGCCCGAGGTGGTGAAGAGCAGTAGGCCGGAGGTGTTGAAGTCCAGGCGGCCGACAACGATCCAGCGGCTGCCTCGCATGCGCGGCAGGGCATTGAAGACGGAGGGACGGCCATCCGGATCGTCGCGGGAGACGATCTCGCCTTCCGGCTTGTGGTAGAGCAGCACCCGGGCGGCCCGGCCGGCCGAGGCGCGCAGATTGACCAGGCGGCCGTTGACCTTGACCCGGTCGGTGGGCAGGACGAGTTGGCCGATCTGGGCCATCTCGCCATTGACGCTCACCCGGCCGGCGGCGATCCATTCTTCCATATCGCGCCGGGATCCGACCCCAGCCTGGGCTAGAACCTTGTGCAGACGCTCGGGCTTGGCGCCCATTCCGGCTGGTCGGGCGGCACTGCGCAACGGCTTGCCGCCGGCCCGGCCCGCACCACGTCGGGGAGAGGGAACCGGAGGTTCAGCCTCCGGGGTCCCGGGGGCTGGTTCTTCTCCCCCGGTGCGGCGGCGGCGTGGGGCGTCTCCCAAGTCCGGCTCATTGCTGCGGGCTTGGCGGAAAGGGGTGCGTTTAGGCTTCATGATCGAATTCCAAAGTCTGGCCGATTTGTTCCAGGGGCGGCAGTTCGCTCAGGCTGCGCAGGCCGAGATCGTCGAGGAAGCGGCGTGTGGTGGCGAAGAGCGCAGGCCGGCCGGGGGTTTCGCGATGACCGACCACGTCGATCCAGCCCCTTTCTTCCAGGGACTTGATGACATTTGCATTGACGGCGACGCCGCGGATTTCCTCGATGTCACCCCGGGTCACCGGCTGACGGTAGGCGATGATGGCGAGGGTTTCGAGGACGGCGCGGGAGTAGCGCGGCGGCTTTTCGGGATGGAGACGGTCCAGGTAGGGGAGATATTCTGCACGGGTACGGAAACGCCAGCCCGAAGCCAGTTGCACCAGTTCCGCGCCCCGGTCCTGCCAGTCCTCGCGCAATTCGTCCAGGAGCTTGCGCAGGGTCTCGGTCGACACCTCGTCGGAGAACAGACTGCGCAGTTCGCCCGTGGAGAGCGGTTCCCGGGCGGCCAGGAGGGCGGCTTCAAGCACTTTCTTGGCTGTCGTCGGTTCCACCGTCGTGCACCTTTACGTAGATGGGGGCGAAGGCCTCGGTCTGGGTAATGTGGATGAGCTTTTCCCGGGCGAGTTCAAGGAGGGCAAGAAAGTGCACCACCAGCCCGGGAACGCCCATGGCAATATCGAAGAGGGCCTCGAAGCGGACATAGCCGCCTTCGCTCTGGAGGTGGCGCAGGATGATGCCCATGTGCTCCCGCACGGAAAGCTCCTCCCGCCCGATGCGGTGGTGGCGGTGCAGGGTCGCCTGGCGCAGGATGGCCTGCCAGGCGGCCTTAAGGTCATCCAGATCGACTTCCGGGTAGCGCACCAGGAGGGATTTTTCCACCAGGGTCTCGACCCAAAAGAACTCCCGCTCCGCCTGGGGCAGCGCATTCAGGTTCTGGCCAGCAAGCTTCATCTGCTCGTATTCCATGAGCCGGCGGACCAGTTCGGCTCGGGGATCCTCGGCCTCGTCTTCGCTACCCGACTTGGGCCGCGGCAGCAGCATGCGCGACTTGATCTCGATCAGCATGGCTGCCATCACCAGGTAATCCGCCGCCAGCTCCAGGTTATGGGCGCGCATGGACTCGATGTAGTCCAGGTACTGGCGGGTGAGCGGCGCCATGGGAATGTCGAGGATATCGACATTGGCGCGGCGAATCAGATAGAGCAGGAGGTCGAGGGGCCCCTCGAAGGCGTCCAGCATCACTGCCAGGGCGTCCGGCGGGATGTAGAGATCCGCCGGCAACTCGGTCAGTGGCTCGCCGTAGATGCGGGCCAGGGGCTCGTCCAGCGCCGCGTCGAGGCCGACTTCGAGCACGGCCTCGCTCACCGGCGGGCCTCGCCGGGAGTGATGGACGCAGCGATGGCGCTCCCGCGGGGGGTCATCAGTTATACCCGAGGCCCATGGCTTCGCGCACGTCGCGCATGGTGTCGCGGGCGAGTTCGCGGGCCTTGTCGCAGCCGTCGGCGATGATGTTGCGCACCAGGCTGGGGTCTTCAAGGTAGAGGGCTGCCCTCTCGCGCATGGGCGCCTGTTCCCGCAGGATGCCGTCGATGACCGGTTGCTTGCAGTCCAGGCAGCCAATGCCGGCGCTGCGGCAACCCTCTTGCACCCAGGCCCGGCAATCGGCGTCGGAATAGACCTGATGCAGTTGCCACACCGGGCACTTGGTCGGGTCACCGGGATCGGTGCGCCGCACCCGGGCGGGGTCGGTGGGCATGCCGCGCACCTTCTTGCTCACCGACTCGGCCGACTCGCGCAGGGTGATGGTGTTGTTGTAGGACTTGGACATCTTCTGTCCATCCAGTCCGGGCATGCGCGAAGCTTCGGTGAGCAGGGCGCCGGGCTCTGCGAGGATCATCTTGCCCGTGCCCTCCAGGTAACCGAAGAGGCGCTCCCGGTCGATCACCGACAGGTGCTGTACCTCGTCGAGCAGGGCGTGGGCCTGCTCGATGGCATCCTTTTCGCCCTTCTGCTGAAAGCGGGTGCGCAATTCCTCGTAGAGCCGTGCCTTCTTGCCGCCCAGCTTCTTGACCGCCTCCCGCGCCTTGTCCTCGAAACCCGGCTCGCGCCCATAGAGGTGGTTGAAGCGGCGGGCGATCTCACGGGAAAACTCGATATGGGGGACCTGATCCTCCCCCACCGGGACCTTGTCGGCCCGGTAGATCAGGATGTCGGCCGACTGGAGCAGCGGGTAGCCCAGGAAGCCGTAGGTGGAGAGATCCTTGTTCTCCAGCTTTTCCTGCTGGTCCTTATAGGTGGGAACCCGCTCCAGCCAGCCCAGGGGCGTCATCATGGAAAGCAGCAGGTGGAGTTCGGCGTGCTCCGGCACCCGGGACTGGATGAACAGGGTAGCCTGGTTGGGATCAACCCCGGCAGCCAGCCAGTCCACCACCATGTCCCAGGCCGCCTGCTCGATCCCCTGCGGGTTGTCATAGTGGGTGGTCAGCGCGTGCCAGTCGGCGACGAAGAAAAGACAGGGGTACTCGTGCTGGAGCGTGACCCAGTTCTTGAGAACGCCATGGTAATGGCCTAGATGGAGCGACCCGGTGGGGCGCATGCCGGAGAGAACACGTTCTGCGTACATGGCGAATCAGTACAGTCCAAAAAAAGCTTCGACAAGGAGGGCGACCCCCCGCACGAAAGGATACATGACGGCGCTCAGGATGCCGGTGAAGAGCAGAACCAGGAGGATGGGGAAGCCCCAGGGTTCTATGCGGGAGAATTTCCAGGCCAGCCGGCCGGGCAGCAGGCTGACGGCGATGCGTCCGCCATCCAGGGGTGGCAACGGCAACAAGTTGAGTACCATCAGAACGCAATTGACGACGATGCCGGTCTTGCCCATTTCGGTCATGGGCACCGTAAAGGCGTTGGTTGGCAGCAGCCAGGCGAGCTTGACCAGGAATCCCCAGGCGAAGGCCATGGCGAGGTTGGCGAGGGGCCCGGCGGCGGCAACCCAGAGCATGTCCTGCTTGGGTTTGCGCAGGCGGCCGAAATCCACTGGCACGGGCTTGGCGTAGCCGAAAAGCATGCCGCCACCCGAAAACAAAAGGATCACCGCAGGGATGACGATGGTGCCCAGAGGATCGATGTGGCGGAGAGGATTGAGGCTGATTCGCCCGGCCAGCCAGGCCGTGGGATCGCCAAAATGGCGTGCCGCATAGCCGTGCGCAGCCTCGTGCAGGGTGATGGCAAAAATGACCGGCAGCGCCGCGATGGCCAGGGTCTGGATCAAGCCTTCCATCATTCGCTGAATCCAAAGGCGGCGACGGAACCCCGGCCGGCGCGCACCAGGACGGGCGCCGTCCCCGTGAGGTCGATGACGGTGGTCGGCGACGTCCCGCAGTGGCCGCCGTCGAGGATCAGATCGACCGTGCCGTCGAGACGGTCGCGGATTTCCCAGCCCTCGGTCATGGGTTCCTCGTCTCCCGGCAGCAGGAGCGTGGACGTGAGCAGCGGCTCATCGAGTTCCTGCAGCAGCGCCAGAGCGACGGGATGATCGGGCACCCGCAGGCCGATGGTCTTGCGCTTGGGGTGCAATACCCGCCGCGGCAATTCCTTGGTGCCTTCCAGGATGAAGGTGTAGCTTCCTGGCGTGGTGGCCTTGAGCAGGCGGTACTGGACATTATCCACCCGGGCGTATTGGGCGATTTCCGAGAGGTCGCGCACCATCAGAGTCAGATGGTGGCGCTCGTCCACTGCGCGTATCTCGCGAATGCGATCCACCGCTGCCTTGTCGCCCAGATGGCAACCCAGCGCGTAGCAGGAATCGGTGGGAACGACCACCAAGCCCCCCGCACGCACGATTTCCGCCGCCCGGGCGAGGAGGCGCGGCTGCGGGTTTTCCGGGTGGATAGCCAGATATTGCGTCATGGCCTCAGGCTCAGCGAAGCAGGCGCCATACCGGCTTCAGATCCTCCGGCAGCCCCGGGAGGCGCCCCAGATCGACGTAGCTCTCCTGCGGCCCGTGGAAATCGGATCCCCGTGACGCGTGGAACCCGAAATGCCGCGCCAGGCGTGCAAAGTGCAGGACGTGGTCCGGAGTATGGCTGCCGCAGACCACCTCGATGCCCTGGCCA
Source organism: Dechloromonas sp. (assembly GCA_016790965.1). GTDB lineage: Bacteria > Pseudomonadota > Gammaproteobacteria > Burkholderiales > Rhodocyclaceae > SSSZ01. The sequence continues at coordinate 97,948 of JAEUNZ010000031.1, forward strand.
CCGTGCTCGCGGAACTCGCCCAGGAAGCGCCGCAGGACCGCGGCGGAAACCTTGTAGCGCCCAGGATGCGCGACGACGGCGATTCCACCGGCAGCGGCGATCCAGCCGATCGCCTCGTCCAGCGTCGCCCAGCGGTGATCCACGTAGCCCGGTTTTCCGGGAACCAGATAGTGTTGAAACACGCCCTGTACGTCCCGCGCCGCCCCCACTTCAACCAGGAAGCGGGCAAAGTGAGCCCTGGAAATGAGTCCTGGATTGGCCGCATAGCGCAAGGCCCCCTCGAAGGCGCCGGGAATCCCGATGGCCGCCAGGGCTTCGCCCATGCGCCGGGCTCGCTCGATGCGCCCTTCGCGCAACCCCTCGAGGCCCGCAACCAACCCGGCGGCCTGGGGGTCGAAGCCCAGACCGACGACGTGGATCGGGGTGCCGCTCCATTCGATGGAGATTTCAACCCCGGACACGAAGGCCATGCCCAGTTCCCCGGCAACCGCAGCGGCTTCGGCCATACCGCCGATGTCGTCGTGGTCCGTGAGCGCCCAGAGGTCGACCCCGTTGGCCGACGCCCGTCCGGCCAGTTCCGTCGGCGTCAATAGGCCGTCAGAGACGAGGGAGTGGCAGTGCAGATCGAAATTGACGGGGGGCATGGGGAAGATCCGGCGAATCGAGCAGTCTACCATGGCAGCGGAGCGCGCCCGGACCCAAACCCAGGCTTCGCTTCCCTGCAAGCCCGCTGCACCCGCCTTCTTGCCAGCCCCGCGGGCATGGGCTAGAGTTCGCCCGTTCCGTGGGAGAGCGCAGATATATCTGCCGCCGAAGGCGCAAACCACCCGCAAACGCTCAGGCCAAAGGACCGCGGAACCAGGGCTAGGTGCCCTGCAACTCTGGAGAGCGGCGCCCGCCAGTCGAGGCGCCCACCGATGGGGCAAATCTCTCAGGTATCGAGGACAGAGGGGTGAAACGTCAGGTCGTTTCACACCTTTTCCGTTCCTAGAATCGGCGTTGATAAACGCCTGCAAAGGATTGATATGCTGAAGAAAACAGTGCTCAACGAAACCCATCGGGCGATGGGTGCCCGCATGGTGGATTTCGGCGGCTGGGACATGCCCGTCAATTACGGCTCCCAGATCGAAGAGCACCATGCCGTGCGCCGCGATTGCGGCATGTTCGACGTCTGCCATATGTGCCCCGTCGATCTCGTCGGGCCCGACGTCCGCCCCTTCCTCTCCCGCCTCGTCGCCAATGACGTGGCCAAGCTCAAGGTTTCCGGCAAGGCGCTCTATTCCTGCATGCTCAACGACGTGGGCGGCGTGGTGGACGACCTCATCATCTACTTCCTGACCGACGAACGCTTCCGCCTGGTGGTCAATGCAGGCACCGCCGACAAGGACATAGCCTGGATGCAGGCCCGTCTGGCCGACTGGGGCATGAAGCTGGCCATCACCCCGCGCCGCGACCTCGCCATGATCGCCGTCCAGGGCCCCAAGGCCCGCGCCAAGGTGTGGCAGGTACTGCCTCAGACCCAGGCGGCCAGCGAGGGTCTCAAGCCCTTCTTCGCGGCCGAGGTCGGCGAGTATTTCGTCGCCCGTACTGGTTACACCGGCGAGGACGGCTTCGAAATCATGTTGCCGGCAAATGAAGCCGCCACCGTCTGGAACGCCCTCGCCGCCGCCGGCGTCGCCCCCTGCGGCCTCGGCGCCCGGGACACCCTGCGCCTGGAAGCCGGCATGAATCTCTACGGCCAGGACATGGACGAGAACGTTTCTCCCCTCGACGCCGGCCTGGCCTGGACCGTCGCCATGGAAGACGAGCGCGACTTCGTGGGCAAGGCGGCGCTGACCATCAACGGCAGCCGCGCCCAGTTTCTCGGCCTGGTGCTGCTGGACAAAGGCGTCCTGCGCGGCCACCAGAAGGTGTTCACCGACTACGGCGTAGGCGAAATCACCAGCGGCAGCTTCTCCCCCACCCTGCAGCAGTCCATTGCCCTGGCCCGCCTGCCCCTGGGCGTGCCCGTGGGCGAAATCGTCGACGTCGAAATCCGCGACAAGCGTCTCAAAGCCAAGGTCGTCAAGCCGCCCTTCGCCCGCAACGGCAAGGGCCTCATCTAATTCGAAAACCCCGTCATTTCCGGAGAAACCACCATGTCCAACGTCCCCGCCAACCTCAAGTACACCGCCTCCCACGAATGGCTGCGCCTGGAAGCCGATGGCACCGTCACCGTCGGCATTACCGATCACGCCCAGGAAGCCTTGGGCGACCTGGTCTTCGTCGAACTGCCGGAAGTCGGCGCCCATTACGACGCCGAGAAGGAACTGGCCGTGGTCGAATCCGTGAAGGCCGCCGCCGACGTCTACGCCCCCCTCGCCGGCACCATTACCGCCGTAAACCAGGATGCCGCCGATGCCCCGGAAAGCGTCAACCAGGACGCCTACGCCGCGTGGCTGTTCCAGATGAAGCCGGACAACGCCGGCGACCTGCACCAGCTGCTCGACGCCGCCGCCTACCAGGCCGTGGCCGACGCTGCCTGAGCGAGCACCCCCCATGCCCTACAGCCAGCCCCTTTCCGCCCTGGAGCAGAAAGACGAGTTCATCGGCCGTCACATCGGCCCCTGCGCCGCTGAAATGGCCACCATGCTCGGCGACCTGGGCGTCGAACATCTGGACGCCCTGATCGACCAGACCATCCCCGCCGTCATCCGCCTGCCGGCCGACCTCCGCCTCCCGGCGCCGCAACGGGAGCACGAGGCTCTCGCCGCCCTCAAGGCCATTGCGCGCCGCAACCGCGTGAACCGTTCACTGATCGGCATGGGCTACTACGACACCCTGACGCCCAAGGTCATCCTGCGCAACGTTATGGAGAACCCGGGCTGGTACACCGCTTACACGCCCTACCAGGCTGAAATCGCCCAGGGCCGGCTGGAGGCGCTGCTCAACTTCCAGCAGATGGTCGTGGACCTCACCGGCCTGGAGCTGGCCAACGCCTCGCTCCTCGACGAAGCCACCGCCGCCGCCGAAGCCATGACGATGGCGCGGCGCGTCTCGAAGAGCAAGTCCAACCGCTTCTTCGTCGATGCCGACTGCTTCCCGCAAACTATCGACGTGCTCAAGACCCGCGCCACCTACTTCGGCTTCGAACTGGTCATCAAGCCGGCGGCCGACGCCGCCGCGGAAGAGTGCTTCGGCGCCCTGCTCCAGTACCCCAACGAAAAAGGTGAAGTCAGCGATCTGACGCCCCTGGTTGCCTCCCTCAAGGCCCAGGGCGCCACCGTGGCCGTGGCCAGCGACCTCATGGCCCTGGTATTGCTCAAATCACCCGGCACCCTGGGTGCCGACATCGCCCTCGGCTCCAGCCAGCGCTTCGGCGTGCCCATGGGTTTCGGCGGGCCCCACGCCGCCTTCTTCGCCACCCGGGCAGCCAACGTGCGCGCCATGCCCGGCCGCATCATCGGCGTCTCCAAGGACGCCCGCGGCAAGACCGCCCTGCGCATGACCCTGCAGACCCGCGAGCAACACATCCGCCGCGAAAAGGCCAATTCCAACATTTGCACCTCGCAAGTTCTGCTGGCCAATATGGCCGGCCTGTACGCCGTCTATCATGGCCCGGAAGGGCTCAGGACCATCGCCAGCCGCATCCACCGTCTGGCGGCCATCTTTGCCGAAGGCATGCGCCGTGCCGGACTGCCGGTCCTGACGCGATATTTCTTCGACACCCTGCACCTTGATCTGGGCGCCCGGGCCGAAACCATTTGCCGCAATGCCCAGGCGGCCGGCTACAACCTGCGCCGGGTATCCACCGGCGTCCTCGGCGTTTCCTTTGACGAAACGACCACGCGCGAGGACGTGGCGGCCCTGTTCAAGGTCATTTGTCAGGTCACCCTGGATATCGAGGCCCTCGACACCCAGATGGCGGGGAGCGACCCCAACCTGCCGGCCACTCTGTTGCGCCAGGACTCCATCCTCCGGCATCCCGTGTTCAACACCCACCATACCGAGCACGAGATGCTGCGCTATCTCAAATCCCTGCAGAACCGGGATTTGGCCCTCGACCACTCGATGATCTCCCTGGGCTCATGCACCATGAAGCTCAACGCCACCAGCGAGATGATCCCGGTAAGCTGGCGGGAATTCGCCAATCTTCACCCCTTCGCCCCCCTCGACCAGGCCCAGGGCTACCTGCAGATGATCCGCTGCCTGGAGGATTGGTTACGCACGCTTACCGGCTTCGACGCCATCTGCATGCAGCCCAACTCCGGCGCCCAGGGCGAGTATGCAGGCCTGGTAGCGATCGCCCGCTACCACGCCAGCCGCGGCGAGGGACACCGAAACATCTGCCTCATCCCCAAATCGGCCCACGGCACCAACCCGGCCACGGCCCAGATGTGCAACATGCAGGTGGTGGTGGTCGAGTGTGACGACAAGGGCAACGTGGACATCATCGACCTACAGAACAAGGCCCAGCAGCACGCTGCCAATCTGGCCTGCCTGATGATCACCTATCCCTCCACCCACGGGGTTTTCGAGGAGGACATCCGCGACATCTGCGCCCTCGTGCACTACCACGGCGGCCAGGTGTACATGGATGGCGCCAACCTCAACGCCCAGGTGGGGCTCACCGCCCCGGGCTATATCGGTGCCGACGTCAGCCACATGAACCTGCACAAGACCTTCGCCATCCCCCACGGCGGCGGCGGTCCTGGCATGGGACCCATCGGCCTCAAGGCCCATCTGGCGCCCTTCATGGCCAACCATGTCGTGCAACCGGTGGAGGGCCCCCACAATGGCCAGGGCGCAGTCAGCGCGGCTCCCTTCGGATCTGCCTCCATCCTGCCCATTTCCTGGATGTACATCGCCATGCTCGGGGGCGAAGGCCTCAAGAAGGCCACCCAGGTCGCCATCCTCAACGCCAATTACGTCGCGGAAAAACTCAAGGCCCACTACCCTGTGCTTTACGTCGGCAAGAACGGCCGTGTGGCCCACGAGTGCATCCTGGACATCCGTCCGATCAAGGCGGCCACAGGCATCGCCGAGATCGACATCGCTAAGCGCCTGATGGACTACGGTTTCCACGCACCCACCGTAAGCTTCCCCGTACCCGGAACCATCATGGTCGAACCCACCGAGTCGGAATCCAAGGCAGAACTGGACCGCTTCATCGCCGCCCTGGTTGCCATTCGCGAAGAGATTCGCCATATCGAGGCGGGCACCTGGCCGACCGACGACAACCCGCTCAAGAACGCCCCGCACACGCAGGCCGACGTGGTCGACGCCGACTGGAAGCATCCCTACAGCCGCCAAGAGGCCGTCTTTCCCCTCCCCTGGGTAAAGGCCAACAAGTTTTGGCCCAGCGTGAATCGCATCGACGATGTCTTCGGCGACCGCAATCTCAACTGCGCCTGCCCGCCGCCGGCCGACTACGCCTGACCAAGCACGCCCCATGATGCGCTCCGCCCTCGCCGCCCTGATCCTGACGACGACCCTCTCGGTTGAGGCCCTCGCCGCTTCCGAGCAACTGCCTTCCGGATCCCAGTATCTAGGGGAGGTACGCCGCGGCCCGGATGGGAAACTCCTTTCGGTTCCCAAAGCCGTGGCCGAACCTGGCACAGAAGGCGTGCCTGCGCCGGCGGCGTCAGTTTCCGCCCGCGTGATCCGGGTCGCGCCCGGAACCGCCCTGGCAACCATTCCCCAGGCAGCTCAGGCCGCCCAAGATGGCGACATCATCGAAATCCAGGCGGGTACCTACCGCGGCCAGCCGGTCGTCTGGACCCAGAAGAAGCTCACCATCCGCGGCGTGGGCGGCCGGCCCGTGATGCTCGCCGAGGGAACTCACGCCGAGGGCAAGGCTGCCTGGGTCATCCGCAACGGCGACATCGAAATCGAGAATATCGAATTCCGTGGAAACCGGGTACCCGATGGCAACGGCGCCGGAATCCGCTTCGAGAGGGGACGACTGCGTCTGCGTTCCTGTGCTTTCTTCGACAACGAAATGGGGTTACTGACGACCAATCATCCAGAGGCCGTGCTGGAGATCTCCGATAGCGAGTTTGGTGCCGCACCCCGTCATGGAACCGTCCTGCACCACCTTCTCTATGTTGGTGGCATCGCGCGTTTCGCTTTGACAGGCAGCCGCTTGTCCGGCGGCTACCGCGGGCATCTCGTCAAGTCACGGGCCCGGGAAAACTATGTGAGCTACAACCTCCTAGTGGACGGCCCCGAGGGGCAGGCCTCATACGAACTCGAATTCCCCAATGGCGGCATCGCTTACGTCGTCGGCAACCTCATCGGACAGAGTGCCGGGACTGACAACATGACCCTCATCGCCTACGGTGCCGAAGGCCCCCGCTGGCAGGACAATGCCCTGTATCTTGCCCACAACACACTGGTGAACGACCATCCTAACGCACGCTTCCTCCACGTCTGGACCGACAAGATCGGTGCTTCGACAGAGGTCTGGGTGCTCAACAACCTGAGCGCCGGGACAGGCACCCTTGAACCCTTCGGCAGCGGACGCTTCGAGGGAAACGTCAGCGTTCCGCGGTCCAGCCTGATTCCTGCGGATGGCATCCCGGCCCGCTTGCCGGTCTCCTCTCCCCTGCGCGGAACCGTGCGTCCGCCGGGTGAAGTCCGCGGAAAGTCGCTCCTCCCCAGCGCTGAATTCAGCTTTCCGGTCGGTTCGAAAGCGATATCCCTCCCGGCACGCCTGGCGCCGGGAGCGTTTCAGCAGTAGAGACCCGCTGTGCAAATTTCAAGCAGGGTGTAAAGTAGGAGCGTAGCTACCCCGAGGAGAACATCATGGCTGTCGATCGCGTCACATCGTCTTCCGCTGCGGAGCAGGCCTTCGCGCAACGGGTGTCGGAGAACCAGCAACTCCGCGCCGCCGAACGTGAAGAAAAAGCCGCCGCACCCCGGGAACAGCAGGAAGACGCTTCCCGCCCGGTCGTCAACACTGAAGGTCAGACCACCGGGACGGTCATCAACGTCACAGCCTGAGCTTTCCTCTGGACGAGACGTCCATGGCAGTCAGCCCTATTTCTGGCCGCGCCAGTGCGACGAGCGACGCCTTCCAGCAATTGCAATCGCAGCAGGCAAGGCGCACCGCGGATCAGGCTGAGCAAGCCGCCCAGGAACTTCGGCGCCGCGCCGCAAGTGCGCAGAGGGTTGCCGATCAGGCCAATGAAGACGCTCGCAGCCTCCAGGTCCAATCCGATCAGGCGGACGGCGCCGCCGAAGTCGCCCGGCGGGGCCTGGCAGGCCAGGAGGTGTTCTCCCGTTCCGCCGATCATCTGGCGGGGGTCTATGATCGCGTAGTCGAGGCAACCCAGGGTTCCAGTGTAACGAGCACCGTGGTCGTAACCAACGGTGCTTCCTCAACCCCCGGTACGCTGGTCGACACCACTGCCTGACAAGCGGCGCTGCCAGGCTGCAATTTCGGGAAGACACTCGGAAAGTCGGACATCGAGGCCAGCCTGGGCTTTGGCGAGCAGACTGCGCTGGGCAGACGGAATTTCTTGCGGCACTACCGGATCTAGGGTGACGACGAGGTCGCCGGCCCCGATACCAGGGCGCCCGGGGTAGCCCTTGCCGGAGAGAATGATCTGCCTTTCTTCGATTCCACCCGCATCGACGCGCAGCGTCACTTGATCGTGCGGTAGCGGGAGTGCGATATCTCCACCGGCCATAAGAGTAAGAATGCTCACCGGCAACCGCAGGGACAGGTTGCGCCCCTCCAATTGCAGCCAGGGATGGGGTGCGATACGAAGGCAAAGAAAAAGATCTCCGGGGGCGAGACCTTCGCCGCCTGGCTCCCCTTGCCCGGCCAGCCTCAGTTCATCGTCGGGCAGCAGGCCCGGGGGTACTTGAACCTCCAGACGGACATCGGCGGTGTCCCGACCGCTGCCTTCGCAATCAGGGCAAATACGTTCGCTGAAGAATCCCCGCCCCTGACATTGGTGACAGCGCTCCAGACCGCCTTTGCGGTTCCGGACGCGGCCGCTGCCGTGACAGGCCTCACAGAGACGAGAGCGACTGATTCCCGCTTCACCACTTCCTTCGCAGGTGGAACAGGGATGCCCCCGGCGAACCAGGACAGCCTTTCTGCATCCCGCCATACCCTCGGCGAGGCTAACTTCGAGAACCATGCGGATATCTGGCGCCCGCGGCATTTCTGGCGGGGCGGGCTCTGTCTGCTCCGGCGCATGTTCGCCATCACTGTCATTATTGGCCGGCTCGGCCTCGTCCTGAAGTTCCTGGAGATCGTCGTAGGCGGCGCGAATGGCCTTAAAACGTTCCGTGGCTTCAGGAGCCGTATTGCGATCCGGATGCCAAGCCATGGCCAAACGCCGATAGGCGCGCTTGATTTCCTGCGGCGAGGCACCGGGGCTAAGACCAAGAACGGTAAGGGAATCCATCGGGGGAGAAAGGGCAGAAGGGGCCCTATTTTACCCCGAGGCGACAGGCCTTCGCCGCCCCGAACGCCCCTGAACAGCTTCAGGAAAGCTTGCGCTTGGCGACGATGGGCAGACGGATTAGTTCTATGCCTTCGTCCCGCAAGGCATCAAATTCCTCATCCGTGGCACTGCCGCGGATCCCCCGCTCCGGCGCTTCGCGGTAATGGATCTTGCGCGCTTCTTCGGCAAATGCCGTGCCGACATCTTCTGTGGAAGCCATCAGCGCACCCACCAGTTGGCGGTAGAGCCCCATCGCCTGGGAATCTTCCGGCAGGGCTGCAACACTCGTCACGGCGGTGGATTCGGACCGAGTCCCGGACGCCAATGCGACCGCGGACGGCACGCGTCGAACGGCCGGAGTATCGCAGTGCGGGCAGCGGATTAGACCCTGATCCAGTTGGGATTCATAATCCTCGGGTCCGGAGAACCACCCTTCCATTCGGTGGTCGTTTTCACACAGCAAGTCGTAAATGATCATCGCGCATCAGACTGGTGCCCGGGAACGGACTTGAACCGTCAAGGATTGCTCCGGCGGATTTTAAGTCCGCTGTGTTTACCAATTTCACCACCCGGGCGGCGGGCGGATTATAGGTCCGGAGATATGGAAAAGGGAAAGCGGCCAGCGCTTTCCCTTCGTACTGGAGCGGCAGAAGAGTCTCGAACTCTCGACCTCAACCTTGGCAAGGTTGCGCTCTACCAACTGAGCTACTGCCGCGTATTCCTGGAGGCGCGAGCCGGAGTCGAACCGACCTACACGGATTTGCAAACCGCCAAACAAGGATTACAGCCTTGGAACGGGGCGGATTCTATGGGATTGGACCGGATAAGTAAAGCCGCCTAGGATCAACAGTCCGCAGCCGAATAGGCGATCATTTCCGCTACGCTAGCCCACCGTCCAAAAGAGAAAACCCCAGCCGGATTTTTCCGGCCGGGGTTTGGGCTTGTGCCGTAAAGGGCCTGCAAGGAGGATTGGCCCGCCTGAGGCACATCCGCGAACGTCACCCGCCGCTCGCGCAGTAGGCCGCCATGGTTGCGGAAACGCTGCCCTGCCGCTAACCACGGTCAGGACAGCTCACCCGGGGGCTATGGCGGCCCTCTTCTCGCCCCGGGGTGCGACGACGTTCTATCGGCGCACAAGCGCCCCGTTCTGAACAACGGGCCCCTGTGCCGTCCAGGCAAGGCCCGCCGTGCGAATACGGGCGGCGGTTGCGTGGTCCGCGGCGGCGATCTTGCCGCCGTTCAACAGGCTCATGATGAGGTCGGGGTCGTCGAGTTCGACCCCGGCGCCAGGTTCCTGGCGAAGCGGAAAGCCATCGCTGCCGGCCAGGAAGAAGGGGGAAATGACCTTGAATTTTGCGGGTGCCATGCTGCGCTCCTTTAGGTGATGCTGCTCGATACGGTCCAGGCGGCGGGCGTCTGGACGGCCACGTCCACGTCGTAGATCAAGCGGGCATCCACGGTGCCGGCCTTGAAGCCGCTCGGGTCGTACGGGTTGAGTTCCACATGCGGCGATCCCCAGGTGGCGAGCAGCGCATTCGCCCACGGTCCCGACAACATGGTGGCCGCCGGCATCAGCGTGCAGACATTGGCGGCCCGGCCCGCCAGGTGGTTCTCGTTACCGTCGAACGTCCACAAGGCACCGGAGCCGGTAGCGATCTCACGGGTTCGCAGGAGCTTGCGCACGGCCGGCGTGGTGACAAAGCCGAAGCTGGCCTCATCGCCGTTGGCGTCGGCTGCGGTCTGCTCCATTGCCAGGGCGGCCGCGGCGCCGAACGAGGTGCCGGATTGTGTTGCCAGGCCGGCGGTATTCAAGATCCCGGTGGGCTGGCCAGAAGCGCCGCTACCGTTGACCACGGCCTGGTCGATCATCTGCCCCACGGTGGTCAACAGCTCCTTCTGAATGAGCGCGTCGGCAACGTCGCTCTGCAGAGCCAGGAGGCGGGAGAAGCGGATCAGCGCACTGGCCGATTTCCGGCCGAGGGTCAGTTGCCCGAGGGTGGGCTGGCCGGCGGTGATGGGCGAGGCCTCGGTGGCCAGCCAGGTGGTAGTGGTGACGGCAGTGACCTTCGGAACGGTAATGGGGCCGTCCCGTTCGCCCGCGGGCAGATTGGTGATGCCGCAGCGGGCGGCAATGGAGAACGGCCGCAGAATGTCGAGAACGTCGGAACGGGCGGTGGCGACCAGATAGCCGCCGGTCCCGCCACCGATGGCGAGATCCCGGGTCAGATGTTCCGGGCGCATGGTGGGATCGGCAATCAGGGCCAGGGGCAAGGCTTGCCGCTGCAGGTCGCCGTCGTAGCCCGACACGCGGGCGACCTCGGCAATGACTTCGCCTTCGTAACCGTCGATGCGACTACCGGCGACCATGTGGGAAAGCATGCGGCTAAACGAAAAGGCCCTCGTAGCGCGGGCCGCCCGCTCGTGGGCGACCTGGCTCGCGGCCGGGCTATGGGTTCGGAAAATGGCGGGAGGCATGGGAGTGATCCTTTCTCTGTTGTACGGTGCCATTACGCCAAACCTCGCGGGAAATAGGCGGGGTTTTCACTTCCCGCCCACGATGTTGCAATACTGCCGGCGGGATAGCCGCATTTCGGCGCCGCTTTGGGCGGCGTAGAACAGGCATTCATCAAGGGCCGAACTGCCGGCAGGCGGAACGGCGAATCCCTTCCAGAGGTGCCAGCGGTGCCGCAGGAAGACCATAACGGCCTGTCGCAAGTGGGCGGCCCGGTCTTCCGGCAGGAGTTCTTCCGCTGCAGCGCGTAGCCAGTAGTCGCGCACGCCACGGGCGGCCCGCCCACGGGTCGCAGGAAGGCCCAGATAGGCCGGCAGGCGCGCCGCCTCATCACCCAGCCGCCACCAGCGCCGAATGCCATCGGCGAGCCAGGCGGCGCTCTCGCGGTCCACTTCCCCGGTGGCGGCGATGCGAGCAGCGAGGAGTATGGCGTCGTTCATTTCGGCGGGACCGTGAGCAGCTAGAACCCCGCGCCCTCCCCTTCGCCTTCGCTGCGCTCAGGCAGGGCGAAATCCAGAATGGTGGAGCCGCTGGCAGTACCGTGTTGCATGGAGAAGTCCAGCCATGAGAGGATCGCGGCCCGGCCGACTTCGGCCGGCAGTTCCCGGATGCGCTCCCAACTCATCTCCACCTGTAGCCTGAGAATATCGAAAAGACCCAACAACTCACCGGCGGCCCCTTCGTGAAAGTCGGCGTCTTCCTGGGCGCTGGCCAGGGCCTCGGTCAATTCTCGAATGCGGCGATCACGCTTGTGCACCTCGTCCATCAGCGGGGCCAGGATCTTCGACCGCAGGCGGCGCGGGTCGCCGGAGCGCAGAAGCTGGGCGACGGCCTGGCGGGGGTCGATGCGACCGTCGATGCCGATGGTGACTCGGCCGGCCTTTTTCCACTCGGTAACGGCCTGTTTCGAGACGCCCATCAGCTTGGCGAACTGCGCCGGCAGTACGCGGATGCCAGCCAGCTCGGCCGCACTTGACTCGAAGGCCAGTGGAAGCGATTCGCCAGGCCTGGACGCGCGGCGGTCAGATTCGGTGGCAAAGGTCATAAAGTCACCCGTTGAGTTCACTATGTTCGAAGGCCACTACCTACCGGCAACACGCGGTGCGAATTACCCGCAGTCGCGACGGTCGGGGAGGACCCGGCGCAAAAAGTCAAAGCCGGACCTTAGCTACCGGCCGCACCCGGCTCATCGCATTGGCAAAGGCGACGCGGAATTCCGCATCGAAGATTGGCCCGGCATGCTGGCGAGCTATTCCATGAAAGTCGAAGCGGGCTCGATAGGCTGGGCGGCGGACACGAATAAGCAGCGGCTGCAGCGCCGCAACCCCATTGCGGCGCCCTTGTTTTGGACGTGCCCAAATCCCAAAGGGGTACTGCTCGCTATTCCCCGGAGCGCCAACAAACACACCCCCATACTTCCCAGACTTCTGTAATCGATTTGCGATGCTGGCAATTTGCGATGGCGTCAGGTTGCCGAAGGAGTTCAGACGCACGCCCTTGCCTGGAACCCAATAGCCGTCCGTCTTTGCTTCACTGGCCAGGCGCTTTTCGAATGCCTTTTGGTTTCGAGCCCCACCAGTAATTCCGAGGCGCAGGTATTTGGCCTGACGGTCCTTGATGAAGAGCGTCGCGGCCAAGTTGTTCTTGGTCGCCGGCGTGGTCCCGAATGCGCGTACTGTGAAGGGGGTGGGCATATCGAACGCGGCCCGTACCGCGTTTTCCATGATGGGAACCAAGCGTTTGGCGGTTCTGGTAAGAGCGACCGCCGTTGCATAATTCGCCTGCTTCGACACGTCGAACAGGTAGCGCTTCGTGTCGCCAATGTTGGAAGTCACCCTGAATCCGCGGATGAACCGATTGACGAGTTCCGCCCCGATCTTGGCCGGGTCTGGGCCCTCCAGCTTGTCTCCCAGCATATCGGCAAGCCGAGCTGTGCGGAAGTTTAGGGCCGCTACGGTCGCCATCCTGCCAAGGGTAGCGAGGGTATCGAGAACGGCGCCACCGATGACTTGGATCATGCGGCCGACTCCGGGATGTGCCGGATCAACTCTTCGTAGTAGCGCATGTATCCCAGCAGCTTTCCGATGCTGTAATCCGGGTCATCGGATGAATCGAGGATTGACCCGAGGAAATCCAAGGCTGGCTGGGTGATTTCAATCTCCAGCTTACTCGCCGCCAATGCGTAGCCGTCGTGGAATCCCCGCATGGCTTCTGCTCCGAGATTCGTATTTTCAATTTCCAGCGGCGGTGCAATCTTGCGGCGAGAGCACTCGAGGTTCGTATTCATTAAATTCCTTTCATTGTTTAGCCTTGGTTGCGGGGTCTGCGGGGTCTTGCGTGGTCGGTATCCAAGCCTTATATATTTTTGTCACTGACATATTTCTCACGTAGTAGGGATTAGATACCGCAAGACCCCGCAGACCCCGCATCTGAAAGTCTCCACTTGGCAACTTTGCTGTGGCTATCCGGGCCGGATTTCACGAACAAGGCACTATCAACAATTCGGCCATGGTGCTTCCGTAGCCAGTTTCCAAGGCGCTTGCTGTTGGGCTTTTCTGAGCAAGCAATCTGTAGCGAATCGTAGAGATCAGGGTTATGGTAGATGTCGCCGGTCCTTGCCATCGCGGCATCTACCACGTCCGCCAGGCGTACCCAATCGCTGGCGAACTTGGCCCGCCACGCATCCATTAGCATGCGTATTGCCTCCAGGTCTGGATCGGAATCGCGCAGCGCTTCGGCACTTGCCAGAGGGTCGGGGAGTCCCAGCCATACCAAGGGGCGGCGGCACATCGCGTCCCACTCCTCGAAACTGCCGAAGGGCAGCAGGTCTTCCAGCGTTGGCGATCCGGCGTGGACATACGCCCCAATGATGGTCAGGGCGGCGCGCACGATGGGGCCGCGATTGGCCCTGATGCCTTCCAAAAAGTCGCCATCGAAGTGTCGCAGCTCAGGACGCTCCATCTTCGCATCCAGCCCGATGGACATTACCCGCCGTTGGATATCACCGACCAGCGTGAGGTTGTTGCCGTTTAATATCACCGTGCTATTGGTGGGCACGTCGAGCACGGCGCTCGTTCCCATGGGGCGGATTTTTACGGTGGGTTGCGTCGCGATCTGGCACAAGAAGACGCCACGAATTAGCCCGACGACGTTATCGATCAAAATGATCTGGTCTCCGGCGAGAAATACCCCTCCCAGTCGCTTTTCGGTTTCCGCGTCGTCCTGGCCCAAAGCGACCACAGCCGGCTTGCGGCCGGTCACAATTATGCCGATAGCCTCGCTGAGCTTGCTCTTGCCAGTGCCTGGAGTTGGCGCGGTAATCAACAGGAGGGGCGCAGTGGGCAGAATCTGCCGCACAATTGCTGTGAGCACGGCCGCCAGCATCGCGCAGCGGTCCGCTTCACCACAAAAAGGAAAGGTCTTGAACAGATCGTTTAGGTACGCCACTGCTTGCGCAGCCGCCTTACGGCTGAAATCCGTTGGCCGGTCGTACCCCGCAATCGCTTTGGCGGCCAAGTAGAGACCCGTCTCCTGGTCCCAGCCTGGCAAATCAATGATCCGGGCAGCGCGGGTGATGGTCGGGGCGCCCAAGAATCCCTCCAGGGGCCTTACACCAGGGAAATAGCCTCGTTCAAGCAGCGTGTCGGCGACAGCACGCGAACAATCGGTGGGGACCAAGGCATCTCTTCGGGCGTCGTGCTTCTTGTGCCGAACCGCGCGGCCCATGACTTCGCGCAAGTGGGGCGACGTCATCGCACGGATGGTGCAGGCCCCGTCGTCCCGCTTAACACCGGCCACTCTCTCGGTGGCTGGGTAGATCTTGGCAAGTCCACCAGCCCGCGTGAAAACCTCCAACTGGTGCGCCTTTGCGAGATAGTAGACCTCGGCATCGCAAACGTCGGGGAGGTGGCCTGGTTTGTTGATAATGTACGGCTCGCCATTACTGTCGAACTCGACCACTCCGGCATCTATGAAATCCTGCTCAGTCATAGAGACCTCGAGCCTTACCGTACTTAAAAAAGCGGTCTCCAGCCACACTTCTGAGCCGGTGATGCCAAGCCTGACGCTTTTCCTTGTATTCCTTCGGCATCATATCGAAGGCAGTTAGGGCGATGCACGCGGGCTCGTTGATGGCGAAATCGCTACTCGGGAGGGAAATGGATTCCCAGCAACGCATTGACTGCTCGCATTGACCTGCCCAGTCGGTACCATCGTCGGGCAGGAACAAGAGTGCAGCGGCGAGGACAGCATCGCGGGGATGCTTACGCGGATCCTTCTGAGCTGGTACAGCTCTGGATTCATCTACTAGGCGAAGGGCGGTGGTCGCATCTGTCATTTCCGGCCGCGCCTCCAGGTCCGCTTCTGCCGGCGGTCGCGCCGCGATTCCTTGACCAAGGATGACGGTTGCGGATAATCGTCGGTGTAGTGATGTTTTTGTCCTGCCTTCCGGTGTTCTGGAGCGCGGGCCTTGTTTCTTTGGGCCATGCTCAAGCCGCCTCGGCTTGCGCCATTGCGTTGGCCACAATGCGCTGGTACTCAGGCCAGAAGCGGGTCTTGTGCAGGAAGATGTGCACCCCAACCTTGGCCATCGCGCCGGCCTCGATCAGCTCCCGCTGAATCGGCTTGGTGTGGTAGTGCAGGAGCTTGTCGGAATTGAATACGGCCTTACCGTATTCGTAATACCACGTTTTCAGTGGCAAAAAATCACAAGGCTTGGTGGCTTCCATCGCTTCTCCTCAAAATCTATGTCCGGCTATGGCGGCTTGGGACGTATTGCGGCTTTGAGTTTGGCGATGGTTAAAGCGTAGTTAGAGGAACAATCCTCGCTAATTTCTCACAGGATTTTTCCTTGCTCTTACCAAGCTGTCCGGACTGGACTGCAGGCCAGCAAGTTCTATCGCGTATGTCAGCGCTTGCATGAAGTCGTTTGTGCGCCCTGTTGGCTCACCAATTCTCTCAAATTCGCGCGCAATCTCGTCTTTCAGGTGCCTTCCAAGATGGTCCGATTTTCCAGACTTGCCAGGGCGCTGGATTGCTCTCATATGCACCGCCATGCCCAGAAGGACGAATTGAGCAGAGTATTGGCTAAAGCCCAACCTAGCCATTTCTATCTCTTGCGGTTCCATCCCGTTCAGCATGGCTTCGGCTTTCTCCATCGACCTTGAGTTGTTTGCCTCAGAGAAATAGTTCCTCTCGAACTTCCGCAGGTCTTCGAGGATTTTCAGAGCCCGTTTCTCAATACTCTTGGAATCCCTGCACATATCAGAATGCATAAGTGTCGGCTGCAATACGACGGCTGGCTTCACCACGGTCTCGATGTGATTTTCTAGCCATGCAATAGACTCGGGTGGCAGGCATTTGGGCCACATAGTGCACTCCTTCAAGTGCCCTTCGTTCAGAAGCCACCCCCAGGCGGGTGAAGGATTCCCGCTCTTCGGTTCGCGGGCCTAGGGGGTGGCGTACCCGGTCAAATCAAGCCGCGTTCTGCAAATGATAGCGGCGCGGCATTGCCAGCGACGATGAAATGGTCAAGCACCTTGATGTCAACAAGCGCTAGGACTTCTTTCAGCGTGCCTGTCAGCCTCTCGTCTGCAATGCTTGGAGATGCCACTCCGCTCGGGTGGTTGTGTGCAAACAGAACCGCTGCGGCGTTATGTGCAAGCCCAGCCTTCACCAACTCCCTTGGGTACACACTAGTTGCGGTCAGGGTTCCACGGAAAAGCGCATCGAAGGCAATGATGCGGTTTTGGGCGTCCAGCCATATTGCATGGAACTCCTCATGTTCAAGCCTAGCCAACTTGAGCATGAGATAGGTTCTCACAGCCCCTGGCGAATTCATGGCTTCCAGGCGATAGACAGCGCTTTTCTCGATCATGCGGACAGCCTTTTCAACCGCCTTGCGGGACTTGTCATCAAGGAATGGAATTGCGCCAAAGGATGAGGTAGCGGCGACCTGCTTTCGAGGGGTACGGCTTACGGTAGTCATGATCGCCTCCCCGTCACGCAAATACGTTGTTGATAGTACTGGCTCGCCCCTTGATGCAAAGATGCGAGTAGCGGCGTGTCATAGTAAGGGAGCGGTGGCCGGCATGTTCGGCAATGGCCAGAATGTCCACGCCGGCCTGCGCCAAGCGGCTGCAACTGGTATGGCGCAGGGTGTGGAACGTCACCCCAGCCAATCCGGCTAGCTTGCAAGCGGCGTTGAACCCATGCCGGAAATCGTGGGCCACGGTGGCGTGCTTGCCGACGAAGATCAGGTCGCTATCCAGGGCCTTGACGCGCCGCATGCGCCGGAACTCTTCAACCATGTCGGGCGTGATTGGCGAAACGTGGGGATCCCCGTTTTTCGTGCGTTGCACGATGAGGTGAGGGGCTTCGCTATCGAGCATCAGGTCGCCCCAGCGCAAACCCAGCAACGCGCCACGCCGCAGGCCGGTGACGATCGCCAGCCGGATCAGGAGGGGCAGCAAGACCCAGGACTGCAGCCGCGCCGCGTGCATGAGCTTCTGTTCCTCTTCCGCGGTCAGGAAGCGCACCTTGCCGGGGCTTTCAGGGTGTTGCGGAATATCCTGGAATGGGCTGATCCAGCCGCGGGGCAGCATGCGCTTTTGCCGGGCGAAGCGGATCACCGACTGCAGGGCCATCCGGTAACGATTGATGGTGGGGCCGGAGCGCAGCTTCCCGGTAGGGCCGGGCGCTGTTTCCAATTCGGCGAGGGCGCCGTCGACTTCGTCGGGGGTCAGGTCGGCGAGAATTCTGTCGCCGAATCGTTCCGTCCAGAACGACAGGCGGGATTTCGCCATGTGGTCCCGCATCGGAGTGAGGGACAGAAAGACAGCGCCGATTTCGGCCACTGTCCGGGGGGTCTGATACTCGGTTTTCATGGTGGGCATCCTTTAAATCCGCATCGGATTGAAAAAATGTCCCAAGGGCCGCCAAGCCTAGACGCTACAAGGTGTTTGGAGGCGCGAGCCGGAGTCGAACCGACCTACACGGATTTGCAATCCGGTGCATAACCGCTTTGCTATCGCGCCGTGCCGAAAGACTGTATCAGGTGCAACTAAAAGGGGAAAGCCATGCTTTCCCCGAAATCCTTGGAGCGGCAGAAGAGTCTCGAACTCTCGACCTCAACCTTGGCAAGGTTGCGCTCTACCAACTGAGCTACTGCCGCATCGAACAGAGCCGGCATTATAGGCGCTGGCAGAGCGATGTCAAGGGAGGTCGCCAGCCCTGCTCGCAATCTCCGGCCAGGCTCGCCGCAGGTAATAACCCATGGACCAGAGCGTCAACAGAGCGGCGACCCAGATCAACCAGCTGCCGAAGCGGTGAATATCAATGCCGTCGATCTGGGCATGATACAGAAGCATCGGGATGGCGACCATTTGAGCCGTGGTCTTGATCTTGCCGAGCATCGACACCGCGACGCTCTTGCGCGCCCCGATGCTGGCCATCCATTCCCGCAGCGCAGAAATGGTGATCTCGCGACCGATGATGATGCCGGCAACGATCGCGTCGGTCCGATCAAGCTGCACCAGGATGATGAGGGCGGCCGCCACCATGAGCTTGTCCGCCACCGGATCGAGAAAGGCGCCAAAGGCCGATGTCTGGTTGAGCTTGCGGGCAAGGTAACCGTCCGCCCAGTCGGTGAGCGCCGCCGAAATGAAGATCAGGGTGGCAGCCAGGTTGCGTTCCTGCAGCGTCGCCCATTCGGCAGGCAGATAATAGACCCCGATCAGCAGGGGAATGGCGACGATACGCAGCCAAGTAAGAAAGATGGGTAGGTTGAATGGCATGCGTCAGTGTAATGCAGCGTAGATTTTATTCGCCAGTTCCCGGCTGATTCCCGGCACCGCCGCCAGTTGCTCAGGACTGGCGGCGAGCACCCCGGGAAGCCCACCAAACTGCGCCACCAGGGCCTTGCGCCGGGCCGGGCCAATGCCGGGCAGACTTTCAAGTTTGGAAGTATTGCGCACCTTGCCCCTCCGGGCACGATGGCCGGTGATGGCAAAGCGGTGGGCTTCGTCGCGGATTTCCTGAATCAAATGCAGAGCCGGGTGCTCGGGCGGCAATTGTAGCGGCTCGCGGCCGTCCGGGAAAATCAGGGATTCCAGGCCAGGCTTCCTGGCGTCCCCCTTCGCCACGCCTATCATCGGCAAATCGCCCAGACCCAGGTCGGCCATGGCTTCGTAGGCGACGCCCACTTGGCCCTTGCCGCCATCGATGAGGATGAGGTCTGGCGCCGTCCCTTCCCCTGCCGCCAAACCGTCGTAGCGCCGGCTCACCGCCTGGCGCATGGCAGCGTAGTCATCCCCAGGCTGAATGTCGCGGATATTGAAGCGCCGGTAGTCGGACTTCTTCATGCCATTGCCCTGATAGACCACGCAGGAGGCTACTGTGGCCTCACCTTGGGTGTGGCTGATGTCGAAGCATTCGATACGGGCAACGGCCTCGGTGAGCCCCAGGGCCTCCTGCAGGGCGGCGAGGCGCTGCTCTTGCTGGGCGGCCGCCTGGTTGCGGGCGACGATGGCGAGCCTTGCGTTCTGCAAAGCCATCTCGACCCAGGTGCGGTGCACCCCCGAGCGAGGCTGCAGCACTGGCACGGCGCGACCCGCCAACTCGGCCAGCACGGCTGCGGGGTCATTGCCCTCCTCTTCCGTCGCCGGTGGCGAGACGAATATCCGCGCCGGCGCCGGATGAACGGCGTAATGCTGTTGCAGGAATGCTGCTACCGCGTCCGCAGGGGTCGAATCCCCGGCATTGGTGGCGAACTGGGGACGATCCCCCAGGTGACGCCCACCACGCACCATGGCCAGGTTGACGCATAACTGCCCCGCTTCCCGCAGTGCAACGACGATATCGACATCCTCACCCTTGGCGCTGGAGACAAACTGTTTTTCCTGAACCTGGCGCAGGGACTGGATCTGGTCCCGGTAGATGGCGGCCATCTCGAAGGCCAGACGCGCGGAAGCCACCTCCATGGACTTGGAAAGGCGCTTGATCACTTCCTGCTGCCGGCCGTGCAGGAACATCGCGGCCAGTTGCACGTCCCGGGCGTAGTCCTCGGCCGAAATGTGGCCGACGCAAGAGCCGCTGCAGCGACGGATCTGGTAGAGCAGACAAGGCCGAGAACGGTTGGCGAAAACGCTGTCTTCGCAGGTACGCAGGCGGAACATCTTCTGCAGGGTCTGCATGCCATCGCGCACCGCCCAGGCCGATGGATAGGGCCCGAAATACTCGGCTTTGCGGTCAGGGTTGCCGCGGAAAAAGCCCAGCCGCGGGAATTCGTCCCGGGAGAGGATGATGTAGGGGTAGGACTTGTCGTCGCGAAACAGGATGTTGTAGCGGGGGTTCAGCGATTTGATAAGGTTGTTTTCCAGCAGCAGCGCCTCGGCCTCGGAACGGGTCGCCGTCGTTTCCACATGGGCGATCTGGCTCACCATGTGGGCGATGCGCGGACTCGGCAGGTTTTCCCGGAAGTATGACGACACCCGCTTTTTCAGGCTCTTGGCCTTGCCCACATAGAGCACGTTGCCGCCGGCGTCGAGCATGCGGTAGACCCCTGGCAGCTCGGTCAGGCTGGACAGGAAGGCTTTGGCGTCGAAGGTACCCCCCGGTTTTCCCGAGCTCATGGTTTCAGGTAGCGGCGCACCCCGTCGAACACCGCCTCGAAGCTTTCCCGGGTGAGGCGCCCGGTACGCCAGTTGTAACCGCTGCAGTGGTAGCTGTCGAAGAGCCGAGGCCCGTCCGGTAGGTCGTGCTGAACGTTGTGGCCGAACACGCGTTCCTTGCTCTTCAGCCCGTAGGCCCAGAGCACCGCCTGGTGGGCAATGGCGCCCAGGGCGACGATGGCCTCGAGGCGCGGCATGGCCGCCAGTTCTGCCTTGAGGTGGCCGTTGCACTGGCGGATTTCCGCCGTTGTCGGCTTATTGGCCGGCGGCAGGCAGCGCACGGCATTGGTGATGCGACAGTCGGCGAGGGACATGGCCGGATTGGCCCAGCCATCGGCCCCCAGGGGCCCAGCAACGCTGGCGAAGCCGAAGCGGTGCAGGGCCGGGTACAGCAATTCCCCGGCCACGTCGCCCGTAAACGGCCGACCGGTGCGGTTGGCGCCTTTTTCCCCCGGCGCAAGACCTACCACCAGCAGGCGAGCGGAGAGATCTCCGAAGGCCGGCACAGGCAAGCAGTGCCATGCGGGCTCCCGTTGGCGCAGGTTTTTCAGGTGGTCGGCAAGGCGCGGGCAGGCGGTACAGTCGCCAGGAGAGATGAATTCGGGCATGGCCAGGATGTTAACATGGCGCCCATGCAGGCTCCCTGGGACATCTTCTGCCGCGTCATCGATAACTACGGCGACATCGGAGTTTGCTGGCGCTTGGCGCGTCAGTTGGCGGCTGAGCACGCCCTGCCGGTGCGACTGTGGGTGGACGATCTTGCCGCCCTGGTGCCACTACAGCCCGAAGTGGTCGCCAACCTCGACGAGCAGCGCGTCAAGGGGGTCGACATACGTCGCTGGCCCGCCAAATTTCCCGCAGTAGCGCCAGCGTCTGTCGTCATCGAGGCTTTCGCCTGCGAGCTGCCCGCCAACTACCAGCGCGCCATGGCCTCCCGCAACCCTGCCCCGCGCTGGCTCAACCTGGAGTACCTGTCGGCCGAACCCTGGGTTGAAGCTTGCCATGGTCTTTCCTCACCTCACCCCGCCCTGCGCCTGGTGAAGCACTTCTTTCTTCCCGGGTTCACCGCCGGAACGGGCGGACTGTTGCGCGAACGGAGTCTCTTGGCCGCAAGAGACGTCTTCCTTGCTACCCGACCTGCCCGCGCGACACTGGAGGTCAGCCTCTTCTGCTACGACACGGCCCCTGTGGCCGAATTGCTCGACGCCTGGGCAGCAGGGGAGCGCCCCGTGCTCTGCCATGTGCCACCCGGCAAGCCCCTCGCGGCCGTTGCACGCCATCTAGGGGGAAATGGCCCCTGGTGCTGCGGCCCGCTTACGGTACGGCCGATTCCTTTCCTGCCCCAGGCGGAATACGACCGCCTGCTCTGGAACTGCGACCTCAATTTTGTCCGCGGCGAAGACTCCTTCGTACGTGCCCAATGGGCTGCACGGCCCTTCGTCTGGCACATCTACCCTCAGGACGATGCTGCCCACCTGGCCAAGCTGGACGCTTTTCTGGACCGCTATTGCCACGGCCTGCCCAAAACAGCCACGGAAACCCTCAAGGGCTTTTTTCACGCCTGGAACCAAGGCGCCAATGCAGGAGCCCGCTGGCCCGCCTTCCTCACCCATCTGCCCGCCATCGCCGCCCATAATCGTCGCTGGGCCGGCGGTCTGGCCGCCCAGCCGGATTTAGCCTCGAATCTCGTCAATTTCTGTGCCAAAGAGTTATAATTTAACGTTTCCCATTTCCCGTCCCACCGATTTTCGGAATTTCCAGTATGAAGACCGCTCAAGAACTCCGCTCCGGCAACGTCATCATGGTCGGCAGCGACCCGCTCGTGGTGCAGAAGGCCGAATACAACAAGTCCGGCCGCAACGCCGCCGTCGTCAAGATGAAGCTCAAGAACCTGCTCACCGGCGCCCCGTCGGAATCGGTCTACAAGGCCGACGACAAGTTCGAGCAAGTCATCCTCGACAAGAAGGAAGTGACCTACTCCTACTTCGCCGACCCCATGTACGTGTTCATGGACGCCGAATACAACCAGTTCGAGGTGGAAGCCGAGAACATGGTCGACGCCCTCAAGTACCTGGAAGACGGCCTGCCCTGCGAAGTCGTGTTCTACGACGGCAAGGCCATCTCCGTCGAACTGCCCAACAGTGTCGTGCGCGAAGTCGTCTACACCGAGCCCGCCGTCAAGGGCGACACCTCGGGGAAGGTCATGAAGCCTGCCCGCCTGGCTACCGGCTTCGAACTGCCGGTGCCGGCCTTCGTCGAAATCGGCGACAAGATTGAGATTGACACTCGCACCGACGAATACCGCAGCCGTACTAAGTAAGGTGCCGGCCCACACCAGCGTCTTTGCACCCCGCTTGCCGTAGGACCGCTGCTGTCGCGCGGGGTGCGCCCGTCGACAGGCTCAGTGCAGCCCGCGCTGGCTCTTTGCTTCAACCTGTGAGGAAATCAATTCGGGCAGCTTCGGCTGCCCGATTGCTTTTTAGTTGGCCAGATTGGCGATGCTTGCCTTTGCCGAGAGGTAGGCCTGATCGGCCGTTAGGGCATCGCGGGAAATTGCCAGCGCCGAGGGCAGCAGCTTTTCGATACGTTTCCCGACCGCTGGATCCGCCACCGGCCGCCACTGGGCGAGCACTTCGCCCACCGCCTCCGGCGCATTGCACACCAGCAGCATGTCGCAACCGGCAGCATGAGCGGCTTCCACGCGCTTCACCATGTTACCCACCACACCGGCGCCTGCCATGGACAGATCGTCGGTGAAAACGATCCCGCTAAACTTAACGTTTTTTCTCAAATATGTTATCCATGTATTTGAAAATACTGCCGTATTGCAGTCAGTGCACTGGTAAACGACGTGGGCGGCCATGACGCCGTCCAGGGGAAGGCAGCGGTAGGGTTCCAGGTCTTCGGCCATGGCTTCCAGGGGGCGATCGTCCACGGGCAGCTCCACGTGGGAATCGGGAATGACATAGCCGTGGCCGGGGTAGTGCTTGCCGCAACTGCCCATGCCGGCTTGGCGCAGACCGGCGATGAGGCCACCGGCCAGATCGACGACGGCCTCGGGGCGACGGTGAAAAGCGCGGTCGCCGATGACCCGCGACGGGCCGTAATCCAGGTCGAGAACCGGGGTAAACGAGTAATCGACGCCGCAGGCCCGCAATTCCGCGGCCAGGACGTAGCCGACGGACTGGGCGGCCTGATGGGCTGCGGCGGGATTCTCGTCCCACAGGCGGCCGAGGGCGGCCATGGGCGGCAGGCGGGTGAACCCGTCGCGGAAGCGCTGCACCCTACCCCCCTCGTGATCCACGGCGATGAGCAGGCGCGGCGTGCGAAGGGCGTGGATCTCCGCCGTCAGCCGCTGCAGTTGCTCCACGTCCGCGTAGTTGCGGGTGAACAGGATGATGCCGCCTACCAGGGGGTGGCAGAGGCGTTCGCGATCCAGGTCAGTGAGTTCCATCCCGGCGATGTCGATCATCAGCGGGCCCAGGGGTTGGTTCTTCATGGCTTTTCGAGAATCACGTAGGCGACGGCGTAGTCCGCTTCGTCGCTGATGGAAAGATGGGCGATCAGATCCTTTTCAGCCAGAACGGACGCCAGGGCCTCGCCCAATGCGAAGAGCGGCTTACCCAGGTCGTCGTGGGTGACGCCGATGGCGGTCAGCGTCGCTGGCGCCCGCACGCCCGTCCCCAGGGCCTTGGCGAAGGCCTCCTTGGCGGCGAAACGCTTGGCCAGGAAACGCCCCTTGTCGGGGGCACGAGCGTATCCTTCGCGCTCGCAGGGGGCCAGGAGCTTGTCGACGATGCGCTCGCCATGGCGCTCCCACATGCCCCGCAGACGGGCGACGGCGACGATGTCGGTGCCGATGCCGTGGATCATTCGCCCCGGTCCGCCGCTTCCCGCATGAGTTGCTTCATCTCCCGCACCGCCTCGCGCAGACCGACGAAGGTGGCACGACTGACGATGGCGTGGCCGATGTGCAGTTCCCGCACGCCGGCAAGGCGGGCCACGGGCTGGACGTTGTAGTAATTGAGGGCGTGGCCGGCGTTGAAGCGCATGTCCAGGTCGCGGATAGCTTGGCCTGCCTGGCGGATATTGGCCAGCTCGGCGAGAACGGCCGGCGCCTCGGCGTCCCGGCCCTTGTCGTAGAAGGCATGGGCGTAGGGGCCGGTGTGGATTTCGCACACCCGGGCGCCGATGCGGGCCGCGGCCTCGACCTGGGGCAGTTCGGCGTCGATGAAAACGCTGGTGACGATCCCGGCGTCGGCCAGTCGGCTCACCACGTCCTTCAGTCGGGCTTCCTGGCCGGCCACGTCGAGGCCGCCTTCGGTGGTCACCTCGTGGCGGCCTTCCGGCACCAGCATGGCCATTTCCGGCTTGAGGGTGCAGGCGATGCCGACCATCTCGTCGGTGGCGGCCATTTCGAGGTTGAGCTTGATCTGGGTGAGATCTTTGAGGCGTCGCACATCGTCGTCCTGGATGTGGCGGCGGTCTTCCCGCAGGTGGACGGTGATGCCGTCAGCGCCGCCCAGATGGGCCTCCACCGCTGCCCAGACCGGATCCGGCTCGTAGGTACGGCGCGCCTGACGCAGGGTGGCGACGTGGTCGATATTCACGCCAAGTTCGATCATACGACCTCCCGCAGGGCCGCCCCAAGAGTGGCCTGCACCCTCCCGGGGGGGCAAAGGCGGGAATTCGCAAAGCACCGCATTGCGCCGCCGAAGCGGGCCTGCCATACAGGGCAAGCCCTCCGCGAATCTCCCGGGCGTGGGGATCGTTTCATAACTCTTGCAACTCCTTGAATATCTTGCGGGTTTCCAGTTCCTTACCGGAGAGATAATACGCCATCAGGGTGCGCATCAATTGCTTGGCCTCGGCCCGGCTGCGGGGATCGGTGAAATTCTCCGCCGCCAGATCGAGCAGGCTCCGGCCGATGACCACATCCTCAGCGGCGTCGCCGTGGGCCAGAAGTACCGGCCCCTCCTCCATGCGGTAATGGTAGTGAGCATCGGCAGACACCGGGCGGCCATCGCTATCGTGGTCCAGCGTGAGGCCGTAGCCGAGCTCCTGCAGGAGGGCCTTTTCGAAGCTGCGCAGGTCGGCTTCCCGCACCTTGCCGGAGGGATCGGCAGCCAAATGACCGAGGATCTCCCGGTAGCGCTCGAAAAGCCGCTCGTGGGCATCCTCCCGGGGCAAGAGGTGCATCAGCAGCTCGTTCAGGTAGTAGCCGCAGAAGAGCGCCTCGCCGTGCAGGAGCGGCAAGCCGCCCTGCCACTCGGCTTTCATCAGGGTCAGTACCTCGCCCTTGCCGGCCCAACCCAACTCCAGGGGTTGGAACGCCATGAGCAGACCGCGCAGGGCGGAACGCGGGCGGCGGGCGCCCCGGGCCAGCAAGGCAATGCGCCCAAAGTCGCGGGTGAAGGCTTCGACGATGAGACTGGTTTCCCGGAAGGGATAACTGTGCAGGACGAAAGCCGGTTGCCCGTCGACTTTTTGCCGCTGCATGACGTTATTCGTAGCCGAGGCTCTTCAACAGGCGCTCGTCGTCGGTCCAGCCCGACTTCACCTTCACCCAGACTTCCAGGTAGACCTTGCCGTCGAACAGGCGCTCCATGTCCTGGCGAGCTTCCATGGCGATACGCTTGAGGGATTCCCCTCCCTTGCCGATGACGATGGCCTTGTGGCTGTCGCGATCCACGACGATGGCGGCATAGATGCGGCGCAATGCGCCTTCCACCTCGAATTTCTCGATTTCCACGGTTGTCGCGTAGGGAAGTTCGTCGCCGAGCAGCCGGAACAGCTTCTCCCGGATGTATTCGGCGGCCAGGAAGCGCTCCGACTTGTCGGTCAGTTCATCCTCGGCGAAGAGCAGGCCTTCATTGGGGAGGTGCTTGCTGACTTCACCCAGCAACTGCGCGGTCTGCTTTCCCTTGGCGGCGCTGATGGGCACCACGGCGGCGAAATCCCGCTCCTGGCCAACCTGTGCCAGGAAAGGCAGGAGCGCCGCCTTATCCTTCAGGCGGTCAGTCTTGTTGATGGCTAGAATCGCCGGCCGATCGGCGGGAAGGAGCTTCATCACCGCCTTGTCCTTGGCGTCGAAGCGTCCTGCCTCGATGACGAACACGACGACATCGACGTCGGCAAGGGTTTGCGTGACGCCCCGGTTCATGGCCCGGTTGAGGGCATTGGAAAACTTGGTCTGGAACCCGGGCGTATCGACAAAAACGTACTGGGCATCGGCATCAGTACGGATGCCGGTGATGCGGTGCCGTGTCGTCTGAGCCTTGCGGGAGACGATACTGATCTTCTCCCCCACCAGATGGTTAAGGAGCGTGGATTTGCCAACATTGGGCCTGCCAACGATGGCGACGTAGCCGGAGCGTATGGGTTTCATGCGTTAAGGGCCTTCAGGGCATTTTCTGCGGCGGCCTGCTCGGCAAGCCTGCGACTGCTGCCAGCCCCCACCGTCTGCACCCCCAGGCGCTCCAGGACACAAGTGACCTCGAAACGCTGGTTATGCGCCGCTCCCGTTGTCGCCAGGGTGGCATACTTCGGCAAGGGCTGCTTGCGCCCCTGGAGCCACTCCTGCAACCTGGTTTTGGCATCCTTGCACGACTCACCCGGGTTGAGTTCATCAAGCAGTCCTTCGAACAAGCGCTTGACCATGCTCTCCGCGGACTCCAATCCCGCATCGAGAAAAACGGCCCCGATCACTGCTTCCAGGGCATCCGCAAGAATCGACGGCCGCTCGCCCCCCCCGCTGCGCAGCTCGCCTTCCCCAAGCCGAAGTTGCGACCCCAGGCTAAGGCGCCGAGCCACTTGGTGCAGTGTTTCCTGCCGCACGAGATTGGCCCGCAGGCGGGAGAGATCCCCTTCCGGCAGGTGTTCAAAACGCCGGAACAGCTCAGCAGCCACCAGACAATTTAGTACGCTATCACCCAGAAATTCCAGGCGCTCGTTATGGCAGGCCGAGAAACTCCGATGCGTCAATGCCGTCTGCAATAGCTCCCGGTTACGGAAGCGATGCCCGATGGCATCTTCAAGGGTGGTAAGGGGCATCGGGGAGGCTGTTTCGCGGGAGATGACCCGTAGCCCCTGGGATTGCCCAGGGCCCGGGCCGACGACTAGTCGGCAGACGATCCGCTGGTCGTCCCGCGGTAGTTGATCAGCAGGCTGACATTGAACCCCAAAGGAATCTTTTTTTCATAGTCGAAGGAAATCACGATCTGGTTTCCCTCCTTGGAAATATCCAGATCCTGGGGGCTGAATTCCGTGATGTGATCGACTTCGGCGTACTTGGCAAAGGCCTGACGCACCTCGGGGACGGTCGCCCCCGCAGCTACCCCGGCCACCGTGGCCTTGGCGTCCTTGAGAATCTTGTAGTACTCGATCGCCGACGGCGCCACCTTGATGCCAAGCATGGCGACCAGGGCGAGGAGAATGCCCCAGAACATCACACCAGAGAGGGTCACTCCGCGTTGATATTTCATCCTTCGTCTCCCCTACTTGAACGATCCGATACGGCTGAAATCGATTCCCTTGGGCGGAATGAACGATTCCACGTGCATCCAGATGAAAAAGGCCTTGCCGACAATGTTTTCCTCAGGTACGAAGCCCCAGTACCGACTGTCCCTGCTGTTGTCGCGATTGTCACCTACCATGAAGTAATGCCCGGGAGGGACGGTACAAACGACGCCGGAGGCATTGTAGAGGCAATTTTCACGATTGGGGAAGCTTGCCACATCAGGAATATAGGCCGGCGCTTCCGTGTCATTGAGCATGCGATGTTCGACGCCGTCCATGTTTTCGACATACTGCTCGGAGTAATAAACCCGTTCCGGATGAAGATAATCACCAAGCTTCTTCACCGCCACAGGTTTTCCGTTGATGGTCAGGCGCTTGTTCTGATACTCCACCTTGTCCCCCGGGACCCCTACGACACGCTTGATGTAGTCTAGGGAGGGCTCTTCGGGGTAACGAAAGACCATGACGTCTCCGCGCTGCGGGAGGTTGATGTCGACGATCTTCTTGTTGATGACCGGTAGACGTATCCCGTAGGTGAATTTGTTCACGAGAATGAAATCGCCGACCAATAGAGTCGGAATCATTGATCCCGAGGGAATTTTGAACGGTTCGACAATGAAGGAACGGAGCACGAAAACAATGAGGATGACGGGGAAAAAACTTGCCCCCCATTCCACCCACAGCGGCTCCCCCGCGTCCTTGGCCCGCAATTTGCGGTACCTGAGGACATCCAGAGCGTAAAGCGCACCGGTGACCAGGGTCAGAACGAAAAGGATCAGGGCAAAATTCATCGTATTCCTAGTCAGTTATCCACGCGCAGCACGGCAAGGAAGGCTTCCTGCGGGATTTCCACGCTGCCCACCTGCTTCATACGCTTTTTGCCGGCCTTCTGCTTCTCCAGCAGCTTCTTCTTGCGGGTAATGTCACCACCGTAACACTTGGCCAGCACATCCTTGCGCAGCGCCTTGACGTTCTCCCGGGCGATGATGTGGGAGCCGATGGCGGACTGGATGGCCACGTCGTACATCTGGCGGGGAATCAATTCGCGCATCTTGGACGCCAACTCGCGCCCACGATACTGGGAATTGGCACGATGGACGATCAGGGACAGGGCATCCACCCGGTCGCCATTGATCAGTACGTCGAGTTTGACCACGTCCGCCGCCCGGTATTCCTTGAAATCGTAGTCAAGGGAGGCATAGCCCCGAGAACAGGATTTCAGCTTGTCGAAGAAATCCATCACCACCTCGGCCATGGGCATTTCATAGACCAACTTCACTTGGCGGCCATGGTAGTGCATGTCCACCTGGTTGCCGCGCTTCTGGTTGCACAAGGTGATGACGGCACCCAGGTAATCCTGGGGCACGAAGATGGTCGCGGTGATGATGGGCTCGCGAATTTCCTCGATCTTGCCGATTTCGGGTAGCTTGGAGGGGTTCTCCACCTGAATCTGGGTACCATCCCGCTGCACCACTTCATAGACCACGGTGGGTGCCGTGGTGATGAGATCCTGATCGAATTCCCGCTCCAGGCGCTCCTGAACGATTTCCATGTGCAGGAGGCCGAGAAAGCCGCAGCGGAAGCCGAAACCCAGCGCCTGGGAGACTTCCGGCTCGTACTGAAGGGAAGCGTCGTTGAGTTTCAGCTTTTCCAGAGATTCCCGCAGGGAGTCGTACTGGTTGGCCTCCACTGGATAGAGGCCGGCAAACACCTGGGGCTTGATTTCCTTGAAGCCCGGCAGAGGCGCTACGGCCTTGCGATCGCTGTGAGTGATGGTGTCGCCAACCTTGGCCGCCTTGAGCTCCTTGATGCCGGCGATGACAAAACCCACCTCGCCGGCCCGCAGCACGTCGCGCTGGAGAGATTTCGGCGTAAACACCCCAACCTGTTCGCACAGCTGGCTGGCGGCGGTGGCCATAAATTGGAGCTTGTCCTTGGGGCGGATCTCGCCATCGACCACGCGCACCAGCATCACCACGCCCACGTAGTTGTCGAACCAGGAGTCGATGATCAGGGCCTTCAACGGCGCGCTGGTGTCGCCCTTGGGGGCCGGCACCTTGGCGATCACGGCCTCCAGGATGTCTTCCACGCCCAGGCCCGTCTTGGCCGAAGCCAGCACGGCCTCGGAGGCATCGATGCCAATGACGTCCTCAATCTCGCTGCGGGCGTTGTCGGGATCGGCAGAAGGCAGGTCGATCTTGTTGAGCACAGGCACCACCTCGACTCCCAACTCGATGGCGGTATAGCAGTTGGCCACGGTCTGGGCCTCGACACCCTGGGAGGCATCCACCACCAGCAACGCCCCTTCGCAGGCGGAAAGAGAGCGGGAGACCTCGTAGGAAAAATCCACGTGTCCCGGAGTGTCGATCAAGTTGAGGTTATAGACTTGGCCGTCCCTGGCCTTGTACTCCAGCGCTGCAGTCTGGGCCTTGATGGTGATGCCCCGCTCGCGCTCAATGTCCATGGAATCGAGCACCTGCTCCTCCATTTCTCGGTCCGACAGTCCCCCGCACAGATGAATGATGCGGTCGGCCAAGGTCGACTTGCCATGGTCAATATGGGCAATGATGGAGAAGTTGCGGATATGGTCCATGCTACTCGAAAAAAAGGGCGCTGGCAGGCGCCCTGGGCGAATTCCGGAAACCCGCGATTCTAGCGGATTCCGGCCAAATACTCACGGACTTTGAGGCCGTCCAGGAAGTAGTGGCAGAGCTCATTCCCTCGGTGTAACAGGACAGGGACGAGTTCATCGTAGCGGGCCTCGAGTTCGGCGTCGGCGTCCACATCCAATACTTTCAGCCCGACGCCAAATTCAAGCGCCAGAGGCGCCACTGCCGCCTCCATGTCCTGACACAGGTGGCAGTAGCTTCGGCTCACCAGCACGAGGGGTTCAGCATTGTCACCCGTTGCCACCGGGACCCCCGCCACTGCCGTTGGTGGCCTTGATAGTCACGAAAGTCTGGCTCTCCCCCCGCTTGACGAGCAGTGTGATGTTCGAGTTGCGGTCGAACTGGCCAAGCAGCTTGTTGAACTGATCGACTGATCGCACTTCGGTAGTTGCCCCCTTCGCGATGACGGCCAGGACGATGTCCCCTGGGCGCAAGTCGGCACGGGCGGTACCGCCCTTGATGTCCTCGATGAGCAGCCCGCCGGATATCCGCTGTTCCTTGCGTTTTTCCTCCGAGAGTTCGCTCACCACCAGACCCAGGCGATTGGCGGCCTGCTCGGCCGGTTTAGCACTGCTCCCAACCCTGGACCGCCCCCCTTCTTCGACGAATTCGCCCACCGTGATGGCGATGTCCCGCGTCACGCCCTTGCGCCATACCTGCACGACCGACTTTGTTCCCGGCTTGGTTGCGGCGACGACCCGTGGCAGATCCGCCGAAGTATTGATCGGGCGAGCGTCGAACTTCAGGATGACGTCTCCCGCCTCCAGACCGGCCTTTTCCGCGGGGCCGCCTTTTTCCACCGCGTTCACGATGGCTCCCATGGGTTTGGCAAGCCCCAGTGATTCGGCGAGTTCCTTGCTGACTTCCTGGATCACAACCCCCAACCGACCACGGCTGACCTTCCCTTGGCTGCGCAGTTGCCCCTGAATTTCCATCGCCACGTCGATGGGGATGGCGAAGGAAAGTCCCATGTACCCCCCACTGCGGCTGTATATCTGGGAGTTGATGCCGATAACCTCGCCCTTCAAATTGAACAGCGGCCCCCCGGAATTGCCCGGATTAATGGCAACGTCGGTCTGAATGAAGGGCACGTAGTTTTCCTGGGGCAGCGAACGCCCTTTGGCGGAAACGATTCCGGCAGTCACAGAATTGTCGAAACCGAAGGGGGAACCGATCGCAACGACCCACTCCCCGACGCGGGTCAGGGCCGGATCACCCAGGCGCACCGTGGGCAGGCCTGTCGCCTCGATGCGAATCAGCGCCACATCGGTCCGCTTGTCGGCGCCGATGACCTTGGCTTTGAATTCCCGCTTGTCGGTCAGGCGCACGGTTATTTCGTCGGCGGTCTCGACGACATGCGCATTGGTCAGAATATATCCGTCAGCACTGATGATGAATCCAGAGCCCAGGGACTTGCTCTCGAATTCTCGCTGGGGCGCGCCTCCCGGCTGACGCGGAATGAACCGCCGGAAGAACTCGAACATGGGATCGTTCTCGTCCAGCGGCATCCCGAACGGGGTGCGCCCACGGACGACCTGCGTGGTGCTGATATTGACCACCGAGGGCCCCTGTTTCTCCGCCAAATCGGCAAAGTCGGGCAAGACCCGGCCCGTTGGCGCTTCCGCAAAAGCGAAGGCGCAGTAAAAGTACAGGCAGACATGGACCAAAGAACGCTTCATAACACCAAACTCCGCAACGAACGAAGAGACACAGACAAGCAATCAAGGACGGTGGCCAGAAACGGTTTTGCGCCTTTCCGGGCAATCCCATTCACGCAGGAAGCGCGCAGAACGAAAATCCGAAAATCACAGAGCGCGCCCGATGATGGTCGGCTGTGCCGGATGACGTACCGTCTGCCGGAACCCGATCCAGGCTCCTGCGAGGCCGACCAGAGAACCAAGCATGGCCGCCGCATCACCGCCGATCCAGTGTCCGACCAGTCCCCCGCCGATCAATCCCACCAATGGAAGCCCATAGGCGAGATTCGCGCCCCGGAGTAGTGCCCCGTCCGCTATGCCGACTTCGACACGCTCGCCGACACGCGCCCCCCCGGGATTGGCAACGAGGTAAACCCGCGGCGTCGAACACAACATGCGCGCGAGATTTTGTCCGCCGCAACCCCCGCTTTCGTAGCAGCGTCCACACCCTTCCTGTGTTACCTCAACCAGGGCCTCGTTCCCCTGTACCTCGCGCACGACGGCCGATACGACAGTAATCATTTTCATCATCACCAACGCCGGTCTGGAGCCGTATCCAGCAAAGGGCGAAGTTTCGCTGCAACGGCCTCCCGGGCTCTGAAGATCCGCGAGCGGACGGTCCCAATGGGGCAATTCATGATTTGCGCGATCTCCTCGTAGGACATACCTTCTATCTCCCGCAGCACGATGGCCGTGCGCAATTCGTCCGGCAAGGCTTCGACGGCACAATTGACCGTTTCGCCAATCTGTTTGGAAAGCAGAACGCTCTCGGGCGTATTGATATCCCTGAGTTGTTCTCCATCCTCAAAGGTCTCGGCCTCTTCGCTATCGAATTCAGTCGTGGTAGGGGCACGCCGCCCCTGGGAAACCAGGTAATTCTTGGCGGTATTGATGCCGATGCGGTAGAGCCAAGTATAGAAAGCGCTTTCACCGCGGAAGGCCGGCAAGGCACGGTAGGCCTTAATGAACGCCTCCTGGGCCACATCCTCAACCTCGGCGGCATCCCGGATGTAGCGCGACAGCAAACGGCCCAACTTGCGCTGGTATTTGCTCACCAAGAGGTCAAAGGCGTGCCGCTCGCCACCTTGGGCTCGCTCAACCAAGGCTTGATCAATCTCGCGCTCACTCATCGCTTGCCGCGTTCCCTGAGGGTCTAATGCTTGTTGTAGAGGGAGTATAGCGCGAAGTATTCCCACCAAACCCCAGGGACCATCCCGGTTTGTGACCGTGTGTAACCATTGGACATGGTATAGTCCCCGGCCGAATCTACCCCTTCCCTCGCAAACCGCGTGAATTCCTTCGACGTCCTAATCATTGGTAGCGGTCTCGCCGGACAATCCGCTGCCCTGCGTCTTGCAGACCGCTGCCGCGTGGCATTGGTCAGCAAGCGTGCGCTCGAAGACAGTGCCTCAGGCTGGGCCCAGGGGGGAATTGCAGCCGTCCTCGACAGCCAGGATTCCATAGATGCCCATATCCGGGATACCTTCATTGCCGGCGCATGGTTGAACGACCCGGTTGCTACACGGTTCGTGGTCGAGAACGGCCGCCGCGCCATCGATTGGCTGATCGGCCAGGGAGTCCCCTTCACCCAAGACGACTCCGGCTACCATCTAACCCGGGAAGGCGGTCACAGCGCCCGCCGCGTGATCCATGTCGCCGATGCTACCGGCCAGGCAGTCCAAGAGACCCTAACCCGCAGGGTTCGGGCCCACCCGAACATCACGGTGCTGGAACATCACATCGCTGTCGATCTGATTACGGCGGTGAAGCTGGGCGGCAGCGAAGACCGATGCCATGGTGCCTACGTGCTCGACACCCGCATGGACCGTGTCGTCACCCTTGGAGCACCGCATACCTTGATCGCGACAGGAGGAGCGGGCAAGGTATATCTCTACACGACCAACCCAGACACCTCCACCGGAGACGGCATCGCCATGGCTTGGCGAGCGGGGTGCCGTGTCGCCAATATGGAGTTCATCCAGTTCCATCCAACCTGCCTTTACCACCCCCAGGCCAAGTCCTTTCTGATCTCCGAGGCGGTACGCGGCGAAGGGGGTCTGCTGCGGCTCCCGGACGGAACCCGCTTCATGCCCGAACACGATCCGCGGGCCGAACTCGCTCCCCGGGACGTGGTCGCCCGCGCGATCGACTTCGAGATGAAGAAGCGTGGCCTGGATTGCGTCTTCCTGGACATCGCCCACAAAGGCGAAGATTTCATCCGCGGGCACTTTCCCAATATTCACGCCCGCTGCCTGGAACTGGGCATCGACATCACCCGTGACCCTATCCCGGTCGTACCGGCGGCCCACTACACCTGCGGAGGCATCGTCTGCGACCTGCGGGGGCGTACCGATCTTGCTGGTCTCTACGTGGCTGGGGAGGCCTCGTGCACCGGCCTGCACGGCGCAAATCGCCTCGCCTCCAACTCGCTCCTGGAATGCCTTGTCTTCGCCGAGGCGGCGGTCACCGACATCCTCGCCACATCCGTGGAGGCCGTCTCTGCTTTGCCCGCATGGGATGAAAGCCGGGTAACCGATGCCGACGAAGAAGTCGTCATTTCTCACAACTGGGACGAGTTGCGCCGCTTCATGTGGGATTACGTTGGCATCGTACGTACAACCAAGCGCCTAAAACGAGCCTCACACCGCATTCGTTTGCTCAAGCGCGAAATCGATGAGTTCTACGCCAATTTCCGGGTCAGTCATGACCTGATCGAACTGCGCAATCTGGTTGAGACGGCTGACCTCATCGTACGCTGTGCCATGAAGCGCCGAGAAAGCCGAGGGCTTCACTCGTCACGAGACTATCCGGAAACCCGGAAGATCCCACGCAGTACGGTTCTCAAGCGACGCGCAAAGCGGTAGTGCCTGGCTACCCAGGTACCTCACCAACGCTGCTACACGCCGGAGATTTCGATTTCGAGTGTGCTCAACGGGGCACAGTTTCCGGACCAAGCCTCGCGTCTGTGGTGGGCCGCCGTCGCCAGCCAAGCCACAGGCGCAAGCGGCGAAAATCTTCATACGTGAGACTATCCGGTGCAATGGCAAGCACACACGCGCAATCATCACTCCGTATGCGCAGGACAGTCAGCCAGGGGTGAATCCTTAACGGGGAAATCACTTCCGCCGAGCGCCAATCATGCTGCGCTGTGGCGATCTCGAGACGCCCATCGACAAACAGCTTCAGGCCGACGACGCTCGGCCGCCCTGCCCTCCAGGCCACGGTGGCGCCTAAGGCGACCATTGCCAAGGCGCCGATGAACCCCAGACCCAAGTCCAGCCCCCCAAGAGCCAAGGCCGCCGTTATATGGGCAAGGAACCCGGCACCGCGCAGAAAACGAGAAGGGTGCAGCCCGATGTTGATCGGAAACTGCACCCCGTCCTCCTCTTGGGGATCAGATACGCCGGAACGCTACTGTCCCGTTGGTTCCGCCGAACCCGAAGGAATTGGAAATTGCAGCGTCAATCTTCATCTTGCGAGCCTGATTCGCACAGTAGTCCAGGTCACAGCGCTCATCCTGATTGAAGATGTTGATCGTCGGCGGCGAAATCTGATGATGGATCGCCAGGGCGGTGAATACGGCCTCTATCCCCCCGGCGGCACCCAATAGGTGCCCGGTCATGGACTTGGTTGAATTCATGACCAGATTCTTGGTAGCCTCGCCGAAGGCACGTTTGACAGCCTGTGTTTCGGCAACATCCCCCAGGGGAGTCGAGGTCCCATGGGCATTGATGTACTGGATGTCACCCGGCGCTAGGTCGGCATTGCGCAAGGCAGCCAACATGCAGCGCCGTGCTCCGTCACCGTCTTCGGCCGGCTGTGTCATGTGGAAGGCATCGGCGCTCATGCCATAACCTGCCACCTCCGCGTAGATCTTTGCGCCACGGGCCTTGGCGTGCTTGTATTCCTCTAGCACCATCACCCCGGCACCCTCTCCAAGCACGAAGCCATCGCGATCCCGGTCCCAGGGGCGGCTGGCGGTAGCCGGGTCGTCATTCCGCGTGGACAGCGCGCGGGCCGCGCAGAATCCGCCCAGGCCCAACGGGGACACCGTCGCCTCGGCGCCGCCAGCAACCATTACATCTGCATCCCCATACTCGATGATGCGTGCGGCTTCGCCCACGGAGTGGGTTCCGGTAGTACAGGCCGTGACCAATGCAATGTTGGGGCCCTTGAATCCGAACATGATCGACAGGTTGCCAGAAATCATGTTGATGATCGAACCGGGGACAAAAAAGGGAGAAATCTTGCGGGGACCACCAGCCAGATAGTCGTCTTTGGTCGCTTCGATCAGAGGTAAACCGCCTATCCCTGACCCGATGGCAACCCCGATGCGCTCAGGATCGGCCGCATTCTCGGCAAGCCCAGCGTCGCGCACGGCCTGAATTGCAGCCGCCATGCCGAAGTGGATGAAGGTATCCATGCGCCGGGACTCCTTCGGTGCCAGATAGGCCCCGATGTCGAAACCCTTCACTTCTCCCGCGATGTGAGCGGAAAAAGCTGAGGCATCGAATTTGGTGATCGTGGCGATCCCGCTACGGCCGGCGATGAGGTTTGACCAACCCTCTTCCACGGTATTGCCGACCGGGCTAACCAAACCCAGACCGGTGATGACGACTCTGCGACGTGCCAAGGTGTGCACTCCGTATTTGAATGCGTAAAGGCCGGCCCGCGGGCCGGCCTCTGCCGCCGAAACCAGGATGGATTACTTCTTGTTGGCGAGGATGTAGTCGACCGCCTGCTGAACGGTAGTGATCTTCTCGGCCTCCTCATCGGGGATTTCGCACTCGAATTCCTCTTCCAGGGCCATGACCAGTTCGACGGTATCCAGCGAATCCGCGCCAAGATCGTCGACGAACGAAGACTCATTTTTGATGTCGGCTTCGTTCACGCCGAGTTGTTCGGCGACGATCTTCTTGACGCGCTCTACGATGTTATCCATTGAAAAAACTCCTTCCCCCTGAGGGTGTAATAAACGTTGCGAGTTTACCAAAAGCCGGCCTTGCCGGAAATCAATCCATGAACATGCCGCCGTTGACGTGGATCGTCGTTCCGGTGACATAGCCTGCAGCCGGCGACGCAAGAAAGGCGACAGCGGCAGCGACATCTTCGGGAGTCCCCGCCCGCCCGAGTGGAATGGCCGACAGCATGGCCTCCTTGTGCTTCTCGTCTAACCCGTGCGTCATATCGGTGGCGATAAATCCTGGCGCCACACAGTTAACCGTGATATTGCGGCTGCCAAGTTCCCGTGCCAAGGAACGGGCCATACCGGCTACACCCGCCTTCGCGGCACAGTAGTTGGCCTGACCGGGATTGCCCGAGTGACCGACCACCGAGGTGATGTTGATGATGCGGCCCTTACGGGCTTTCATCATCCCCCGCATAACGGCCTTGGAAAGCCGGAACACCGCCTTGAGATTGGTATCGATCACCGCGTCCCACTCGTCCTCCTTCATGCGCATGGCCAGGTTATCCCGGGTGATGCCGGCATTATTCACGAGGATAGCGATGGCACCAAAATCTGCTTCGATCGCCGCGAGGGCTCCCTCGACCTGGGCGGCATCCCGCACTTCGAGCACTCGGCCAGCCCCACCCACACAAGCCTCGGCAAGATAGGCTGAGATGATCTCCGCCCCGACTTCACTAGTCGCCGTGCCCACCACAGTAGCCCCCAGACATCCCAGTTCGAGGGCGATGGCGCGCCCGATTCCCCGGGTTGCCCCGGTCACCAAAGCAACCTGTCCATGCAGCATGCTCATCACTCCAGTCCGAGATTGGCTTCGATGGCACCAGCGTCCGCGAGGGCGATGCCATTGACGCCTTCGGCACAGCGTTTGGTGAGTCCGGCAAGTACCTTTCCGGGCCCGCATTCTGCGACCGTGGTCACGCCCATCGCCGCCATCTTCTGGATGGTCTCGACCCAGCGCACCGGGTTGTATGCCTGTCTCACGAGGGCATCCTTGATCCTGGCCAGGTCGCTCTCGACCACCACATCGACGTTATTGACGACCGGAATCCTGGGGGCACGCAAATCGAGTTGGGCAAGCCTCCCGGCGAGTTTGTCGGCCGCCGGACGCATGAGTGAAGAATGAAAGGGAGCGGAGACCGGCAAAGCTACGGCACGCTTCGCACCACGCGCCTTGCAAGTGTCCATGGCCCGTTCCACGGCGGCTTTGTGGCCAGCAATCACCGTCTGACCGGCGGCGTTGAAATTGACCGGCTCGACAACCTCGCCCAAGGCGGCTTCGGCGCAGGCTGCGCGAATACCCTCGTCGTCCAGTCCCAGAACGGCTGCCATGGCGCCAGTTCCCAGCGGAACCGCCTGCTGCATCGCGGTCGCCCGCAGGCGAACCAGGGGTACGGCATCCCTCAGATCGATCACCCCGGCCGCGACCAGCGCCGAATACTCGCCCAGGCTATGCCCGGCCAGCACGGCGGGCTGGCGCCCCCCCATTTCCAGCCACAGGCGCCAAGCAGCAATGGCGGCCGTCAGCATGACGGGTTGGGTGTTGACGGTCTGCGCCAGCAATTCCGCCGGCCCATCCGCAACCATCTGCCAGAGGTCGTCCCCGAGCGCCTGAGAAGCCTCATCGAAGGTCGCTCGCACCACCGCAGCATCGCCATAGGACGCCATCATCCCAACGCTCTGGGAGCCCTGTCCCGGAAAGACAAATGCAAACATCGCTTGCTCCTATCGGGTGTGGAAACGCAAGAGCCGCTGGCGCCAAAAATGCCGCCAACCGCGACTATGAATCATATTTGCATCAGGACGGCGCCCCAAGTGAAGCCGCCGCCGACACCTTCTACTAAAACTGTTTGTCCTTTGCGGATGCGCCCGTCCCGAATCGCTTCGTCGAGAGCCAGTGGGATGGAGGCCGCCGAAGTGTTGCCGTGGTGGTCGACCGTCACCACCACCCGCTCAGGAGCGACGCCAAGTTTCTTGCCCGTGGCCTCTATGATGCGGACATTGGCTTGATGAGGGATAAGCCAGTCCAGGGCGGCTGGTGAGAGACCAGACCTGGAGCAGACCTCCTCCGCCACATCAGCAAGAACGCGTACGGCAAACTTGAATACCGCCTGGCCATCCATGCGCAGGAAAGGATCGCCGTTCACCTGACCTCCGCAAATCCGCCCGGGAACGCTCAGAATACCGCTCTGGCTTCCATCCGCATGAAGCGCACTGGCGAGAATACCTGGAGTGTCCGAGGCCTCGAGTACCACGGCACCGGCACCGTCCCCAAAAAGTACACAAGTCCCTCGGTCGCTCCAGTCCAGGATGCGGGAGAACACCTCGGCACCGATGACCAAGGCTTTTTTATGGCTGCCGGAGGCAATGAACTTGTCAGCCACCGTCAGGGCATAGGCGAACCCAGCACATACCGCCTGAACGTCAAAAGCAGTCGCCCCGCGGTTTCCGAGTCGCCCCTGGATAAGACAGGCTGTGCTGGGGAAAACAAAATCCGGCGTGGAGGTGGCGACGATCATGAGATCGAGGTCCGCTGCCGCAACCCCGGCCATCTCGAGCGCTTTCTGCGCCGCCTCGAAGCCCAGGTCGCTTGCCGTGACGCCGGGAGCGGCGAGATGACGTTGCCGGATACCCGTACGGGTAACGATCCACTCGTCGTCTGTATCGATTCCTCGTACTGCGAGATCGGCGTTGGTCACGGGAGCGCCCGGGAGCGAGCTGCCCGTTCCAATGACCCGAGAATAAATCATGCCGCTTCCTCGCGAGTCCCTTGCCCCGCAATACCGGCAAACCGTTCCGCGATGCGCTCGAGCACTCCGTTCTCGGCCGCATCCCAGGCGCGGGCGATGGCGTTGGCGAATGCAAAGGCGTCCGCCGAGCCGTGACTCTTCACCGAAATGCCCTTGAGGCCCAGGAGAATGGCGCCATTGTAGCGCCGATGATCGACACGTTGCTTGAAGCGACCAAGCACCGGCATGGCAACCAAGGCCGCAAGGCGGGTGAGCAGATTACGCTTGAACTCTTGCCGCAGGAAGGAAGCAAGCATCTGGGCGAGCCCCTCCGAAGTCTTCAACGCAACATTACCTACAAAACCGTCGCAGACCACGATGTCCGCGTCGCCTTTGTAGATACCGTCCCCTTCGACATTGCCCACGAAATTCAGCCCGGATTGCCGCAGGAGTTCCCCGGCCCTCTTGACCACTTCGTTGCCCTTGATGTCTTCCTCGCCAATGTTGAGCAGACCCACGGTGGGTCGATCGACGTGCTCCAGGGCCGAAACCAGCGACGCTCCCATGAGGCCGAACTGCAGCAGGTGTTCCGGCGTGCAATCGATGTTCGCCCCCAGATCGAGGACATGTGTATGACCGCGCAGGGTAGGCAGCGGCGCACAGATAGCGGGACGATCGATGCCCGGCAACATCTTCAGGACAAAGCGGGAAATGGCCATGAGCGCCCCGGTGTTCCCGGCCGAAACACAGGCCTGGGCCTGACCTTCCTTCACCAGGTTGATCGCTACCCGCATGGAAGAGTCTTTCTTGTTGCGAAGCGCAAGGGCTGGAGACTCGTCCATCTCGACGACTTCGGACGCACTGACGAGCCGAAGTCGCGCATCTCCGGCGGCGTTCCCGAGATGGGGACGGATCGCCCCCTCCCGACCGACCAACACCAGGCTGGCGCCCGGATGGTCGGCCAGGAAGCGCAGAGCCCCAGGAACCGTCACTGACGGCCCGTGGTCGCCCCCCATGCAATCGATGGCGATGCAGTTGGTCATGGCAAAAAGAAAGGCAGGCAGTCCGAACGAACTGCCTGCCCCTCGTGGCGCAATTACTCGCCCTTGCCCTTCAGGACCTTTTTGCCGCGATAAAACCCGGTGGGGGAAATATGGTGGCGCAGGTGAACCTCGCCCGTGGTGGGCTCGAGAGCCAGCGGGGGATTGGTCAGAAAGTCGTGAGCACGGTGCATGCCACGCTTGGACGGGGACTTCTTGTTCTGTTGAACGGCCATTTCATCACTCCAAAAAAATCAGTTCGGCCTCCCCTTCATTCCGGCGAGCCCCGCAAACGGCATCATCCGTTCACCGGCCTCGGAATCTCCGGGCAGACTACATTTTTCGTGCCGCGGCGACACAGGAAGTGCCAGGAGGACTTCGTCCTCGACCAGATTGGCCACTTCAAGCTCACCCGCCACGGGCAGAAAATCTCGACTATCGTCCTCCAACTCGTCCTGCGACAGTTCTTCGCCCTCGGGAACTAGCTCCAGAAGGCTCTCAACCTCCAGGCGAAATCCGACGACCCCAAGACAGCGCTGACAGGCAAGCGGCAGGTTTCCAGACAGGAGAAGCCTCAGCTGAGACTGCCCCCGCTCACCCCTGCCCCCTTCGAGCCGATACCGGACTTCCCCGGAAATCTCGGCCAGAAGGTCGTGCAGCCTGGTAAGCGCAGAGACATCGACAGTCCCTTCGAGGACCCTTCTGTCCCTGGCAAAAGCCATACCGTCAATCACGAGCTGTTGCGACATAAACGGCGGATGATATTATTTTTGCCCGCTTAAGTCAAAACTCGGCAAGACTTGAATTTCCCCGTGCAAGCGCTTGTCCCCGTTCGGATTTCAACTCAATGACCCGCCCCATCGTGCTTGCGTCGACCTCGCCCTATCGGCGGGAACTTCTCGGTCGCCTGCAATTGCCCTTTTCCGTCGATGACCCCGCCACCGACGAGACGCCACTCCGCGGGGAATCCGCTGAGGAAACTGCACTGCGCCTCGCACAAGCAAAGGCTCGCGCCGTTGCATCCCGGCACCCGGAGGCTCTGATCATCGGCAGCGATCAGGTCGCCGTGTGCGAGGGGCGCGTCTATGGCAAGCCGGGCAATCACGCGGGCGCGGTCCGGCAACTGACCGAACTGTCTGGCCGAACGGTCAATTTCTTCACGGGTGTCAGTCTTCTCGACAGCCAATCGGGTCGCTGCCAGGTCCGTGGCATCCCCACCCTGGTCCGCTTCAGGCACTTGGAACCGTCCGAAATCGAGCGCTACCTGGAGCGAGAACAAGCCTACAACTGTGCCGGCTCGGCCAAATCCGAAGGTTTAGGCATCTCCCTCCTCGCTGCCCTTGAAGGCAGCGACCCGACCGCCCTCATAGGCCTGCCATTGATTGGCCTATGCGACATGCTGCGGCAGGAGGGCTTGGCGCTGCCCTGACCAGGGCACTTGAATCCTCCGTGGAGGGCAAACGGTGATTCGCGCTTGCCCCCTTCATCTCCCCCTGCTTCGCGCGGGCCGGGACAGTACATCACTGAAGGTGCCAATCCAACTCATGCCCGGAACCCTTTATCTTATTCCCGTCCCTCTCGGAACCTCGGCGCCAGAGACGGTGCTTCCGCCCCCCGTCCTCGGCATCGTTCGATCCCTGCGTCACTTCGTGGCCGAAAATGCCAAATCCGCGCGGGCCTTTCTGAAGGCGGCGGCCATTCCTGTCCCCTTGCAGGAAATCTCCATCACCGAACTCAACGAGCACACCCGCGACGCGGACGCTGAAGCCCTGCTTGCGCCCCTGCTCGCGGGACACGATGTTGGTCTGGTATCGGAAGCGGGCTGCCCAGCCGTCGCCGACCCCGGATCTGCACTGGTTGCCGCGGCACAGCGATGCGAGCTCGTGGTTCGCCCGCTCATCGGGCCTTCCTCGCTGCTCTTGGCCCTGATGGCCTCGGGCCTCGAGGGACAACGCTTTGCTTTTCATGGCTATCTCGCGGCCAAGGATGTTGAGCGAACCCGCGAATTGCGTGGCTTGGAAGCGGAGTCACGCCGACTTCGCCAGACCCAGCTGTTCATCGAAACCCCCTATCGCAACCGCGCAATGTTCGACGCGATTTTGAAAA
This sequence comes from Dechloromonas sp., assembly GCA_016790965.1. Taxonomy (GTDB): domain Bacteria; phylum Pseudomonadota; class Gammaproteobacteria; order Burkholderiales; family Rhodocyclaceae; genus SSSZ01. The sequence continues at coordinate 141,294 of JAEUNZ010000031.1, forward strand.
CTTGCCAGCCCGCAACCCGGCTGGCGGTGGCCACAGACATCACCCTGAGCGGGGAAATGATCCGCACCCGGCCCATCGCGGAATGGAAGAGGCTGCCCCCCCCCGAGTTCGAGCGGCGTCCGACGGTTTTTCTGCTCCTGGCTTGAGCGCGGTTGCACCACACCGAGGGGAAGGCCCTCGGCCTGTGCGAACCGGCCATTACGTCCCGAAGCGAGTGCTCGTCCGTCGCGTAGCCCTCAATGATCGCTAATCATCCGCTTTGCGGGAGGGCTGTCAGGAAAAGGGGAAAAGGACGCGGATACGCACTGATTCGCCCACGACGTCCGGCTCAACCCGGACTATGCCGTTCAGCGCCAGCGCGGGCTCGCAGCCTCGGTAAACAGGCCGTTCCAGAACCCGGAAACGGCTCCGGCCCCCAAACGCTTCGCGACGCGCTCGGCAATATTGTCCTTGACCGTGTACTCGAGCAGTTTTTCGGCCTTGATGACGTCGCGGGCCACCGACTCGACTGAGCCAAAATCGTCCGCCAACCCGAGTTCCACGCTTTGCGCCCCCGTCCACACCAGGCCGGAGAACATGTCCGGTGTCTCTTTAAGGCGTTTGCCACGACCGCTGCGCACCACTTCGATGAACTGTTTGTGGATATCGTCCAGCAGGCCCTGGGCATGGGCTTTATGCCCGGGATCCTGGGGCGAGAAAGGATCGAGAAATCCCTTGTTGGCACCTGCCGTCAGCATGCGGCGTTCAACACCGACTTTGTCCATCACGCTCGTGAAGCCAAAACCTTCCATGATGACGCCGATCGACCCGACAACACTGGCCTTATTGACGTAGATGCTGTCGGCCGCGGCAGCCACGTAATAGCCGCCGGAAGCGCAGAGATCCTCCACAACCGCATACAAGGGCTTGTCGGGATGCTTCGCCCTCAGGCGACGAATCTCATCGTTGACCATGCCTGCCTGGACCGGGCTTCCTCCAGGACTGTTGATACGCAAGACTACGCCTGCGACATTCTTTTCGTCGAAGGCACTCTGCAGTGCCGCAATGAGCCTTTCGGCGCTGGCCTCTCCCTTGGGCTCGATGACGCCGTTGAGGTGAACGAGCGCCGTATGCCTTTCCTGGTGGGCAGCATCCTCGCCCCAGTCAACGAAGGCGACCAGCGCGACAACGAGGTAAATGAACCCCAATGTCTTGAAAAAAATGCCCCAACGCCGACGGGTCTTCTGCTCTTCAAGGGCGGCGAAAGCCAATTTCTCGAGCGTTTGCCGCTCCCAATGCGGGTGATCGTTTCCTGGGGAGTTATCCATCGGGGGTATCCTGAAGCAAATAGATGGCGCCGTCCCGCTCTCTGACCCGGAGCGGCTTTAGGCCCGCTCCCTGGCAGCGGCCCCCCAGGCATTCCCCCGTATCGGGAGCGTAGAGAGCCCCATGTATGGAGCAGATCAAGTATAGCTTGGAAAAGTCGAAAAACTCGCCGGGTTGCCAGTCCAGTTCTGCGGGGACATGGCCACACTCATTGCGATAGGCATACACCCGATTGCGGAAACGAATGACAAAGGCCGGCACCTCGCGCCCCTCGATACGCACCGCGAAACGCAGACCTGTCCCGCCATCGATCACGGCCTCGGAGGAACAAATCAGGCGTTCTGTTGCAGCCATAGACTCAGCTCAGCCACCGTGTCCACACACGCCACCGGCCCATGCTCCAGCAAGAACCGGCCTGGGTGGGCACCGTAGGCCACCGCCAACCCGTCCACGCCGGCATTACGGGCCATCAGAAGATCATGGCTGGTGTCGCCGATCATCAGGGTACGCTCGGCGGGAACCCCCAATTCGGCCATCAGTTCCTCCAGCATCTGCGGATGAGGCTTTGAAAAGCACTCGTCGGCACAGCGCGAAGCGACAAAGTAAATTTCCAGGCCCGAATGCCGGAGCGCCCGATCCAGCCCGATACGACTCTTGCCCGTCGCGACCGCCAGGCTTTTCCCCGCCGAACGAAGACGGGAGAGCAATTCAGCAATCCCTTCGAACAAATCAAGTTCGTGGTCCGTCGACAAGTAGTGGCTGCGATAGCGCTCCACCATCTCCGAATAACGCTCGGGAGGCAGGGAGGGAACGGCTTGACGCAGGGCCTCACCGAGGCCAAGACCGATCACATGTCGCGCGGCAGCCTCGTCAGGTACTGGAAGATTGAGGTCACGACAGGCCGCCTGGATGGCCATGACGATGGCGCCAGCGGAATCCAGCACGGTGCCATCCCAGTCGAAAACTATGAGGTCGTACCGGTTCATGAGCGTTCAGAGCGCCCCGCCGAGGATTTGTTCCAGTTCCGACACGGCAAATTCCGGTACCGTAAGTGCCAAATGCTTCGCGACAAACGTGGCTATCGACTCCGGCAGCGGAGCGACCAACGCCATGGGCACAGCTGTAAGGGGATGGCGAAAATCGATATGCCAGGCGTGCAGGGCCATGCGGCGCAGACCAATCTTGGGCAAACCCTTGTTGAGGGCGAAATCGCCGTATTTCTCGTCACCCAGGATGGGAAATCCAAGGTGCGCAAGGTGAACTCGGATCTGGTGGGTGCGCCCCGTCTTCAACTGGGCCTCCAGAAGGCTGAAATCCCGCCAGCGGGCCAACAGGCGGAATATGGTGTGGGCCGATTTACCCTCTTGCTCCACGCGCACCCTTCGGTCGCCATGTTCAGTCAGGTACTTGTGCAGCGGAAAACGCGCATGCTGGACAAGGTTCATCCAAGGCCCCCGCACCAGGGCCAGATAGCGCTTGTCGGCACCCTGGCCGTGCTCGCGGAACATGTCGTGCAGCGCGGTGAGGGCGATGCGCTTCTTCCCCACCAGAAGAATTCCCGAGGTTTCGCGGTCCAAGCGATGGGCGAGTTCGAGAAAACGAGCCTCGGGACGCTGACGTCGTAACGCCTCGATTACCCCGAAGCTGACCCCACTGCCCCCATGGACTGCAACCCCGGCTGGCTTGTCGACGGCGAGCAGGGCGTCGTCTTCAAAGATTACCGGTAGTTCGACCCGAACCTTTGCAGCATCCTCGATTTCCGAGCTTTCCCGCTGGGCGAGCCGCAGGGGCGGCAGCCGGACGACATCGCCGGATACCAGCCGGTAGGCCGCCTCGGCGCGGCGGCTGTTTACCCGCACTTCGCCACTGCGCAGGATGCGATAGACATGGCTCTTGGGCACGCCCTTGCAGCGGGCGATCAAGAAGTTATCCAGGCGCTGGCCTTCCGCCTCTTCGCCGATGAGCAGATGGCTGACGGCCGAATTGTTCCCTGCTGCGGGCATTTTGCAATATACTGATTAAGATTCGTGTCCCGGTTTGCAAGAAGAACAGCACCGTCAGACCCTCGGCCGCCAAGCGTCGCTTTCACGTCGTTCTGGGGCCTCCCGGCAGGTTACCTGTTTTTCACCTGCGCGACCTGCGCAGGCCAAGCCAACGCGGATCGACTGGTTAAGTTCGCTCACCAAAAGTAGCGATGTTAATGGATTAGCCCACGTAAAGCACCCCGGAAGCACCCCGTAGCAGGACAAAAAGAGCCGCCTTGTCATAACAAATACGCGGCAAACACACACCAGCGAAAACCCGTACAACCCTCGTTGCCACTGAATCGACTCATGACGCAACCCGATCACTGAACGTGTCGCTGCCTGCCCGGGCGCTTCCATCTCGCGTGTTTTCGTGCGCTGGAGCCCCAAGCTGATGAAACGCATGCTCTTCAATGCGACACAGGCGGAAGAACTCCGTGTCGCCATTGTCGATGGTCAGAAACTCATAGACCTCGACATTGAGTCCGCCGCCAAGGAACAACGCAAAAGCAACATTTACAAGGGTGTCATCACCCGCATCGAGCCTTCTCTCGAGGCTTGTTTCGTCGATTATGGCGCCGAGCGGCACGGATTTTTGCCCTTCAAGGAAATTTCCCGCGCATACTTCCAGCCGGGCGTCGAGCCGGGCCGCGCCAAGATCAACGAGGCCCTGAAGGAAGGGCAGGAGCTCATCGTCCAGGTGGACAAGGACGAACGCGGCAACAAGGGGGCTGCGCTCACCACTTACGTTTCCCTGGCCGGCAGATATCTGGTCCTGATGCCGAACAACCCGCGAGGCGGCGGCGTTTCCCGCCGCGTCGATGGTGACGAGCGTACCGAGTTGCGCGAAGTCATGGACCAGTTGCAGGTTCCCCAGGGCATGAGCCTCATCGCCCGCACTGCGGCCATCGGCCGCCAGGCCGAGGAACTCCAGTGGGATCTGAATTACCTGCTGCAGTTGTGGACCGCCATCGAGGGTGCCGCCCAGCAGCAGTCCGGGGCGTTCCTGATCTATCTCGAAGGCAGTCTGGTCATTCGCGCCATCCGCGACTACTTCCAGCCGGACATCGGTGAAATCCTCATCGACACTGATGAAGTCTTCGATCAGGCCCGTGCCTTCATGGGCACGGTCATGCCGGGCAACGTCAATCGCGTCAAGCGCTATCAGGATGATGTCCCCCTCTTCTCCCGCTTCCAGATCGAGCACCAGATCGAGACGGCCTTCGCCCGCCAGGTCAATCTGCCCTCCGGCGGCGCCATTGTCATCGACCATACCGAGGCCTTGGTGGCCGTGGACGTGAACTCCGGCCGCGCCACCAAAGGGGCGGACATCGAAGAAACGGCTCTGAAAACCAATCAGGAAGCCGCCGACGAACTCGCCCGTCAGTTGCGTCTGCGGGACCTTGGCGGCCTGATCGTCATTGATTTCATAGACATGGAGAACCAGCGCAATCAACGCGAGGTGGAAAACCGCTTGCGGGATGCGCTGCGCTTCGACCGTGCGCGGGTCCAGATGGGCAAGATCAGCCGATTCGGACTGATGGAGCTATCTCGCCAGCGCCTGCGCCCCGCCCTGGCCGAAACCAGCTACATCCCCTGCCCGCGCTGTACCGGGACCGGCCACATCCGCTCCACCGAATCCGCCGCCCTGCATATCCTGCGCATCCTCGAAGAGGAAGCGATGAAGGACAACACCGCCGCGGTCCACGTCCAGGTCCCCGTGGACGTGGCAACGTTCCTGCTCAACGAGAAGCGCCCCGACATTCAGGCCATCGAGCTGCGCCACAAAGTCACCATTCTCCTCATTCCCAACGTCCATCTTGAGACGCCGGCCCACAGCGTGATCCGCTTGCGCCACGACGACCTCAACCAGGAAGACCTCAAGGAGCCCTCCTACCGCATGGTCGACGTTCCCGCTGAGGATGGCAGCCGTCCGGGTACCGCCGACCGCGAAGCGAGCAAACCTCGCCAGGAAGCGGCAATCAAGGGCATCACGCCTGAACAGCCCGCCCCCGTGGTTCCGGAGAAATCGCCAGAACCTGTAGCGGCCCCGACACCGGAAGCCAAACCTGCGGCTGGCATCCTGTCCCGGCTGTTCTCCTGGTTCCGTGCCAGCCCTGAGCCTGCGGCCGCCGCACCGGCTCCGGCCACGGCCGAACCCGAACCTACCCGCAAGCCCCGTGAGGGAAGGCGCGAGCGCGTCGAGGGCCGTGGTGACAATCGGCGCGGTGGGCGCGGCAGCGGACGCCGCGACGAAGAACGCAGCGACCGACCTTCCCGGGAAGGTCGAACCGAGCGTGGGGAGCGGGGCGAACGCGCTCCCCGCGACGAAGTGGCCGCTGCCTCCGGCGAGCGGCAGGAGCGCCGCCCGCGCAGCGAGCGCAAGGAACGCCGTGAACGCCCGGCTGCAACGACGACCCCGCTCACCGAAGGCACCGAGCAGGCGCAAATTGCACAGGAGAACCCCGCCTTGACGACCGTAGCCCCGCAAGTTGGCGATGGAGGCCAGGGCGAAGAGGCTGGCGGCCGTCGCCGCGGACGCCGCGGTGGCCGCGGTCGCGGACGGGGCGAAGGCAATGCCGACACCAATACCTCGCCAGCGAACGATGCCGTGTCTTCGCCCGATAGCACCGCCAGCGAAGCATTGCCAATGGCTCAACCCACTTTCCCTGGCGAAACGTCTGTCGCCAACACCTCTCCGTCCATCCCGCTGGCGGCGCCAGAGGGTGCCGAACCGCCCATCGCAGCGATTCAGGCGAACCTGACTCCGGCCTCCCCAATTCCTGAACCCTCTTCGGCGCCTGCACAGGAGCCTGTGGCATCGGCCGAACCGATGGCGGCAGAAGTTCAATCGGTCACGCAGCCGCTTGTTGCTCCGGAGCTGGCCAACGAAGATACCGCTTCTCCCGCCGCAGTCTTGGCGCCGGTAGCCCCGGCCCCGCTGGCGTCGACGCAGCCGATCCAATTGGACACCATCCTGGCCGATAGCGGCCTTGAAATGGTACAGACTGTGTCGGCGGGCACCTGGGTGCCGGAGGCGCCGATGGCGAAGCTCGGTCGTCCAAGGCGACAACGGTCCGTTGACACCGCAACCGATGCTGAACCCATGGTCATGGTGGAAACACAAAAATAAAAGGATCCTGACCGGCACGACGGGGCGCTTCGGCGCCCCGTTTTCGTTGCCACGTGCATCCCGGAAAGGCGGTGTCCATGGCCTATTGCGACTGCTAACGGCCTGGTCCGGCAGCTATTTGCGGCCGAGCTTTTTCTTTAGATCACCAACCAGCCCCTGGGCAGCGTCTTCCACCATGTCCAGGACGAGGTCGAAGCCATGGCCCAGGCCGTAGTAGGGATCCGGAACCTCGTCGTCGTCGAAGCCCCGCGAATAGTCCATGAACAGACGGATACGATCCCGCTGCCCGGCCGAAGCCATCCGCCTGAGGTTGTCGAGATTGGCCTTGTCCATGGCCAGGATCAGGTCGAAATAATCCAGATCCTGGGGCGCCACCTTGCGTGCCCGCTGCTGGGAGAGATCGTAGCCGCGCACCGCAGCCGCACGCTGAGTTCTTTGATCCGGCGCCTCACCGACGTGGTAGCCGTGCGTACCCGCAGAATCAACTTCAACAATATCCCCTAGCCCATTGTTTATTACCAATTTTCTAAGAACTCCTTCCGCCGTCGGTGAGCGGCATATATTGCCCATGCAGACCATCAGGACGCGGAAGGGCTTCACGCCGCACCCTTTCCGTCCCGGTCATGGGGCGCGGCACCGAAAACCCGCTCCTTGATGCGGAACAACTCATCGCGGGCGGAAGCTGCCGCTTCGAATTCGAGATTCCTGGCGTATTCGAGCATCTGCTTCTCGAGGCGCTTGATTTCCTTGGCCAAAGCCTTTTCATCCATCGTTTCGTAGGCCGCCCTCTGCTCGGCGACCCGCTGTTCACTGCGGGCAGTCTCGGGGTCATAGACACCGTCGATGATGTCCTTGATACGCTTGGAAACACCCCTGGGAACGATGCCGTGGGCCGCATTGAAGCCAAGCTGCCTTTCCCGGCGCCGCTGGGTCTCGGCGATGGCCCGCCGCATCGACTCCGTAATCCTATCAGCGTAGAGGATGGCTGTGCCATGGATATGACGCGCCGCCCGGCCCACAGTCTGGATCAACGAGCGCTCGGAGCGCAGGAAGCCCTCTTTGTCGGCATCCAGGATGGCAACCAACGACACCTCCGGAATATCCAGGCCCTCGCGCAAAAGATTGATGCCCACCAGAACGTCGAATTCCCCCAAGCGCAGATCGCGAATGATTTCCACCCGCTCTACGGTATCGATGTCTGAATGCAGGTAGCGCACCCGCACACCATTGTCTCCCAGGAAGTCGGTGAGATCCTCTGCCATGCGTTTGGTCAGTGTTGTCACCAGTACCCGCTCACCGACCTCCACCCGCTTGCGGATCTCGGCCAGCAGATCGTCCACCTGGGTGGATGCCGGACGCACGATCACATGCGGATCGACGAGGCCCGTAGGTCGCACCACCTGCTCCACAACTTGCCCGGCATGCGACTTTTCGTAATCCGCCGGCGTCGCAGAGACGAAAACCGTCTGCCGCAGATGGCTCTCGAATTCCTCGAAGCGCAAGGGTCGATTGTCCAGGGCCGAAGGCAGGCGAAAGCCATAATCCACCAGGTTTTCCTTGCGCGACCTATCCCCCTTGTACATTCCACCCACTTGGCCGATGGAGACGTGGGATTCGTCGATGAACATCAGCGCATCGGCCGGCAGATAGTCGATCAGCGTAGGCGGTGGCGCGCCGGGCAGGCGGCCCGACAGGTGACGGGAGTAGTTCTCGATGCCTTTGCAGAAGCCGATCTGATCGAGGAGCTCCAGGTCGAAGCGCGTACGCTGTTCGATGCGCTGAGCCTCGACCAGCTTCTGCTGCTGATAGAAGAAAGCCACGCGCTCGCGCAATTCGGTCTTGATGGCCTCGATGGCACGCAGCACGGTGGCCCGCGGCGTCACGTAATGGGAAGCCGGAAAGACGGTAAAGCGCAGGGCCTTGTGCATCAACTGCCCCGTGAGCGGATCGAAGAATTGCAGGCCATCGATCTCATCGTCGAAGAGTGAAATACGCAGCGCGTGCTCGGCATGTTCGGCGGGAAAGACATCGATGATGTCGCCCCGCACACGAAAAGTGCCGCGATGGAAATCCACGTCATTGCGCTGATACTGCATATCCGTGAGGCGCTTGACGATAGCCCGCTGATCGAGGCGATCCCCCACCCGCATGGTGAGGATCATGTCGTGATATTCATCCCGGTCGCCGATCCCGTAGATGCACGATACCGTGGCCACGATCACAACATCCCGCCGCTCGATGAGGCTCTTGGTGGCGGAGAGCCGCATTTGCTCGATGTGGTCGTTCACCGCGCTGTCCTTCTCGATGTACAGATCGCGGGAGGGAACGTAGGCTTCGGGCTGGTAGTAGTCGTAGTAGGAGACGAAATACTCGACCGCGTTTTCCGGAAAGAACTCACGAAACTCTGAATAGAGCTGGGCCGCCAGGGTCTTGTTGGGTGCCAGCACCAGGGCAGGCCGCCCGGTCCGGGCGATGACGTTGGCCATGGTGTAGGTCTTGCCGGAACCGGTCACCCCCAGCAGCGTCTGGAAAGCCAGCCCATCCTCCAGTCCCTCCACGAGCAGATCGATCGCCTGCGGCTGATCCCCGGCAGGCGGAAAGGGCTGGTGCAGGCGAAATGGACTGCCGGGAAAGGTGACGACGGGCGTGTCGAGGGGGGTGTCGCTCATGCTAGAATCGCGCGGTTTGAAGGCCAGCGGCAGCGTCCGGGCCATCGGTAATTACAGCATAACATCCCATGGAGTTTCTATGACCTCGTCGATCTTTGCCGCGGTGGAGATGGCCCCGCGTGACCCCATCCTCGGCCTGAACGAAGCCTTCAATGCCGATTCCCGCAGCACCAAGGTCAACCTTGGCGTCGGCGTCTACTTCGACGACAACGGCAAGATCCCCCTCCTCGCTGCCGTCAAGGCCGCCGAAGACGTCCGCGTCAAGGCCGCCCTACCCCGCGGCTACCAGCCCATCGAGGGTAACCCGGCCTACAACCAAGCCGTGCAGAACCTGCTCCTGGGCAAGGAGTCCCCTCTCGTCGCCAACGGCCAGGTGGTCACCGCCCAGGCCCTCGGCGGCACCGGTGCGCTGAAAATCGGTGCCGACTACCTGAAGCGCCTGAACCCGGATGCCAAGGTCTACATCAGTGATCCCTCCTGGGAGAACCATCGCGCCCTGTTCGAATCCGCCGGTTTCGTGGTCGAGAACTACCCCTACTACGATGCTGCCACCCGCGGCGTGAACTTCGCCGGCATGAAGGATTGCCTGGGCGGCCTGCCCGCCGGCTCCATCATCGTGCTGCATGCCTGCTGCCACAACCCCACCGGCGCCGATCTCTCCGACGCCCAGTGGGCCGAAGTGGTCGGCCTGTGCAAGGAGCGCGGCCTGGTGCCCTTCCTCGACATGGCCTACCAGGGCTTCGCCGACGGTATCGACGCCGATGCCGTGGCGGTCCGTGCTTTCTCCGCCTCCGGCCTGCAGTTCTTCGCTTCCAGCTCATTCTCCAAGAACTTCTCCCTCTACGGCGAGCGGGTCGGTGCCCTGTCCATCGTCACCGCCAGCAAGGAAGAAGCCGGCCGCGTGATGTCCCAGTTGAAGCGTGTCATCCGCACCAACTACTCCAATCCGCCCACCCACGGCGGCGCCCTGGTGGCTGCCGTGCTCGGTTCCGCCGAACTTCGCGCCCAATGGGAAGCCGAACTGGCGGGCATGCGCGACCGCATCCGCGCCATGCGCACCGGCCTGGTAGACGCCATCAAAGCCCAAGGCGTGGCCCAGGATTTCTCCTTCGTGGTCAAGCAGCGCGGCATGTTCTCCTACACCGGGCTGACGGCTCCGCAGGTTGAGCGTATGAAGGACGAGTTCGGCATCTACGCCGTGTCCACCGGCCGTATCTGTCTGGCCGCACTGAACAGCAAGAACGTGGATTACGTGGCCAAGGCCATCGCCACAGTCATCAAGGGCTGAAGCCCTTGCGGGCCGGGGGTACGCCCCCGGCTTTCCACCCCGGGTGGACGCCGTTCAGCGCCCCGCAGCAGCCGTCAGATCGGGCAATTCCCCCGAAATCCTCACCGGCACGCGAACCGTCGACACGGTACTCTGGATCGCCACGGTTGCCGCCCCCGTAACCTTGCCGCCAGCTCCCGCGGTAAATTGCCCCTCGGCAGACATCAGTCCAGCGGTCAGCTTGAAGTCGCTGCCGCTCACCTGGCCGCCACCGAAACGCAGGAAACCCTTCAGCGTATCGAACTTGGTCTGGCCGCTGCGCGTCGAGCGCCCGGCACCACGCCGGGCGGCCTCACCCAGATCAAGGCCTTGCAGGGCGCCCCGGCTCAATTCGATGTCCATCGTCCCTTCCAGAACACCTCCCAGGCCGGCCCAATCCTGAGCCACACCGCGCAGCTTCGCATTGCCCCCCAGATCGCCGGCGATCTTGAGGGGAGGCCCGAAAAGCTCCGCTGCGCGGCCTGCATTGAGGCGCTGGAGGGCCAGGTCCACCGCCACCGCCAGGCCACTGGACCAGTCCAGCAGTACGTTGCCACGCATCAGGCCACCGAGGAAGGCCGTGTCGACATCCTGCAGAACGAGCTTGCCCTTCCGGAGCAAACCCTTGGCCTGCAGGGACTCGAAGACGTAAGGCTTCTCCGGTAGAGGCTTCCAGCCGTGGGCCTCGACGGAAAGGGCTAGACCGAGCGCCGAAGGAAGCCCCTCGACGGTCAGGCTACGATCCTCGCTGCGCAGGCTCAGTTTTTCGAGGCCCCCCCCTTGTTTGAAGTGCACTTCGCCGCCCAAACCTTCCAGGCCGCCTCCGGCGACCACCAGCGCCGCATGCTTAAGCGTCGCGTGGGTGAGGATTAGACCGGAAGCGGCGCCGGAAGGAGCCGCAACCAAGGCGGCGAGTTGATCGGCGGAAAAACGCAGCCCGACCATCTCGACCCCGGCCAAGGTCTTGGGGCCGCTGCCGAAAAGGGCAAAGGGCGAGGACAGGCGGATTTCCGCGATGCGGGACTCGCCCTGGGATCCCACGCTCACCCCTTGGATGGCGAGTCCGGGAGACGGTGACAGGCTGAAGCCGATGTTGTCGACCTTGACGGGCGCGACGAAAGCCCGGGCCAGCGCAGCTTCGACATCCTGCCGATAGCTGTTGTAGGGAAACAGGAACAGCGCCAGAAAAGCTGCCGCCAGAAGTCCCACAATGCAGGCCACCACCATGCCCGGCTTGATGCGAAGAGGGGGGCGAGCAGGCTCGACCGTACTTTCGCTGATGGTCAGGGCCCCAGACAGTTTGGCGATCAGGCTGCGTTCTTCTTCCTCTTCGTCGGATGTCTCGGACGGCACTGCCGACCGCCCAAAGGTGGAAAAGACACTGGGAATCGAGCCACTGTCGCTGGCCTGGGGCTGCGACTGAGGACCGGACCCTTCCCGCGGGCCGAAGGTGGAAAACTGCGACGCGGGCGCGAGGGCCGCCCGTTCGGCGATCTTGCGCTTGGCTTCTTCCCACACCGAAGCCGCTTCCAGCACCGGAGCGATGAACCCCCCCTCCTCCAACTCGCTCAGGGACTGCTCGACCATCTTCGGATTGCCGATCTTGGTGGCCAACTCGCCCACGGTCAGCTTGCCGTCGACCTGGACGAGCACCATGCGCAGATTGCGCTGCACCACCCGCGTGCTCTGGCGGACCGCTTCGTCGCCACTGGGGGTCTTGGCGTAAATGAGGTTCTGATCCATCGTATCCCTATAAACCCTGCTTTATTCTCGCGTTTGCTTGACTGGCTTGGTTCCAGCGACTAATATGCGCGCCTCGATTCCCCGATAGCTCAGTCGGTAGAGCGCCGGACTGTTAATCCGTAGGTCCCTGGTTCGAGCCCAGGTCGGGGAGCCAAGTCTTTCAAGCACTTAGCCCGTGAACTTCACGGGCTTTTTTGCTTTCGGCCGATTATAACTGCATTTTCCCGTCCTGCCGCGCAAGGGGGGCCGGGGAAGCCGCTGCTGCTGTGTCGCTTGCGACACAGACACCGCCCGCGGCCGGGGCCAGTGTCCAGTCTCTGCATCAGGTTCCGCAGAACGTCTGGTAGGCGGAGGTGAATGCCGCGGGCGCTGGTTGGGCATAGCTTTCGTCCCCGCAGCGTTCCTCCCAGGGCCGCGCGAGGACTCCTTCGAGGCGCCGGAACGGTCCCAGATCGCCTCGCTCCACCGCAGCCTCGAGCACCTCCTCGACCCGTTGATTGCGCGGGATATAGCAGGGGTTCGCCCGATGCATCGCCGCAAGAGATATTCCCCCCTTCCCCCCCCGCCGCCGTTGCCAACGCTGCTTCCAGGCCTCCACCACAGCCGCCGAGCCGACCCGGGCCTCCAGGGCTCCCGATTGGCCACGAAGCTCGTCACAAAGCGCCCGGAAGCCCAGGGTGAAATCGCACCGCGCCACCTTAAGAAGATCGAGGAAGTCCCGCACAAGCATGCCGTCGTCGTCAAAATCCCCGACGGGGTCAAGGCCGAGCTTGGGGCGGAAGACGGCTAGCCAACGCTCCTCCAGCCACCCCGGAAAGGACTCCAGAATGCGGTTGGCGGCTTCCACCGCACGATCCTCGTCGGCATCGAGCAGGGGCAGCAGGGCTTCCGCCAGCCGGGTCAGATTCCAGCGGGCGATACCACCCTGCCGACCGTAGGCATAGCGCCCTTCGGTGTCGATGGAACTGAAGACTGCGTTCGGGTGGTAGGCCTCCATGAAGGCGCAGGGACCGTAGTCGATGGTCTCGCCGGAAATGCTCATATTGTCCGTATTCATCACGCCATGGATGAAGCCGACCCCCAGCCAGCGCGCCACCAGGTCGGCCTGCCGCCGGGCGACACCCTCCAGGAAGGCGACATAGGGTGATTCTCTGCCCTGGATCTCGGGATAGTGCCGGGCAATGGCATAGTCCGCCAACTGCCGGACCGCCTCGGCGCCGCGATGGGCCGCGAAGAATTCGAAGGTGCCGATGCGCAGGTGGCTTGCGGCTACCCGGGTCAGAACCGCCCCCGGCAGCGGCCTATCCCGTTGGACGGTGTCGCCGCTAGCCACCACGGCGAGCGTCTGCGTCGTGGGAATACCCAGGACGGCCATGGCCTGCCCGACCAGATATTCGCGCAGGGCCGGCCCCAGGGCGCATTTGCCGTCGCCTCGACGCGAAAAGGGCGTGCGGCCCGAACCTTTCAGAGCGATGTCCCGGCGCTGGCCGTGGCGGTCCAGGACTTCCCCCAGCAGCAGGGCGCGACCGTCACCCAACTGGGGCGAAAAATGGCCGAATTGGTGTCCCGCGTAGGCCTGGGCCAAGGGCGCCGCCCCGGCTGGAACAGTGTTCCCCGCCAGAACGGCCAGGCCTTCGGGCGTCCCGAACCAGCCGGTATCCAGCCCCAGTTCCTGCCCCAGGGCCTCGTTGAGGATGAGCAGATGCGGCGTGGGCACTGCCGTCGGCTGCCAGGGAGCGTAAAACCCCTGCAAATCCCGGGCGTAGGTGTTGTCGAAGGCGAACAGCCCGGACAAGGAAGGGGCAAGAGGTGAATTCACGGCGTTCCCGCATTTTGGCGCGCCGGTTCGACTTCACGGCGCTGCCGATGGTTCCACCGCAGGCGGCAATCGAAGACAATAGCGCCCTCGCCCTGCCGCCGCCGCCCTGGCGCGCCGAACTCTTCCCCGCCGCCATGTCCCTCTCGCCTTCCGACGCCGCCGACAGCGCCTTCGCCCAGCACACCCCGATGATGCGCCAATACCTGGCGCTCAAGGCGCAACATCCCGGCACCCTGTTGTTCTACCGCATGGGGGATTTCTACGAGCTGTTTTTCGATGACGCCGAGAAAGCTGCCCGCCTGCTCGACATCACCCTCACCACTCGCGGCCAGAGCGCCGGGCAGCCGATCAAGATGGCGGGCGTGCCCTTCCATGCCCTGGAGCCCTACCTCGCCAAGTTGGTCCGCCTGGGTGAATCGGCGGTCATCTGTGAGCAGATCGGCGATCCGGCGACCAGCAAGGGGCCCGTCGAGCGGGCCGTCTCGCGCATCGTCACCCCGGGGACTCTGACCGAAGCGGCGCTCCTGGACGACAAGCGCGACACCTGGCTCCTGGCCCTCGCCCAACACCGCCACATCGTGGGGCTTGCCCGTCTCAATCTGGCGAGCGGCGATTTCCTGCTGACCGAGATCCCGGCCGATCAGGTCGGCGCCAGCCTAGAGCGTATCCGTCCGGCGGAAATCTTGCTGCCCGAAGGTCTGGAGATTCGCCTCTCGCTGGACGGCGTCGCCCTGACCCGGCAGGCGGACTGGCATTTCGACGCCGACTCTGCCCGTCGTGAGCTGTGCAGCCATTTTCAGGTCGCTTCCCTGGCCGGTTTCGGCGCCGACGGTCTGCGGCCGGCGGTGGCCGCCGCGGGGGCGCTTCTGCACTATGCCCGCGCCACCCAGGCCGGAGCCCTGCCCCATGTGCGCGCCCTGACCGTGGAGCTCGAGGGCGACTACCTGGGCCTGGATTCCGCCACCCGGCGCAATCTGGAACTCACCGAGACCCTACGGGGCCAGCCTTCGCCCACGCTCTTCTCCCTCCTGGACCGTTGCGTCAGTGGCATGGGGTCCCGCCTCCTGCGCCACACCCTGCATCATCCCCTGCGGGACAGAAGCCTGCCGGCAGCGCGCCATCAGGCGGTGGCGAACCTGTTGGAAGATTATGGTCGCCGGGCCGGCGAGCTGCGCCGGGAATTGCGCGGCTTCGCCGACGTGGAGCGCATTGCCGGCCGTATCGCGCTGGGCAGCGCCCGCCCCCGGGATCTTTCCGGCCTGCGCGATTCCCTGACTCGCCTGCCGGCCCTGGTGGCGCCTCTGGCCGACGGCACGGCCCCCCTACTGGAAACCCTGGCGGCAGACCTCAGCCAGCCCGATGAGGCGCTGTCCCTGTTGCTCGCCGCCCTGCTGCCCGATCCGGCAGCCCAGATCCGCGACGGCGGGGTCATGGCCACGGGTTTCGACGCCGAACTGGACGAGCTGCGCTCCCTGAACGACAACTGCGGCAGCTACCTGCTCGATCTGGAGGCGCGGGAAAGAGAACGGACGGGGATCGCCAGCCTCAAGGTCGAATACAACAAGGTGCATGGCTTTTATATCGAGGTCACCCACGCCAACGCAAGCAAGGTGCCGGACGACTACCGCCGCCGCCAGACCCTCAAGAACGCCGAGCGCTACATCACCCCTGAGCTGAAAAGCTTCGAAGACAAGGCCTTGTCGGCCCAGGAGCGCGCCCTGGCGCGGGAGAAACTGCTCTACGACAGGCTTCTCGGCCAGTTGCAACCCTTCGTCCCCCGCTTTCTGGCCATCGCCCGGGCCGTGGCCCATCTCGACCTGCTGTCCGCCTTCGCCGACGTCGCCCTCAAGTACGACTGGTCCTGCCCTCGCTTCGTCGCCGAGAGCCTCGTCAAGATTGAAGCCGGTCGTCACCCGGTGGTCGAAGGAGAGCTGGCCGGCCGGGCCGAATCCTTCATCGCCAATGACCTCGCCCTGGCGCCGGAGCGCCGCCTGCTTCTCATCACCGGCCCCAACATGGGGGGCAAGAGTACCTACATGCGCCAGACGGCCATCATCGCCCTACTCGCCCACATGGGCTGCTTCGTCCCCGCCAAGCGCGCAGAGTTGGGGCCCCTGGACCGCATCTTCACGCGCATCGGCGCTTCCGACGACCTGGCCTCCGGTCGCTCCACCTTCATGGTCGAAATGACCGAGGCGGCGGCCATCCTGCACCACGCGACGCCCAACAGCCTAGTGCTCATGGACGAAATCGGCCGCGGCACCTCCACTTTCGACGGTTTGGCCCTAGCCTTCGCCATCCTGCGTCATCTCGTCGAGAAAAACCGCAGCCTGACCCTCTTTGCTACCCACTATTTCGAACTGACGCGGCTTTCCCACGAATACCCCGAACTGGCCAACGTCCACCTGGGCGCCGTAGAGCACGGTGAGCGCATCGTCTTTCTGCACGCCGTCGAGGAAGGCCCCGCCAACCAGAGCTACGGCATCCAGGTTGCAGCCCTGGCCGGTATCCCGGCCCCGGTCCTGCGCGCCGCCCGCCGGCAGTTGCGGGAGTTCGAGCAGCGGGCCGCCATCGATCCGCTGCAGCCGGACCTCTTCGCCGGGGTCGCTCCCGAACCGGAAGCGCCCCCAACCGCTCATCCCGCCCTGGAGCACCTGGGGAACATCGATCCGGACCGCATGAGCCCCCGCGAAGCCCTGGAAGCCCTCTACGCGCTCAAGGCCCTTCTGCCATGAAGGCTGGCCTGGCCGTGCTGCTCCTCGCCGGGGCGCTCGCGGCCCGGGCTGAACCCTGGTCTTTCGCCGTCATCGGCGATACCCCCTATTCTGAATACGAGCGGCGCGAACTGCCCGCCCTCCTGGCTGCCGCCGCCGAATCCGGCGCCCGTTTCGTCCTGCACGCGGGGGACATAAAACGGGGGCGGGATCCCTGCGACGACGCGGTTTACGCGGATCGTCTAGCCCTCTTTCAGGCCTCGCCCATCCCCCTGATCTTCGCCCCCGGCGACAACGAATGGAGCGATTGCGCCCGCCTTTCCGCCGGTGCCTACTCCCCGGAAGAACGCCTGACTCGCCTGCGCGCCCTGTTCTGGAAAGACGACTCCACTCTGGGAAGGACGAAACGCCGCCTGGAGCGGCAGATGCCGGATTTTCCTGAGCACAGCCGCTTGCGCGAGGACGGGGTGCTCTTTGTCAGCCTCAACGTGCCCGGGGACGACAACCGGCGCGGGGTGCATCCGCGCCCGCCGGCGAGTTTCACGGCGCGCGACGGGGCGATCCGGCGCTGGTTACGGGAATCCTTCGCCCTCGCCCGCCGGGATGGCTTGCTTGGCCTGGTCGTCCTGATGCAGGCGGACCCGGGTCTTGAAAGTTTCCGTCGGGGCATTCCACGGCGCGGATTCGCGAGCCTTCTGCGCACCCTGAGCGAAGAAGCGGCGAGCTTCTCGGGCAGCGTGCTCCTGATCCACGGCGACGGGCACCGTCACCGCATCGACCGCCCCATGAAGGACTTGGCCGGAAAGACCCTGCTGACTCGACTCGAAACCTACGGTTACCCGGAATTGGGTTGGGTCCGGGTCACCGTCGACCCGAACGCCGCGGGTGTGTTCCGCTTCGAATCGAGGCCCTGGAAAGACTCACCCAGCACGCAACGCTGGGCATTGATGGGATTTCTCGGCCTGCGTTGAGGCAAGGGCCAGCGGCCGCCTCTTCGGGGGCACCACCGTCACTCGTGCTCGCAGTCCTCGCCGTGGTCATGGACGTGGCCATGGCCAACCTCTTCCTCGCTCGCCGATCGCACGGCCGTCACCGTGCAAGTGAACACTAGGGCCATGCCGGCCAGGGGGTGGTTGCCGTCCAGCACCACCTTGCCGTCGGCAATGTCGGTCACCCTGTAGATGATGAAATCTTCGTCGTCGGACCCGGCGGGCGCCCCTTCGAACTGCATGCCCACTTCCAGTTCCTTGGGGAAATCTCCCCGGGGCTCCACCTGGACGAGATCGGCATCGTAATCGCCGAAGGCCTCGTCCGGCTGCAGCTTCACCTGGACCGACTCGCCGATCCCCTTGCCCTGGAGGGCTTCCTCGATCTTGGGAAAGATGTCGTCGTAGCCGCCATGGAGATAAACGATGGGCTCCCGCCCCTCGTCCACCACCGCGCCATCCGGATCGGTGACGTGATAGTCGAGCGTGACGACGGTATTGCGGGCGACCAAAGCATTCATGAATCGAGTTCCTTGACGAGACGGAGCACTTCCAGGGCGTGCCCCTTGAAATTGACGTTGTAGAGCGCGTGGCGGATAAAGCCATCGCCGTCGATGATGAAGGTCGAGCGCGCGATGCAGTGGCGCACCTGACCGTCCACTTCCTTGGCCTGAAGCACGCCGTACAGCGAGCAGACCTCGCCTTCCGTATCGGCCAGCAGCGACACGCCTATGCCTTCCTTGTCGCGGAATTCAGCGTGCTTCAGGCAGTCGTCCCGGCTGATACCGAAGAGGACGCAATTACGCTCGTCGAAGTCGAGTTCGTGATCCGAAAAATCCGTTGCTTCAAGCGTACAACCCGGGGTGCCATCCTTGGGGTAAAAAAACAGCACGACTCGCTTGCCTCTATAGTCCGTCAGGGAAACGGACTCCATGTCGGCATCGGGCAGGGTAAACCCCGGCGCCTGTTCTCCGGCCTTGAGCTGCATTGTGTTCTCCTTTTGCGCGCTCGTTTCTGTTGGGTCTTGATAGCCCTGTGCATTGGCCTACCTGCGGGGGATTCTAACCAAGCTCCTGACCGCTGACTACGGGCGCAAACGAACTTGCGGAAAACTATTTTCGTGCCGGATTTTCCGGAATGGCGACGAAGTTTTCGTCCTGCCGGATCATGCCCAGTTCAAAACGGGCTCTTTCTTCAATGGCGTCATAGCCTTGCTTCAGGTCACGCACTTCTGCATCGAGGCCCGCATTGCGGATTTCGAGCTTGCGGGTACCCTCCTTCTGCTGATGCAACTCCTCCTCGGCCTCCCAGACCTTGAGCCACCCTCCCTTCCCCAACCAGAGGGGGTACTGGAGCAGGACGATGAGGGCCAAAAGGCCCAGACTCAGCCAGCGCATGAGATGGCGGGGGGCGAGGGGTGAGGGGTGTGGGGAAAAGCGCCCCTCGATTGCGCGCCCTGAACGGTGCCGTAACGCCTCACCCCACCCTCCTCACCCCTCACCGCAATCCACGCCTCAACGCAGATTGTAGAAGGTCTCGCGGCCCGGGTAGGACGCGGTGTCGCCCAGGTCTTCCTCGATACGGATGAGCTGGTTGTACTTGGCGATACGGTCGGAGCGGGAGAGGGAGCCGGTCTTGATCTGGCCGGCGTTGAGGCCGACGGCAATGTCGGCGATGGTGGAATCCTCGGTCTCGCCGGAACGGTGGGAGATCACCGCCGTGTAGCCGGCGCGCTTGGCCATTTCGATGGCAGCGAAGGTTTCCGACAGGGTGCCAATCTGGTTGATCTTGATCAGGATGGAATTGGCGATGCCTTTCTGGATGCCTTCCTTGAGGATCTTGGTGTTGGTGACGAAGAGGTCGTCGCCGACGATCTGCACCGTCTTGCCCAGGCGGTCGGTGAGAAGCTTCCAGCCGTCCCAGTCGCCTTCGGCCATGCCGTCTTCGATGGAAACGATGGGGAACTGGTCGGCCAGATTGGCCAGGTAGTCGGTGAACTGGGCGGAAGTCAGTTGCAGGCCTTCGCCTTCCAGATGGTAGCGGCCATCCTTATAGAACTCGGAGGCGGCGCAGTCGAGGGCGAGCAAGATATCCTTGCCGGGCACGTAGCCGGCGACCTCGATGGCCTGGGTAATCACCTGCAGGGCCTCGGCGTGGCTGCCCAGGTTGGGGGCGAAGCCGCCTTCGTCACCGACTGAGGTGGGCAGGCCCTTCTTGTCCAGCAGCTTCTTGAGGGCGTGGAAGATCTCGGCGCCGCAGCGCAGGGCGTCCCGGAAGGTAGTCTGGCTCACCGGCATGATCATGAATTCCTGGATGTCCAGGCTGTTGTTGGCATGCGCCCCGCCGTTGATGATGTTCATCATCGGCACCGGCATCTGCATGGGGCCGGAACCGCCGAAGTAGCGGTAGAGCGGCAGCCCGGATTCTTCGGCGGCGGCCTTGGCGACGGCCATGGAGACCGCCAGGATGGCGTTGGCGCCCAGGCGCGACTTGTTGTCGGTGCCGTCCAGGTCGATCATGGTCTGATCGATGAAGGCCTGCTCCTGGGCATCCAGCCCGATGATGGCTTCAGAGATCTCGGTGTTGATGTTTTCCACGGCTTGCAGCACGCCCTTGCCCAGATAGCGGCCGGCGTCGCCGTCACGCAGCTCGATGGCCTCGCGGGAGCCGGTGGAGGCGCCCGAAGGCACAGCGGCGCGGCCCATGACGCCGGATTCCAGCAGCACGTCGGCTTCGACGGTGGGGTTGCCGCGGGAATCCAGGATTTCGCGGGCGACGACATCGACGATAGAACTCATGTCTCTTCCTTTTCAGTAGCTTAGAGTAAAAAATTAAAGTTGTTTATTAACAAGAATGCTGCGATCGCACTTCCTCGAGTCCGGCAGCCTTGACCGCTTGGTCGAGCGCCACCAGGGTCGTGAGCAAACTTTCCATGCGGTCCAGGGGCCAGCTGTTGGGGCCGTCGGACCAAGCCTTGTCCGGACACGGATGGGTTTCCATGAAGAGGCCGGAGATCCCCACCGCCACCGCCGCCCGGGCTAGGACCGGAACGAATTCCCGTTGCCCGCCGGAGGTGGTGCCCTGACCACCGGGCAACTGCACCGAATGGGTGGCGTCGAAAACCACCGGGCAGCCGGTCTCGCGCATGATGGCCAGGCTGCGCATGTCGGAAACCAGATTGTTGTAGCCGAAGGAGGCGCCGCGCTCGCAGACCAGGAGGTTGTCGGCACCGCCATTGACCTCCCGGGCCTTGGCGACGACGTTCTTCATGTCCCCCGGGGCCAGGAACTGTCCCTTCTTGATATTGACCGGCTTGCCGCAGGAGGCGACGGCATGGATGAAATCGGTCTGCCGGCAGAGGAAGGCAGGCGTTTGCAGGACGTCCACCACCGCAGCCACCGGCGCGATCTGATCGATCTCGTGGACATCGGTCAGCACCGGCACGCCGATCTGGCGCTGCACCTCCGCGAAGAGGCGCAGCCCCTCGTCCAGCCCGAGGCCGCGCACCGAGGTGCCGGAACTGCGGTTGGCCTTGTCGTAGGACGCCTTGAAAATGTAGGGCACGCCCAGGCTGCCGCAGACTTCCTTCATATGGCCGGCGACATCCAGGCAGAGTTGCAGGGACTCGGCCGTGCACGGGCCGGCGATGAGGAACAGGGGCTTGTCAAGCCCAGCTTCGAATCCGCAGAGTTTCATTTCTTCCCCTTGGTTTCCTGCTGGGCCAGGGCCGCCCGCACGTAGGCCGTAAACAGCGGATGTCCGGCGCGGGGGTTGGAGGTGAATTCCGGGTGGTACTGGACGCCCACGAACCAGGGATGCATGGACTGCGGCAATTCCATCATCTCCGGCAGATCCTCGGTGGGCGTGCGGGCGGAGATGACCATGCCCGCCGCTTCCAGCTTGGGCACGTAGATGTTGTTTACCTCGTAGCGGTGACGGTGGCGCTCGGTGACCTTCTTGCCGTAGATCTGCTCGGCCAGGGTACCCGCCTTGATCGGGCAGGTCTGGGCGCCCAGGCGCATGGTGCCGCCCAGGTCCGAACCGGCGTCACGCTTCTCGACCCGGCCTTCCCGGTCCAGCCACTCGGTGATGAGCGCAACCACGGGATGCGGAGTATCGGGATCGAACTCGGTACTGTTGGCGCCTTCCAGCCCGGCTTTGTTGCGGGCGAATTCGATGGTGGCCAGCTGCATGCCCAGGCAGATGCCCAGGTAGGGGACCTGGTTCTCGCGGGCGTAGCGGATGGCGGCGATCTTGCCTTCCGTGCCGCGCCGGCCGAAGCCGCCGGGGACGAGGATGGCGTCCATCGCCTTCAGGGCATCTATGCCATCCTTCTCGATATTTTCCGAGTCGATGTAATGAATCTCGATGGCGCTGCGGGTCTGGATGCCGGCGTGCTTGATAGCCTCGATCAGCGACTTGTAGGACTCGGTCAGATCGACGTACTTGCCCACGAAGGCGATGTCCACCTTGTGCTCGGGGTGCTCCTGGGCATAGATCAGCTTCTCCCACACCGACAGGTCGGCAGCCCGGGCCAGGATACCCAGCTTGTGGCAGACGATCTCGTCGATCATCTGCTCGTGCAGCATGCCGGGGATCTTGTAGATCGAATCGGCGTCCAGGCACTCGATGACGGCTTCCGGCATGACGTTGCAGAAGAGCGCGATCTTGCGTCTCTCTTCGGCCGGCATGGAGCGGTCGGCGCGGCAGAGCAGGATGTCCGGCTGGATGCCGATCTCGCGCAGCTCCTTGACGGAGTGCTGGGTGGGCTTGGTCTTCAGCTCGCCGGCCGTAGGGATATACGGCAGCAGCGTCAGGTGCATGTAGCAGGTGTTGGTGCGACCCTCCTCGATACCCATTTGGCGGATGGCTTCCAGGAAAGGTAGCGACTCGATGTCGCCCACCGTGCCGCCCACCTCGACGATGGCCACGTCGGCGCCGGCGGCGCCGGCCTTGATCTTGCCCTTGATCTCGTCGGTGATGTGGGGAATGACCTGCACCGTCTTGCCCAGGTACTCGCCCCGGCGCTCTTTGCGCAGCACCGAGTCGTACACCTGGCCGGTGGTGAAGTTGTTGCGCTTGGACATCTTGGCGCTGGTGAAGCGCTCGTAGTGCCCGAGGTCGAGGTCGGTCTCGGCGCCGTCCTCGGTGACGAAGACCTCTCCGTGCTGGAAGGGGCTCATCGTGCCGGGGTCGACGTTGATGTATGGGTCGAGCTTGAGGTGGGTAACCTTGATGCCGCGGGATTCCAGAATGGCCCCCAGCGACGCGGCGGCGATGCCTTTGCCCAGAGAGGACACGACACCGCCCGTGACGAAGACGTATTTGGTCATGGAAAGACAGGCTGCGGGAAAGCCGAATGATAGCCGATATGCCTGCCCATTCCCAAATCGCCCACCGGAAGCGACTTTCCGGACACTCACCCGGGATGGGGCCTGCTGCCCTGCCATTCGGGCTGTCGTTTCGGTTGTGGCCGCGGCGAAAATCGATCGATAATGGCGCCAATCCGGCGCGCCGAAAGCGACGCCGCCCGTCAGAGAGAGTTCAGTGACCACAACCGCGATCATCAGCCACCGGGACTGCCAGTTGCACGACATGGGCGCCCATCATCCCGAGTGTCCCCAGCGCCTCACCGCCATCAGCGACCATCTCATCGCCCAGGGCATCGACGCCTACTTCAGCTATTACGACGCGCCTTTGGCCACCTTCGAACAACTCCTGCGGGTGCATCCCGCCGCCCACCTGGAACGGCTTAAGCGTGCTGCGCCGGAAATGGGCATCGTGCACCTGGATCCCGACACGGCCATGAACCCCCACACCTGGCAGGCCGCCTTGCGCGCCGCCGGCTCCGGGGTCATGGCTGTGGATCTGGTCATGAAGGGCGAAGTCGAAAACGCCTTCTGCGCCGTGCGTCCCCCCGGCCACCACGCCGAGCGGGCGAATGCCATGGGCTTCTGCTTCTTCGCCAATACCAGCATCGCCGCCCGCCACGCCCTGGCGGCCCACGGCCTGGAGCGCGTCGCCATCATCGATTTCGACGTCCACCACGGCAATGGCACCGAGGACTGCGTCTCCGGCGACGACCGCATCCTCATGTGCAGCATCTTCCAGCACCCTTTCTACCCCTACAGCGGCACCGACAAGCCCGCCGCCAACATGTGCAACGTGCCCCTGGCCGCGGGCGCCGGGGGCGAAGAATTCCGCGATGCCGTCACCCAGGTCTGGATTCCCCGCCTGGACGAGTTCAAGCCCCAGCTCATCGTCATCTCGGCGGGGTTCGACGCCCACTACGAGGACGACATGGGCGGCCTCAAGCTTCTCGAACGGGACTATGCCTGGTGCACCGGCGAGCTCATGAAAGTCGCCGCGCGGCACGCCAACAAGCGCATCGTTTCCATGCTGGAAGGCGGCTACGTCATGACCTCGCTGGCCCGCAGCGTGGGCGCCCATTTGCGTGTCCTCGCCGAACTTTGAGCGGGTTTTCCCTTTGGACACATCCCCCGGGGGGTGGAGTAAAATCCGCCCCTCTTGCATTTCCCCTTCCACGTTAACCGGATACTTCCATGGCGTTGATTGTTCAGAAGTACGGCGGCACCTCGGTGGGCAACCCCGAGCGCATCAAGAACGTCGCCCAGCGTGTTGCCAAGTTCCAGGCCCAGGGGCACCAGGTGGTGGTCGTGGTTTCTGCCATGAGCGGCGAGACCAACCGCCTCATCGCCCTGGCCAAGGAAATCCAGGCCAATCCCGACCCCCGCGAGCTTGACCAGGTCTGCTCCACCGGCGAGCAGGTCACCATCGGCCTCCTGGCCATGGCCCTGAAGGACATCGGCGTCCCGGCCAGGAGCTACACCGGCGGCCAGGTCCGGGTACTCACCGACAGCACCTTTACCAAAGCGCGCATCCTCTCCATCGACGAAGCCAACATGCGGGCCGACCTGGATGCCGGCAAGGTCGTCGTCGTCGCGGGCTTCCAGGGCGTGGATGAAGCCGGCAACGTCACCACCCTGGGCCGCGGCGGCTCCGACACCTCCGGCGTCGCCCTGGCGGCGGCCCTCAAGGCCGACGAATGCCAGATCTACACCGACGTGGATGGCGTCTACACCACCGACCCCCGCGTCGTGCCGGAAGCCAAGAAACTCGACACCATCACCTTCGAGGAAATGCTGGAAATGGCCAGCCTCGGCTCGAAAGTGCTGCAGATCCGCTCCGTCGAGTTCGCCGGCAAATACAAGGTCAAACTGCGCGTGCTGTCCAGCTTCCAGGACGAAGGGGAAGGCACGCTGATCACTGTTGAGGAAGACAAGCAAATGGAACAACCGATCATCTCCGGTATCGCCTTCAACCGCGACGAAGCCAAGCTCACCATCCTGGGCATACCCGACAAGCCGGGCATCGCCTACCAGGTGCTGGGCGCCATCGCCGACGCCAACATCGACGTGGACATGATCATCCAGAACGTCGGCCACGACGGCTCCACCGACCTTTCCTTCACCGTGAACCGCCCCGAATTCCAGAAGGCCATGGGCATCCTGGAAGGCGTCAAGCAGAAGCTGGGTGCCCGCGAGGTCACCGGCGACAACAAGATCTGCAAAGTCTCCGCCGTCGGCGTCGGCATGCGCTCCCACCCGGGCGTCGCCAGCCAGATGTTCAAAGCCCTGGCCGATGACGGCATCAACATTCAGATGATCTCCACCTCTGAGATCAAGATTTCCGTCGTCCTGGATGAAAAGTACCTGGAACTGGCCGTCCGCGTCCTGCACCGCACCTTCGGGCTGGACCAGTAAGGCCCGCCTGGTTTGACCCCGGGGCGCGGAGCCGCTATGATCCGCGCCTCGTTTGCCTGAACGACGGAGACGTGGCCGAGAGGTCGAAGGCACTCCCCTGCTAAGGGAGCATGCGGGCAAAACCTGCATCAAGGGTTCGAATCCCTTCGTCTCCGCCAATAATATGGCACAAAACGGTCTTTGACCGTTACGGATACCCCGGCAGACGCCAGTCTGTGCGGGGTTTTTCGTTTCTACCTCCTGACTGCGTTCCACTCCGACTCTTCCCTTTTCGGCTCTTACGGGCCGGAATTCTCCAAACCTCCTGACTGCGGGGTTTTGGTGCGGATTTTCAATCGCCCATCTGGTGTGGGCTTCCGGGTGGTTGTGGCAGAGTTTGTAGTGGCATATGAGAAGGGCCCATGGTGATGCCATCGCAAAATATTGGGCAATCGTTTTCTGCCAAGAACACTCAGATTTTGTCGGGGTACTTTAGTTCTTTCTGATACACAGCCTTTTCCCCCTGGCCTTTTACCGTTAGCTTTACCACATGCATATCCGGCTGCATGTTGAAGGGTCCCGAGGGGTCATACCACCGAAATCCGAGGTGGACGGCATCTGTTCCCACTCCGCCAGTCCATTCACCCAAATTCCAGGCTGACTTTGCGACTTGGCAAGGTTTCAACCCGTATTTGTCTACAAAAGACTGGACTTGGTCATCGCTCGCGATTGCCTCGAAATCGTCGGTGATCATTCTTTCGGTCCTTCGCTCGGCAGTGGTCGAACTTGGATCCTCTTTGCTCGGGCGGAACTTCTGTCGCGAAGGTAGCCATCACCCCGCCCTTTGAGACTAGTGAGAGCATCTGGGTCCATGTGAACGTTCGGAGCATTCTTCTTAGCCTCCTTCACATCCATCGGCCTCAGGACCAGCCAAGTAGCGGCGTTGGCTTTTACCTCTGATCCGAAATGGTCACTCATTTGAGAAGCGAGGACCATTCCCAGTCCAAATTTTCGGGCTTCAGTGAACAGGAGGTTCAATATCCGATCGGGAGAATCAGGATCTCCTGCGCCTGTACTCAGTATCTTCGCCTCATCGATTACGACGAATAGTCTGAATCGTTGACGATCGTCTGTTGGCTGAACCGGGATCGGCCCTTTCAGACGCAATACCCTGAAGATCTTCCTAAGCATCGTCTCAGCTGCGATGTAGCGAACCTCATCGGTAAGTTTGCTGAGGTCGAGACGCACATTTGACGACAATATCTCCTCGATCGAGATGTGCTCCGTGCGATGGAAAATTGGGTGTTCAAATATCTCCTGAACAGCTGCTAGGCAGCCCTCAATCGCCGACCGTTGCGATTTTCGGTGGTCATCCTCAGCCCAAGTACCAAGAATGTCTTCAACATCAGAAAATGTTGGTGGCGGATTCTTCCAGGTCGAGGGATCGGAATCCACGAACCCTGCCGCCGTGTAAGCATCCTCAATGGCGTCTCGCAATATGGCGTTCTGTCGATGGCCAAGTGCAGGTACCGCATTCCTGATCATGTCGCGGATAACTTTGCGTTGATCGTATAAGCCGGTTTCCTCGGCACTTTGGGAATCCAACTCCATTGGATTAATTCCGACTGTGCTGGCCGTTCCTGACGACATGAGGACATGCCTCAACCCGGGGAACGTAACGTCGCCGTGAAAGTCAAAAACCAACACCGGCACCCCGTAATCCTCAACGCCTTTACCAAGTACCTTAAGGGTTTCTGTTTTGCCTGAGCCAGATGCGCCTAGGATCAGGAAAAAGCCATTGCTTTGTCGACCAGGAGCCCAAGTTACCGGAGCTTTGGTATTGAATTCCTCACCCAACTGAATTTCGAGGGTTGTTGGATGTTGTTTGCCAATAACAGCAGTGGTGCCAGAAACATCGAGAGAGGGTGTGGCACTTAAGCCATCTGAAGTAGCTTGTGGCTCGGTTTCAGTTGTGCCTTCAGCAGTTTCAGATTCAGTCTCCTGTTCAGCCGAACCCGTTGTCCCTTCCTCTCGAGTCATCCGTTCTGAACTCAGTAGAGAAAGAACTTGGAATGCCCTGATCGGTTCGATCGGGGTTAGCGGCTCCATAGACCCACTATCAGCAGATGCTTCAAGGACGTCAGTTTGTACCAGGCGCGTTGCGGTAAGCACAAGGTCTACATCCGTCGCAGCTAGTGTATCGATCTGTATTGGAATGCCGGAACTTGTTTGAAACACTTGTCGGCCAGAGTTAGCAACACTCGCCAGTTGGACGTGAACAATCCTGCCAGCCAACTTAACCTTCACGTTGCCATTAAATAGGTCTTGAAGTAGACCGTGCCAGCGCTCGATATGCGCCGGATCTAGGTCACGGAGTAATGCGGTGTAAAGATGCTCCCTCAGAACCTCGCGACGAGGTTTAGCAAGTGGCGACTCGCTATTAGAACCAAATACCTCAGCCAAGGCATGGAGGGTTGATAGCACCTGGTCAACTGCATGCCCCTTTACGATTCCATCCTGAACCGTATATGGAACGGCTTCGTCGTGGGCCTTCACTTCGATGACGTCGATAACCAACTCGCCAGCCTCATCACGGAGGCCCAGTAGGTCTGCTTGCACATTCGAATGTCCTCCAGCACTGAGCCATCGACGTGCATTTTGGGTATCAAGACTAACCGCAAGCCCGCTTGGGTCAAGACGGCGGTACCAGCGCATTGCGATTAATTTTCCGAGTGCGCCCTTGATGTGCTTAGTTTTATCGCCACCAACCAGCCCGAGAATTCCATTTGGTTCCATTGCCACCAGATCACGAATCAGTTGCTCCAGGGTCGGTGGTTCCGCTACGAAGTGGGTCTTCCGCAATTGATCATCCAGCCGTCTTACAAAGGGGCTTAGATCCGATCCAAATGTGGTGATCTGTCTTGCGCGCTCGGTCCTACGGTCGATCACTTCAGAGTCCCCGAGACGGGGCAACAAAACTCTGTGCGGATCAGCAACAACAGTCCAAGTACTCGTCGCAGCGAGTTGATCCAGCCATGCCTTAATTACGGGAACTTGTGGTTGATGAGTTGCTGTACTTGCTCTCAACTCACCATGTACAAGTGTGGCCGCAGCAAAGTACGTTGCAAAGATGTACTCCTCGGAAACGGGCACAACCATGATCTGCTTCTTGAGCTTGTTATAACGGTACTCACAAGTTGGCATCCATGGACTCAGGTCGTGCAGTGCAGCCCTGGAAACTAATGCAGTTCGTACTTCGAATGGGTCAAAAACCACAGTGAGGTGAGCCGGCAAATCGCTCGCCTCAGCAATGATGTCGGGCCATTTTTTTGCATCAGCATGGACTGATAAAGTGATCAGTCCCTTTTCCTGACCTTTGCGGATTCGATCCTTTAGCAGGTCATCCATTTCCTCGAGTTCGGATGTCCATCCACGAGTGTCTTCAGAGGTATAGCGAAACCTGAAATGCACACCCCAGAAGGTTTCCTCGGTCGCGGAGTTGTCAAGATCGAGAGCATCCAGAATTGTTTCAATAAATCGCGACGGCCTTGGCGCATTGATCAAGAGCACCTGGAGGCCAGGGCGAGCAAACGGACGCAGGTACGCGATTAACTGCGCCAGTGTATTCACACTCTTAATCCCATCGGGCTCGAGAACCCCGCGAGGAGCCTCTTTGAACATGGGGAGATGAGCAATCAGGCCCGCATGTCCCAGAAGCTTTGTTTGCCCATCAGAGGAAGCAATCTTGGGTAGCACCAGGACGTTTAAGAACTGAAGGTCTTCAGCTGCGGCATCAATAAGTGTCTTGCGTTCAAGGTCGGAAAGCTTTCCACCAAGAAGTTGTAAATCTTTAACGATTGCCACGCTCCGCCAGAGATTTAGCGGATGTATTGCTGACAACAGGACCTCTGTCGTCGCCTCTCGACGGTAGACGTACAACTCCATCGCCAGCAACCAATGAACGATACGTTCAGCTTCGTCCATGGCCTGAGAAAACATCTCTTGGTAACTGGCCTGGAGTTGCTTCAGTAGCTGATCGTAGGCCTCGAGGTAGTCATCAGCCGCTTGAAGTGCATCCGGGCGGCCAGCAAGTAGTGCTACGGGAGACACAGTCAATTCACCGAGATATTTCAACAGACGAGTTCTGGCGTCAAACAACTTATCAGCAAGCTCCGCGCAAATCTCGGGAGCTAATTGGGCTTCCACGAACTCGTCCAGCCAGCCCTTGAATTCAGAGAAAACAAATGGCTGCCATGACTTAAAAGCTGAAACTTCCGTTAGCGCCTCAAGCCGATCAGATTCAATCTCGATGACTCCCCCCCAATGGGTAGCGGTAGAACGAGATTTGGATAGGGCGATCACATCGGCACGGGCGAGAGCGACAATGTTCTCGGCGTTTTCTCCCTTGATGCCAGCGCTACTCGGCGGGGTAATTACGTCATCATCCTGATCGTTCTCTGCAGCGTGGACCCGTTGTGCTACAGACTCTGCGATGTCAGACAAATCTTCATTCTTGCCATCGAGAAGTAGTTCGGCCACTTTGGATTCGACCGGAATCCTAGTGACGATGTCTTTATCGCCGTTGTTACCAGTCGATCCCCCTGTCGAAACTTTGCCCTTCCAAATTGCCTGAATATCAGTGAGATCAAGATCATTTAGTCCTGAAGCTGACTTGTAATCTATGGCCTTAAGCCGTCTTTTTATTGCGTTAAATTTCGTCTTTGCCTGCCCCGTTTGTTGGCGGCAAAACGCCGACATTCGATCCCAATCTTCTGGTGTTGCGTTTCGAATCATCGCCAACATCTCAGCGTTAACGCGAAGTCGCTTTATGATGCGGGCCTCGGTACTCTCGTCGGTCAAGTGCAGATCAGAAAAAAGCCCAAGTGCCGACAATTTCGTGGGAGCACTAACTGAGCGTTTAGCGGCTGGTAGTTCTGCCAAGACCTCTGCAAAGCTAGCCAACGCATGTGCTGGGAGAGTTGGGCAACGTTTAGATTTGAGAGCGTCCCAGAGGGTTCGAAGCCAAACAACTTCAGCCCTATCTCGCTCGATATCACACATTCGTGTAATCAAAGGTTGCTCATCCAACTGCCTAAACGTATTCAGCGAAGCTGCTTTTCCAAGTGGGCCATCAGCAACAACAACAATGGTCTTCAGGTTTTGGTTGCGCCACTGGACGGCCGTCTCCTCATCGGAGGCGACCAAATCCGCGTACTTAGGATACGAAGCTTGAAATGACGCTACTAAATCAGCCTCATGAACTAGCGATATCCGCAGTTTTTTGCCTGTTTTTGCAAAAAGACCCGGCAAACACTTCAATAAGTGTTCCCGATCCAGAGGGGAAATATCGCGTGCGATGACGCCGAATTCTTCACGATTGGCGGAGGCATCAATCTCCGAGATCAATAACTCGGCCATTCGTTGAGCAACGTTCGTTTTTGCTTCACTCATAGCTATCTTCCAAAAGTCCGACTACTGCAACGCTGTCTGCTAAACGCCGTGCCAGGCCGATAGACTCGAGGCGCGACAAGAATCTTTCACTGTTCTCTGTAAGTTCTCTTGCAGGAACATGTGCCCCAACATCGCTAAGCAACTCCGCATCGTCAATACGTCCACCTACGATGATTCCCCAGCGTTGCCTTAACAAGTCGAGAAAGTCTCTGTACTCAAGGGGTGATGACGAAACATCAACAACCGAGGCGACAAGCACCTCAAGGGTTCGATCTGTTGGCACGAGGCGCTTTTTCGGGTTCTTCTGCTGTGGATACAAAAAACCACTGCGAATTCCTAGCAAGCGCAGGTATCCATCGAGACCTCGACCGGAACTACCTTCAATCGCGCGAATGATCTCGTCGGAAGACTCAGCCTCAATCTCCTCCGGTAGCGCATCTGCACGGATTTCAGCCAAACGCTTGATAGTCGCATGGCTAGATTCAATGGGAGCATTCCCATTGCTCTCAAGAAATGAATTGATTGCCCCAAGTGGCTCCTGGTACCACGTTGGAGAAACTGCACGCATCAAGTCTCGAAGGACTGCAGCCATATAGGCACGCGCATCGCTGATCGTTCTTGCTACGCAACGCGTACTGGCGTCGGCGACGTTTGAATACGCATCGCCCGATGCATCTACAAGGAGAATGCGTTCGGGCATTTCGTAGCGTTCCCGTGGTCGAGTCGCAGCATGAACAAAAACCGACAATGCAGCGAGCAGGATGACGCGTTGCAAAGTGGCGATGGGGTTCGGCTTTAGCTTTCGTTCGTAGGCTGCAAGGGATTTGGCGGACTCGCGGAGTGCCGTTTCAATGGGTGAAAATGCTGACGAAAGATCTTCAGCTAACACTGCTGAAGCCGATTTCGGCTTCGTATCCTCCACTAGGGGGGCCAAAAGTGCAGAAAGGTCATCCAGATCCGAAGCGTCCTTGTTAGGCGCCGTCAGGCTATTGAGCAGATCGAGAATATCTAGCCTGTCACTTTCCGAATTGCCGCCCCATAGCCGATGAACAAACGCACCGGCGCCATCATCCGAGGCATCGCCAGTTACGGTAAGGGCGGTTGGTGATGAGAACGAAGAGAACTCCGGAGAAACGCCAAATACAGCTCCATCGGCCCCAAGCAAAGTGCGTATTAGCGGAAGTACCTTGGTCATCAGCGCTGACGACCGCAAGTCCTCAGCCTCGCCCAGCCGCCCCCAACGCTCACGATGATTCTCGACCAGCCCTTTGGCGGCAGCCAATCGGTCTTCAATAGCACTCTGATTCAGCGTTGCCTGAAATAACTGTTTCAGTACAGACATCCTGCCAACACATTTATGCTCGGTTCTCATCAATGCATTGGCGATGTGGACGGGCTTTATCTTCGCTTCCATAAAGCGATAGCCGTGTCGACGGAAGATCTCATCACTGATTGCTTTGCGAATTTCTTTATTCATTTTGTTAGTGCTCTAGGTTGCAGAGTCGTAGCGGCGATTTGCCAAATCAACGACCACGGTAGTCCGAAGTTCACTATGCGGATCTACAACTTCGATCGTCCGAATATCAGAACTCTTCTCAGCGTACTGCGCCAGCGTGTCGTTGAATTGACTCAAACGCCGCGCAATTTCTTCACTGCCTTCGGAGATTGCTCCGGTCATAAGAGCTTGTAACAAGGTTGTATCAATCACAAGCCGGGCAAACCTTGGATCGTCCAGTGACGCCAAGATCAAATGATTAATTGGCTGCTCACCGAATGCGCGTCTCAGTACCGGTGCTAACTCTGGCTTATACAGACCAAGTTTGGGTCGAGGCACGGAGTGCCCAGACACCATCGCCTGGCCACGGGGCCGGGGAGAATAGGAAAGGCGAGTCCAAAGTCGGAGGGCTTCTTTCTTGGTTTCGTCACCTTTGTTCCACCAGCCATTGATCAGGGCAAGAAGGTGGCTAAGACGGATCGCCATTGCCTGTTGAGTGTCTTGCAGTTCCTTAAATAATTTATCGGCATCAGAGAAAACAACGAGGCGGCCGTTTTTATGCTCAAAATACCAACGACGCTTTAGAGCAGTAAAGTCATCACGAACAAGGTTGGGTTCTTTCTCGGCGAGTTCATCGAGATTTTTTTGCAATACAGGGAAGTGATTGTTTCCTACGAACTCCTCCGGTTTAAGAATCCCACGCCATAGTTTTTCATCAACACTGGCATCGGTCTGCTTTAACGGATCAAGCCCTCGCGAGAGATGCTCGAAGATGGAGCCTTCCCCTTCGAACGCGTTCCAGTAATAGCGTGTCGCTTCGGTATTGCCCAACTCAGCTAACTCGTCGCAGGAGCGCCCTCCAAAGATAAGATACGAGACAAAGGCGAGGGCCTCACGGAAGGTGACACGCGCGCCGCGTTCACCAACAACTGTGAGCAACTTCACCATTCGTTCTTGGGGACCACTGGATCTCAGCAATTTGCGGTTGTAGGTCACGCCGCATGTATTGAGGGCCGGACACGACGAGCATGCCTGATACCACTGATCGTCGGTAAGTTTGTCGATAATTGCTTTTGTCAGATCGGCTGACAGAACGCGTCGCAGGCTGAGATCAACAACAACGGTTTCGCCAGGCTTCGGCTTCCAGGCTTCATCATCGTCCACTTGCTCAGAATCAAGGGGCCGATAGCCGACAAGTTTTAGCAAGTTGCCTCGAATTTCCTCCAGCCACGGGTGCTTGTCCCGAAAAGTTCGTACAAGATCGACCAACGGACCTTCGTTGATAGCTATACAGAACGGCTTACCCTGGTCTCGTGCGACCTGCCAGCGTGATGCAATTTCCTCTGCCGAGTATTCGCTTGCGTCGGTAATGATCTCGGCTTCCTTCAGATCATTCTTCATCAAGAGAATTGCGTGAGTCTTTCCGTCTCCCGCATTTCCAGTGATAACTACAGAGCCGCCCGCGCGAACAATCTTGCGGACCACGTCTTCCAACTTCGTTCGGATGTTCAACTCTTTCAGACGAGAGACGCTCACATGATCGCTGAACGCGCTTTCATTTCGGTATAGGAGGCGAATGAACTTCAGTCGTTCATCAGCTTTGGCATCTGTAGTCATGGAGAGTCTTCCTGAGGCTGATTGATTCTGAAAAAGGCTACGCTGACCACTTGATCCATCAGAACGTTCCGGGATAAATCGGGAGACTCGTTCTTTAAGTGGGCTTGAATTGGCTACCGCCTCCAACGCTGGGCGATGATTAAGGCGTGAACTAAGCCAGCGCGAAATCCAGTAATCCGCAATTTCTGCTTCTGAGTTTTCGGATTCTGGATCGAGCGCATATCGGGGGGGGTCATCGACGCCAAGTAGTACGCGTTCAAGATTTCCAACTAGCGATACTCCGTAGATGATTCGGGGGGCCCCGTGCTGGAGGAGGTTTGATTGATTAAGCCCAAGCGCAGCGAATCCTTCGCGTAATTGGCGCAGTTTCGGACTTTGCCCCTCACCGAATACAAAATTGACGTTCCTGTAGTTCTTGCTTGTTTCGGCCAGAAATGCCAACCCGCGTTCCGTTTCTGAGGAGAGATTCGGGGATCCAAACCCTTCTGTCCTCCCGAGACATCGATACTCGATTGGCAACGATTGTCCAGTAACTGTTTTTGCCGGAAGGCGGACACGGTTGTATTGAGCGGAATAGTCTGTGTAAAGGCTGGTTGTACCTAAAAACGCCAAATGCGGCTCTTTAGTAATTGCGCGCCCCGCCATTTGGCTGGCAATGATGCTTACGACATTATTGTATCGATCACGGTAATCCTTTACGACCTTTGGGCTCATCATCATCAGACAAACCAGTTTCCCGCCGAGCAAATGGTTGTACGGCGGTACAGCTCCGCAGACCGTAATTTCCATCATGCTCGTTGCAGAAAAGCGTTTCTTGAGTTGCTTGATTGCCACCCCGACAGCCCAAGTTCCCTCCTCAGATTCGGTCAGTTCCTTAACGGTACCGGTCCACATCGCCAACGCGCGATAGGCCCGAAGGATCTCTCGAACAACCCGAGCACGCTTTGATCGATATAGAGGGGTCTTGGTAAGTTCGAGCAATCGCTCTGGCGATAAGTCTTCAGAACTAGGGCGTTTAGTCGCGCCACCATCGTCGTCACTTCTAAGCGAATCCTCTCTATCTTTTTGCGCGTCCTCTTCGAGTACCGCAAGGCGACTCAGGGTCTCCTCATCAACACTGTGATCAATTCGCCTGTCCACAGGCAGGTCGTCCAGATAGACTTGCTCGTAGTCCTCTTCCAAGCGATGACGGAATGCAGCAAGGATCTCGACATCCGTAACCAAGCCCTGGTCAATAATTTCTAGTAGGCCATCCTGTGTCCAGCCTAGAGCCTTGTCTCGTGTAGTTAACTGCATTACGGTATTACCTAGAGCCGCGATACCGATTACTGGATGGCTCGGCTGCGCCGCATCGCGAACAAGGTAAAACAGATTACGGCCAGGTGAAGAACGGTAACGAGTCGCCCAACTGTGGCGGAAATACCGCCAAATATCGATCAATCGAATGTTTGTGTGCTGGTCACGCTCATCACTGACCAACTGGAGATATGGCTGGCAAATTTGCTTGAGGAGTGCGACTCTGCTTTCTTGGGGGCCAGCCAATACCCGCTCGAGTTGCTCTGCCAAACGGCGTCCATCGGCAATCAGGTCGGTAATGGGCTTTGTTGAAGCGTACTTGGATGGCCGCTCTAAGGAAAACAGAAAGCGCCGATTTGAATCTTCCGCCAGTTGATCATTTCGTCCGAACAGAAGTTGCTGTCTGATACTTTCTTTACGTTCGACCAAGTTGGCAGTCTTGGGGGGGCGGACATATATCCAGTGCGGATCGACATGAAGTTCCCAACCGATATGAATCAAGTCCCTCAACAGGGACGCAGCAACACGCAAACGAAGAGCCTGTGGTGCGTAGGATTCGTTTGCTCTAACTATGTTGTCAAGTTGAGCAATCGCTTCCGCTCTAGGTAGCTTTGATAGCCGGCGAAGCGTTTCGTAGGAGGTGCCGTCGTCATCGATACGCGGTTTGAAAACACGCCAATCCTCATCCTCAGGCGCTCCATTAAAGAAACTCGCCTGATTGCGATCTTCTACCTCATTAGTTACTGTCAGTTCCAAATCTTCTCTTCTCATGCAAATGCGTTGCTACCGGTAGAAAACGGGTACCGCCAGTTCGCCAATATCCAATTCGTTGTGCCGATTACTCTTGGTCATCGCCACCAACATCGTTCATTAAGGCTGTCGAGGTCTGCTGCCTGATCCATTGATCAATCTCGGACCGAGGGAAACGCCATGTACCCCCTACCTTGAACGCGGGAATCTTCTTCTCAGCAGCCAACCGGTAGATAGTTCGCTCGGTCACCTTGAGGTACGCGGCAACTTCCCTGATGGTGAGGATTTCACCTTCGTTAGTTTTATTCGGCATGTCTCTAGCCAAAAAAGATCAAAGATCGACACAATAGTGCAAAATTTTCAAGGTGACAATGCTGTTTGGTAGCTAATTGGAAAGATTTTCCAATATCTACGGCTCACCAAGTGAGCCTGTCGATAAACATATGTTGGAAGAAGGCTTGGCGCTCGGGCGCGGAAGCGATCGGCGCAATTACGGGATCACGATGCTTTCAGCGAGTTTCTCGCTTGGCTGACGTCTTTTTCCCTAAATGGAGTTCGGCGGCGCGGTCGAAGCCCACCCAAACCCCATTGATATCTTGCCCCCTGAAAGCTAGTTCTTCGCGGGCCAATTGATTGAGATCCAGTTCCCCGCGCGCAACAGCTGCTAGAACTTTGCTTGTGGCAAGTTGAATGAAGCCAACCTCGTCGACGGTGAATCCGCCTGTTGTGTAGGACATTTACTCTCCAAGGCATTGCATGACTGAGTCATGAACGCTCTGTTTGCCTTGGAAGCCAAGTTGAAAATCGTCTCATGTATGCCGGCATAAGGGCATCATCAAAAACATTCTTTGCTCTTCCCAATCAATAGGGAATGGAAGCATTAATTGCTTGAGTGTCAGGCGCGCCGGCTGGCGGCCATCCAGAATCGCATCTACGATGTCCGGTGCCAGTAGCGCCAGTTTGACGATGCGACTGACAAACGAGGCCCCAATCCGCTCGCCTCTGGCGATGTCTTCGATGCAACCGTAGGTTCCATTTTCCAGCAGCGCCCGCCACCGGAATGCTCGGGCCAGCGCCTTGATCATCGTGTTATCGATAGTGGCCTTCGGCGCTGGGTTGCCCTGAGTGCCGTCAGGCAGGACGATGACCTTTCGCCCGCCACGCTGCTTGAAAGTCATCGGCACATGGATGGAAACGATCTCCATCATGCCGCCTTCTTCAGTTCCGGCTCGGTGATGACGGACTGAATCAACTCCTTCATGCCGGCAGTTTTTATATCCACACGGACTCCGGCGGGACTGACTGTCACACGATCAATCAGCAACTGGACAATCCGCGCCTGCTCGGCCGGAAACAACTCTCCCCAAACTGGCTCGATTGATTGAAGAGTCTGGATCGCCTGCTGGGTATCCGCCCCTGGATCCTGTTCCTGGATTTCAGAAATGGCTTGTGCCATCACTTCCGGCGTCAGCAAAATCCTTCGCACTTGGCCGACTACAACCGCTTCAATTTCTCCGGCCGGCACGCGCGCTATCGCGCAGGCGTCCTTGCCGATCTTGATCGACGCTGTGTTCACGTAGTAACGGTAGTACTTGCCATTTTTCACTGTAAAGCTTGGCGTCATTGCCCAACCATCGTCGGCGTAAATCAGACCTTTCAACATTGACGGCGCCTGGCTTGGCCGGTTCTGCCGAGCCCGCTTGTCGGCATCATTTCGCCCCAGCATCTCCTGGGCTTGGTCCCACAGGGCACGGTCGAGAATAGGCTCATGCTCGCCGGGGAAGTGTTTTCCCTTATAGGCGGCAACGCCAATGAAAACCGGATTCTTGAACAGTTTGTAGAGGTAGCCCTTGTCGATCAGTTTTCCGGCGCGCTGCTTCTCCTTGATCGTTGTCCAGGATTTAGTTGTCGCTCCCTCGGCTCGCAGTTCGTGAGACAGCGTTGTGATCGACCCCAGGGCGATGTACCGCTCGAAAATTCGTTTAACCAGTCTGGCCTCGCCAGGATTCGGCACCAGTTTTCGTTCGACCACATCGTAGCCAAGGGGGGGCATGCCGCCCATCCAAATTCCCTTGGCGCGACTGGCCGCGATCTTGTCTCGTACCCGCTCGCCACCCAGTTCCCGTTCGAACTGAGCAAAGGACAAGAGAATGTTCAACGTCAGTCGCCCCATCGACGTGGTGGTGTTGAACGATTGGGTCACCGAGACAAAGGTCACCTTGTGCTCGTCGAACAACTCCACCAACTTCGAGAAATCCGCAAGTGACCGCGATAGGCGATCGATCTTGTAGACCACGATGACATCGATCAGTCCTTCCCGTAAATCCTCCAGCAAGCGCTGCACGCCAGGCCGGTTGAGGGTGCCACCCGAGAATCCGCCGTCATCGTAGTTGTCGCGCAGCGCCACCCATCCTTCGGATTTCTGTGACGCGATGTAGGCATGGCAGGCATCCCGTTGCGCATCCAGCGAGTTGTAGTCCATGTCGAGACCTTCCTCGGTGGACTTGCGCGTGTAGATCGCGCAGCGCATTTTCCGGACGACAGTCGTCATGCGTAACTCCGTGCCGAGCGAAGGCCGAAAAATGCCCAGCCATTCCAGATCGTGCCAGTGATCTGCCGGGCGATGTGCGACAGGGATTCATAGCGCCGGCCCTGAAATTCAAAATGATCAGGCTGAACGATGACCTCGTAGGGAGTGCCCTGCCATTCACGTATCAGTTTGGTGCCGGCAACGGGGCGATCGTCGGTGCGACGGCTGCGAACGCGCTTCTTGCCACCATCGAGTTGCTCACCCAGTAGTTCCAAGCGCTTGACGGTAGCGGCCGGAAGCCCACCGTAGGCGAGTTCCTGCAGTCGGTAGGCCAGCCGGCTTTCCAGAAAGCGGCGGTTGTAGGGTGGCGGTTCCTTGCCGAACAGGTCTCGCCACAGTTGCTTGAGGTCAGGAATCGGGGTGGTTTTGAGGGCCAGCACCCGAGCCAGTACTTTGTCGGTCACAACGTCTCTCCTTTGGTTACCAAGACGTGGTCATGAACGCGCTGTTCGGTTGGGCTATCAAGGTCTTTCTGACGTTTCTGCAAACGCAGTACGCCGTGGGCCAGGATCATGGCAATGGCGCGCAATGGGGGGATCGATTCGGATGCCGGCATGGATTTTCCATTCCTGGGCCGGCTGCTTTCTGTACGGCCTGCTATCAGTTCGCGTGACATTGCCGGTTCCCAAAATCTTGTGAAAAAGAATGGTGCAGATTCTGGCGAAATCAGGCGCAGCAAGCCACGAGGACGCAGTAAGGTCGCGTAATGGCTAAGCGGCTAAACCCATACAAAAACGTTTGCAAGCAATGTCCGTGACCGAAAATTTATCGAAATAGTTTCTCGATCTGCTACCAATCGCTACCTCACGCCGCGTTGTTCCGCTGTTGTTCAAAAAATGCTTGACATGGGTTTTCAAGATATATATCTTGACGTCTGAACAACATCTGAACAACGGAGGTAATGCAAAATGGAAAAGCGATTTGTGGCAGCGCTAAGCCGGTCTCAGGGCCGGAACGCATGGGCCGTAATCTTTCGGCACCCGGTTCGGATCGACCCAAATACAGGAAAGGTCGGGGTGCGAGTAAGGCAGGGACTCGGTACCGCCGATGAGGGTGAAGCCGATCAACTGAAAGAACAACTCAACCAGTTGCTTGCCGACGAGGCCTACTGGAACCCTTCCGCCAGGAGCGAGGCCGAAAAGCGGTTCCACCGCCGGGTTGTGGAGATATTCTTTCATGGCATGGAGCCCGAGGAAAACGACTTCGGGGCCATCCGCGAATCAATCATCGCGCTACCGACCGCCCAAAACTCAGAATACAGGCGTGCACTGCTTCTTGGTACGACCGGTGCTGGCAAGACAACTTTGCTGAGGCAGTTGATTGGGACTGACCCCGAGTCGGAGCGATTTCCATCCACATCAACGGCAAAAACCACAGTACACGAAACAGAAGTCGTTCTGGCCCCAGGCCCATTCACGGCTGTCGTCACATTTTTCCCTGTGGATGAAGTTCGGGAGCACTTGAATGAATGCATTTCCGAGGCAGTGCTTGCTGCCTACGAGGACGACAAGGACTCGGAGATTTTGCGGAAACTCCTGATGCATGTGAATCAGCGATTCCGCTTCAACTACATTTTGGGTAATGGCCCTCAGGCCCCAGAATCGGACGACGATGATGAGGACGATGATGACGCTCCTGATCTAGTTGAAGAGAACGCAGACGATCAAGCCATTGACTTGAATAGCACCAACGAACTGTTGTCAAAGTGCCTGACTGCTTTGCGGTCTATCGCGGCGCGGCATGGCGACCAGTTGAAAACAGAGTTGGGAGCCACTGACGAGAAGGATCAGCGCGTCGTCGATGAACTGTTCGAGGAGGAACTTGATCGCCGTTTGCGCGAAGACGAAGAGTTTCATCGCGTCAGCGACAACTTGATGGACGAAATCGAACTTCGCTTCGCCCTCCTAGACCAGGAAGGGACAGTCCGCCGCAACAAACAAGGATGGCCTCAGTCTTGGTCATGGCAGACCGAAGATCGGACGGCATTCATTAAGGCAGTGGCACGATTCTCGAGCAATCATTCCCCGCGCTTTGGACGACTCCTGACGCCGTTGGTCAACGGGGTCCGCGTATCCGGTCCATTCATTCCAGAATGGAACGATGGCCATCAGCCCAAACTCGTTCTGCTGGATGGCGAAGGGCTTGGGCACACGCCAAAGTCGGTCGCGGCGATTTCCACCTCATTGACCCGGCGGATTGAAGCCACGGATGCAATCATCCTTGTCGATAACGCCACGATCCCAATGCAGGCCGCCCCCGTTGCCGCCATGAAAGAGATGATTACATCCGGCAGCGCCAGCAAGCTTTTGCTCGTGTTCACGCATTTTGATGAGGTCAAGGGCGACAACCTGCCCAACGCCGCGGCGAAGGAACAGCACGTTTTGGCATCGGCTGAGAATGTCCTGGCTTCGATTGGGGAGGATCTGGGGCCCTTCGCGGAACGAGCGCTGCGCGGACGTTTGAAGGACGCGTGTTTCTTTGTGGGCGGAATTGATGAACACCT
The DNA here is from genome assembly GCA_016790965.1 of Dechloromonas sp. Taxonomy (GTDB): domain Bacteria; phylum Pseudomonadota; class Gammaproteobacteria; order Burkholderiales; family Rhodocyclaceae; genus SSSZ01. The sequence goes on from JAEUNZ010000031.1 coordinate 182,458, forward strand.
GGACGCCGCAAAGAAATCCCAAAAACGAACCATCACGCAATTGCATGCGTTGTTGGCGGCTATAGACGCAATCGTTGAAAAGCCAGCCCCGGTCGACGCCAAACCAATCTATGACCGTATGAATCTCGTGCTTGCGGTGAAAAATGCCGCCGAAGGTTTTCACGATACGTGGTGGCCACGCTTGGGTCTGGCATACAAACCAGGGGCCAGCAAGGAGCACTGGAAGCGCATTTGGGCATTGAGTCGGCGACTAGGAACGCCAGGGTTCGGAGACGAATACGACAATCTCAAGCCGGTTGCAGATCTTCGCAAACAGCTACAGGATCGACTGTATGTCCTGTTGCAGAACCCTCTGCGATGGGATCCCGTTGAACCTACCGATGATGCCCACAAGCAACAAGTCTTCGACGAGCTAGCCAAGGCGCTGTCCGTGAAAATGCTTGACCTTGCGACCCGCCGAGTACGTGGTGAACGAATGCCGGAGTGGCAATCAGCCTTCAACCAGTCGGGGCGGGGTTCCAGCTACGCGCGAGCATCCATCATCGGCGAGCGCATCTACGATCGAGCCGCACCAGTACCTGACGTCACCCCATCTCCCGACCGTAATTCATTTCTTCACGAGGTTGCGGCGGTCGTAGAAAGCGTTTGCCTGGAGATGGGGGCGAGCCTGAACTGACCACTTCGGGATGAGTTTCGATGAGATTTGTGCGCCCCCTATCCACCGGCGTTAAGTCTCATCCCTGCGCCCAGACGGCCCAGTCGCTTGCCCGGTAAGCAAGCGGGCCGTATAGGGGCTAGCGCGTTTTTTGTATTGAGGGAGCAAAACAACATGAAGGATATGGAAAACTTCACCCGACTCGTTCAAAAAACGAAGAAGGAAACCCTGCCTCTGCTGAAGCGGTATGTCGAGCTATGTGACACCGTGACCGCCGGGAGCATCGACTGGTCACAGCCCATCGAGAAAGTCCGAGAATCGATCGTTGCCGCGATGGCAGCGGTCGTCGGCCAGTCCCGGAAGAAATTTGAAGATCGGGCGGAACGCATTTACCTGATGTCCAAGGAGGTCGGTCACGAAGCCGTTCGTTCGCTCGGCAAGGGACTGGTCATTCCGGGCAAGGAGGTGCTGCCCGATGGCCTGGCGCGGATGCTGTGGCTCTATCTGGAAAAGAATGTAGCGTTCATGGATGCCGAGGAAGCGCGGTATGCCATTGAGCACCGGTTGAGTCCGAAGATCTACAGCGGCTTTTCTGGGCCGAAAAATCTTGAGATCAGCGTCACCGATGACAGTAAAAAGCAGTTCGCCGCAAAAATGGCGGCGCTGATGGGTGTTGAGGCAAAAGATATCGCCGTCTCCGACTTCACGCGAAGCGAATATTCAGTCAGCGACGACGAGGAAGACAATGTTGAGGAAGTCGTTCTCTATCAATTCTCCGCCGCCGTGAATACGGATGCCGACAGCTTTGATACCGTTCGGGACGGCGTGGTCGAAACCGAATATTACGTTCCCTGCGAGAAAATCCGGATGACCTATGAACCGGCCTCCGGTGCCATCGAGGTGTACGCACCGAATCTTGCAATGCGTCGTGACGTCGCGCGTGCTTTTGCCGACACGATCATGAACCACGAGATCAAGGGCGAGACCATCCCGCTCAAAGATTACGATCTGGAGTCGTTCAAAAAGTCGCGCACCTTCCCCGCGCACGGCGAAAGCATCGGCACAGTTCGTGTCACTCAAATCAAGGTCGAACGCAGGCACGAGATCGGAGGCGGCGAGGCCAGTTCCAAGAAGACGGTCTATAACGCACTGGATATCCGGGTTCACCGAAACGAATCGCGTTCGATCTGGGCCACGGCGCTGGATGACTTCAAGATTGATGACCTGACTCCCTACGATGTAAAGCAGGTCAAGTTCGTGATTCAGATTCCCAAGCAAGGCGATCGCCGGGCTCATGGACTCACGGTATTGATCACCGCTCCGAATGGTTGCTCGAACGGCAACATGAGCAACGAGGAACGGGAACTGCGCGACCGGCTATTGAGTCACTGGCAGATTCTGAATGAGTTCTGAGTTAGCCCAGACCCTTTCCCGGCGCGCGGCAGGTTTGTTCCTGGACCTGCTGGAGCGCCACGACCAACTGGTATTGAGCCGTGATCTCCTACGCTACCGGGAGTTGGTCAAGGAGATGGTGGAGTACGGCCTCCTGGCTTTTGAGACCCACGCATCGGAAATCATGGTCGACGTGACCGATGGTCAGGAGTCTGTCGAGGTTGAAATTGACAAGGTGGCCGGTGTGGCTCGTTACCCGTGTCCGGAATCCGGTCGTGATCTATCGATTCCGTTGCACGAGGTCGAACTGTACCGACTCTTGCCCAAGCGCCTATGCAAGACCATCGCCGACCAATTGGAAGTTGGCGTTGAGTACGCCGGCCACATTGAAACGCCACTCCTCCCAGACGTTTTCTGGTTCATCGGCAATGCCGATTTCGGTGGCGCACGTTTGCCTGTGTTCTTCGCCCGAAGCCTGGCTCGAAATCTCAACGCAGCCATCAATGCCATGCAAGGGCGATCTGACATCGATGGCGGACTGCTTCTGTATTCAGGAAAGGCCCCGAGCAACCACGTCACATTTCCCGGCCGCCACTATGCGGTCAGCCTGGCCGATGCTTTTTCGACCGAGTCGAGCAACGCGACACTGGTCCGTCCGTTTCTCAATCGGATCGTCTCTGGACTGCCGCCAGACCGGAGTGATCCGCTGTTCAGCTTTAACGCCAAGTCAGGTGAACTGTTTATTCGCGGTCGCACGAAAGTTTTCAAGGGCATCCAGCGGGATATCATCGCCTGGCTATGGAAGATGCGCGAATCTGACCAAGCCGGTTTCACTTGGGCTGAAATCAGCAAGAACGCCAACTCCGACTCCAAAGGCATCGACGATGCATTCCACGGCAAGGTGACGCGCGAACTCTGGGTGGAAAAGATAGCCGCCGCTCGCTACCGATTACGCCGAGACTGACGCCAACCAACCGCCTACGGGCGGTTTTTTATTGTTTCGGTTTTTCAGTAAGTTTTCAGTAAATCCGCTGGTAGAACTTCAGTAATCACGAAATCCATTCTCCGTCTTACGCCAATTGCGGCTGTTTGACAGGAGATGATCGTGACTAACGTAAAGCACCTAACCCCGGAAGAACTTGCGGAGAGGTGGAACTGTAGCGGGGAAACCCTCGCTCGCTGGCGCAGTGAAGGCCAGGGCTGTCGGTGGATGCGCATCGGCGGCTATATCCGCTACCGCATGACGGATGTTGAAGCTCACGAGGCGCAATGCCTGCGTAAGAGCACCTCGGAACGCGACTTGTCGGAGGTGACGGCATGAACAGCCAAATCCTCTCGCAAGTTTCGGCGATGCCAGCCACTCAGCTTTCCGAAGCGTCCCCCGACCTGTTGCAGAAAGCACTTATCGCTGCAATGACGGAAGTGACTCAGGCGAAAAAGCAACTGGAGCATATCGAGCACGCCATTGATATGCGCTACGCACAGCGAGCCAAATCACTCCGGCTCGCCCAAGGCAAGGACACCGGTGTCGTGCATTTCGATGACGGCAATGTTCGTGTCACCGCTGATCTGCCCAAGAAAGTCGAGTGGGACCAGAAGCAACTCTACGAACTCATCCTTCGCATCGCATCCAGTGGCGACAACCCGGCTGAGTTCATCGAGACGTCCTACCGCGTCAGCGAGACCAAGTACCAGGCCTGGCAGGAATCCCTGCGTTCCCAATTCACCCCCGCACGCACCGTCAAGGTTGGCAAAGCCACCTACCGGCTCGCGCTGCTCTCGGAGTAATCATCATGCTGAAACTATTCATCGAATCGCTGCGCAAGAAGTCCGTTTTCCTGTCCGAACTGCCGGCCACCATTCGCGTACCGGGACACGGCGGCAATCCCACCATCGATGGTCTACAGATTGAAGACGCCAGCGTCGACGACATCGCCTTTGCCATCCAGGGACTGGAATCGGAAGTCTCCCAGATAAGCGGCCAACTTCACGCGTTGCGTAAGTTGCATGACCTGGCGCGTCACCGTGGCGCGATCGGCACCGACAAAGTCAGCGCCATTTTTGGTGGGGAGGGCTGAGATGGCCTTCCCGATCATCACCGCTGACCAGCGCCTCGCAGAAAACCGCCGCTCCTCGGGCGTCATCCTGGGGCCCGCTGGTGTCGGCAAGACCACCTTGCTCAAGACCACCGAGGCGATCAGTGCCTTGTTCGTTGATATGGAGGATGGCGACCTCGCAGTGCGCGACTGGCCCTGCGACACCGTCCGTCCTCGGACGTGGCCGGAGTGTCGTGATCTGGCCTGCTTCATCGGTGGCCCGAATCCGGCGCTGCGCGACGATCAGTCCTACAGCCAGGCGCACTACGACCGGGTCTGTGATCAGTACGGCGATCCGGCGCTGCTCGGCAAGTACTCGCTGATTTTCGTCGATTCCATCACCGTCGCCGGCCGCTTGTGCCTGCAGTGGTCCAAAGGTCAGCCGCAAGCCTACAGCGAGAAAACCGGCAAGCCTGACAACCGTGGCGCGTATGGCCTGCATGGCAGCGAACTGATTGCCTGGCTCACTCAGTGGCAACACATCCGCAACAAGGACGTGTGGCTGGTCGGCATCCTTGACGAGAAGTTGGACGACTTCAATCGGAAGGTCTTCTCGCCGCAGATCGACGGCTCCAAGGCCTCACTGGAACTGCCAGGCATCCTCGATCAGGTTATCTCGATGGTCGTCCTCAAAGCCGATGACGGCACGCCATATCGCGCTTTCGTTTGCCAGCACCTCAATCCCTGGGGCTACCCCGCCAAAGACCGTTCCGGACGACTCGACGTCGTCGAGGAGCCGCATCTCGGCCGCCTCATTTCCAAGATCACCGCGCCCCGCGCGCAGTAACGCACAGGAGAAATTCCATGAACAGTAATTCCAACAACGCCGCCTGGAACGATTTCAACGATGCCGAGGAGCAGCGCGAGTTCGCCCTGATTCCGCCCAAGACGCTAGCCAAGGTCATCATGGCCATTCGCCCGGGCGGTTACGACGACGGGAGTCAGGGCTGGACCGGTGGTTATGCCACCCGCTCGGACAAGACCGGCGCGGTGTATCTGAACGCCAAGTTCACGATCCTTGAAGGCCCGTTTGCCAAGCGCGTGGTGTTCGGCCTGATCGGACTCTACAGCCCCAAGGGCCCGGACTGGACGAACATGGGCCGCAGTTTTTTGCGCGCCATCCTCAACTCGGCGCGTGGCATTCATCCAGCCGATCAGACGCCCCAGGCGCAAACCGCCCGTCGCATCCGTGGCTTCGCCGATCTGGACGGTGTCGAGTTCGTCGTCCGCATCGATGTCGAAAAGGATCAGAACGGCGAGGACAAGAATGTCGTCAAGGCCGCGATCCAGCCTGACAGCAAGGAGTACGCGGCATTGATGGGCGCGGTCAGTCGCGCGCCTGTTCCTACCGGCGGATTCAGCAGCAGTGCGCCGGTGGCACACGCTGCGCCGGCTGCCGCCTCTGCCGTATCGACACGGCCCACCTGGGCGCAGTAAGGAGGCACGGCCATGATTCTCCGACCGCGCCAACGCGAGTTCGTCACGCGCTGTGTCGGGGCGCTCAAGACCCACGGCAATACGCTGGGGGTCGCCCCGACCGGTGCAGGCAAGACCATCTGTCTTTCCGGCACGGCGGGCGAGTTTCTCGCCCACCCTGATGCCAAGGCCTGTGTCTTGGCCCATCGCGACGAACTTACCGCGCAGAACCAGAGCAAGTTCTCGCGGGTAAATCCTGGCATCAGCACCTCGGTGTTCGATGCCCGTCAGAAATCCTGGGAGGGGCAGGCCACGTTTGCGATGGTGCAAACCCTGGCCCGCAATCTCGACCAGTTGCCGACGCTAGATCTGCTGGTCATCGACGAGGCGCACCACAGCGCCGCACCGACCTACCGGCAAGTGATCGACACGACGCTCGCCCGAAATCCACATGCCCTGATCTACGGCGTCACCGCCACACCCAATCGTGGTGACGGTAAAGGGCTGCGGGAAGTGTTCTCGAACGTGGCCGACCAGATCCGGTTGGGCGAACTCATCCGTTCCGGCCATCTTGTGTCGCCACGCACCTTCGTCATCGATGTCGGCACCCGCGATGCCTTGGGTGGTGTGAGGAAACTGGCCGAGGACTACGACATGAACGCCGTGGCCACGATCATGAACACGTCACCCGTCAATGCCGCTGTCGTCCGTCATTGGAAGGAGCGTGCATCGGGGCGCAAGACGATAGCGTTTGGCGCGACGGTGGCGCATGCCCAGGCTGTTTGTAATGCGTTCCTTGCTGAGGGTGTATCGGCGGCCGTGGTGCATGGCGATATGTCCGAGGCCGACCGCAAGGCCACGCTCGCTGAGTTTGAGACCGGCCACCTGACCGTGATTGTCAATGTCGCCGTACTCACCGAGGGCTACGACTACACCCCGACCTCCTGCATCGTTCTGCTGCGCCCGAGTTCCTACAAATCGACGCTGATCCAGATGATCGGTCGCGGCCTGCGCGTGGTCGATCCTGCCGAACATCCGGGCGTGATCAAAACCGACTGCGTCGTGCTCGATTTCGGCACGGCCTCGCTGGTACATGGCAGTCTCGAGCAGGAAGTCGATCTCGATGGTTTTGAGGGAAACGGCGAAGCACCGACCAAGGAATGTCCCAGTTGTGCGGCACAGATTCCGATGGCGTCGCGCGAGTGCCCGTTGTGCGGCCATTCCTTCAAGCAGGATGAGTCGGACGAGAAAGGTGTTCTCGACGATTTCGTGATGACCGAAATCGATCTGCTGAAGCGCTCGAACTTCTCCTGGTGCGATCTCTTCGGCGACGACTGTGCCTTGCTGGCCGCCGGTTTTAAGGCCTGGGCCGGCGTGTTCTTCCTCGAAGGGCGCTGGTATGCCGTTGGCGGCTTCGAGAAATCGCCGGTGCGACTGCTCGGCGTGGGCGAACGCACAGTGTGTTTGGCACAAGCCAACGACTGGCTCAACGAGCAGGAATCGGACGATGCGGCCCACAAATCCCGGCGCTGGCTGAACGAGTTGCCGACCCCGGGCCAGTTGCGCTACCTGCCGCCTGAGGCTCGCGCCGACTTCGGTCTGACCCGCTATCAAGCCTCGGCACTGCTGACGTTCAGGTTCAACAAGCACGCCATTCAGCGGGTGGTGCATGCCGCGAACCAAAGCTATCTGGAGGCCGCGTGAAATGTGCCGTCTGCTCACGCGAAGCGCGCGGCTTCGGCTATTTCAACTCCGCGCTCCGTCGATCCGACCCGAGACGTTACTCGGATCGGTGGGTGTTCTGCTCGATGCGCTGCATGAACGCGTTTTCCAAGGTCATGGAACGGCTGATCAGTGTGCAGGAGGACGTCGTGATTGACCCCTCCGATCTGGAACTCGCCGCCATGCGCGGCGCGCTCGCCCCGCTCGGTGATTACGTCTCGACCATCGGCATGGACCGTCCTCTGGCCGACTACCGAAAGGAGGAAGTCCTGCGTCTGGTCGAGGTCGTGGTCGACGCCTATCAGGCTCACATGCTCGACGAGCACGAACGCATGGCGGCGAAGGAGCGCGCCTTCTTCGAGCAGCGCCTGGCCACTCAACCAAAGCCGCAACCGGCAAGCAACTTCAACACAAGGATTCCCTTCTGATGATCGACCTTAACCATCAACTCAAATTTCACGAGCAGGTGACTGTTCTCGTGGATGTCGCCCTACAGGCGGAAAACTCCACCCGCGAAAAGCGCCGCTATCTGGGCGGATCCCGCCTCGGCGTTGCCTGCGAGCGTGCGCTCCAGTTCGAGTATGCCGATGCCCCAGTGGATCTCGGTGCCGAATTCCCCGGCCGCACGCTGCGCATCTTCGAAGTCGGCCATGTACTGGAAAACCTCGCCATCCGTTGGCTGCGTCTGGCCGGCTTCGACCTCTACACCCGTCGCAAGGATGGTGAGCAGTTCGGCTTTTCCGTCGCCGACGGTCGTATCCAGGGGCACCTCGACGGCGTGATTGCCAATGCGCCGTCCGATCTTGGCCTGACGTTCCCGATGCTCTGGGAGTGCAAGACCATGAACGACAAGAATTGGCGTGACACCGTCAAGAAGGGTGTGGCGGTCACGAAGCCAGTCTATGCCGGCCAGATCGCGACCTATCAGGCGTACATGGAACCGTCTATCCCTGGCATTTCCGACAACCCGGCGCTGTTCACCGCGATCAACAAGGACACCCAGGAGATTTGGTCTGAACTCGTGCCGTTCGATGGTGGATTCGCGCAGCGAATGTCCGACCGCGCAGTGCGGGTGATTCGGGCCACCGAGGTGGGTGAGTTGCTACCGCGCGTTGCCACTGAGCCGGGTTACTACGAGTGCAAGTACTGCGCATGGGTCAACCGTTGCTGGAGTGCATCGGCATGATGGATTTCAACGATACCTCTGGCAGCACACCTCAGAATCCAGACACTGAACGCGATGCGCTCCGGGCAGATTTGATTTGCCGCCTCGAGAGTGTTCTGTTCGCGCTCTATCCAGCCGGGAAGGTGCGCAAAGGCAAGTTCCTTATAGGTGACGTGCTTGGCAGCCCGGGCGACAGCCTCGAGGTTGTACTCGATGGCGACAAATCGGGACTCTGGACGGATCGCGCCACGGGTGATGGGGGCGACATCTTTGACCTGATCGCCCGTCATCACCAAATCGACACCAAGTCGGACTTTCCGAAAGTAATGAAGTTGGCCCGCGACTTGACCGGGCGAACGACCGTCACCCCGCCCAAGAAGCACAAGAAGGAAGCGCTGATCGACGAGTTGGGCCCGGCGACGGCAAAATGGGATTACTTCACGGCAGAAGGCCAACTGATTGGGTGCGTCTATCGCTACGACCCACCAGGGCAGCGCAAGGAGTTCCGTCCTTGGGATGCCAAGCGCAAGAAGATGGCCCCGCCGGATCCCCGTCCGCTCTACAACCAGATGGGAATGGCCACGAGCGATACCGTGGTGTTGGTTGAAGGCGAGAAATGCGCACAGACCTTGATCGACGCTGGCGTCGTGGCGACCACTGCCATGCACGGCGCACACGCGCCAATCGAGAAAACCGACTGGTCGCCCCTGACCGGCAAGCATGTGCTGATCTGGCCCGACCGCGACAAGGCCGGATGGGACTACTCAATGGCCGCCGCTGACGCAGTGCTCATGGTGGGCGCGCTTTCCTGTGCTGTGTTGATGCCACCGGAGGACAAATCCGAGGGATGGGATGTGGCGGATGCGCTGACGGAGGGTTTCGATGTCCAGAGCTTTCTGGCGACGGGACCGCGCATCAGTGTCCTGCCACCGGCGCAGGAAGAATCCGATGCCCACGACGAGAATGCAGTCTGGGCCACAGATGACGCGCTGGCGCTGTCCTTCACCCGCCGCTATTCAGAAGACTGGCGCTACTGCGCCCAGTGGGGCAAATGGCTGGTGTGGACGGGCAACCGCTGGCAGGCCGACGACACCTTGCTAGTGACTCACCTCATGCGTCACATCTGCCGTGAGGCTGCCATTAAAGCGGATTCCCATCGACTCGCCGCCAAACTGGCCTCGAGCAACACAGTGGGTGGCGTCGATCGACTGGCGCGCAGTGATCGCCAGCATGCATCCACCTCTGACGAGTGGGATCGTGACCCGTGGCTCGCCAATGCGCCGGGCGGTGTCATTGACCTGCGCATCGGCCAGGTACGAGCGCATGACCGAGCCGACCGGATGACCAAGATCGCCACGGCCACGCCGAATGGAGCCTGTCCGCGCTGGTTGGCGTTTCTGGCCGATATCACCGAGGGCGATCGGGATTTGATGGTCTATCTGCAGAGAGTCATCGGGTATTGCCTGACGGGCGTCACCTCTGAGCACGCGCTGTTCTTCTTGTACGGCACTGGGGCCAACGGCAAGTCGGTGTTCGTGAATGTGATCACCACGATCTTGGGTGACTACGCGGCCAACGCGCCCATGGACACGTTCATGGAAACGCGTAGCGACCGGCACCCGACTGATCTGGCCGGCTTGCGTGGCGCGCGCTTTGTGTCCTCCATCGAAACCGAGCAAGGGCGGCGTTGGAACGAATCCAAGGTGAAAGCCATCACCGGCGGCGACAAGGTGTCGGCGCGCTTCATGCGGCAGGATTTCTTCGAGTACGTGCCGCAATTCAAGTTGGTGATTGCCGGCAACCACAAACCCTCGATCCGTAATGTGGATGAAGCCATGAAGCGTCGTCTGCATCTGATTCCGTTCACCGTCACCATTCCGCCCGAAAAGCGGGACGGCAAGCTCACTGAGAAGTTGCTCAAGGAACGTGACGGCATTCTGGCCTGGGCTGTGGAGGGTTGCGGTCTGTGGCGTCAGCACGGGCTGAAACCACCCAAGGTCGTGGTGGAGGCGACCGATGAGTATTTCGAGGACGAGGACGCCATTGGCGAGTTCGTCGACGAGGAATGCTACGTCTCCGGCACGGCGCGCGAAGCTATTTCGATGGTCTTCCAGCGCTGGCGCGAGCGCGCTGAAAAACGTGGGGAGTATGTCGGCACCAGCCGCTGGTTGGTCGCCCAACTGCTCACGCGCGGCTTTGAAAAAACCCGACTCACAGGGGGTACGAAGGCAATAGCCGGACTCTCCCTCAAACCCCGGGAAACCAGTGGCTATCAGCCTTACCGGGATGATTGAACAGAGTGAGTGACCGAAATTGACCGTCCATTACATTCCCCTCTACACGTGTACGTGTACGCGCGCCTGTAGGAGTAACAGGAGTCTTGGTCAATTTGGGTCACTCCGATCCGACATGGCATTGGAGATGAACATGAACACGACAATTTTGGCCCTCGACCTGGGCACACATACCGGGTGGGCACTGAACCAAATGGATGACACCATCACCAGCGGCACCGAGAACTTCAAGCCGCATCGCTTCGAAGGCGGCGGCATGCGGTTCCTGCGCTTCAAGCAATGGCTCAACGAACTGCTGGCAGCCAGCGTCCACATCAACGCCGTGTATTTCGAGGAAGTCAGGCGACACGCAGGCGTGGATGCCGCTCATGCCTACGGCGGTTTCATGGGCCACCTCACGGCTTGGTGCGAACTTCACCACATCCCATACCAGGGCGTCCCGGTCGGCACGATCAAGAAGCACGCGACCGGCAAAGGCAACGCAGGCAAGGAAGAGATGATTGCGTCCGTCCAGTTGCGTGGTCACGTTCCTTGCGACGACAACGAAGCTGATGCCCTGGCCCTGCTGCACTGGGCCATCGAGACGCAGGAGGTTTGACATGAAGGTATCGATACCTTCGTATCGCTGCCCCCTCGGGCGCAGCACACAGCGCGTCGACCCGGATAGCATCAAACGCGAAGGCTGGCGCGAGCAACACATTCTGGTCGTTGGTGCGAATGACGACCGCCTGGATTTCGTGGAACGTGAATTCGTTCGGCAGTTGGGCGAACGACTGTATGGGGAGAAGCGTCGTGGTTGAATGGACAATAGAAGATGTGGCCGCCCGGTTTGCCGAGGCCGCCGAGACAGGACGCCGTCTGCCCCGCGTCAAAGTTCAGGGCTACTTCAATGTCTGGCCTGCCTTCGCTCGGGAGGTATGGGAGTCCGCGCCTGATGACGAGCACGTCTACCGACCCTTGCCACCCACCCCGCAGGCCATCGATCGAATGATGGAGACGATGCGCTGGGTGCTCTGGTTAGAGGAGGAACAACGACATCTTGTCTGGATGCGGGCCAAAGACATTGACTGGAAGATCATTGCGCGTCGACTGGCCTGTCATCGCACCACTGCCTGGCGTGGATGGCACAAGGCATTGACAGAGGTAGTATCGAAGCTCAACGCAAACGCACCTGTCGGTCGAGTGAGTCACCGATCACATGAACAGCGTGGAATCGCGTAAGGGCGTGCCGCCCATGCACATTCAAACGTATGCAGAACGGGTTTCCGTGGTCAGTTCGGTTCGCAACATTTTCAGGGAGTTTTGCTACCATAGCTGCTAAGGTCGCGAGCAAAGACCGACACGCCCGAAGGCCACAGGAGACTGTGGCTTTCGTCGTTTGCGAGTCAAAATTTTCAGACGGACTGAAAAATTCGACGGGTCCTTCCTGGCCAAAAACCCATGCGGGAGGCGACAGCCCGGCATTTCGATAGCGTCAGGCCGCGAAACGAGGTTACCGGGGTTACCAGTTACCACCCCGGTTACCACCTCAACCGAGTTACCACCCAATCTATGACCCGCCCACTGTGGCGGGTTTTTGCATTCCATGACCCAAACCTTGAACGTCGAATACCGGAAGGTCGAGACGCTGATCCCGTTCGCCCGTAATCCGCGCACGCATTCCGATGCCCAGGTCGTCAAGCTCGCGGCCAGCATCGTCGAGTTCGGCTGGACCAATCCCGTCCTGGTCGATGGTAGCCACGGCATCATTGCCGGGCATGGTCGGCTGGCCGCTGCCCGCAAACTCGGCCTGAATGAAGTGCCGGTTATCGAGCTCGGTCACCTCTCGCCGGCACAGAAGCGCGCCTACGTGATCGCCGACAACCGCCTGGCACTCGATGCGGGATGGGATGAAGAGATGCTCGCCGCCGAACTGGCAGAACTCACGGAGTCAGGTTACGACCTGACGCTGACCGGATTTTCCAACGAGGAAATTGAAGACTTACTGGTGGATGGTGGGGAAGGAACGGCCGAGGAGTCCTCTGCTGATTCCGACGATGCTGCCGACGAGGTGCCCGATACGCCAGCCAATCCGGTCACACGCCCGGGCGATGTCTGGCAACTGGGTGCGCATCGCGTGATCTGTGGTGATGCCGCCGATGCCACCGTGGTCGCTGCTTTGATGACCGGCGAGCAGGCGGCGCTGTGCTTCACCTCGCCGCCCTACGGCAACCAGCGTGACTATACGAACACCATCATTGATTGGGATGCGCTGATGCGCGGCGTATTCAATCAATTGCCCATGGTCGCCAATGGCCAGGTGCTGGTCAATCTCGGTCTCATCCACCGCGACAACGAAGTCATTCCTTACTGGGATGGCTGGCTCGACTGGATGCGTGCCCAGGGATGGCGGCGCTTCGCTTGGTACGTCTGGGACCAAGGCCCGGGATTGCCCGGCGACTGGAATGGTCGGCTGGCCCCCTCGTTCGAGTTTGTCTTCCATTTCAACCGCCAGGCACGGCAGGCCAACAAGATCATGCCCTGCAAGTTTGCGGGTCAGGAAACGCATCTACGCAAGGACGGCAGTTCCACGGCCATGCGCAAAAAAGATGGAACGATTGGTGGCTGGACAGCTGCCGGCACGCCCACGCAGGACACCAAGATTCCGGATTCCGTGATCCGCATCATGCGGCACAAGGGAAAGATCGGACAGGACATCGATCACCCGGCGGTATTCCCGGTGGCACTACCAGAGCACATTCTGGAAACCTACACCGACGCCGGCGACATCGTGTTCGAACCATTCTGTGGATCAGGCACCACGCTGCTTGCTGCGCAACGCACTGGCCGCGTAGTGCGGGCCACCGAGATTGCGCCCGAGTATGTTGATGTGACCATCAAACGTTTCCAGCAGAATTTCCCGGAGGTGCCGGTCACGCTGGTGATCACTGGGCAGACCTATGGTGCGGTTGCCGCAGAACGATTGGGAGCACCCGCATGACGATTTCGTGGCTGGCCGACAAGATCGAGCAGTGGCCGACTGCCAAGCTGGTGCCCTATGCACGCAATGCCCGGACGCATTCGGATGCTCAAGTGGCGCAGATCGCCGCGTCGATTGCCGAGTTCGGTTTCACCAATCCGATCCTGGCCGGTGGTGATGGCGTCATCGTGGCCGGGCATGGCCGTCTGGCTGCGGCCCAGAAACTCGGCATCGCTGTCGTTCCAGTTGTGATCCTTGATCACCTGACACCGACGCAGCGTCGCGCCCTGGTAATCGCGGATAATCGGATTGCCGAAAACGCCGGCTGGGACGATGCCATGCTCCAGGTCGAACTGGCTGCACTGCAGGATGACAACTTCGATCTGTCCCTGACCGGCTTCGATGCCGATGCCCTGGCCGACCTGCTCGCCGGTGAGGAAACAACCACCGAAGGCGATACCGACGAAGATTCCATTCCGGAAGACACTGGCCCCGTTGTATCCAGGGCTGGCGATGTCTGGATCTGCGGGGAGCACCGTGTGCTCTGCGGGGACTCGACTGATGCCGATGCCTACGCAGATTTACTGGGCGACGAGATCGCCGACATGGTATTTACGGATCCACCGTACAACGTCAATTACGCCAACTCGGCCAAGGACAAGATGCGCGGCAAGGACCGCGCGATCCTCAACGACAACCTCGGTGACGGGTTCTACGATTTCTTGCTGGCCGCACTGACGCCCACCGTGGCGCATTGCCAGGGTGGCATCTACGTGGCCATGTCGTCGAGCGAGCTGGACCGCTTGCAGGCGGCGTTCCGTGCGGCGGGCGGCCACTGGTCCACCTTCGTTATATGGGCCAAGAATACTTTCACCCTGGGGCGTGCCGACTATCAGCGTCAGTACGAACCGATTCTCTACGGCTGGCCCGAGGGC
>JAEUNZ010000044.1:0-82656 GCA_016790965.1 Dechloromonas sp.
AAAATTACCTATAAAATTCGGGAACATAGCTTGAACCGGCTGCCTTATCAGCTTGTCGTTGGCGACAAGGAAAAGGAAGTCGGGCTGGTGGCCGTGCGTACCCGCGGCGGTCAGGATCTGGGGCAGATGCCCATTGATGACCTGATCGAGCGACTTCGGAGGGAAGTCGCGGCGCGAAGTGGCACGGCTTAACTTTTGTCGTTTTCGGGAGTTTGAACCATCGCTCAGAACAAGGCGAATCGCCTCAACGAAGAAATCACGGTGCCGGAAATCCGTCTTATCGGGGAAGAGGGCGAACAAGTTGGCGTAGTCAGCATAAGAACCGCCCTGCAGATGGCGGAGGAAGCAGAACTCGATCTTGTCGAGATCGCGCCCCTGGCGAAGCCGCCGGTCTGTCGCATCATGGACTACGGCAAGTTCAAGTACCAGGAAGCCAAGAAGGCCCACGAGGCGAAACTCAAGCAGAAGCAGGTCCAGGTCAAGGAAGTCAAGCTGCGGCCCGGCACCGACGAAAACGATTACCAGATCAAGCTCAGGAACATGACGCGCTTCCTGGAGGATGGCGACAAGGTGAAGGTCACCCTGCGCTTCCGGGGTCGCGAAATGGCGCACCAGGAATTCGGCATGCGCCAGTTGGAGCGGATCAAGGCGGATCTCGACGCCCTCGGGCAGGTTGAGCAGATGCCGAAAATGGAAGGCCGGCAAATGATCATGATCATCGCCCCGGCGAAAAAAGTTGTCGTAACGAAGTAGTTTGTAGCACCCATAAGTGCCTACGGGTAGTCGAAGCGTTCCCGCCGGGAACCACCTGACGGCATGTCATTAAGGAGCAGAAAATGCCCAAGATGAAAACCAAGAGCAGCGCCAAGAAACGCTTCTCGATCCGCGCCGGTGGCAGCATCAAGCGCGGCCAGGCGTTCAAACGCCATATCCTGACCAAGAAGACCACCAAGAACAAGCGTCACCTGCGCGGTGCCGTTGGTGTTCACGAGCGCGACGCAGCTTCCGTCCGCGCCATGATGCCCTACGCGTAAGGAGAGAGAAGATGCCCCGAGTCAAACGTGGTGTAACGGCGCGTGCGCGCCACAAGAAGGTTCTCGACCAGGCCAAGGGTTACCGCGGCCGCCGCAAGAACGTATACCGCATCGCCAAGCAGGCGGTGATGAAGGCCGGTCAATACCAGTACCGTGACCGTCGTCAAAGGAAGCGGCAGTTCCGCGCCCTGTGGATCGCCCGTATCAACGCGGCTTCCCGCGAACTGGGCCTGAAGTACAGCACCTTCATGAACGGCCTGAAGAAGGCCAACATCGAAGTGGACCGCAAGGTGCTGGCCGATCTGGCCGTGTTCGACAAGCCCGCGTTCGCGGCTCTGGCCAATCAAGCCAAAGCCCAACTCGGCGCCTGAGTTGAACTGAACTAGAGAAAGGAGGCGCAAGCCTCCTTTTTTGTTGGTGGAAGTCTATGGAAAATCTCGATTCGATCGTCGGTGAAGCCCAGCAGGCCTTCGCCGTCATTTCCGACCCCGATGCCCTGGAGCAGGCCAAGGCCCGTTTTCTGGGCAAGAGTGGCCAGATCACCGAACTTCTGAAGGGGCTGGGCAAGCTGCCGCCCGAGGAGAAGAAAACCGCCGGCGCCGCCATCAACCGCGCCAAGGAAGCCGTCGAGGCCGCCCTCAACGCCCGCCGCGAGGCCATCCGCAAGGCTGCCCTGGAGGCCCGCCTGGCCGAAGAGGCTCTGGACGTGACCTTGCCGGGGCGAGCAGAGACCCGTGGTGGCCTGCACCCGGTGACGCGGTCCCTGGAGCGCATCGAAGCGCTGTTCCGCTCCATCGGTTTCGAAGTGGCCGATGGTCCGGAGATCGAGTCCGACTTCCACAACTTCACTGCCTTGAACACGCCGGAGGATCATCCGGCCCGTTCGATGCACGACACCTTCTATCTGCAGGACGAAGCTGGCCAGGTGGCCGACGGTATCCTGCTGCGCACTCACACCAGTCCCATCCAGGCTCGCTACATGCAGGCCCACGTGGCCAAGTACGGCCACATGGAGCACATGCCGGAAATCCGCATCATCGCGCCGGGGCGGGTCTATCGCGTCGATTCCGACGCCACCCACTCGCCCATGTTCCATCAGGTCGAAGGCCTGTGGATCGGGGAGGGGGTTTCCTTTGCCGATCTGAAGGGTGTGGTGGCCGACTTCCTGCGCCGCTTCTTCGAGAGCGAGGATCTCAAGGTTCGTTTCCGCCCCTCCTTCTTCCCCTTCACCGAGCCTTCCGCCGAAATCGATGTCGCCTTCATGAGCGGTGCCCTGGAAGGCCGCTGGCTGGAGATTGCCGGCTGCGGCATGGTGCACCCCAATGTGCTGCGCATCGCTGGCATCGATCCGGAAAAGTACACCGGCTTCGCCTTCGGCTTCGGCCCCGACCGCCTGACCATGCTGCGTTATGGCGTCAATGATCTACGCCTCTTCTTCGAGGGCGACCTCCGTTTCCTGAGGCAATTCGTATGAAATTCTCCGAATCCTGGCTGAGAAGCCTCGTCGATCCGCAGCTGTCGAGCGACGAACTGTCCCACTTGCTGACCATGGCCGGCCTCGAGGTCGAGGAACTGGACCCGGTGGCGCCGCCCTTCGACAAGGTGGTCATCGCCCGCGTCATCGAGGTGAACAAGCATCCCGATGCTGATCGTCTCAACGTCTGCAAGGTCGATGTGGGCGAAGATGAATTACTGACCATCGTTTGCGGCGCCCCCAATGTCGCTCCCGGGCTGCGCGTGCCCTGCGCCCTGTCCGGGGCGGTGTTGCCTGGTAACTTCACCATCAAGACCGCCAAGGTCCGTGGCATCGAATCGTCGGGCATGCTGTGCTCGGCCAAGGAACTGGGTATTGCCGAAGATGCCTCCGGCTTGCTCATCCTGCCCCAGGATGCCCCGCTGGGTCAGCAGATCCGCAACTATCTGGATCTCGATGACGCGCTGTACACCCTGAAGTTGACGCCCAATCGAGCAGATTGCTTGTCGATTCTTGGCATTGCCCGGGAAGTGTCCGCCATCACCGGCACGCCGGCAAAAATGCTGCAAGTGCCTGAAGTGCCGGCCACCATCGCCGACATCCGTGCCGTTGTTCTCGACGCGCCGGAGGCCTGTTCCCTGTATTGCGGCCGCATAATCAAGGGTGTCAACGCCAAAGCGGCAACGCCCGAGTGGATGAAGCGCCGTCTGGAGCGTAGCGGCATCCGTGCCATCTCCGCCCTCGTCGACGTCACCAACTACGTGATGCTGGAGTTGGGGCAACCGCTACACGCGTTCGACAACAGCAAATTGGACGGTGCAGTCCATGCACGTATGGCGACGCCCGGCGAGCAACTGTTGCTGCTCAACGAACAGACCCTCGCCATCGAAGCCGATGTGCTGATGATCGCCGACGATGCAAAGCCCCTGGCCATGGCCGGCATCATGGGCGGCGAGGAGAGCGGCATCACCCTGGAAACCGGCGAACTCTTTCTGGAATCCGCTTTCTTCGCGCCCAAGGCCATCGCAGGCCGGGCTCGCCGCTACGGATTCTCCTCCGACGCCTCCCACCGTTTCGAACGCGGCGTGGACTTCGGCGGCGCCCGCCGCGCCATCGAGCGGGCGACGTGGCTCATCCTCGACATCTGCGGCGGTGCCGCAGGCCCCGTGGTCGAAGCAGCGGCGGCCCTGCCGGAGCGGGCGCCGGTGCGCCTGCGCACCGCCCGGGCGGCTCGCGTCATCGGCATGGACCTGTCTGCCGAGCAGATCGCAGGCCTGTTTACCGGCCTGGGACTTCTCTACGCCAGAGAGGGAGAGGATTTTCTGGTCACGCCGCCGACCTGGCGCTTCGACCTTGAGATCGAAGAAGATCTGATCGAGGAAATCGCCCGCCTGCACGGCTACGACAACATTCCGGCCCCGGCCCCCCGCGGACCGTTGTCCATGCTGCCCCAGACGGAAAAGGTTGGTTCAGTCCAGACCCTACGCCGTGTGCTCGTAGACCGGGGCTACCAGGAGGTGGTCAACTACGCTTTTGTGGAAGAGTCCTGGGAGGCGGATTTCGCCAATAGTAAGGCGCCGATACGTCTGGCCAACCCCATCGCCAGCCAGATGGCGGTCCTGCGTTCCGGCCTAATTGGCGGTCTGGTGGCCAATCTGGTCACCAACCTCAGGCGCAAGCAGAGTCGTGTTCGCCTATTCGAGACGGGGCGTACCTTCCACCGCGATACCCAGGGCGGACCGGTGCCCGGTTTCCGCCAGCCATGGCGTCTCGCAGGCTTGGCGTACGGCGGCGCATTGCCCGAAGGTTGGGGCAGCGGTGGCCGCAAGGTTGATTTCTACGACATCAAGGGCGATCTGGAGGCCTTGCTCGCACCCCAGGTCGTTCGTTTCGAGAATGCTGCTCACGCTGCGCTCCACCCCGGGCGCGCGGCCCGTCTCGTGCTTGATGGGCGTGAAATTGGCGTCCTCGGCGAATTGCATCCCGAGTGGGTCCAGAGGTACGACCTTCCCCTGCCGCCGGTCGTCTTTGAACTTGAGCTCGAAGGCGTCAAAGCGGCCACGATTCCGGCCTATCAGGAAGTATCCAAGTTCCCGCCCGTGGTGCGCGATCTGGCCGTCGTGGTGGATCAGTCCCTGGTCTTGCAGTCGCTCCTTGACGGCCTCAAAGGGCAACTTCCAGCCATCGTGCAGGAAGTCCAACTGTTCGATGTGTACGCCGGGAAAGGGGTGCCTGAAAACAAAAAAAGTCTTGCGTTCCGTATAGTTATGCAAGATACTCAACGCACTTTGCAAGATTCAGAAGTCGATGCTGCTGTGCAGCAAATGACCCTTATCCTGGAGCGGAACCATGCCGCTCACTTGCGCGCCTGACGGACAACAACAATGACGCTTACCAAAGCTGAACTCGCGGATCTCTTGTTCGAGAAAGTGGGATTGAACAAGCGCGAGGCCAAGGACATGGTTGAGGCCTTTTTCGAGGAAATCCGCAATGCCCTCGAAACCGGCGATGGGGTCAAGCTCTCCGGCTTCGGGAATTTCCAATTGCGGGACAAGCCGCAGCGCCCTGGTCGTAATCCCAAGACTGGGCAGGAAATCCCCATCACCGCACGTCGGGTCGTCACCTTCCACGCCAGCCAGAAACTGAAGGGCGACGTGGAACTGGCCTACGATGGAACCCAGGTCTAAGTCAGGGGGCGGAGATGAGCTTCCGCCCATTCCCGCCAAACGCTACTTCACCATCGGCGAAGTGAGTGAGTTGTGTGGTGTGAAACCCCATGTGCTGCGTTACTGGGAGCAGGAATTCACCCAGTTGAAGCCGGTCAAGCGGCGGGGTAACCGGCGCTATTACCAGCACCACGAAGTGCTTCTCGTGCGGCGTATCCGTGAGTTGCTTTACAACCAGGGGTTCACCATCAGCGGCGCCCGCAATCGCCTTGACGATCCTGCATCGGATGAGCCCATATCCGTCGCCCCGGAACCGGCGGCGGTAGCCCTCAGTCTGCGCAGCGAAATCCTCGCAGTAATCGACGTTCTCAGCCTTTGACTCCGGGCGCGATGTGGGTATAATGCGCGGCTCGTCGGGGCGTAGCGCAGCCTGGTAGCGCACTTGCATGGGGTGCAAGGGGTCGCGAGTTCGAATCCCGCCGCCCCGACCAAAGAACAAGGGGGATCAGCAGAGATGCTGATCCCCTTTTTCCTTTGGGGTACCGAAATA
The DNA here is from genome assembly GCA_016790965.1 of Dechloromonas sp. Classification (GTDB taxonomy): domain Bacteria; phylum Pseudomonadota; class Gammaproteobacteria; order Burkholderiales; family Rhodocyclaceae; genus SSSZ01. The sequence continues at coordinate 5,725 of JAEUNZ010000044.1, forward strand.
GGAATTGACGTGAGCGGATTCGAGAATTACGACGAGGCCACGCGGGCCATCGAACTGGAGATCGAGCGCAAGGGGGTCATCTTGGGCATCGATTGGACGAACGAAGTACAGGTGCGGCTTCTGGCCCGTGAAGCCCTGCTCCACGCCGCCGAAGAGGCGCAAGAGATGGCGAGGAACGAGAACCCGGATCCACTACAGCGGGCCAAGGTCGACCTGTTCGGCCTTGCGGCCATCATGCTCCGCACTCTCCAGGAAAGCGCACAGGAAGGCTTTCTCAGTCATGGCGGTCCGGCCTGGAAGGCCTTTGGCCGGGCGCTATGGGCCGAGGCCGCCGCCCTGGGAAAACGCTAACGGACTCCCGGGGGCGGCGGCGGGGGGCCGCCCGGTGGAGGCGGGGGAGGATTGGACGACGCGGTCGTGGGGGCGGTTGCTTGGGCGCCGCCGCCCGTTGTCGGGGCCATGCCTGCCGGCACGGGCACCCGGTGTCCCCGGGCGTACATGCACTGGATGTAGGCGTTGTCGTATTGACGCTGGGTGGCGTAGGAAGAACGATAACCGCCGCCCGATCCCGCCGCGGCGCCAAATAGAAGTCCTGATCCTGCGCCGAAAGCCGCGCCTTGGCGCCCTCCCAGGGCAGCACCCGCCAGAGCGCCGATGGCCGTACCCAGTGCCGCACTCTTGGCGGTGGATTCGTTGGCGGCTTCCTCGGCTGTTTTGCCTCCAACCTGATTGAAGGCGTAATCGCGGCAGTCCACTTCATCGACGCGGAATTGCTCGAAGGTCCGGCCGGTTCCCGGCAGGACGAGGACGCTGGGGCCGCTTGGAAGACTGGCACAGGCCGCCAGCAGGGCAGTCCCGCACAGGGTGGCGACGCGGGTACGGGGAGTCATCATGGCAAATGGGAAGGGGAAGGGGAGACGGGAATCCAACCGCCCGGGCATTCCCGGACATAGGGGTAATAGGCCCGGGCAGCGTCACAGTAGTACCAGGAGCTGGTGGCGGGCGCTGGCGTCTGTTCGATATACACCGGAGGCGGTGAGGGGGGCAGGACGATGATCCGGGGCGCGGGTTCGTAGTAGTAAGGCGCCGGATAAACCCAGGGTACGCCAACGTAGAAGCCAAAATGGCTGTGGTGACGATGGCCCGCCCAGGCGCTGGCGGTCAGCAGGGTGCCGACAAGGAAGGCGAGGGCGGGACGGGGAGGATTCATGGCAGGATGGAACGAGCAATTCACGATAGCAGACAGGCTGCCGCCGCGCTGTTGCAAGTTGTTACGGGGGCACACCGGTAGATAACGTTTCGGGGAAGCGGCGGATGACGATGCTAGAATGTCGGCTGCGGACAAAAGGCAGAAACCGTGGTGGGATCGGCATCGCGCGCCATTTTGGGGTGGGTTTGATTTACCCCGGGATTATTGAAGCTTGAAAAGAATTGGTGGAAAACTTAAATTGCCTCCGATTCAACCACGGAGGTAATTATGGAATTCTCTAAATTTTCCGACAAGCAATTGCGCGATCTGCTGCATAAAATCCCCGCCGAATTGAAAAAGCGAGAAGGTCGCGAAAGGGCGAAGGCGCTGGAAGAAACAAAAGCCTTTGCCAAATCCCGCGGTTTTTCCCTGGAAGAACTGGTCGGCGAGGATGCCAAGTCGTCCCGCAGTCGTGGAGTCGTGCCGGTCAAATATCGACATCCCAAGGATTCCAGCCTGACCTGGACGGGTCGCGGTCGCAAGCCGAAATGGGTTGAAGCCTGGTTGAATGGCGGCGGCAAAATGGAATCCTTGGTAATTTGACGGGATTCGAATGCGCATATTGGTCAGTAACGACGACGGTTATTACGCTCCGGGAATTGAAGCGCTTGTAGAGGCTCTTGCACCGGTGGCGGAAGTCATCGTCGTCGCCCCCGAGCGCAATCGCAGCGGGGCTAGCAATTCGCTGACCCTGGATCGTCCGCTGACACTCAAGCAAGCGTCGAACGGCTTCTACTACGTCAATGGAACACCGACCGATTGTGTCCACCTGGCGGTGACTGGGCTTCTCGATACCCTGCCCGACATGATCGTGTCGGGGATCAATCACGGCGCCAACATGGGCGACGATACCCTCTACTCCGGTACGGTAGCGGCCGCGACGGAAGGTTTCTTGCTGGGCATCCCATCCGTGGCGGTATCCCTGACGAGTTTTTGGGGGGCTCATTTCGACACCGCCGGTCGGGTAGCTAGGGAACTCGTTGAGCGCTACGTGCGCAACCCCGTACGCGAACCCCTGTTGCTCAACGTCAATGTTCCGGATCTGCCCTACGAAGAATTGGCGGGGTTTGCCGTGACGCGCCTGGGCAAGCGGCACAAGGCGGAGCCAGTCGTTCGCATGCAATCGCCCCGTCAGGAGACCGTGTATTGGGTGGGGGCGGCCGGCGCAGCCCAGGATGCGGGGCCGGGCACCGATTTTCACGCCGTGGAAGCCGGTTCGGTCTCTGTGACCCCCTTGCAGATCGACCTCACCCATGTGAGCCAGCTTCCCCTCGTCCGTGACTGGATGCGATGAACGGCGGTCTCTCCGGCATCGGGATGACCTCCCAGCGTACCCGGGCACGGATGATCGAACGCCTGCGGGAGCAGGGCATCCGCAACGAATCAGTCCTAGCCGCGATGGCGGCGGTGCCTCGGCACATCTTCGTCGAAGAGGCGCTTGCCTCGCGGGCCTACGAAGATACGGCGCTTCCGCTGGGCATGGGCCAGACCATTTCACAGCCTTACGTGGTCGCCCGTATGATCGAAGTTCTGCTCAATGGTCGCCCAAGCCTGGGCAAGACCCTTGAGGTGGGTGCCGGCTGTGGCTACCAGGCTGCAGTGCTCGGAGCGCTCACCAAGGAAGTCTACGCGGTTGAGCGCCTGGGGCCGCTCCTGGAAAAAGCCAAGGCCCACATGCGGCAGCTCCAGCAGTTCAGTGTCCGCCTAAAGCACGCCGACGGCCAGCTTGGCCTGCCGGAGGCAGCGCCCTTCGACAGCATCATCGTCGCCGCGGCCAGCCCGCGCATACCGCAGCCCCTTTTGGAGCAACTTGCCGTCGGTGGACGAATGATCTTGCCAGTGGGCGCCGGTGAACAGTATCTTTCCTTCATAGAGCGGACCCCCCAGGGCTTCGTCGAGACGCGCCTGGATGCGGTCCGCTTCGTACCCTTGCTTTCCGGAATCCAATGACTCGCCTGCTCGTTCTCCCCGTGGCACTTGCCCTGGCCGGTTGCCTGACCCAGGCGCCGGCGCCCAGCGTCGATCGCTCGCCCACCGCCCAATCCCGGGCCACGGTGACGCCGCCCGCCGCGGTGGCGGCGCCCAGTGGGCCGGGCTGGTACACGGTGAAGCGAGGAGAGACGCTCTACCGCATCGCCCTCGAGCACGGTCAGGATTATCGCGATGTCGCCGCCTGGAACAACATCACCAACCCCGCTTCCCTCAAGGAAGGCCAGGTTCTGAGGGTGGCACCTCCCGGCGGTACCGATGGCGGGGCCGTGGTTGCGCGCCCCGTCGGCGGCGGCGCTGTCGTCGAGGCCAGACCTCTCGACAAGCCCTCCAGTGCTTCCGTGGTTGCGGTGGCTCCGGCGGATGGCGTGGTTCGGGAACCCAAGGCGGGCAAGGAACCCTATTCGGACGAAGCCCATGCCCGCTTGAGCGCCAACGAAGCGGCCAAGGGGGAGACGAAGCAGGCCGACCCCAAGCCGACGCCGGAATCCCGCCCCGAGGCCAAGCCCGAAGTGCTTGCGGGACCGGACGACGTCGCCTGGGCTTGGCCCACGGCCGGTAAGGTCGCGGCGGGCTACAGCGAAACCAACGCCAAGGGACTCGATTTTTCTGGCAAGGCTGGCGATGCGGTGCTGGCGGCGGCGGATGGCAGGGTGCTTTATGCCGGATCGGCCATCAAGGGCTATGGTCTACTGGTCATCATTGGGCACAAGAGCGGCTTCAACTCCGTGTACGCCCACAACCGGAAACTCTTGGTCGAAGAAAAGCAACAAGTGACCAAAGGCCAGAAGATTGCCGAAATGGGCAATACCGACAGCGAAACGGTCAAGCTGCATTTCGAGGTCCGCAAGCAGGGGAAGCCGGTGGACCCGACCCAGGTGCTGCCCAAGCGATGAGCGAAGAAAACGAAGAGTTCGAAGAGGAGTTTTCCGAGGAAGAGGCCGAGGCCCTCTTGCCCGAGCCGGAGCCCGTGACGCCCGAAATCGAGCTTCTGGAAGACGTCACCCAGCTTTACCTCAACGAAATCGGCGCCAAGCCTCTTCTTACCCCGGAGCAGGAACTCACCACCACTCGCCTGGTACGCCAGGGCGATTTCGCCGCCCGACAGAAAATGATCGAGCACAACCTGCGGCTGGTGGTCAATATCGCCAAGCACTACCTCAACCGGGGCATTCCGCTTCTGGACCTCATCGAGGAAGGCAACCTGGGGCTCATCCACGCCCTGGAGAAGTTTGATCCCGAGCGCGGCTTTCGCTTTTCGACCTACGCGACCTGGTGGATCCGGCAAAGCATTGAACGGGCGATCATGAACCAGTCCCGCACCATTCGCCTGCCGGTGCACGTGGTCAAGGAAATCAACGTCGTCCTGCGGGCCATACGCCACCTGGAAGCGGCCGAAGCCCGGGAAACCTCCATTGACCGCATCGCCGCCCTCATCGACCGGCCGGTAGATGACGTGCGCCGCGTGCTTTCGCTCAACGAACATATCGCGTCGCTGGACGCCCCGCGCGAGATCGATCCCAACCACACCGTTGCCGACGTCATTGCCGACGAATCCAGTGCAGATCCAGAATCCCTGCTTCAATCTAGCGAACTGGGTGGCCTGATCGATCTCTGGCTCGCCCAGTTGAGCGACAGGCAGCGCTCGGTCATCGAACGTCGCTACGGCCTGAAGGGCGTGGAAACCTCGACTTTGGACGTCATCGCCTCGGATCTGGGTTTGACCCGGGAGCGGGTGCGGCAAATCCAGATGGAAGGGCTGGACCGTCTGCGCCGAATCATCAAGCGCGGCGGGATCGAAAAGGACAGCCTGATCTGATCGGTTGAACATCGGCCGCCCACTAGTAGCCTGACCCACAGGTTGCGGAAGAAGATGAAAGCGAAGGATTTGCTTCTCTGGCTAGGCGCCGAAGCTGCAAACCCCGGCAGCAATAGCCGAAGCTATGGCTGCGGTTCGCTTCGCGCGATCCGGGCGCGGATGCGCGCCTCGGCATTCACGCAAACCTATGTGACTGACTACTAGCCATCAGGGGCCTCGGTAGCACTCCGAATGATCGGCCATCGGAGGTATCGTTCCAAGCCCGCCGGGGCGTTGGCTACGTCTGCGAGTTGCGTTCAGAACGGTGTCGGGCTTGCGAAAGCCATCGCTGCGCCGCTACAGGGGTGCGGGAAAGCCAGGTGGCTGGCGTGCAGCAGCAGGCGCGTGGCGGCCGTGCCGTAGAGGGAGTCGCCGACGATGGGGTGGCCGAGGGCGAGGCAATGCACGCGGAGTTGATGGGAACGGCCGGTGACGGGCTCAAGCTCCAGGCGCGTGGTGAAGGGCGCGCTCTCCCGGCGGAGGACGCGAAAGCGTGTCTGTGAAGGCTTTCCCGTCGCGAGATCCACCTTTTGCCGCGGTCGCCGGGGCCAATCACAGATGAGGGGGAGGTTGATTTCGCCCTGGTCTGCTGCTACCCGCCCGCTGACCACCGCCTCGTAGCGCTTGTCCACCTGCCTCTCCCGGAAGAGGCGCGAGAGTTCCCGCTGGGCCCGGGGGTGGCGTGCCAGGATGAGAAGGCCCGAGGTATCCATGTCCAGACGGTGGACCAGCAGGAGTTCGGGGTGGAGCCGGTGCAGCCGCGAGATCAGGCAATCGGCTTTGTCGGCACCACGGCCAGGAGCCGACAGGAGTCCGCTGGGCTTTTCCGCAATCACTAGGTCGTCGTCGAGGTAGAGCAGCGGAGCGCCGTCGTCCGAGGGAGGGTGGTAGGCGGTGGCCGAAACCGGATTCATGGCGGGCGTGGGGGCTCAGCGCAAGAGCAAGCGCAGCAGCGCGTCGAAGCGGCGCCCGTAGGGGGGCTTGAGCAGGGTCATGCCGTTCAGGCGGGATTGGCGGAAAACGGCTTTCTCCTTGGAAAAAGTCAGAAACCCCGCGTGACCGTGGATCTGGCCCATGCCGCTGGCGCCGACGCCGCCGAAGGGAAGGTTGTTCTGGGCGATGTGCAGCAGGGTGTCGTTCAGTGTGACGCCGCCGGCCCGGGTGGCGTCCAGGACCGCGTCGGCCCGGAGCCGGTCCCGGTCGAAAAGGTAGAGGGCCAGGGGGGCGTCGCGGGAGTTGATATGGGCGATGGCCTCGTCCAGGGTGCGATAGGGAACCAGAGGGAGGAGCGGGCCGAAGATTTCCTCCCGCATCAGCGAGAGATTCTCAGGAACACCCAGCAGCGCGGTGGGAGGGAAGCGGCGGGTCAGCGGATCGGGCTGTGCTCCCGGGAGCAGGGGTTCGACGCGGGCGCCGGCTGATCGGGCCTCTTCCAGCGCGCCAGAGAGCCGGCGGAAATGGCGGTCGTTGACGATGGCCGCGTAGTCCGGGTTGGCCGCGAAATCCGGATAGGCGGCCTGGGCCTCGCGGCGGGCGGCCGCCAGGAAGGCTTCTTCGCTGCCTGCCGGCAGCAGGACGTAATCCGGCGCGATGCAGGTCTGGCCCGCATTGACGCACTTGCCCACGACGATGCGTGCCGCGGCGTGGGCCAGGGGGTACCCGGGGGCGATGAGGGCGGGGGACTTTCCGCCCAACTCCAGGGTCACCGGGGTGAGATGGGCTGCTGCAGCCGCCATCACCTGTCTCCCAACGGCAGCGGAACCGGTGAACAGGAGGTGGTCGAAGGGCAGGGCGGTGAAGGCGCGGGCGAGATCCAGCTCTCCCCCCACGACGGCGAGTTCGTTGGACTCGAAGTAGCGGGAAATCAAGCGGGCGAACAGGGTGGCGGTGGCCGGCGTGTATTCGGAAAATTTGAGCAGGGCCCGATTGCCCGCGGCGAGGATGGTAGCGAGGGGGGCTGCGGTGAGAAAGAGGGGGTAGTTCCACGGTGCCACGACGCCGACGCAGCCCAGAGGCTGGGGCCGGGTCTCCGCGCGGCCGGGCAGGAACCAGAGGGAGACGGGGTGCCGCCGCGGCTTCATCCAGCGGGCGACGTGGCGGCGCGCATGGCGCAGGGCCTCCAGGGTGGGAAAGACTTCCAGGAGGAGCGTTTCCTGGGTCGGTCGAAAGCCGAAATCCTGGGTGATGGCGGCGGCGAAATCCTCGCGATGGTCATGGACCAGGGCGAATAGGGCGTCCAGCCGGCGGTGGCGGACGGAAAGGGACGGGTTGGTTTCGGCCCGGGCGCCAGCCTTGATGCGGGCGAAAGCCGCGGTCAGGGCGGCGGGGGTGGACAGCGGCGCGTCGTCCTGCATGGCGATGGATTTGGGGTCGAGGAAGTATGCGAAAAGCCCGGGGCCTCAAGAATCCTCCCTCGCCCCCGGGGCAGGTGCAAGGGAGGGGAGAGAAGCCATGGCCGCCATGCCCATCGGCTGCCGTGCCGGCGAAGCGGAGCGCTCAGGTGTCGTCCGCGGCGCCTTATGTCGCCTCTGCCTTCAGCCACAGGCACTGTCCTTTGGTTTCCTTCTCGATCGTGGCCAGGACGCGAGCGTGGTCCGCTAGTTCTGCGTCGTCGGCCTGCCGCACCAGCAGGGGCGCCCGCGGACGCAGCCGGGCGGCGGCACCGCCACCTCGGCCTTCGGCTGGGTCACCACTGTCGACGATGAGGCTGTCCTGGCCGCGGGTCATGGCCAGATAGACTTCGGCGAGTAGTTCCGTATCGAGCAGGGCACCGTGCAGCGTGCGCTCCGAGTTGTCGATAGCGTAGCGTTCGCACAAGGCATCGAGACTGTTGCGCTTGCCCGGGTGCAGTTCCTTGGCCATGCGGAGCGTGTCGCGCACCCCAGCGCAGACCGTCTCAACCGGAACCCGCCCCAGGAGGTCGAGTTCTGCGTTGAGAAAACCCACGTCGAAGGGGGCGTTGTGGATGACCAGTTCAGCGCCGGTGATGAATTCCAGGAATTCTTCCGCCACGTCGGCGAAGCGCGGTTTGTCGGCCAGAAAGTCGAGGGTGATGCCATGGACCGCCGCGGCCCCGGCGTCGATTTCCCGTTCCGGGTTCACGTATTTGTGCAGGTGGCGGCCTGTGAGGCGGCGATTCACCAGCTCCAGACAGGCGATTTCGATGATGCGGTGCCCCTGGCGGGGGTCCAGGCCAGTGGTTTCGGTATCGAGGACGATTTGCCTCATGCTTGCCCCTTTCTCGGGAGTTCGTCGATGCCCCGATTGGCCAGGGCGTCGGCGCGTTCGTTTTCGGGATGGCCGGCGTGGCCCTTCACCCAGATCCACTCCAGGGTGTGGCCCGCGGTCAGGCCGTCCAGGGCCTGCCACAAATCGGCGTTCTTGACGGGCTTCTTGTTGGCGGTGCGCCAGCCGTTGCGCTTCCAGCCGTGAATCCAGTCCCGGATGCCGTTGATGACGTACTGGGAGTCGGTATGCACCCGGGCGCTCACGGGGCGCTTCAGTGCCTCCAGGGCGCGGATGACCGCGGTCAGTTCCATGCGATTGTTGGTGGTTGCCGGATCGCCGCCCCAGAGCTCCTTTTCCCGCCCCCCCAGGCGCAGGATGGCCCCCCAGCCCCCGGGGCCGGGGTTGCCACGGCAGGCGCCGTCGGTGTAGATGTCCACGCACTCAGTCAAGACGGATCTCCCGCTGGGCCACGGGGCGCAGGGCCCGGGCCGGGACCGGAGACTTCTTCCACTTGGGCATGATGAGCCGCAGCCCGTGGGTGCGCTTCACTGCCCGCAGCAGGTAGACACCCCCGCCGAAGCCCCACCAGCGGTCCCCCGCAAGTTCCAGGAAGCGCCAGCGCCGCAGCCAGGTCTCCTGGCGGAAGGGGGGGACGTAGCAGCCGAAAGCGCCACGGTCGGTTTCGAAGCCCAGGAGCTTCAGCCAGTCCCTCAGACGCAGGGGCGACAGATAGGTGCCGTTCCAGGGGAAACGGTCCCGCTCCACGGCGTAGCGCCGCTTGAGGCCCCACAAGGAGAGCGGGTTGAAACCGACGATCACCACCTGACCCTCGGGGATGAGGATGCGCTCCACTTCCCGCAGAACCTCGTGGGGATCGGCATGGAACTCGAGCACATGGGGCAGGATGACCAGATCGGTGCTGTGGGAGGAAAAGGGCAGGGCGGCAAGATCGCACAGCACATCCACCGCCCCCGCCTCGCCGGCCTTCTGGCGCAGGGGAATACGATTGGCGCGCAGGAAATCGCATTCCGGCATACCCAGTTGCAGGGCGTTGAAGCCGAACACGTCGGCCACGACGGCATCGATGCGCGCCGACTCCCATGCCGCCACGTAGCGGCCCTGGGGGCTGGCCAGCCATTCCGCGAGACCCGGAATTGACAGGCGGGACGTGTCGGCCAATAGTTCGGGCATGCTTGAAATATCGTTCATTCCCGCCTTCAGGGACAATTACATCTGGCTACTAGTGCGGGGCGAGCGGGCGGTGGTCGTCGATCCCGGCGACGCGGAACCGGTGGCCGGGCACCTGAGAAAACATGGGCTCGTGCTGGAGGCCATCCTGATTACCCACCACCACGGGGACCACCAGGGAGGGGTCGAAGCCCTCGCCGCCCGCTGGCAGCCCGCCGTCTTCGGCCCTGCGTCGGAGTCTATCACAGGGTGCAACCGGCCGCTCTGCGGGGGGGAGCGCATCACCGTGCTGGACGAAACCTTCGACGTGATGGCCGTTCCCGGCCATACCCTGGGCCATCTCGCCTACGTCATGACGGGTGCCGCCTTCGTGGGCGACACCCTGTTCGGTGCAGGCTGCGGCCGACTCTTCGAAGGAACTCCGGAGCAGATGGTGGCCTCCCTGCGACGCCTCACGCAACTGCCTGCCGCGACCCGCCTGTATTGCGCCCACGAATATACCGCCGCCAACCTGGAGTTCGCCGCCGCCGTGGAGCCGGCCAATGGCGCCATCGTGCGGCGCCGGGCTCGGGTGGCCGAACTGCGGGCCCGGGGTGCAGCGACCGTTCCCCTCGATCTGGCGGAGGAACGGGAAACCAACCCCTTCATCCGCTGCACCCGTCCCGAAGTCATCCGTGCCGCCCAGGCCCGCAATCCGGGGGCCAGTGACCCGGTGGCCGTCTTCGCCGCCATCCGGGAGTGGAAAAACGAGTTTTAAGCGGAGGGTGGTTCGGTGCTGCGGATCGCTTTTCCCGCCAGCACGCGCTCCAGGGTGTCGAGCACCTTGGCGGCGTTGAAGGGCTTGACGATGAAGCCTGAAGCGCCGTTCTGGATGGCTTCCTGCACGGTATCGCCACAGGCATTGCCGGTGATCATTACGATGTCGATGGCCGGGTTGGCGGACTTGATTTCGCGCAGGGCCTCCAGGCCGTCCATCTCCGGCATGACCACGTCCATGCACACGATACGGGGTTTGAGCAACTGGGCTTGCTCGACGGCAGATGCGCCGTGGCGGGCTTCGGCGATGACTTCGTAATTCTCGGCGCGCAGGATGCCGCGCAACAAGGTGCGCATCATGTCGTTGTCGTCGACGATCATGACGGTGGCGCGCTTTCGGGACATGGCGGGAAGTCTGGCCGTTTCAGGCCGGCTGGTCAAGATCGGGATCGTAGCGGCAGACCCGGTCCCGGCCGCCCTGCTTGGCCCGGTAGAGCGCCCGGTCGGCCCGCTCGACCAGATCCCGCGGCGAATCCCCCTTGGCGGGGACTGTCGAGGCGATGCCGATGCTGATGCTGACCGTTCCCCTGTCGGATGCGCTGTGCGGAATGGCCAGGCAATGGACGCCATGGCGAAGTTTTTCGGCCACGAAGAGGACGCCGCCCAGGCTCGTGTCGGGCAGGACGACGACGAACTCCTCACCCCCGTAGCGGGCTACGATATCCGAGGCGCGGCCGATGGCCCCGGCGAGGGCGTCGGCCACCGCGCGCAGGCATTGGTCGCCCGCCTGATGGCCGTAAGTGTCGTTGTATCGCTTGAAATAATCGACGTCGCACAAGAGCAGGCCGACTTCGCCGCCGTTGCGCAGGGCGCGGCCCCACTCCCGGGTCAGGAGTTCGTCGAAGAAGCGCCGGTTGCCGATGCCGGTAAGGCCGTCGCGGGTCGACAGCAAGTGTAGTTCCTGGTTGGCCGCATCCAGTTGCCGGGCAAGGTCCACGAGCTGGTCGCGCATGCCTGCGATGCGCTGCATGGCAGCCACCTTGGCGCCCAGAACGACTTCGCTCACCGGCTTGAAGAGGTAGTCGTCGCCCCCTGCGGCGATGCCCTTTTGCAGATCGGCGTCGGAGGTCAGACCGGAAAGGAAGATGATGGGCGTCCAGCGCCCCGCAGCCTCGCGCTGGCGAATCTGGCGGGCGACGGCATGGCCATCCATGTCGGGCAGAACCACGTCCAGTAGGACCAGATCGGGGGCCGCACTGGAATAGGCGGCCAGGGCCTGGGCGCCGCTTTCCGCCAGGACGACGTTATCGCCGCGCCGCAGCAGGATTTCGCGCAGGAGGACTGCGTTGCTGCGGGTATCTTCGACGACCAGGATTTTCATGCCGGTTCAGGCGCAGTGACGGACCAGCAGGGCCAACATGGTGGCGCCGATGGCCAGCGCGACCGCGATCCATCCCACGCACAGCAGGGCGGCCGAGCGGGCCTCGGCGTGGGAATGACGGCGGGAGAAGTCCGAGTGGCGCGCCAGTTCACCGAAGGCCACCAGTAGGGCAAGGCCGAAAAAGATGGACGAAAAGAAGATGATCAGCATGGTGCCGTTGTCCATGGCCGTACAACTGGCGCCGGCCAGATGGTGGATGCGCAGGAGAAAGTCCATGCGCAGGGCGTAGCGGAAAACCGTGTAGACGATTCCGGAAAAAACCGCGAGCAGGGCGATAAAGAACCAGGTTCCGCGCTGCCGCAGAGCTTCCGCAAAACGGCGCGATTCATCACTTATCCAATTGAACATGTGGGCGATCTCCGAATGCCGGGTCTTGGCTCTGACCTCTGACCTTTTGCATAGATTATCACTGCTCCGGGCCGGTGGAGTCGATAGAAATCGAGGCGAAACAAGCCTTCCCGCCCTAGTCGTGGGGCAATCTAATGCATTTGGAGGAATGGTTACGGGAAATCCCTGATGCATTGTGTTTTGCTGCGGCGCACTATAAAGGGGATAGAGGACATTGATGCCCAATACCCGCAGTTCCCGTCAGGCGGGAGGCCTGACCCCCGCGACGACCGCAGCGTCGGCCGAGGGAGGTTTTTTTGTCCCTGCGCCCGCACCGGGCGCATCGCCCCGTAGGCGTGCCCTGGTCTTTGCGGGGCTGCTGGGGGGAATCACCCTGCTCTTGATCTCTCTCCTGGCACAAGGCCATCGCGATGCCCTGGACCATGCCGTCCAGCGGGGGAGGGGCGTGGCGGGGTTGGTCGAGTCCCAGGTCAATGCTGTTCTGCGCCGGGCCGAAGGGGAATTGAACGACCTCGCCGTGGCGGCGCGTCCCCTCTACGAGGCGCGCGTCGGCGACCGCGACTGGAAGGCAGGTCTTTCCGCCATCGTTCCCACCAACCGCAAGTTCGAAGAAATGGGCGGCTACTACTTTACCGATGCTGCAGGTATTCTGCGCCACGCCTCGGAATCCGCAGTCGCCGACATCGACGTCTCCGATCGGGATTACTTCCAGCGCTCCCGGGACGAACCCGGGCAGTCCATGCACATTTCCGGCGTCATCGTCGCGCGGACCACCGGGCGGCCGACGGTCATGCTGGCGCGGGCCGTGCGGGACGAAGGGGGGCGTTTCCTGGGCACGGTCGGCATGACCCTGGACCTGGATTTCGTGCAGGGCATTTTCTCCCGGGCGGAGCTCGGCCGGGGCGGCAGTGTCCATCTGCGGCGCGCCGACAGCGGCGCGTCGGTCATCCGCCACCCCTTCGCGAAAGAGCGTGAGGGGACGGGAAGCGATCCGATCCTGCTGCGTCTGCTGAGCGGCGAGAATCGTGGCACCGTCGTGGCGCCGGACCCGGCTGACGGCATCGAGCGGGTACAGGTCTTCCATCGCGTGGCGGGTTACCCCTGGGTGGCCGTGGCTGGAATCCCTCGTGCCGAGGCTCTCGCCGATTGGCAGCAGCGTGCGGCGGGGACGCTCGTGGCGCTTCTGCTCCTGGCGGGTGGCGGAGTCCTCGTCCTGCGCCGCATGAATCAAACGGAAGCGCTGGCAGCCGAGCAGGGGCGCCGGGCGGAAAAGCTGGCCCGCGTCGTGGCCCAGAATCCCAATCCGGTAGTGGTGACCGATCTCGACGGCGTGATGACTTACGTCAATCCGGCCTTCAGCGCCGTGTTCGGCTACACCCCCGGCGAGGCTGTGGGGCACAAGGTTTCCCTGCTGCGTTCGGAATCAACGCCTCCCGCACTCCATGCCGAACTCTGGGCCACCCTGCTGCGGGGAGAATCCTGGTCGGGCAAGTTCGTCAATCGCTGCCGGGACGGATCGCTGCGCAGTTGCTTCGCCCACATCTCCCCCCTGCGCCTGCCTGACGGCAGTGTTTCCCACTACGTCGGCATCGAGGAAGACGTCAGCGAAAAGGAGCGCATGGGAAGCGAACTCGATGCCTACCGCAATCAGCTCGAGGTGCTGGTCGAGGAGCGTACCCGCCAGTGGCAGGATGCCCGCCGCACCGTGGATGCCTGCAACGCAGAAATTGTCGCGCTCTATCACGACGCTCCCTGCGGCTATCACTCCCTAGACCCGGCGGGCCTAGTCATCCGCATCAACGACACCGAGCTGGCCTGGCTGGGCTACGCCCGGCAGGAAGTCGAGGGCCGCATGGCCTTCGCCGACCTCGTCGCGCCGGAGCAGCGGGAAAACTTGCAGGTGAACTTCGCCCGGCTGCAAAGCGCGGGTGAAATCCGTGGTGTGGAGTACGACCTCCTGCGGCGGGACGGTAGCCGCCTGCCGGTGATCCTCAATTCCCGGGCCGTGTTCGACGCTGATGGCGCATTCAAGCATTCCTTGGCGACCGTGTTCGACATCAGTGAGTCGCGGGAGCGGGAAAGACAGGTCATGGCGCTCAACAACGCCCTTGCCACCCAGGCGGGGGAACTGCTGGCCGCCAAGGAGGCGGCGGAGGCGGCGAGCCGCAGCAAGAGCGCCTTCGTGGCCAACATGAGCCACGAAATTCGCACCCCCATGAGCGCCATCATCGGCCTGACCCACCTGTTGCAGCGGGATGCCGATTCGCCCAAGGCCTCGGAACAGTTGGGCAAGATCCAGGGGGCGGCCACCCACCTGCTGGCGATCATCAACGACATTCTGGATTTGTCCAAGATCGAGGCCGGCAAACTCACCCTGGAGCGGGCGGGATTCAGCGTACATGCCGTCTTTGCCAGCCTCTACTCCATCGCCGGACAGCGCATTGAGGAAAAGGGCCTCGAATTCACCCGCGAAATCGATCCGCGCATCCCCTTCAACCTGCAGGGGGACGCCCTGCGGCTCAACCAGATTCTGAGCAATTTCATCAGCAACGCCATCAAGTTCACCGCCACCGGCGGAATCCGGCTGCGGGCCGAGGTCGTCGAGGAGCGGGGCGAGCGGGTGTGTCTGCGCTTCGCCGTCAGCGACACGGGTATCGGCATTGCTCCGGCCGACCAGGGGCGCTTGTTCGAGGCCTTCGAGCAAGCGGACTCCAGCACTACCCGCCGCTACGGCGGGACGGGCCTGGGGCTAGCCATCTGCCAGCGGCTGGCGCGGCTCATGGACGGTGAGCTTGGCGTCGACAGCACCCCGGGTGAGGGAAGTACCTTCTGGTTCGCCGCCACCTTCGAGCGCGGCAGCGCCCCCGCCGGGCAGACTCCCGATCTGCGCCTGGTGGGCAACGATGGGCCGGGGGAAGTCGCGGCGGCCTGCCTGCGCCGGGAGCACGCTGGCGCCCGGGTGCTCCTGGCCGAGGACAACGAGATCAACCAGGAAATCCTGGTGGACCTCCTGGGGGATCTTGATTTCAGCATAGACGTAGCGCCCAATGGGGCCGAAGCCCTGCGGCTGGCGCAGAGCTTCGCCTACGACCTGATCCTCATGGACATGTACATGCCGGAAATGGATGGTCTGGAAGCGACGCGGCGGATCCGGGAACTCCCGTCCGGCGGCCGCGTGCCCATTGTCGCCCTGACGGCCAATGCCTTTGCCGAGGACAGAGAACGCTGCCTGGCCGCGGGTATGGACGACCACCTGGCCAAGCCGGTGGAACCGGAGGACCTTTTCGTGACCCTGCTGGGCTGGTTGGACGGATCGCGCCGTAGTGCGCGGCGGGAACCCAGCCATTGAGGCTTGATGGTCGATTCCTGGTGCTGCGGGATTGAATCCGGCGCGAAGTTTAGGGTGCGTTTAGAGTTCCGAAAGTCCACGCCGGATGGCGTAACGCACCAGTCCGGGAATGTCGCCTATGCCCAGGCGGTTCATGATCTGGGCACGGTAGGTCTCGATGGTCTTGACGCTGACGCCGAGGCTGAAAGCGATTTCCTTGGTGCGCATGCCCTCCGCGATCATCTTCAGCACTTCCCGCTGGCGGGGGGTGAGGCCATCCCGGGTGTCCGAAGTCTGCACCCGCTCCAGGTAGGCGTCCACCACCGGACGTGAAATGGCCGCCGGCAGCCAGGTGCCGCCCGCCAGCACGGCGCGGATGGCCAGTTCCATTTCCTGAGGAGCGGCGTTCTTCAGCACGAAACCGGAGGCCCCCAGGCGCATGGCCGAAATGACGTGCTCCTCGGTGTCGTACATGGTCAGGATGATGACCCGTATGGCCGGGTTGGTGCTGACGATCTTCTCCAGGGCCTGTAAACCCGTGATGCCCGGCATGGCGATGTCGAGCAGGGCGACATCGGGCTGCAGGCGGCAGGCCAGGTCGATGGCTTCGGCGCCGTTGGCGGTGTCGGCCACCACCTCGAAATCGGCGACTTCGTTGAGAAGGCGCAGGATTCCGGCTCGGACAAGGTTGTGGTCGTCGGCGACGAGAATGCGGATGGGCGTCATTGCAGGTTAGGGGGAGCGTAAAAAAGGGTGGCGACTTCGGTTCCGGCTCCTGGCCTGGATTCTATGCGGAAACGGCCGCCGACGGTGGCGACCCGTTCCCGCATGCCCAGGAGGCCGAGGGAATTGAGGCGGCGAGAGCGTTCCAGGGCTTCTTCGGCGGCGAAGCCGACGCCGTCGTCGCGGATGCGCAGGCCGAGGCCCGTGGCATCGAATTCCAGGCAGACATGGATTTCCTGGGCGCGGGCATGGCGCAGGGCATTGGACAGGGCTTCCTGGGCGATGCGGAAGGCAGCCAGTTCCACGTCCGGATGGAAGCGGGTGGCGCCGATCCCGTCGTCCAGGCGAATTCCGACCACGTCGGCGCGGGGCAGTTTGTCGATGTGCCAGCGCAAGGCCGCCGCCAGGCCAAGGTCGTCCAGCAAGGGCGGGCGCAGACGGCGGGAAATGTCGCGGGTCGTTTCGAGGATCGACTTCACCGTGAGGCGGGCCTCCCAGAGAGCGGCCTGGGCCTTGGGCGCCGGCCCCATGTGGCGGGCGCACTGGTCCAGGGCCAGTTCCAGGGCAGCCAGATCCTGGCCGACGTGGTCGTGCAGTTCCCGGGAAAGTGCAAGCCGTTCTTCTTCCTGGAAGACCAACTGCCGGGCGGCCAGGGTCTTCACCTGGCACAGGGCCAAATGCTCGGCGTCCTTGGCGTGGTGGATGTCGCTGATATCGTGGTAGGCCACCACCGCGCCGCCGGCCGGAAAGGCGACCGGCGTCACGGTCATCGCGAACCACAGCACCTCGCCCGCCGGAGACTCGCAGCGGCACTCGCCGCGGAAGTGCTCGGTACGTCCGTGCAGCACTTCGAGGATGCCGGTGTAGACCCAGTTGTCGCTGTCGTGGTCCGCCCGGCAGGCGTCCAGGAGATTCGCCCCTACGGCGGTCCCTGCGAGTTGTCCGGCGTCGGTGCAGTGGTGCAGGGCGAATTCCCGCCAGGATTCGTTGATGGCGACGATCGCCCCGTCGCGGTCGATGACGGCCATTTGGGCGGGAACCGAGTCCAGCACCGCTTGGCTCAGGGTATGGGCCGCGTGCAGATTCCGCTCGTAGTGCAGGCGCTGGCTGATGTCGTGGACGATGGCCATGGTGCTTCCATCGCCCTCGCGGGAGATGAGCGCTTCCACCTCGGCCGGCTGTCCGTCCCGGCGACGCAGGCGCCAGCGGGTGGTCAGCCCGTCCGACGCCCGGGTGCTGGCCAGATATTCGCGCAGGCGGGCGTGATCGCCCGCGTCGACGATGCGGTAGGCGTCCAGCCCCAGGATCTCCTCGCGGGAATATCCGGTCAGTGCGCAGAAGGCCGGGTTGGCGTCCTGGTAGCGGCCCCGGCCGTCGAGATAGACGATCCCGGCGCGGGAGCGCTCGAACAGCCGGCGGTGGCGGACGTTACCCGCGAGGCGTTCGGCGAGCCTTTCCTTCTGGCTCAGGCGATGGGCGAATACGCTGAACAGGACGCCGGTCGCCGCGAAGATCGCCATCTGGATGCCCAGGGCAGCCTCCGCTGGCGTCTCCGCCACCTGAGCCGGAACCAGATAGAAACCGGCCAGGGCGGTGGCCAGCAGCGTGGCCCCCATGCCGCCCCAGAGTCCACCGATCAGCGCGGCGACGAAGACCGCCGGGTAAAAGAGCACCCAGGCAAAGGGGCGCAGGGTTTCCCAGAAGGCAAGTTCGACTCCCATGGCGAGCGCCGGCAGCGCCAGGGCGCCGATGAAACCGACCGATGAACTGTCGTGGAAACCGTGAGGGCCCATCACTTGAGCCTTTCCGAGCGGCGACGGCCATGCTGCGCGGCCTGGCTCACCCCTCGCTGGGCCAAGGACGTAACACACCCGGGGTCGCATTGCGCGATGCCCTTCCTGCACCTTGAAACCTGTCGCCCGATTGAATTGGGTCTGTACCGTGAAGACAACATTTGTCGGCCCTGGTTCCTGTTCCGGACCCACGCGCTCTCCACACCCTGTTGTCGGGCTTCGAGGGCGCGCCCCCCTTGATTCGCGAAGCCCGGATTGTCGGCCATCGGCGGGCATGCACCAATCGGAACAACCCGGGGCCGGTCCTTCGATATTCCCGAAGCCCGGCCGGTGGGCTTTTGCGGCTGGAGCATCGGGTCGCGATCTGTCAGAATCGCGCCGATCGTCCTGAACGGTGCGGCACATGGCTTGCCCCGCCCCGCGGAACTACGGCGCACTGGGTGGGGGAGGGGGGCACGGCAGGGCGCGGCAACATTGGGGATGGTCTCGATCCATGCCCGTTCGGGGAAAGCGACATGGCAACGGGTGTGGAACTGGCGATCTTGGTGGCCCTGGCAGCAGTGCTTGCGCTCCAGGTTTGGACCCTGCGGCGGGCCGGTGGCCGAGACGCACAACTGGCCGAAGCGCTCACCGCCATGCTGGAAACCCAGGCCCGCGCCCTCGAGCGCCTGGAACGGGAACTGCGGGAGGAACTGGCCCGCGCCCGGCGCGAAGACGCCGACGCTGCCTTCCGGGACCGGGAAGAGCAGGCCCGTTCTGCCACCCAGTTGAGCCAGACCGTCTCAGCGCAGCTCACCGGCCTGGGCGCCCTGCAAGGGGAACGCCTGGAAGGCTTTGCCCGGGAGCTCAACCGTTTTTCCCTGGGACTGGACGAGCGCTTCGAGCGCCTCAAGGCGGCAGTGGAAGGCCGGCTCACCGCCCTCCAGGCGGACAACGCGACCAGGCTCGAAGCCATGCGCCAGACGGTGGACGAAAAGCTGCACGCCACCCTGGAGCAGCGTCTGGGCGAATCCTTCAAATTGGTCAGCGACCGCCTGGAGCAGGTCCATCGCGGGCTGGGGGAAATGCATACCCTGGCGGTGGGGGTGGGAGATCTGAAGCGCGTGCTGACCAATGTGAAGACCCGCGGCACCTGGGGCGAGGTCCAACTGGCGGCCCTGCTGGAACAGTTGCTCACCGCGGATCAGTTTTCCGCCAATGTGGCGACGCGGCCGGGCAGCGCGGAACGGGTCGATTTCGCCATCCGCCTGCCGGGTAAGGACGATGGCGCCGAGGTCTGGCTGCCCCTGGACGCCAAATTTCCCATCGAGGACTGGCAGCGGCTCCTGGACGCGCAGGAGCGGGGCGACGTCCCGGCCATGGACGAAGCAGCCCGTGCCATCGAGGGCCGCCTCAAGCTGGAGGCCCGCAGCATCCGCGAAAAGTACGTGGCACCGCCCCATACCACCGATTTCGCCATTCTCTATCTGCCGGTGGAAGGGCTCTACGCTGAGGCTCTGCGCCGACCGGGGCTGAGCGAAACCCTGCAGCGCGAGTGGCGGGTGAGCCTGGCCGGGCCGACCACCCTGGCCGCGCTGCTCAACAGTCTGCAGATGGGCTTCCGCACCCTGGCCATCGAGCAGCGTTCGGCGGAGGTCTGGGCCATCCTCGGTGCGGTGAAGACCGAGTTTGGCAAGTTCGGCGAGGCCCTGGCCCACACCCGCAAGAAGCTGGAGGAAGCAAGCAGCAGCATCGGCAAGGCGGAGACCCGTACCCGCGTGCTGTCCAGGAAACTGAAGGAAGTGGAGGCATTGCCGGTGGCGGAAAGCGAGCGGCTCATCGGCGAGGCGGATTTCGATGCCGACGCAGAGTGAGCTGGAAGCCGCCTACCGGGCGACGACCTATCGTGTCTTCCTGCCCGGCGGCGTGCGGGAGCTGCGCATCGGGACGCGGGACGACAGGCTGGTCGCCTGGCTGGCCGGCGAAGGCGCCGCGGACTGGGCGGTGCTGACGGCGTGCAACCCGGCGTCGGTGAGGCTGGGCGAGGAGGAAAACCGCCTGCGCCAGGCGGCGCTCGAAGTCGCCCTTCTGGAAATGGGGCTGGAACCCTACACGGCCGAGAACGTGGCCGACGATGCCGGCTGGCCGGTGGAGGAAAGCTGCTTCGTGACAGGTTTGCCGGCCGACGCTGCCCTTGGACTGGCGGCGCGCTTCGGGCAGAACGCCCTGGTGTGCGGCGCGGCCGAAGGCATGCCCCGGCTGCTGTGGGTCACGCCGGCGGTAGACGGTGAGGAGAGCGAGGGTCGATGAGCAAGATCGGGCGTTTCGAACTGCGGCGGGAACTGGGGCGCGGAGCCCAGAGCGTCGTCTATCTGGGATTCGATCCCCAACTGCAACGTGAAGTGGCCATCAAGACCCTTCACCTGGCCGGAGCAGTCCCGGGACAGGCGGCGGCTCTGCTGCAGGAAGCGCGCACCGTGGGGCGCTTGCGCCATCCCAATCTGGTGCCCATCTTCGAAGCGGGCGAGCAGGGAGGGGAGCCCTACCTGGTGTTCGAGTATGTGCCGGGTACGACCCTGGCCGCCTTTCTCAAGACCAGCGGGGCTCTGCCGCCGGCCCGGGCCGTGGGCCTCCTGCGCCCCATCCTCGAAGCCCTGGAGCACGCCCACCGCCAGGGTATCGTCCATCGCGATCTCAAGCCTGCCAACATCCTGCTGGACGAGGACGGCACCCCCCGGGTCATGGATTTCGGCATTGCCGCGCGCCTTGCCGGCAGCGGAGAAGGGGCGGACCAATACAGCGGTACGCCGGCCTACATGGCGCCCGAGTACATTGCCGAGCACAAGGTCACACCGCGGGGCGATGTCTTTGCGGCCGGCCTCGTCCTGTACGAACTGCTCACCGGCGAGCGGGCAGCGGGGGCCAGGGAGACGCCGGCCGTCCTGCGCCGCATCGTCGATACTGATCTGCGCCTGCCGCAAGGGGGCGTCGATGGACGCCTCGCCGCCATCGTGCACAAGGCCCTGTCTCGGGATGCGGAGTTGCGCTACCAGAGCGCCGCCCAGTTCGGCGAGGCGCTGGATGCCTACCTGGATCCGGGCGAAGAAGTGGCGCCCCGGGGAGAGGGGCGGCAGGCCACGCTGGATTTCCTCCTGCGCCGCATGCGGCACAAGAGCGACTTTCCTGCCCTCTCCGAGTCGGTCAGCGCCATCAACAAGATCGCCAACAGCGAGATGGAGAGCATCAGCAAGCTGTCCAATTCCATCCTCAAGGACTTCGCCCTGACCAACAAGCTGCTGCGCTTCGTCAATTCCGCTTACTTCCGCCCGGCCGGCGGCGGCAATATCAGCACGGTGTCCCGGGCGGTCATCGTCCTGGGCTTCGAGGCGGTGCGCAACATCGCCGTCACCGTGCTCCTCTTCGAGCACCTGCAGAACAAGGGCAACGCCAATCTCCTGAAGGAAGAATTCCTGCGTGCCAATCTGGCCGGCATCCTGGCCCGGGATCTGGGGACCGCGGCCCAGATGAAGGATTTGGAGCAGACCTTCATCTGTGCCCTGTTCCATAACCTGGGGCGCCTGCTGTCGCAGTATTACTTTCCCGACGAAAGCGACGAAATCCGCCTGCTGGCCGGCCAGGGGGATTTGAGCGAGGAGCAGGCGGCGCTCCGGGTGCTTGGCATCGGCTTCGAGGATCTCGGCTTGGCCATCGCCCGCCAGTGGGGCTTTCCGGCCCTCATCGTCAATTCCATGCGCAAGCTGCCTGCCGGGCCCCTAAAGAAGCCGGCGAGCCAGGAAGATCGGCTCCAGGTGCTTTCCGGCATGGCCAACGAATTGTGCGTGGTCATCGCCCAGGCGGGACCGGAGGCCCGGGAACGGGAGCTGAAGAAGGCACTGGCGCGCTTCAGCCCCGCGGTCAGCCTGGACAAGAAGGACGTCGAGGAGGCGATGGGCCGCTCGATCGAACAGGTGGGGGAATTCGCCCGCATCGTGCACCTGGGGGTGCAGCAGACGGCCTTCGGTGGCCAGATGCGGCAGTTCCTCGACCGCGGCGGCGAGGCGCCGCTGCCGGACGACACGGTAGCCGACGATACCGTCCTGGGGGAGCGCGGCCTGTACAGCGCCGAAACCGCGGCGAACGGCAGCGACGCGCCGGCCGGAGAGGACGCCCAGGCCATCCTGGCCGCCGGTATCCAGGACATCAGCAATACCCTGGTCGACGGCTTCAAGCTCAACGACATCCTGCGCATCATCCTGGAGACCATGTACCGCGCCATGGGCTTCAAGCGTGTGATCCTGTGCATCAAGGACGCCCGGGCAGGCACCATGCAGGGTCGTTTCGGCTTCGGTCCGGATGCCAACGAGGTGGCCAAGGCCTTTCGCTTTCCGCTTTCCTTCACGCCGGACATTTTTCACGCCGCGACTTCGAAGGGGGTGGATCTCCTCATCAGCGACATCGACGATCCCAAGATCGCCCCCCGCATCCCGGCGTGGTACCGCAAGGCCATTCCGGCCCGGAGCTTCGTGCTCTTTCCCCTCAACATCAAGGGGGCTCCGGTGGCCCTCATCTACGCCGATCAGGATCGCGCTGGCCAGATCGTGCTGCCGGACCGGGAGCTTTCATTGCTGCGCACCCTGCGCAACCAGGCCGTCCTGGCTATCAAGCAGGGGGGCTGACTAGAACACGCCCTACCAGAGTTTGTACCAGGGCGTCTTGCGCTCCAGGCCTTCCTTGTAATAGCGGCTGTCGGGGAAGTTCTTGCGCATGACACGGTCGGCGTCGTCGCGCAGTTCGTTCATGCCCAGCTTGTCGTAGGAGATGACCATGATGAAGAGCGCTTCTTCGAGCGCCGGTGCGCCGGAATAGGATTTCAGGGCGACCTGGGAGCGGTTGGCGGCGGCGATGTAGGCGCCACGCTTGAAGTAGTAGCGGGCCACGTGGACTTCCTGGGAGGCCAGCGCATTCACCAGGTAGTTCATGCGCAGGATGGCGTCCGGCGTGTACTTGCTGTTGGGGAAACGGGCCACCAGTTCCTTCAAGGCTTCGAAGGACTCCTTGGCCGATTTGGGATCCCGTTCGCTGGGATCCTGATCGCTCAGGTAGCCCAGGAAACCCTGATCCTCGTTGAAACCGACCAGACCCTTGAGGTAATACACGTAATCCACTGCGGGGTGGTTGGGGTGCAGTTTGATGAAGCGGTCGCAGGCGGCGATGGCCGCCAGGGGCTCGGCGCCCTTCCAGTAGACGTAGCCCAGTTCGAGTTGGGCCTGCTGGGCATAGCGCCCGTAGGGGAAGCGGGCTTCCAGCTTTTCCAGGAGCTTGGCGGCCTTTTCCCAGGCCCCATCGGCCTGGGCATCCCGCGCCTCGTTGTAGAGCTTGGAAGCGGACCAGCCGGCAGTTTCGTCCTTGACCTCGGGTAGAAGGCTGCAGCCCGCGATGAGGCAGGCCAGGAATACGACCGCGAGGCGGTGGAGGAGGCGAGCGAATGGGGGGGTGAATGCGGCTACACTGCGCATCATGAATATTTCCGTGGAAAACGGCGGCGATTATAGCCCAATCGCCGTTCACCGCCTGATTGCCCCGGATTCCGCCTCGGGACGCCGCCTCGACCAGGTTTTGGCCGAACTCCTGCCCGAACATTCCCGGGCTCGCCTGCAGGCCTGGGTCAAGGAGGGACGAGTGACGGTGGATGGCAGTATCGAGCCTGAAGGGAAGCGCCGACTGAAAGGGGGCGAGACGCTGCTCCTCGCACCCGGGGTGGACTCCAGGGCGGCGGCGGGGACTCCGGAGGACATCCCCCTTGCCGTGGTCTTCGAGGACGATGCCCTGCTGGTGATCGACAAGCCGGCGGGGCTGGTGGTCCATCCCGGCAGCGGCAATTGGAGCGGCACGCTGATGAACGCCCTGCTGCACCGTTGCCCCGAACTGGCCGAAGTTCCTCGGGCCGGTATCGTGCACCGGCTGGACAAGGAGACCAGCGGCCTGCTGGTGGTCGCCCGCAGCCTGGCCGCCCAGACCGACCTGGTGCGCCAGCTTCAGGCCCGCAGCGTCAAGCGCCAATATCTGGCGGTGGCAGCGGGTGGCCTGGAGAGGGACGGTCAGGTGGAGGCCCCCATCGGTCGCCATCCCGTGCAGCGAACCCGCATGGCAGTGGTCAGCGAGGGGCGGGGCGGTAAGCCCGCCCTGACGCGCTACCGGATTCTGGAACGCTTTGCCCGCTGCACCCTGGTGGAGTGCTCCCTGGAGACCGGGCGTACCCACCAGATCCGTGTCCACATGGCATCCATTGGCCATCCCTTGGTAGGGGATCCGGTCTATGGTCGGGGGAATCCGAAAATACCGGCCTTCCACCGCCAGGCCCTGCACGCGGCTCGCCTGGGGCTGGTCCATCCGGGCAGCGGGGCACGTCTGGAATGGCAGAGCCCCCTGCCCGGGGATTTCAACGCCCTCCTGGAGACCCTGCGTGGCAGCTGACTGGATCGTTCCGGACTGGCCTGCTCCTCCCGGGGTGCGGGCCTTGCAAACCACCCGTGGCGGCGGACTTAGTCGTGGGCCCTACGCCAGCCTCAACCTGGGCGACCATGTCGGAGATGTTGCTGCAGCTGTGCGCCTTAACCGGGAGCGTGTGCAGGCCCGCCTGCCGGGGCCTCCCCTGTGGCTTCAGCAGGTGCACGGCACGGTGGTGGTGGATGCGGCGACGGCCCCGCCCGGCGTGGCGGCCGACGGTGCGGTGGCCTTCCGCCCCGGCCTGGTCTGCGCCGTGATGACGGCCGATTGCCTGCCGATTCTGCTCTGCGATCGTGCCGGGAGCGCGGTGGCGGCGATTCATGCCGGTTGGCGGGGCCTTGCCGCCGGGGTGATCGAAGCGGGGGTGGCCGCCCTTGGGCGGCCGGGCAAAGAATGCCTGGCCTGGATCGGCCCCGCCATAGGTGCCGCGCATTTCGAGGTGGGGGAGGAGGTCAGGCAGGCCTTCGCGGCCCGCGATGCGGGAACGCAGGCGGCCTTTGCCCCGGCGCCGGGAGGCAAGTGGCTCGCCGATTTGGAGTGCCTGGCGCGGCGGCGCCTCGCGGCGGCGGGAATCCAGGCGGTTTACGGAGGCGGACAGTGCACGGCGGCCCAGCCGGAGCGCTTTTTCTCCCACCGCCGCGATGGCGTGTCAGGCCGGCAGGGAAGCTTCATCTGGCTCGCGGCACCGGGCGTATAATCCGCGCCTTTCGTCCCGGACCACCCGCTTTGAGCCCCCTTGCCTGGATCATCCTCGCCACTTTTGCTGGCGGCGCCCTGAGCGTCTGCGCGGCCGCGGCCATGACCCTGGCGGCCGGTGGTGCCAGTGTCGGCGTACTCATCTCCTACGCCATCGGCGCGCTTCTGGGGGCCGTGTTCCTGGAAATCCTGCCCCACGCTATTGAGCACGGCGGCGACGTCCATGCCCTGGCGACAACCATTCTGCTTGGCATCCTGGCCTTCTTCGTCCTGGAAAAACTGGTGCTCTGGCGCCACTGCCACCACGACCACTGCGAGGCCCATGACGCCCGGCCGCCCACCCACGACCACGGACGCTCCGGCCTGCTCATCCTGGTGGGGGACACCTTCCACAACTTCGTGGACGGCATCCTCATCGCGGCGGCCTTTTTGGAAAGCACCCAACTCGGCATCGTCACCGCCCTGGCCATCATCGCCCACGAAATTCCGCAGGAAGTCGGCGATTACCTGATTCTTCTACACTCGGGCTACAGCCGCTTGCGGGCCTTGCTCTTCAATCTGCTGTCCAGTCTGGCCACCCTGATAGGGGCGCTGCTGGCCTATTTCGCCCTGTCCTCGGTGCGAGAGTGGATTCCGCAACTTCTGGGGCTCGCCGCGGCCAGCATGCTCTATGTGGCGGTGGCCGACCTCATTCCCGGCCTGCACCGGCGCCCGGAACTTAAGGCCACCCTGCAGCAGGTTTCACTGATCGCCCTTGGCGTTCTGAGCATCGCCGGCGTGCGCGCCCTGGTCGGCGAGTAGGCGTCGCCGGCGGCGGCTGGAAAATCCGCCCAGCCAGAGCAGCAGGGCGACGGGGAGCAGGCCGTAGAAGCAGAAGCCCATCACTCCCGCCAGCAAGGTGGGTTCCATGGCGGCGACCAGGAGGGTGACGTAGAGCCAGGCGATGGCGACGATGTACATGGGCCGATTATAGGGTGCCGGGAGCCACGCATTGACAGGGGTCCGGCGGGAATGGAGAATCCCACGGCTCAACCCCCCCAATGTCTTCAGCTTCAGACGCGAGAGCCCCCATGTCGCAGGGATCGAATAAAAACGACGCTTTCCTCGGCGCGGCCATGCAGTTCATGCAGGCGAGCCAGAACGCAGCGCAGCAGTTCATGAATTTCGTCGCCCAGGCGGGCGACGCTCCCGCGGCGGCCAAGCTTCCCGCCGACCCCAAGGCCATGTCCGATCTCCAGAAGGCCTACCTGGAACAGCACACCCGCTTGTGGCAGGCCATCCTGGCCCGGGGGGCGGCGCCAGCGGGGGACGACGGATTCAAAGTGGCGCCCGAGCCCGGCGATCGCCGCTTTGCGGCGCCCGAATGGCGCGAGAGCCCGGTCTTCGATTACCTGCACCAGGCCTATCTCCTCAATACCAAGTACTTGCGTGACCTGATCGACGTGCTGCCGGCCGAGAGCGACCGCTCCCGCGACAAGATGCGCTTCCTGGCGCGCCAGATCAGCGATGCCCTGGCACCTTCCAACTTCGCGGCCACCAATCCGGAATTCATCAAGCACGCCCTGGAAACCAAGGGCCAGAGCATCACCAACGGCATCAACAATCTGATCGCCGACCTGGAAAAGGGCCGCATTTCGATGACCGACGAAACAGTCTTCGAGGTGGGCCGCAACATTGCCGCCAGTGCCGGCGCCGTGGTATTCGAGAACGAGGTGATGCAGCTCATCCAGTACGCGCCGCTCAGCCCCAAGGTGGGAAGCCGGCCCCTGGTGGTGGTGCCGCCCTGCATCAACAAGTATTACGTCATGGATCTCCAGCCGGAGAATTCCTTGGTGCGCTTCATGGTCGAGCAGGGCAATACGGTCTTCCTCGTCTCCTGGCGCAATCCCAAGGAAGAGCAGGGCCATCTGACCTGGGACGACTATATCGAGAACGGCCCCATCACCGCGCTGCACCTGGCCAAGGACATCTGTCGTACCGCCCAGGTCAATGCCCTGGGCTTCTGCGTCGGCGGCACCCTCTTGACCACGGCCCTGGCCGTCCTGCGTTCCCGCGACGAAGACATCGTCGCCTCTCTCACCCTGTTGACCACGCTGCTCGATTTTTCGGATACCGGAGAAATCGGCCTGTTCATCGACGAGCAGGGCCTCGCCGCCCGGGAAGCCACCATCGGCAAGGGGGGCCTGCTGCCCGCCCGGGACTTGCAGAATACTTTTTCCTTCCTGCGCGCCAACGACCTGGTGTGGAACTACGTCACCCAGAATTACCTGAAGGGCCAGAAGCCGCAGGCCTTCGACCTCCTGTACTGGAACGGCGATTCCACCAACCTGCCGGGGCCGTTCGCCTGCTGGTACATGCGCAACCTCTACCACGACAATTCCCTGCGCGTGCCAGGCAAGCTCAGTGTCTGCGGCGCCCGGGTAGACCTGGGTCGAGTGGACATGCCCGTGTACCTGCTGGCGACCCGGGAGGACCATATCGTGCCCTGGCATTCGGCGTACCAAAGCACGCGCCTCCTGGGCGGGCCGGTGCGCTTCGTCCTGGGAGCCTCGGGCCATATCGCGGGGGTCATCAACCCCGCCAGCAAGAACAAGCGCAGCTATTGGATCAATGAGGACATGAAGGGCGACGCTGAAGCTTGGCTCGCCGTTGCCGAGGAAAAGAAAGGCAGTTGGTGGAATGACTGGGCCACCTGGCTGCGAGCCCATGCCGGGGAACCCCGGGCGGCCCGCGCCAAATTGGGCAATGCCAGCCACAAGGCCCTGGAACCGGCGCCGGGGCGCTACGTGCGCGAGCGGGCGGTCTGAGCCATGCCGCGGGTCGCGCTGGTTACCGGTGGAACGGGGGGGTTGGGCGAGGCGATCTGCCTCAAGCTCGCGGCCCTGGGCTACAAGGTGGTCGCCACCTACACCCAGGGCAACACCCGGGTCGGCGAATGGCTCCAGGCCATGAACAATCTGGGCCACGGCTTCAAGGCCTATTCCTGCGACGTGACCGATTTCGATTCCTGCCAGGCCTGTGTCGAACAGGTCTCCCGGGAGGTTGGCCCCATCGACGTGCTGGTCAATAACGCCGGCATCACTCGGGACATGACCTTCAAGAAAATGAGCAAGGCCGACTGGGACGCCGTGATCCACACCAATCTGGACTCGGTCTTCAACATGACCAAGCAGGTCATGGACGGCATGGTCGAGCGCAAGTGGGGGCGGGTGGTCAATGTGTCTTCGGTCAATGCCCAGAAAGGCGCTTTCGGCCAGACCAACTACTCGGCGGCCAAGGCCGGCATGCACGGCTTCACCAAGGCGCTGGCCCTGGAGGTCGCCAAGTCCGGGGTGACGGTCAACACCATCTCGCCGGGCTATATCGGCACCAATATGGTGACTGCCATCGCCCAGGACATCCTCGATTCCAAGATACTGCCGCAGATTCCGGTGGGCCGCCTGGGCAAGCCGGAAGAAATCGCCGGCCTGGTGGCCTACCTCGCCTCGGACGAGGCAGCCTTCGTCACCGGCGCCAATATTTCCATCAACGGTGGCCAGCACATGGTCTGACCGCCGTCTTTTTCACTCGCAACAAACTCAACAGGAAGGAATCAAAATGACGCAACGTGTTGCTCTCGTCACCGGTGCCATGGGGGGTATCGGAACCGCCATTTGCCAGGAACTCGCCAAGGCTGGTCACAAGATCGTCGCCGCTTATCATCCCCAGTTCGACAACAAGGATGAGTGGCTGAAGGAACAGGAAGCCGCCGGCTTCACCGGCTTCGTCTGCGTTGCCGGCGACGTCTCCTCCCTGGAAGACTGCCAGCGCATGGTTGCCGAAGGCGAAGCTGCCGCTGGCCCCATCGACATTCTCATCAACAACGCCGGCATCACCCGCGACCGCATGTTCGCCAAGATGGAACGGGACCAGTGGGATGCCGTCATCTCCACCAACCTGACCAGCCTGTTCAACATGACCAAGCAGGTTTCCGCCAAGATGGCCGAGCGCGGCTGGGGCCGAATCGTGAACATCTCCTCGGTGAATGGCGTCAAGGGCCAGGCGGGCCAGACCAACTACTCCGCCGCCAAGGCCGGCGTCATCGGTTTCACCAAGGCCCTGGCCGCCGAACTGGCTGCCAAGGGCGTGACCGTGAATGCCATCACCCCGGGCTACATCGCCACCAAGATGGTCATGGCCATCAAGCCGGAAATCCTGCAGACCATTATCGACGGCGTTCCCATGAAGCGTCTGGGCAAGCCGGAGGAAATGGGCGCGGCCTGTGTGTACCTGGCCTCCGACCTGGCCGGTTTCATGACCGGTGCCACCTTGAATATCAACGGCGGCCTGTACTATCAGTAAACAGCGGATTTTCTTGCGCTGCATCAACAACGGGCGCCTCCGGGCGCCTGTTTTTTGGGCTACAATGCTGCACCGCACTAGCCTGGTGCGTCCACCGCAATGGCACACTCCACGCAGCAGCGAATTTCCTAGACCAGATTCCCGAGGATGCACGGCATGTCCGAACCCGTCCGGCTCATCAAGAAGTACCCCAATCGTCGCCTTTACGACACCAAGGCCAGCGCCTACATTACCCTGGGCGACGTGAAGGAACTGGTCCTCAAGTTCGAAGCCTTCAAGGTGGTCGATGCCAAGAGCAATGAAGACCTGACGCGCAGCATCCTGCTGCAGATCATCCTGGAGGAAGAAACCGGCGGGGTGCCGCTGTTTTCCTGCGAATTGCTCTCGGGCTTCATCCGCTTCTACGGGAATGCCATGCAGGGCATGCTGGGCAAGTATCTGGAAAACAACATGAAGACCTTCGTCGAATTCCAGACCAAGATGCAGGAGCAGACTCGGCCCATGTACGGCGACAACACGCAGGTGCAGGCCGACATCTGGAACCAGTTCCTCAATTTCCAGCAGCCCGCCATGCAGACCATGATGTCGGCCTACATGGATCAGTCCAACAAGATGTTCCAGCAGATGCAGGATCAGCTCCAGAGTCAGGCCCGCACCATGTTCACCGGCTTCCCCTTCAAGAAGCCGGAGGACGGCGCCAAGTAATCCGTGGCCGCGAACCCGCCCAAAGTCGGCTTCGTTTCCCTCGGCTGCCCCAAAGCCACCGTCGATTCCGAACACATCCTCACCCGTCTGCGGGCCGAGGGCTATATGATTTCGCCCTCCTATGAGGATTCCGACCTGGTGGTGGTCAACACCTGCGGCTTCATCGATGCTGCCGTCGAGGAATCCCTGGACGCCATCGGCGAGGCCCTGGCGGAGAATGGCCGCGTGATCGTCACCGGCTGCCTGGGGGCCAAGGGCGACATCGTGCGCCAGACCCACCCGGCGGTCCTGGCGGTGACCGGTCCCCATGCGGCGGACGAGGTGATGGGCGTCGTCCATGCCCATCTGCCCAAGCCCCACGACCCCTTCACCGATCTGGTTCCGGAACAGGGCGTGCGGCTCACCCCAGACCACTTCGCCTACCTCAAGATTTCCGAAGGCTGCAATCACAGTTGCACCTTCTGCATCATCCCCTCCCTGCGTGGGCCGCTGGTCTCGCGCCCGGTGGGTGACGTGCTGGCCGAGGCGGAGAGCCTGGCCCGGGCCGGGGTAAAGGAAATCCTGGTCATCTCCCAGGACACCAGCGCCTACGGCGTAGATCTCAAGTACCGCACCGGCTTCTGGGGCGGCCGTCCGGTCAGGACGCGGCTCAAGGAGCTGTGCGAGGCCCTGGCCCAGTTCGGCATCTGGGTGCGGCTGCACTACGTCTATCCCTATCCCTCGGTGGACGAGGTCATTCCCCTGATGGCCGAGGGCAAGCTTCTGCCCTACCTCGACGTGCCCTTCCAGCACGCCAGCCCGAAGATCCTCAAGGCCATGAAGCGGCCTGCCAGCGCCGAGAACACCCTGGAGCGCATTCGCCGCTGGCGGGAAATCTGTCCCGAAATCGTCATCCGTTCCACCTTCATCACCGGCTTCCCCGGGGAGACCGACGCCGATTTCGACCAGTTGATCCAGTTCATCGAGGATGCCCAGCTCGACCGCGTCGGCGCCTTTTCCTACTCGCCGGTGGAGGGCGCCCAGGCCAATGCCTTGCCCGACCTGCCGCCGGAAGACGTGCGCGAGGATCGCCGCCGCTGGCTTCTGCAGGTGCAGGAGGACATCAGCGCCGACAAGCTTGCCGCCCGCATCGACAGCGAAATCGAGGTGCTGGTCGATGCGGTGGACGAGGAGGGCGTCATCGCCCGTTCCCGCGCCGACGCTCCCGAAATCGACGGTCTGGTCTACCTGGACGGCTTCTTCGACGCCGAACCCGGGGATTTCCTCAGAGTGCGGGTGGTGGATGCCGATACCCACGACCTCTACGCCCAGCCGGCGGAGGGGGGGCTTCCCCGATGAGTGCCGTGCCGGCCCCGCTTTCCGCCTCCCCCCGCCCCTCACCCGCACGGCGGGCGAGGGGCGGGGCGGCAGCTTCGCCGCTTTAGGTCGTCATGCCCCGGCCGCGCATCGGCATCGCGTTGGGATCGGGTTCCGCCCGGGGCTGGGCCCACATCGGCGTCCTGCGGGCCTTGCAGGAAGCGGGCATCGAGCCCGACGTGGTGTGCGGTACCTCCATCGGCGCCTTCGTGGGCGCCGCCTACGCCTCGGGCGACCTGGACAAGCTGGAAGCCTGGGCCCGGGGCCTCGGGCGGCGCGACGTGCTGGGCTATTTCGACGTCACCCTGGCGGGGGGGCTCATCAAGGGCGAAAAACTCCTGGCCTTCGCCGCCCAGACATTCCTCAACAGCGCCTTCGAAGACCTGGAACGGCCCTTCGCCTGTGTCGCCACCGACCTGGCAAGCGGGCGGGAAATCTGGCTGCGGGAGGGCGCCGTGGCCGACGCCGTGCGCGCCTCCATCGCCCTGCCCGGGCTTTTCGCCCCGCAGATCATCGATGACCGGCACCTGGTGGATGGCGGCCTGGTCAATCCCGTGCCGGTCTCGCTTTGCCGCGCCCTCGGCGCCGACATCGTCATCGCCGTCGACCTGGGGACCGACGTCGTCCACCAGCGTTACCGCAAGGCCGAAGCCGGAGCCAGCCGCCCGCCGGGCTGGCGGCAACGGGTCGGGCGCTGGCTGGGCCGGGGCGGCGGAGACGAGAGCGGGGCCTTTCGTCCTTCCCTGGCTGACGTGCTGGCCAACAGCATCGCCATCATGCAGGGGCGTATTGCCCGTTCCCGCTTGGCCGGCGAACCGGCCGACGTGCTGATCGCCCCGCGCCTCGGGCAGTTGGGGCTCCTCGATTACCACCGGGCGGCGGAAGCCATTGCCGCGGGGCGCAAAGCCACCGAACACATGCTGCCGCTGCTGGAAAACTGTCTGGAATGATCCTGGAAACCTCGGTTGGACGAGCCCGTTGGGGCGTTCTGGCGGGAGTCTGGTGCGAAGCGACGACGCGGCAGGCTGATGCCTGCAAGGAGGAGCGACAAAGCCAGGTGCCCGCCCGGATGGGCCAGCGGGCTCGTAGCGGCGCCACCCAATGGGTGAGTCATTCGGACTGGCGCGGAGGTCGAGAGCAGAAAGTTTTCCGGGCATCGATAAGTGGTCAACTGAGGTTTCTAGTATGAGTGCCGACCTCGTCGCCACCCTGGCGCGTCTGGTAGGACCGGCGCAAGTCCTCGCGGCGCCTGCGGAGTGTGCCCCCTACCTGACCGACTGGCGCGGGCGCTACCGCGGCGCGGCGCGCTGCGTCGTGCGGCCGGGAACCGCAGCCGAAGTGGCGGCGGTGGTAGGGGCCTGCGCCGCGGCTGGCGTGCCCATGGTGCCCCAGGGGGGCAACACCGGCCTGTGCGGCGGGGCCACCCCGGCGCCTGAAGGTGAAGCGGTCCTCATTGCCCTGGGCCGCCTCGACCGGGTGCGCGGGGTCGATGCCGCCAATCGCACCCTGACGGCGGAAGCCGGCTGCACCCTGGCGGCGGTCCACGATGCGGCGGCGGCGGTGGGCTGTCTTTTCCCCCTGTCGCTCGCTTCGCAAGGGAGCTGTCAGATCGGCGGCAACCTGGCCACCAATGCCGGCGGTGTCCAGGTGCTGCGCTACGGCACCACCCGGGATCTGGTCCTCGGCATCGAAGCCGTGCTGCCCGACGGCCGGCTGTGGAATGGCCTGCGGGCGTTGAGGAAGGACAACACCGGCTACGACCTGAAGCAGCTCTTCATCGGCGCCGAGGGTACCCTGGGCATCATCACCGCCGCCTCGCTCAAGCTTTTCCCCCGTCCGGCGGTTCAGGCCACCGCCTGGATCAATGTGTCCCATCCCGAGGCCGCGCTTGCGCTGCTGGGCGGGGCCCAGCAGGCCTTCGACGCCCGCCTGACGGCGTTCGAACTGGTATCGGAAGCCGCCCTGGGGCTGGTGATGCGCCATATCCCGGGTACCCGGCGGCCCACCGTCGTTACGCCCTGGTATGTCCTGGCCGAGGTTTCCGCCAGCGACGGGGCGGCCCCCCTGGCGGCCGGTCTGGAAGCCTGGCTCGCCAGGGCGCTTGCGGTGGGGCTGGTCAGCGATGCCGCCATCGCCCAGTCGGCAGCCCAGGCCCAGGCGCTGTGGCATCTGCGAGAGAGCATTTCCGAGGCCCAGAAGATCGAGGGCTTCAGCGTCAAGCACGACATCGCCGTGCCGGTCAGCCGGATTCCAGAATTCCTCGCCCGCGCCGACGCCCTTGTGGAGGCTGCCTTCCCCGGGCTGCGGGTGGTCGCCTTCGGCCATGTCGGGGACGGCAATCTGCACTACAACCTGTCCATGGCTGAAGCGGAAGGGAACGCCACCTTCATCGCCCGCCAGGAGGAAGTCCACCGCCGCGTGCACGACCTGGTCCATGAACTGGGGGGCTCCATTTCCGCCGAGCACGGGCTGGGACAATTGAAGCGCGAGGAAATCCGCCGTTACAAGAGCGAGGTCGAACTGGACCTGATGGCCAGCGTCAAGGCCGCGCTGGACCCGCGGGGCCTGATGAACCCGGGCAAGGTGCTTTAGTCGGGACCGCGTCGGGAGCCTTCCGCATCCCGGGGGGCGGGAAATCAGGCCGGGGCGCACCTTACTGAGGCAGACTCAGCGGGAGTTCCAGGCGTACGGTGGTCCCGGCGCCGGCCGTGCTTTCTATCGTCAAGCTGCCCCCCATCGCTTGGCTCAGCCGGTGGGCGATGGGCAGGCCGATACCGGCGCCCCGGTCCGGATGGCCGGTGGATTCCCGGCCTCGGGTGAAGACTTCGAACAGATGGGGGATTTCCTCCACCGGGATGCCGGGTCCGGTGTCCTTGATCACGATGTGCAAGCGCAGTGCCTGCTCGTCGAAGGCGCCGCGGCTGACGGTGACCTGCACCGTACCCCTTGCGGTGTACTTCACCGCGTTGTGCACCAGGTGGCGCAGCACCTTGCGCAGCTTGTCCAGGTCGCCCACCACCACCTCGGGGAGGTCGGCGTCCTGCGCCATGGTGAAATCGAGCCCCTTGGCCCGGGCGGCGCGGCCCAGGTCGCCGAGGATGGCCGGGAGCAGTTCCGCCAGGCTGAAAGGCGTCGGATGCAGGGCGATCTGGCCCACCTCCAGGTCCGAGAGCTCGATCATGTTCTCGATCTTGCCCAACAGATCCTGGGCCGATTCCCGCAGGGGGGTGAGCAGCTCGCGCTGCTCCGGGGTCAGACCCTCGCCGGCCAGCAGATCCGCCATGCCCATGATGCCGTTCATGGGAGTACGCAATTCGTGGCTGATGCTGGCGAGGAAGCGGGCCTTGGCCTGGGCCGAAGCCTCGGCGCGGATCCGGGCGGCGGTGAGATCGGCCAGGAGGCGGTCCTTTTCGTGCTCCAGGCGCAGGGTCTCGCGCAGGGTGTCGTGAAAGCGGTCGGCGCTGCGGGTGACTCCGTACAGGAAGGCCGCGGCCATCAAGGCGAAGGCGGCATGGAGCAAATCGGTTCCGGCGCCGGCACCCAGGGTGGCGACCACGATGGGCCAGGCATAGACGCGGAAGGCGGTGCGGTGCGCGCCCAGGAAGGGCACCGCTCCGGCGGTCATCCCCGCCATGACGAAGGCCGTGAAGAACATGCGGCCATGGTCGGCACCCAGCATGAAGAGCAGAGCCCCGGCCCCCCAGAGCAGCCCGGCGCCGGCCGCCCCGACCACCGCCAGGCGCAGCCAGGGCTGCGGATCCCGGGCAGCGGCTTCGGCTTGCTCCAGGTAGCGCCGCGCCAGGACGATGCGGCCCCCCACCACGAACAGCACCAGTCCCCACCAGATGAGCGCCGGCCCCAAGCCCACCGCGTCCTTCCATAGCAGGGTGAGGAGCGTGGCGTTGAACAGGCTGAGAATCTGCCCCAGGGCGGTGTTGCGATAGAGCAGGTCGGTCTGGCGGGCGAGGATGGCGGTGTCGTTCATCGTGGGCCCGGGGGGAGTTTCAGCGCGCGAGAGGCACAACGACTGCGCGGGCTTCCCTCGCCAGGAGCGTGGGAAGGGGCAGGATGGGGCAGGACGGCGCGGGGAGGGCGTCCGGTTTCGTCGTGTGTCATCGCGGGGGCCGATCCGCGGCCGTCAGTGCAGGGTCGCGGGGGCTACCCCGTCGAAGAGGGCGGCGACATCCTCCGGTGCGAAACGGTATTCGCGGTGGCACATGTCGTCCCGCAGCACGATGGCCCCCCGCTCCCGCACCAGGGCTTCGGCCTCCGCACGGCCCAGGCTGAGGATCACATTGCGCACCTTGTCCCAGTCCTCGGGGCAGTGGTAGCTCACCGCCACCGGGTCGTAGAGCCGGACGCCCCGGGCGGCGATGTCCTCGTGGAAGAGGCGCTGCAAGAGTGCGGCGGCGTCGAGGCCCAGCAGTTCCTCGCATTTCACCGTCTCGGCCAGGGCAGTGACGCGCCGCCAGCCGTCCGGGTCGGAACGGTCCGCTTCGGGCATCTTTTGCAGGAAGAGACAGCCCACCGCCTGGGGCGAAGCGGCGAGGAAGAGGCGCGAAGGCTGCTGCTCGGATTGCTCCAGGTAGTGCTCGAAGATGGCGCCTACGCCCTCGCCGACCAGGGGAACGAAACTCTGGTAAGGCTGGCGGGCCGTGGGCAGGTCGAGGCTGAGCAGCAGGCGCCCGCCGCATTCGGCGCCGAGAAGTTGCGGCGCCGGGGCGGGGGCCACCTGCGGGGCGCTGCGGGCCATGCCCCGCAGGCGCAGGCTTTCGTCACAATCGACCACCAACAGGCGGATGGGGCCTTCGCCCTGCAATTGGAGGGTCAGGCGGCCCGGCTGCTTCAGTTGGCCAGCCACCAGGACGGTGACCGCGGCCAGCTCCCCTAGCAGGGCCGCCACGGGCCAGGCGTAGCCCCGGTCTTCCTGCAGCTTCCGCCAGGATTCCTCCAGGCGTACCCAGGCGCCGCGGACATCGAGTCCTTCGAAGAGGAAGCGTTGGAAGTGGTCGTTCATGGTGTGGTGAGGGTGCAGGAGTGGAGGCGCTCAGAGCCCGTGAATTTTTCGGGCGCGCCCGAGCGGCGTGCCCAGGTGTGCTTGATAAAGACGCACAGCACAGCCATAGCTCGGGCTATGGCGAGCATGTGCAACGCCGAGTGGGCGCAGGGGGGCACGACGAGCGGGGGTGAACGAAATTTTCACAGGCTCTCAGTCCAGGGTTCTGGCGTAGATTTCCGGGTCGAAGCCCACCAGGAGCGTTCCCCCGGCGTCGAGGACGGGACGCTTGATGAGTGCCGGCGAGCGGGCCATGAGGTGCAGGGCCTTGGCTTCGTCCACGTCGGCCCGCTCGGCGTCATCGAGTTTCTTCCACATGAGGCCACGGGTGTTGAGGAGGACTTTCCAGCCCGCCCGGCGGTTCCAGTCGGGCAGATGGGCCTCGGCCACGCCGGCCTTCTTGTAATCGACGAACTCGTAGGCGACGCCATGGGCTTCCAGCCAGGCGAAGGCTTTCTTCATGGTGTCGCAGTTCTTGATACCGTAGATGCGGACCATTTCATTTCCTCAACTTGGCGAAGGCTGCCGCCATGGTGCCGCTGCCGGGGGGCGGGGTAGCGGGGCGCGGTGGCTTACGCTGGACGGTGGGGGCGTTGCCCGGGCCGGAAGTGGACTCCGCCCGACGGGCGGCTGCCGGATCGTCTGACATGCGCATAGTCAGTGAAATCCGCTGGCGCGGCAAGTCTACTTCCAGCACCTTGACCCTGACCACCTGGCCGGCCTTGACCACCGCGTGGGGATCCTTGACGAAGGTGCTCGAAAGGGCCGACACGTGGACCAGGCCATCCTGGTGCACCCCGACATCGACGAAGGCACCGAAGGCCGCCACGTTGGTGACGACGCCTTCCAGGATCATGCCGGGCTTGAGGTCCTTCAAGGTTTCGACCCCGTCGGCGAAGGTGGCGGTCTTGAATTCGGGACGCGGGTCGCGGCCGGGTTTCTCCAGTTCCCGCAGGATGTCCTGCACGGTGATGAGGCCGAAGCGCTCACTGGCGTAGCGCTGGGCGTTGACGCTCTTGGCGAGGCCGCTGCCCAGAACATCGCGCAGGGGCTTCTTCAGATCCACCAGGATTTTTTCCACCACCGGATAGGCTTCCGGATGGACGGCAGAGGCATCGAGAGGGTTGTCGCCGTTGGGGATGCGCAGGAAACCCGCCGCCTGCTCGAAGGTCTTGTCGCCCAGGCGGGGCACGGCTTTCAGGGCGTCGCGCGTCTTGTAGGCGCCGTGGGTATCGCGATGGGCGACGATGTTGGCGGCCAGTCCGGCGTTCAGCCCGGAGATGCGGGAAAGGAGAGGCACCGAAGCGGTATTGACGTCGACCCCGACCGCATTGACGCAATCCTCGACCACGGCGTCCAGGCTGCGGGCCAGTTTGGTTTGGGAGACGTCGTGCTGGTATTGGCCGACACCGATGGACTTGGGGTCGATCTTGACCAGTTCGGCCAGGGGATCCTGCAGGCGGCGGGCGATGGAGACGGCGCCGCGCAGCGAGACGTCCAGGTCGGGAAATTCCCGGGCGGCGAGTTCGGAGGCCGAATAGACCGAGGCGCCGGCTTCGGAAACGACGATGCGGGTGAGGCGGGCCTCCGGGTGGCGCTTCATCAGGTCGGCCGCCAGGCGGTCGGTTTCCCGGCTGGCAGTGCCGTTGCCGATGGCCACCAGGCTCACCCCGTGTCGGGCAACCAGGCGGGCCAGGGTGGCCAGGGCGCCCTCCCAGTCCTTGCGCGGCTCGTGGGGGTAGATGGTGGCGGCTTCCAGCAGCTTGCCGGTGGCGTCCACCACGGCGATCTTGCAGCCGGTGCGGATGCCGGGATCGATGCCCAGGGTCGCGTGGTGACCTGCCGGAGCGGCCAGAAGCAGGTCCTTGAGATTCCTGGCGAAGACGCGGATGGCTTCTTCCTCGGCCCTCTCCCGCAGGGCGTTCATCAATTCCCCTTCCAGATGCGTGTGGATCTTGATCTTCCAGGCCCAGCGCACCGTGTCGGCAAGCCACTTGTCGGCCGGGCGGCCCTGGTCCCGGATGCCGAAGCGGGCGGCGATGCGCTGTTCGCACGGGTTCCTGGCCGTGCGGGGCGTTTCCTCCAGAAGTTCGGAGTCGAGTACCAGGCCGATGGCCAGCACCCCCTCGTTCCTGCCCCGCAGCAGCGCCAACGCGCGGTGGGAGGGCATGCTGGCGACGGCTTCCGCGAAATCGAACCAGTCGCGGAACTTGGCGCCCTCGGCCTCCTTGCCTTCGACCACGGTGGATCTCACCTGGCCATGGGCGTGAAGATAGTCGCGTAGTTCGCCCAGCAACTGGGCATCCTCCGCGAATTTCTCCATGAGGATCTGGCGGGCTCCGTCCAGCACCGCCCGGGCGTCGGCAAAGCCGCCGTCGGGGTTGACGTAGCCCTCGGCCGCGCTCTCGGGATCGTGGTTTGGATCCTGCAGCAGGGCCAGGGCCAGGGGTTCGATGCCCGCTTCACGGGCGATCTGGGCCTTGGTGCGGCGCTTCTGCTTATAGGGGAGGTACAGGTCTTCCAGGGTTTGCTTGGTTTCGGCCCCGTGGAGGGCAGCCTTCAGTTCAGGTGTGAGCTTGCCCTGCTCCTCGATGCTGGCCAGGATGGCGGTGCGGCGTGCCTCCAGTTCCCGCAGGTAGCTGAGGCGTTCTTCCAGGGTACGCAGTTGGGTATCGTCCAATTCACCGGTGACTTCCTTGCGGTAGCGGGCGATGAAGGGCACCGTGGCCCCTTCGTCCAGCAGAGAGATGGCGGCGATGACCTGGGCGGGGCGTACGCCGAGTTCGATGGCGATGCGGTGTTCAATGGGAGGCAGCATGGACGTCCGGGAGACCAAAAAAAGGGCGAACTATGCGTAATCCGCCGGCAAATGACAAGGCGGGAAGCTGGCTGGAGAGGGTGCCCGGCGCGCGACGTCAGAGGGGTATCAGAGCGGCCCTGTAACGGGCCGCGTTGCCTACGTAATGCTCGGCCGAGGCCTTCAGGCGCAGCACTTCCTCGTCGTTCAGTTCGCGGATGACCTTTCCGGGGGAGCCGACGATGAGCACCCGGTCCGGGAAGACCTTACCCTCGGGGATGAGGGTGTTGGCGCCGACGATGCAACTGCGCCCGATGACCGCCCGGTTGAGGATGATTGAGCCGATGCCGATCAGACTGCCGTCGCCCACCGTGCAGCCGTGCAGCATGACCATGTGGCCCACCGTGACGTCGCTGCCCAGGGTGAGAGGCACGCCCTCGTCGGTGTGCAGGACCGAGCCGTCCTGGATGTTGCTGCGGGCACCGATGCTGATGGGATCGTTGTCGCCGCGCAGCACCGCGTTCCACCAGACCGAGGCTGCGGCACCCAGGCGCACGTCGCCGATGAGCGTGGCGTTGGCGGCGACCCAGGCCGTGGGGTCGATGGCGGGTGTCTTTTCGTCTATGCGGAAAATGGGCATGATGCGGGCTCCTAAAGGTAGAGCGGGAGATTGTAATTGAGCGAGCTCGATGCGCTGCGGCGCGCCCTCCTGAGCTTTAGGGACGAGCGGGACTGGCGCCAGTTCCACACCCTGCGCAGTCTGATCGTCTCCCTCAACCTGGAGGCGGCGGAACTGCTTGAACTGACCCAGTGGAAACTCGATGCGGAAATCGAGGCCCTGCCGGGCGACCCGAGTGCCGCGGAGGCCCTGGGGGACGAGTGCGCCGACGTGCTGCTCTACCTCCTGCTCATTGCCGACGTGGCCAAGATCGATCTCGTCGAAGCGGCGCGCAGGAAGCTGGTCAAGAACGCCGAGAAGTACCCGGTAGCCAAGAGCCGCGGCAGCCGGGCCAAGTACACCGATCTGTAGTGAACCTGGAAACCTCGGTTGACCGCTTGCAAATGCCCGGAATGGACCGTGACTCGGACCTCCACGCTACGCTGAACTGGTGACCCCGCGAGCAACAGCGCTACGAGCCCGCTGGCGCATCCGGGCGGGCACCTGGCTTTGTCGCTCCTCCTTGCAGGCATCAGCCTGCCGCGTCGTCGCTTCGCACCAGACTCCCGCCCGAACGCACCAACGGGTTTGTCCAACCGAGGTTTCCAGGTTGAGTTTCGCCTGGACGTTCAGGGGTCGCCACGGGCGACGGCGCCCTCGGCGGGGCCTTCCAGCGGGGGGCAGGGCGAGGCGTCGGGCAGTTCGCAAGCTCCTGCGCCGGCGGCGACCAGACGGTCGAGCAGGGAGGCCACCCGGATCGGGCTGGTCCAACCGGCCAGTGCCAGGGAGGAAAAAGGGCCGATGCCGGCCACGGCGTTGTGGACCGCCGTGGCGCAGAAGAGGGGAGCCGCCCGGTCGGCCTCCGGCAGGCGGGCAGTGACCGCCGCAAACGCTTCCGCCTCCAGGCGAAAACGATAGACCCGGATGTGAGTGCCGTCGCTGCTCTGGAAACGCACGTAATCGGCAAGGCTCGCCTGCCAGTCCCGTTGGCGCTGGCGCAGGGCGACGTAGCTGCCGGCGGGGTCGCTCAGGCGGGGGCCGGCGAACAGCCCGGCGTGGTTGCCGAAGGCCGCATTGGCATTGATGACCAGGGCGACCTCGTCGGGGGCCGGTTCGGCCAGGCGGATGGCCTCCCGCGGCATTTCCTCCCGCGCGGTGACCGGGCCGTCGAACTGGGCCCGGGCGACGCCGGGGAAGACCAGACTTGCCCCCAGCAACAGGATTGCGAGGGTATGGAGCCCGGGGCGCCCGGGGGACGGTGGTCCGCCCGCAGCCGGGGCGGGAGCCTCCTTCACTCGCCTTTTTCCTCGCGGCTGTCCAGGCTGAAGCGGCCGGCGCCATCCTGGCCCAGGGTGGCGGCCAGGAAGGGAAGGCACTCGCGCAGTTCAGCCTCCAGGGTCCAGGGCGGATTGACGACGAACATGCCGCTGCCCTGCATGCCCAGACCGTCCGGACGGGGGGGCGCCACGGTCAGGCTGACATCCAGCCAGCGGCGCGCAGGCAGGTGTTTCAGCCGGCCCGGCAGTTCCCGCGCCTCGGTGCGCGCCAGGAGGGGATACCAGACGGCGAAAATACCGGTGGCGAAGCGGGCGAGACCGTCCTTCAGCGCCCGGAGAAGGGCGCCGTAGTCGGCGCGGCTTTCGTAGGAGGGGTCGATGAGCACCAGGCCGCGGCGGGGGGGCGGCGGCAGGAGGGCCTTGAGACCGGCAAAGCCATCGCCGGCGGTGACCTTCACCTGGCGCCCAGCGCCGCGGAAGCAGGCTTGCAGCAGAGGGGCTTCGGTACTGTGCAATTCGAACAGCCGCAGCCGGTCCTGGGCGCGCAGGGCCCGGGCGGCGAGCCAGGGCGACCCCGGATAGCGGGTCAGGCGTCCGTCCGGGTTCGCCGCATGCACCTGGGCCAGGTAGTCGGCGAGGGCGGCGGGAAGATCGTCCCGGCCCCACAGGCGGCCGATGCCGTCGCGAAATTCCCCCAGTTTTTCTGCCTGGGGGCCGCGCAGGTCATACAGGCCGGCGCCGGCGTGGGTATCGATGACCCAATAAGCACCCTCCTTGCGGTTGAGGTGCGCCAGAGTACGAAGGAGGACGAGATGCTTGAGGACGTCGGCGTGGTTGCCGGCGTGGAAGCCGTGGCGGTAACTGAGCATGGGCCGGGATTCTACCCGGCCAGGGGTTCCAGGGCGAAGAGCTCGACCCGCGGGTGGCGCTCCAGGGCAGCGCCCACGGCGTACGAGGCGCCTCGCTCGCCCTCGTGCAAGACGAGCTTCTGTCCGCTGCTGACGCTGCCTGGACGGGCGAGGAGGCCGGCACCGTTGCCGTGGCCCGGGAGCCTGGGGATGACGACCGCCTGCTCGACGACGGAGGCCGCGGGTTGGGGCAGGTCGACGACGATGCCCTGCCCGGAAAGCTCCTGGAGCCCCAGCTCGAGGCGGTGGTGCTCGGTGCTGGCGATGCGCCGCACCATGCAGATGTGCAGTTTGCTGTTTTCGCGGGGTTGCAGGGCCACCACCTCTCCGGCCTCGAGACGGGATTTTTCGCCCTTGAGATAGCGCACGCCGAAGCCCTCGGGACTCTCGTCCATGAGGGACCATTCGCTGAGGGCCACGGGCCAGTGACGTTCCTGGCGGGCGGGGTCGGTGCTGCGCCGGGAAAGGGCGCGGCCGTTGAGGAAATCGATCACTGCGTCGAGACCGGCGGCCAGGTCGGCACGGGGCTTGAAGCGGGTGCGGGAATAACGTCGCGCCGCGTGGCTGCCCAGGGCGGTGCGCATGCTCTGCACGAAGACCTCGGGCAGGGAAAGGGCAATACTGGGTGCGTCGTCCGGGAGCTTGCGCAGGTGGCGGTCGAGCATGGCCAGTACAGGGCGGAAATCGACGATCAGGCAGCCCGCAAGGGCCGCGGTGGCCTGGGTGCGCAAGAGGGGGCGCCCCGGGGTGCCGTCGTCGCCCCGCACCACGAACTGCCCGGCAGGGGACTTCGGGATGTGGAAATCGGCGTCCGCCTCGAAAATCAGCCCGAGGGGGGCGAGACTCTCCACCGCCTTGCGCAGGGCATCCAGGGCTCCGCGGGGAAACTTGGTGGGGTCGATGGCGGCCAGGAGCAGAGTGGCGCAGTAGAGGGGCTCGACGGGAGTCCCTTGGCCATTGGGCTTGCCGGTGCGGTGGGCGAGGCGGTACAGCTTGTGCAGCATCTGCCAGGAAGTCGCCGAGGGCATGGCGTAGGCCCGGTAGGCCAGTTGTTGCCGGCGGAAGACGACTTCGCAGGCGTGTTGCAGGGCGGCGGCGCGCAGGCGGGCCAGGCCGGAATCGACGCGCAGTTTCTCGGTGCTCGCGGCCAGGCCTGTGTAGGCTGCCGCCAAGGCCTTGAGGAGATTATCGGCAGCCAGGGCGAGGGTGGTGGCGGAGGTCGACAAGGGCAGGGGAGTCCGTTCGACCTGGGTTTCGATTTCGGCCAGGGAGCGCTCTCCCGCAGCCCGGGCTTCTTCGAGCAGCTTGGCGCGCATGTGGAGATTGCCATGGCGGGCGATTCCCGGGATGATCTCGCCGGCCAGCGCCGCCGCGGCCTGCTGCGCGGGCAGGGTGGCCAGGCCCTCCAGGGCCTCGCGGATTTCCGCCACGGCCTTGTCCCGCGGGTTTGCGCGGCCAAAAGGCAGAATGTCGCGCAGGAATTGCAGGGCGGTTTCCATGGGGACTTCGGGAGGTGGGCGGGAGTTCATTATCGGCGAGGGCCACGGGAACGGGCTGTGGAGAATTTATCATCCCAGAAGGCTTGGTAAATCATGGATTTGTTCGAATTGATCGCCCTGATCGCGCTGGCTGCTGGGGTGGCATTCTGGCTGGATAGTCTCAAGGCCCGGGAGCTTGCGGTGACTGCCGCCCGGGCAGCATGCCATGCCGAAAACATGCTGTTTCTGGATGATACCGTAGTCATCCGCAGTGTGCGATGGGGGCGTGACGACGGAGGGCGCCTGCGGTTTCGCCGCTGCTATGCCTTTGAATACAGCGATACCGG
Organism: Dechloromonas sp.; assembly: GCA_016790965.1. Taxonomy (GTDB): domain Bacteria; phylum Pseudomonadota; class Gammaproteobacteria; order Burkholderiales; family Rhodocyclaceae; genus SSSZ01. Next base: position 49,731 of record JAEUNZ010000044.1, read on the forward strand.
CGACAACCGGCGCGCCGGGGCGGTGACCCTCCTGGGACACGAGGTCGAGATACTCCATCTACGACCGCGATTGGTGCGGTGCGAAAGGGAAGGGATTCATGGCGACGAAGGTTGAGGCGGTGGATTTCCGCGGATGCGCGGCTTTCCGCCTGGAAGGCCCCCGTGGCGCGGCGGCCGTCGTGGCCCGGCGAGGGGGGCAAGTCCTGTCCTGGACGACGGGCGATGGCCGGGAGCGACTCTTTCTTTCCCCCAGGGCACGCTTCGACGGCAGCCTGCCCATCCGGGGCGGCATTCCGGTCTGTTTTCCGCAGTTCGCCGGCCGCGGTTCCCTGCCCAAGCACGGCCTGGTGCGCAACGTCTTGTGGGAAGCGGCGGAGACCCGCGCGACGGACGAGTTCGCCCTGCTCACCCTGGCCTGCGGCGACGACGTGGCCAGCCGTCGCCTGTGGCCCCATGGCTTTCGCGCCGAGATCACGGTGGTGCTGGAGGCCGACCGTCTGGACGTGGAATTGGCTGTGGACAACTCCGGCGCCACGCCCTGGGCCTTTACGGCGGCGTTGCACAGCTATCTGCGCGTCGTCCAGGTCGAGGACATCGCCCTGGAGGGGCTGCGAGGCAGCGCCTACGAGGATTGCGTCGCGGGAGAGCAAAGGCGCGAGAAGGCGCTGGATCTCGTGGTGGAGGCGGAGGTGGATCGCATCTACCGTGAGGTCACGAGGCCGCTCCTGCTGCGGGCCGGAAACCTGAGTCTGGGTATCCACGGCCAGGGATTTCCGGACGTGGTGGTATGGAACCCCTGGGTGGACAAATGCGCCGCCCTGCCGGACATGGCCCCGGACAGCTGGCGCCACATGCTCTGCGTCGAAGCCGCCGCCGTCCAGCGCCCGGTGGCGCTGGCGCCCGGTGAGTCCTGGGCCGGGAGGCAGACCCTGGTCGCCCTGTGATCGCCGTCGTCCCTTGGAGAAATGGGTGCCCGGCGCGAGAGACGCCACGCCCTGAGAGCGGTCCGCCCGGAAAGTGCTGCTTCTCTCTGTTCCGGGCGCGTCGCCTTTTCGCACCGGCGATACTTGCGGTCGAGCGGAACGCGAGCGATTGCCTCGAAATTTGATTTGCCTTAGGGCGCGGCCGGCCGGCCCGTGCTTGACTGCCGAATTCAGCTTTGCGAGCACCTCCATGACCATCGTTCCTCTTTCCACCTCCGCCCTGGGGCGGGCTCTTGGCGCGGGCTGGCATCTCGCCGGCGCGACCCGTGGCGTCAGTACGGCCTATGCGGCACTGTTTACTTTGGCGGGACTGCTCATCATCGGGTGCCTGTTGGCGTTGGGGCTCGCCCCTCTGGTCATCGCCGCGGCCGGGGCCTTCATGCTGGTGGGGCCGGCCATCCTTGCGGGATTCTTCGGCATCGCCGCAGCTTGGGAGGCCGGCGAGAAGCCCGGGGCGGCAGCGGTTCTGGCCGGCTTTCGCCGAGCCGACGTGGGGCTCTGGGTGGTGGCCCTGGTGTGCGCCCTGCTGTTCATGATTTTCATCACCGACGTGGCGACCCTCTATAGCTACATGGTGGGCGGCACCCCGGTGTGGCTCTCCGACCTCGTCCCCACGACCGCCAATGTCGCCGGCTTTCTCAAATGGGGCACCCTTTCCGGCGCCGTCTTCGCGCTCCTGCTCTACGCCGTGGCCGCTTTTTCCGTCCCGCTCCTGTGCGAGGGCCGTATCGGCCTGGTCAATGCGGTGGCCCTGAGCGTGCGCATCGTCCTGGGCCGCTTTCCCATTGCGATTCTGTGGGGACTGCTGCTGTCCGCCCTAGTCATCGGCAGCATCCTGCTCCTGCCGTTGCTGCCCCTGACCCTGCCCTGGCTGGCTTACGCCAGCCGTGCCCTGTACCGGGAGACCTTGCCCCGGGAGTCCTGAAGCGCGGGCGGTATAATGCCGCCCTTTGCTTCGCCTACCCGCCCACCGTGAATCCCCTCGACAACGAAATCTCCCGCCGCCGCACCTTTGCCATCATTTCCCACCCCGATGCGGGCAAGACCACCCTGACCGAAAAGCTCCTCTGGTTTGGCGGCGCCATCCAGGTGGCGGGCGAGGTGAGGGCGCGCAAGGCCAGCCGCCATGCCACTTCCGACTGGATGGAACTGGAAAAGCAGCGGGGTATCTCGGTGACCTCCTCGGTGATGCAGTTCCCCTACCGGGAATGCATGGTCAACCTCCTTGACACCCCGGGCCACGAGGATTTCTCGGAAGACACCTACCGCACGCTGACGGCTGTTGATTCGGCGGTCATGGTCATCGATTCGGTGAACGGCGTCGAGGCGCAGACCATCAAGCTCCTCAATGTCTGCCGCATGCGCGACACGCCCATTCTCACCTTCATCAACAAGCTGGACCGCGAAGGCAAATCCCCGATCGACCTCCTGGACGAAATCGAGGACGTACTGAAGATCCAGTGCGCCCCCATGACCTGGCCCATCGGCATGGGCAAGCGCTTTCGCGGCGTCTACCACCTCTACGACGACAGCGTCAGTTTCTTCGATCCCCGGGCCGAGAAGGGCACTGCAGAGACCATCAAGGGCTTGGATAACCCGCGCCTGGACGAGTTGATCGGCGATCAGGCGGAGGAATTGCGCATCGAGGTGGAACTGGTGCGCGGCGCCTCCCACGCCTTCGACGCCGAGGCCTACCTGGCGGGCAAGCAGACGCCGGTGTTCTTCGGTTCGGCGGTGAATAACTTCGGCGTCCAGTCCCTGCTCGACGCGGTGGTGGAACTTTCGCCGCCCCCCCTGGCACGCCCGGCGGCAAGCCGCTCGGTGGCCCCCAACGAACCGCGGTTTTCCGGCTTCGTCTTCAAAATCCAGGCCAATATGGACCCCAAGCACCGGGACCGCATCGCTTTTCTGCGGGTCTGTTCCGGCCGCTTCGAGCGGGGCATGAAGGTGAAGCAGGTGGCCGGGGGCAAGCTGCTGGCGGTCAACAATGCCATCACCTTCATGGCCCGGGACCGCAGCACTACGGACGAAGCCTACCCCGGCGACATCATCGGCATCCCTAACCACGGCACCATCCGCCTGGGGGAAACCTTCTCCGAGGGGGAAGACCTCAAGTTCACCGGGATTCCCTCCTTCGCGCCGGAGCATTTCCGCCTGGCGCGCATCGCCAACCCGCTCAAGATCAAGCAATTGCACAAGGGCTTGCAACAACTGGCCGAAGAGGGCGCGACCCAATTGTTCCGGCCGCTATCGGGCAATGACCTGATTCTGGGCGCGGTGGGCATCCTGCAGTTCGACGTGGTCGCCCACCGCCTGGAGAACGAATACGGCGTGCAGGTGATCTTCGAATCTTACAATTGCGCCACGGTGCGCTGGATTCGGGGCGACGAGGCCGAACTGCGGCAGCTCTCGGACCGCTATGGTGCCAACGTCGCCCTGGACGGCGCCGACGATCCCGTCTACCTGGCGCCCAATAACGTGTACCTGAACATGATGCAGGAAAAATATCCCAAGCTGCGGTTCCTCGACGCCCGGGAAGTGGCCTGAGCGCCCCCGCCCGGCCGCCCGAAGGGGTGCTCTCCCTCCCTCGGGGAGGGTGGCGCGTAGCGCCGGGAGGGTCGTCCAGCGAATGCCCCTCAACGCAGAGGAATGACCAGGGGTGGGATGCCGATGGTGATCGCAGGCTCCGAACGGTAAACCGGGTATGCCGGCCGGTAGACCACCGGCGGGGGCGGTGCCATATATACAGGCGGCGCGCTTACGTAGGCGGGGGCATAGACGACCGGCGCGTCGTAATACCAGGAGGTACGGCTTTCATGGCGCCAGTGACGGTCGTGACTGTGGTGGCGGCCATGGCGTTCGTAACGGTCATGGTCCCGCCAGCCGCGTTCGTGGGCAAAGGCGCTGGCAGGCAGAGCGCCCACCGTCAGCAGGGCGGCAATGAGGGCGGCGGAAAAAGGGGCATGCATGGCGATCTCCGTGGGGTGCCGATGGAAACAGGCTCCAGAGTAGGAAAAACGGGCGGCCCGGCCTGTGAGCCATTGCTACAGGATGTAAGCCGACGGTCGAACGGGGATAATCCCCATCCGACCCTAGGCAATTTTTTGGAATACGAATCCCCATGACCATCCAGTGGTTCCCCGGACACATGACCTCGGCCCGCAAGAAGGCGGCCGAGACCCTGGCGCAAGCCGACGTGGTGGTCGAAGTCGTAGACGCCCGCCTGCCGGCTGCCAGCAGTAATCCGATGATCCATGAGCTGCGGGCCTTCCGGCAGCGCCCCTGCCTGAAACTCCTCAACAAGGCCGACCTTGCCGACCCCGCCGCCACCCGCGCCTGGATCGAGCACTACGGCCGCCAGCCGGGCGTCAAGGCGGTGGCCCTATCCTGCAAGAAGCCTGCCGACGTGGCTCGCGTCCCCGGCCTCGCCCAGCAACTCGCCCCCCACCGCTGCGACGCGGTGAAGCCCCTACGGCTCATGATCATGGGCATCCCCAACGTGGGTAAATCGACCCTGCTCAACGCCCTGGTCAAGAAGAAGGTGGCCGCGGTGGGCGACCAGCCGGCGGTGACCAAGAGTCAGCAGCGTATCGACCTCAGTTCCCGCCTCGTCCTCTATGACACCCCGGGCCTCCTGTGGCCCAAGATTGAGCACGAGCAGGACGGCCTCATGCTTGCCGCCAGTCACGCAGTGGGGGTCAACGCCTATATCGACGAAGAAGTCGCCACCTGGCTGGCCGGCTTTCTCCTCGCCCAATACCCCCAGAGTCTTGCTGCACGCTACGGCCTCGCTGCCGCGGCTCTGGACGCGGTAGGTGTACTCGAAGGCGTGGCCAGAAAGCGCGGCTGCCTGGCCAAGGGCCGGGGCGGCGAACCGGATCGGGAAAAGGCTTGCGGCATCCTGCTCACCGACTACCGCAGCGGCGCCCTCGGGCGCATCAGCCTGGAGACGCCGGCGGCGCGGGAGGCGAGGCTGGCTGGGATCGCGGGCGGTCACCAGGGTGACCCAGCATCGGTTCGCGAAGGCGACACCGGCGGCGCTTAGTGCAAGGCCGCGGCGATTTCGGCCCCCGTCCGCGGTGACCACGGCAAGGGGGCAGCACACGCCCTAATCGTCAGTTAAATGGGTTCGCGTGAATGCCGAGGCGAGCATCCGCGCCCGGATCGCGCGAAGCGAACCACAGCGGTAGCCGAAGCTATGGTGAGGAAGAGCGGCGAGCGGGGATGCGGGGCGTGCCGAACTGTGTTGAACCTGTTTGACTGACCCCTACAGCCTGAGCATCGCCATCTTCAGCGGCGGTCGTCCGTCCGGGCTGGGGAAGTCGGCTTCCGGGAGAATCCATTCCAGTTCGCGGATCGGCCGGCCGGCCTTCGTGGCGCAGCGCTGCAGTTGATCGGCCCAGACTTCGCGGTCCACCTGGGCGGCGTTATTGCAGCAGATCAGGGTGCCGCCCTCGGCAGTGCAGAGCAGGGCGAGCTTCATCAGGGCGGCGTAGTCCTTGACGATGTCCACGACGCCGAAGAGGCTCTTGGCGTAGCGGGGCGGGTCGAGGAAGACCAGGTCGAAGCGGTGCGCGTCAAGTTTGGGAAAAGCGGGCATGCGTTTTCCGCGCACCCGATCGGGCTGGCCGACACCAGCAAACTGGCGCAGGGCGGCGAAGGCGTCGCTCTGGACGAAGCGCAGGCGGATAGGCAGCTCGTTCTGGCGGGCATTGTGCTTGCCGACCCTAAGGGCGGATTCGGCAAAATCCACATTGACCACGTGGCGGGCGGCACCCCGGGCGGCGGCGATGCCGACGCCGCAGGTGTAGGCAAAGAGGTTGAGCACCGACTTGCCTGCCGCCTCGGCCATTACCCGCCGCCTGGCGGCGCGCAGGTCGAGGAAAAGCCAGGGATCCTGGCCACCGTGGCGGGCCTGGAAGGCGTAGGTCAGGCCCATTTCGCTGAATTCCCGCAACTGTTCGGCCTGGGCCTGGACGGCCGGCGGCAGCGGATTGGCGATGCGCGAGTTGGCGCCGCTGCGGTCGTTGTAGATGGGCACGAGAGCGGGCAGGTGCGCGGCGTAGAACGCTTCCAGCGCGGCCAATTCGGCGTCTTCCAGGGGGCGGTGGAAGCTCTGGATGAGGAGGACGTCTCCATAGCGGTCCACGGTCAGGCCTGGGACGCCTTCGGTGCTGCCTTGGAAGAGCCGGTAGGCGGTGGTTGATTCGGCTTCCAGGCGGGCGATCAGGTCGGCGCGGCTCGCCAGGGCGGCAGCGAGGCAATCGGGGAGGGCGGTGGGGGCAGGCGTGGCCATGGCGGCTCCGGGAGGCGGTTGCAGCGATCTTCCCTGGGGTGGCCGCCGGTCGGCAGGGGCTTGCCGAAGGGCAGCAATTCTACCGCAGTGCGAGTCTCATGGGCGGGGATTGATGGCCGGCCAGGGCTGCCATTGACCGCAGGCGGAGCGCGCCCGGCGTTCGCTGCCATCCCAGGGGCCGCCGCGGCAGAGGCCTGGGGTGGTCTCTGTCGCCACTTCGACCGCATCGGGAGGAGCGGGAGTGCGTTCGCCGCCCCAGCGCTCGCAACTCCCACAACGGCGCGCAGCCGCCGCCTGCCGCATCAGCAGGTCTTGTCGGCCCGACAGGCGGCCAGAGCCTGGGCGGCGGGCGCCGTGGGACGCCCTTCGGCGATCCAGGCCTTGATGCCGCCCTTGACGTTGTAGACCTTGGCGTAACCGGCTTCCTGGGAGAGGTAGCGGCTGACAACCTTGGTGCGGTTGCCGCTGCGGCAGATAACGGCCACCGGCTGGCCGGCCCTGGCGTAGGCCTGGGCCCGGGCGAGCCAAGCCGGCGGGTCGGCCTTGCCGTTGTCATCGAAGTAGGTGAGGAGCCGGCTGCCGGGGACGATGCCGGTCTCTTCCCATTCACCGGCCGTACGTACGTCGATGACCGGGACGCCGGACGCCATCAGGCGGGCGAGTTCGGTGTTATCCACGTCGATGATCTCGGCCCGGGCGGCCAGGGCGGCAGTGGCGAGAAAGGCGGCAAGCAGCAGGCGGGCGGGGCTGGGCATGGCGATCTCCGGGGTGTAGAGGGCCGGCGGTGCCGGCGACGGAAGTTGGACAGCGTGGGGCGTCGGGAATTCTCCCGCGGCGGCCGGGCGTCCCTCGGTAAGGCGGCGCGGCCGGCGGCCATTCGGGATACTCAATAACCGGCCCCCTGGCGTTGCTGGCGCATCATTTTCTGCACTTCCGGGTCGTTCATCATGCGCTGCATGTCCTGGGTGTTCATCTTGCCGCCGGGCATGCCGGGCATCATCACGTCGCCAGGTTTCTGGCCCGGTTTGCAGGGGCCGAGCCAGCGCGCCTCCTGAACCATCCTGGTCTCGCTCATGCCGTGCATGGGCGGGGTATAGCGCATCTTCATGTCGCTGCGGTAGTGGGTATTGAAATCACCGGTGATGACGGCGTCGGTGATGACCAGGGATTTTTCGACGCGGCATTCAGAGTGCAGGGTGACCTTGCCGCCGGAAGGCGTGACCTGCATCACCGGGCAATCGGGCTTCTGGCGACTGCCCTCGTCCTGCATCAGATTGTCGCTGCCCTGATCGACGCACATCTGCATCGGCCCCTGGGAGGGGACGCCTTCGATCTGGGTCTTCATTTCCCACAGGCCCGATTTGCGCTTGGGCAGGTCGGCAGCAGTGGCGGTGGAGGTGGCGGTGGCAAGGGCGATGGCAAGGGCGATGGCAAGGGCGAGGCGGGTGGACGTCATGGCAGGCTCCGACGAAAAGTGCACAAGCCCCGCATCGTAGTGGCCTTTGGGATTTTCGTCAGCACCCGGGATAATCCCGCCTTTTTCCGAGGTTTCCATGGCGCTCAAGGCAACCGTCTTCAAGGCCGAACTCCAGATCTCCGACCTGGATCGCCACTATTACCAGTCCCATACCCTCACCCTGGCCCGCCACCCTTCGGAAACTGATGAGCGGATGATGGTGCGGCTGCTGGCTTTTGCCCTCTACGCCAGCGAAGACCTGACTTTCGGGAGGGGGCTGTCCGCCGAGGACGAGGCCGATTTGCTTGAAGTCGGGCCGGATGGGACGCTGCTCACCTGGATCGACGTCGGCCTTCCCGACGAGCGGGATCTGCGCAAGGCCAGCCACCGGGCGCGCCGTGCGGTGGTGCTCACCTACGGCGGTAAGGCGGTGGATGTCTGGTGGCAGCAGAACCGCGCCGCGCTGGCGGCATACGGCAATCTCGCCGTGCTGCGCCTGAGCGCCGAGCAAAGCGCCGCCGTGGCCGCCCTGGCGGCGCGCACCATGCGCCTGCAATGCACGGTGCAGGAGGGCGTGGTCTGGCTAGGGGATGAAGGGCGCAGCGTGGAAATCGTGGTGGAGCGGCTTCAGGGCTGACCGTCCCGCGGGAGGGGGGTCAGGCCACCCACCAATACCGCACGATGTGGAAGAAAATGGGCGCGGCGAAACTCAGGGAATCGACTCGGTCGAGCATGCCGCCGTGGCCTTCGATGAGGGTGCCCCAGTCCTTGATGCCGCGGTCGCGCTTGATGGCGGAGAGCACGAAGCCGCCGAAGAAGCCCATGATGTTGATGGCCAGCGCTACCAGGGCCGCTTGCCAGGGCAGGAAGGGAGTCATCCACCACAGGGCCGCACCGACGGCGGTGGAGGTGAGGACGCCGCCAACCAGGCCTTCCACGGTCTTGGACGGGGAAATATTGGGCGATAGTTTGTGGCGCCCGCACAGCTTGCCCCAGACGTACTGAAAGACGTCGCTGGACTGTACGGTGAGGATCAGGAAGACCACCAGGAGGGCGTTCCTGCCTTCGAAGCCGGCGATGGGCAGGGTGAGCAGGGCCGGCACGTGGGAGAGGCAATAGACGCAGATCATCAAACCCCACTGCACCTTGGCCGCCCGTTCCAGAAAGCGGGTGGTGTCTTCCCCCAGGGCCGAGGACATGGGCAGGAGCAGGAAGGCATAGACCGGGATCAGGATGGAAAAGAGTCCGTACCAGTCCATGGCCACCAGGGCGTACTGCAGGGGCAGGAAGACGAAGAAGCTCCACACCAGGGCATGGTGGTCGCCGCGGCGGGTGTGGGTGAGGGAGATGAATTCCCGCAGGCCCTGGAAGGAGATGAAGGCAAAGAGGGCGATGATGCCGACGCGGCCGATCCAGAAGGCTGCCGCCAGACAACCGATCATGATCCACCAGGCCTTGATGCGCGCATCCAGGTTATCCAGGGTGGCGGTGGGCGCTGTTGGGGCGAGGCGCCGCCGCAGGACGAAGGCGACGCTGCTGGCCAGGGCCAGGCAGGCGAACACCCCGGCAAAGATGACGAAGACGGTTTCTTGGGAGGTCATGGGTTATTGAGTTCCGGCGTTGCTGCGGTACGCCGTTGCAGACGTCGTCCGCTCGGATGCGTCTGCGGGAGCGTCGCGATGCCACCCGGGGAGCGCGTGTTTCGGGGTGGCGCGGAGGTCCGGGGCACAGGGTATTCTGGGCATCGACAAGCGATCGGCTGAAGGTTCCAGGTTCATGGTTCAGGCGGGCGGTGCGAGGGCCAGCATGGCGGTCCGGGCGCGGGCGAGGAAGGCTTCCTTTTCTTCTCCAGCAGCCAGGGTGAGGGGCTGGCCGAAACTCAGGGTGCACAGGAGGGGCACGGGGATCAGGGCGCCCTTGGGCATCACCCGGCCCAGGTTTTCTATCCACACGGGAACGAATTCCACGTCCGGCCGCAGGCATGCCAGGTGGAAGATGCCGCTCTTGAAGGGCAATAGGGGCGTATCGCTCAGGTTGCGGGTGCCTTCCGGAAAGATGATGAGGGAGTCGCCTGCGGCGAGGGCCTCGGCCATTTGTTCCACAGGGTTGGGGCCGCCTTCCCGGCTGCCCCGGGTGCGGTCCACCAGCACGGCATTGAAGACATCGTGCACGATGAAACGGCGGAGGGCGTCGGTCAGCCAGTAATCGGCGCCTGCCACGGGGCGGGTGCGGCGACGCAGTTCCGGGGGCAGGGAAGCCCATACCAGGATGAAATCGACGTGGCTGTTGTGGTTGGCGAAGTAGACCCGCAAGCGGTCCTCCGGCACGCAGCCCCGCCACAGGGCCCGCACCCCGGTGATGAGTTGGGCGAGCCCGCCGATGGCGGCGCCGGTGCAGCGGCCGAGGAAAGTCATGGGGAAGTCCGTGGAGCGGCCTGGGCCAGGCCGCTGCGGATGCGGTTGACGATATTGAGGGCCATCAGGGCGGCGGCGGCGGGCAGGAGCCAGAGACACCAGGCCGGCAGGCTGCCGGTCAGCCCCAGCCAGAGGCCGAGGCCGCCGAAGAGCACGGCCCGGTCGCTTTTCCCCATGGGGCCGTCGTACTGGCGCGAAGCGCCCACCAGGGGACCGAGGGCCCCGGTCATTTCGGACAGGGCAGCGAGGAAGATCACCGTCCCCACGCTGCCCCAGCCGAAGGGCGCCACCAGGACGAAGGGCAGGTAGAGGGCGGCATCGGAGACCACGTCGGTGAGTTCGTTCAGGTAGGCGCCGAGGGCGGATTTCTGCCCGAATTCCCGGGCCAGCATGCCGTCCACGGCGTTCAAAGCCATGCGCAGGAACATCCACAGGGGCAGCAGCAGAAAGAACTCGGCTTGCGGTGCTAGGAACAGCAGGGCGCCCAGGGCGCAGGAAACTCCCATGGCCAGGAGCGTGACCCCGTTGGCCGTTACGCCGGCCGCCGCCAGGCGCGCGACGCCGGGGCGCAGCAGGGCCTGGAAGCGGGGTTTGAGCTGGTAGACGGAAATCATGGCGGATTGGGGAGAAGCGGGACGCGGCGGATTATGGCACGGGCTTCCGGCGCGGCTGGCGCCTACTGGCCGAAGAGCTTGCCCAGACTCCTGCCGATGCCCTGGGTGGCGCTGCTGACGCCCTTGGCCACCGACTCCAGACTGATGCCCAGGGTCTCGGCCATGGAGGCGCCTACCCGGGTCATGAAGGCTTCGTTCAGCGAAAATTTGGGATCGTCGAGGCGTCCGTCGAGGACGAAGCGCACCGTGATGCGTTCGTTTTTGTCCTTGAGCATGCCGATGACCGCCGTCCGGGGCATGCCCATGAAGGTGGCGGTGGCGCCCTTGCCCGAGGCGAGTTCCAGATTGGCCACCGACAGGGTGCCCGGGGCGTGCAGGCGGTTCTGCTTGACCGTGGCCTTGAGATCCAGGTCCAGACTGCCACGGCGGACCCCGGTTTCGGATGCCTTGATGAGATAGGGCTGGAGCCCCACCAGGTCGACGCCTTTCAAGTGGGTTTCGATGTCGGAATCCTTGCTCGCCACCTCGATCCAGCCGGCCACCGTGAAACTGCCATCCTGGCGGGCGCCCTTGACGCTTCCCTTGAGGTCCAGGCGGGTCTGGCCCGTGAGCTGGGGCAGGCGCAGGGCGCCGATGCGGGCCTGAAGGGCTTCCAGGCGCACGCGATGGGGCGGCTTGGCTACTGAGGCGTCGTAAAGCTCCAGGGCGGCGTCGTTCAACTGGACTCCGTCGATGCGGACGGCGAGGTCACCGCCGGTATTGGCGTCGTCCTTTGCGGCGGCCGGCTTTTCCAGCAGACCCGGCAGCAGACGCAGCTTGCCCTCCCGGGTGCGATAGACCGACAGGTAGGCGCCGTCGACCACGATGCGTCGGATGCGCACTTCGCGGCTGGAAAAGAGGGCGTCGAAATCGGGGACGACGACGATGCGCGCCGCCTTCAGGGCGTCCGGCGCGGGCCAGTCCTTGGGGGCGGGAACCCGCACCCCGGTGACCTCCACCGACGACCAGCCGAGACGGATGTCGGCCACTTCGCTTTCCGGCCCCAGGGCTTCGCGCACCTTGTCGCGCAAGGCGCCGGCGGCGTAGTGGAGCCCGACGGCGGCCCCGGCCACCAGAAGGGCGACGAGGACGGCAAGGGCGATGAGCAGGCGGCGCATGGCGAAGAGGGGTCTCCGGTCAGTGACCTTCCGCCCGTACCTGAAGCTTGATGCCCTTCCTCATCTTGCCGACCACGTGCATTTCGCAGCGCTTGCAATCGAAGCGCAGGGTCAGCTTGTCCTTGCCGTTCATGAGGGTCAGAGGGTCCGGACGCAGGCCTTTCACTTCCTTGGGGCAGAGGTTGAAACTGTAGCGCAGGCAGTGCTTGGTAATCATCAGCGACACCGCACCTTTTTCGTGGCCGGCCTCGTAGGCGTCCTCGATGAGCTGGACGCCGTGCCGGGCATAGAAGGCGCGGGCCTGGGCGTTGAGGACGTTACCCAGATAACTCAGTTCGTCCTGGGGGTAGAGGGCCGGCGGTTCGACCGGGGCGGTCCGGGGCGGGCGGCGATGGGCGGCGAAGCGGAGGGCGTCTAGCTTTTCCAGCACCTCCCTGCGCAGGGCATTGACCACGGCGGTGGGCAGGAAGCGGGGTTCCGCCAGATGCAGCGCGATTTCCCTGGCGACGAAGGGCGTGTTGCCCAGCTTGCCCAACTGTTCCCGCAGGCCGGCTTCGGCCCGCGCCGCGTCCCGGGCGGTCTCGTGGGGATGGGCGAGCCCGGCTTTGGCGGCGAGTCCGTCCTCGTCCCGGGCTTCCAGATCGAATCCCTGGGGGGTTTCGCTCAGGGTGAGGCTGACCGCAATGCGCCGGTCGGCGGATTTCTTTTCCAGCAGGCGCTCGAATTCCTGGTCCCGGTTGCGGTATACCGCGAGGCCCACCACCAGGCCCTCGGGCATGGTCAGGGGGTAGAGGCGCCGCCCCTCGGCGCGGCTGATGCGCAGACCGGCGAGTTCCTGGTCGGCGTCGTAATAGCTCAAGCCGTCGCCATTGTGCAGCGGAAGTGCGCTATCGACTTCGAACCACTCCGCCGCCACCCGGGTGACGTGGCCCAGGGGCTCGCCGACGAATTTGGGCGAATCGAAGGCGCCGATGTCGGCCTGGCGCGCATTGACGAAGTAATCGGTCGCCCCGCGGTTGAAGGTCTTCTCCGGCTGGGGGACGAAGGTGTAGGTCGAGGCGCCGGAGGAGGCGCGGCAATAGCGCGGGTCGGCGGCGATGACTTTGTCCAGCAGGCCCCGGTAGTGGGCGGTGATGTTTTTGACGTAGCCCAGATCCTTGAGGCGGCCCTCGATCTTGAAGGAGCCGATGCCGGCGTCGGCCAGGGCGGCGAGGTTGGCGCTCTGGTCGTTGTCCTTCATCGACAACAGGTGCTTGTCCTGGGCGATGACCCGACCCTCGCCGTCGGTGAGGGAATAGGGCAGGCGGCAGGCCTGGGAACAGTCGCCCCGGTTGGCGCTGCGGCCGGTATGGGCGTGGCTGATGTAGCACTGTCCGCTGTAACTGACGCAGAGCGCGCCATGGACGAAGAATTCGAGGACCGCCGGGGTGCGCGCCGCCACGGCGCGAATCTGCTCCAGGGAAAGTTCGCGGGCCAGGACGATCTGGGAAAAACCCACGTCGGCCAGAAAACGTGCCTTCTCCGGTGAGCGGATGTCGGTCTGGGTACTGGCGTGGAGCTGGATGGGAGGCAGATCGAGTTGCAGGAGGCCCATATCCTGCACGATGAGGGCGTCGGCGCCGGCCTCCCACACCGCCCAGGCCAGGCGGCGGGCCTCTTCCAGTTCCTCGTCGCGCAGGATGGTATTGACGGCCACCAGCACCCGGGCGTGGTAGCGGTGGGCGTAGGCGGCGAGGCGGGCGATGGATGCGACATCATTCCCGGCGCCGGCCCGGGCGCCGAAGGCCGGGCCGCCGATATAGACGGCGTCGGCGCCGTGGTCGATGGCGGCAATGCCAAAATCGGCATTCTTGGCCGGGGCGAGGAGCTCGAGCGGGCGGCGGGGGGTCTCCGCGAGGGGCATGGGAGTTTCTTATCGAAGTTTTTGCTTTGAATCCGCATTTTATCCCCTCCCGTGACGCCGGTGCGGACCTTGATCTGGAACAAAGCCGGCGAGGGGGCGGGGAGTATGCTCAAGACGAGAAGGTCCGCTCGCCGCGACGAAAATAAGGGAGAGCCCATGAGACGGACCCGTCCTGCGGAGAGGTTGCGTCATGGTCATGACCCCAAAGAAATTGCAGTGCCCCGCCGCCGAAGCGGGGGCTGTGTTGTCCTGCTTCCGTCTCTTCGACGCCGCGCCGGTCGGCTTTGTGCTCCTGGATGCTGGGGGGGGAATCCTTTCGGCCAACGCGGCCGCCGAGGGCATCCTTGGGCGCCCGGCCCAAGCCATGAAGGGCATGCGCATGGACGATCCGGAGTGGCGCGCGGTGCGAGAGGATGGTTCCCCCTTTCCGCCGGAGGCTTTCCCCGTCATGGAGGCCCTGCACACGGGCAAGCCGGTGCCGGAAACGCTGATGGGGGTGCACAACCCCCGGCTCGAGGGGTGCCGCTGGGTGCGCATCCACGCCGTACCGGTCTTTCAGGCCGGCAGCAGCGTTCCCGGCCAGGTCTATGCCCTGTTCGACGACGTGACCGACGCCCGGCGGGCCACCCTGCGGGAGCGCTGGCGCAATCGGGTGCTGGAGGACGTGGCCCGGGGCGCGCCGCTCAACGCCATCCTGGACGGCATCGTGCGGGGGGTGGAGAGCGAAGACCGTACGCTCGTCTGCACGGTGCTGCTGATGCAGGAGGGTGGTCGATCCCTTTATACCGCAGCGGCACCCGGCATGTCGGAGGCCTTTAATCGGGCGGTGGACGGTCTGTCGGTGGCCGATGGCGTGGGCAGTTGCGGTACGGCGGCGTTCCGGGGGCAGCGGGTAGTGGTTGAGGATGTGCTCGACCATCCCAACTGGGCGAATCACCAGGATCTGGCTCGGAAAGCTGGACTGCGTGCCTGCTGGTCGGAACCCATCCGCTCGTCCCAGGGGCGGGTGCTGGGGACTTTTGCCATGTACCGGCGTTTTCCTTCTACGCCCACCGCTGCGGAGATCGATTGCATCGAAGGGGCGGCCAACATGGCGGCCATTGCCCTGGAACACGGCGACGCCCTGGCAGAACTGGAGCGGCAGGCCCGCACCGATTATCTGACCGGCCTCGACAACCGCCGCAGCTTCTGGGCGAAGGGGGAGACCGAACTCGCCCGCACCGAGCGCTATGGTGGCGAACTATCGCTGCTCATGCTCGACGTCGATCATTTCAAAAACATTAACGATGCCCACGGCCACAAGGTCGGCGACCGCGTGCTCCAGGCTCTGGCCGACACCTGCCGCACTGTCCTGCGCGAGGTTGATGGAGTCGGACGGTTGGGGGGCGAGGAATTCGGCGTTCTACTGCCCGAAACTTCGGGCAGCCGGGCCCTGGAAGTCGCCGAACGGCTTAGGGAAGCCTTTGCCGCCTCACCGGTAGGCTTGCCGGACGGCCGCGTGGTGCCGTATACGGTGTCGATCGGGGTCACCAGTCTGGTCAGCGGACAGCATGCGGATCTCGATATCCTCTTCGCCCGAGCCGACCACGCCCTCTACGCGGCCAAGGATGCCGGCCGCAACCAGGTGCGCAGCCACGGGCAGGGGGAGGCGCTTCAGTAGAGGAAGCGCGGGCGCAGGGATTCCAGTCCGAATTCGCGCAGCAGCCAATCCGCCCGCTGCCGGGAGTTGGCCTTTTTGCCGCCGTAGCGGGTGGCGACGATGAGTTCGTTTTTCATCGAATGTTCCCAGCCCACCAATTCGGTGACCGTTACCTTGTAGCCGTGGCTTTCCAGTAGTAGGCAGCGCAGCACGTTGCTCAAGTGGCTGCCCAGTTCACGGGTATGGATGGGGTGACGCCACAGCTCGGCCAGCGGGGAGGCGCTCAGGGCGACCGCCTTGCGTGCCCTCAAGGCAGCGGCGACTTCCGCCTGGCAGCACGGCACCAGGACCACATGGCAGGCTTGCCGGTCGAGCGCGAAGCGTATGGCGTCATCGGTGGCGGTATTGCAGGCGTGAAGCGCGGTCACCACGTCCACACGGGCCGGGAGCCGGGGCGATGTCAAGGCTTCGTCCACCGTGAGCGCCAGAAAGTTCATGCGCTCGAATCCCAGAAGATCGGCCAGGGACTTCGAACGCTGCACCAGCTCCTCACGGGCTTCGACCCCGACCACGGAGCCGACGCCGCGCGGCTTGCAGAACAGGTCGTAGAGCAGGAAGCCCAGATAGGACTTGCCCGCTCCGTGATCCACCAGAGTGAAATCCCCACCCTCTGAAACTTCGGCCAGCAGTGGTTCGATGAACTGGTAGAGGTGGTAGACCTGTTTGAGCTTGCGGCGGGAATCCTGATTGAGGCGGCCCTCCCGGGTCAGGATGTGCAGGGCCTTGAGCAGTTCGACCGACTGGCCGGGGCGGATTTCAGCGAGGACGTCGGCGGGGGTGGGCTGTTTCATGCGGCGGGAGCGGCGGGAGGGCTGTGAATTATCTCACGCCCTTCCGCGTCACTCCCTGTCAACCGACCGATGCGGCCCGGCGTTAATCGCTACAGGTGACACAAGAAAATCAGCACCGCAACCTTCAAGAGAGGCTACAGATCATCATGGGAAGATTGAGTAACGAGTCCTTCGAGGAATTCCTGCAATCCCTCAAGGAAGCCGGCATCGTCATCACCAACGAAGAAGAATTGCGCGAACGTCTCGCCGAGGCCCAGCGCTGGCGCTACGCCTTCACCACCCTGGCATGCAATGGCCGCCAGATCGGTATCTGCTTCGAGGAAACCTGCTCCGGCTGCGACGAGGATGGCATCCGCCGCGCCTTCGACGACTTCGAATTCCCGGCCCGCGCCCAGGCAGCCTTCGCCGCGAGCCTCAAGACCCATCACTGATCAAGCTCCGCGCCACCAAGAACCCGCTTCAAGCGGGTTTTTTTTGGGGTAAGTATTCGTCAGGTGCGGCGCCGACGCGTAGTGAGACCCACGAGAGCCGCGCCAGCGAGAAGGAAGGTCCCGGGTTCGGGAACCTGACTAATCCGGTCAAGGCCGTCGTTGTTGGAAAAAACGGTCCAGACCGTCGATCCCGGAGCCAGGAACTGCGCTTCCTGGAGGCCGTCGCAACAGCCTTCAAAGCCGTAGGCTTCGATGGTGTGGTTTCCGGTGGAAAGGGACACAGTCGCGACCAGCAATTCTCCGCTATTGGCGAAATTGCCACTCCACCAGAGATCGTCATCAATGAAGGATACGCCGACACCGTCGATGAACAGTGCGCCGCCCCGACCGAAATCCGGCCCGATCCGGAAAGACCAGGTTCCCCCAAGGGTACCGCTGACGCCGAACTGGGCGGAGATGTCGAAGGCGATATCGCCGGCGACGCCGCCACAGCTGCTCTGATTGCTGAGGCCGCTCCAGGCGCCCGGGCTACTGTTGCAGTAACCGCTCCCGGGTAGAGACCCCATGAGCCCTTCGACCGTGGTCTGGTAAGCCGCGGCGCTACCCAGGTACTGACTGGTGGAGGCGCGGGTCTGGAATGAAATGACGCTGGCCTCTGCGGTCAGGCAAGCGGTGGTTAGGGCTGCTGCCAGGGCGACTCTGGGAAATCGGGGACTCATGTGTTACTCCTGGATGTTCTGGTTGCCTGGGGTGTTGGGGCCAGCTATCCAGCCAGTCCCCCGCCCGAGTGCGTGATCAAAAATCATTCCATGTACCTATGAGACTGGATTTTCGGGCGAGTTACCGGGAATGCGCGGAGTGCTTGTCGGCCGACTGTTAAATATTCCGACAGCCGGTCTGCGGGAACTGCCGGCTCAACGGCTGATCGGCTTGTATCGGATGCGCTTGGGCTTGGCCCCTTCCTCGCCCAGGCGCCGTTTCTTGTCCTCTTCGTATTCCTGGTAGTTCCCTGTGAAGAAGGTCCATTGGGATTCGCCTTCGGCAGCCAGGATGTGGGTGCAGATACGGTCCAGGAACCAGCGGTCGTGGGAGATGACCAGGGCGCAGCCGGGGAATTCGAGCAGGGCGTCTTCCAGGGCGCGCAGCGTTTCCACGTCCAGGTCGTTGGAGGGTTCGTCCAGCAGGAGCACGTTGCCGCCGGCCATCAGGGTCTTGGCCAAGTGCAGGCGCCCCCGCTCGCCGCCGGAGAGGTTGCCCACCAGCTTGCCCTGGTCGGCGCCCTTGAAGTTGAAGCGGCCGATGTAGGCCCGGCTGGGCATCTCGAACTTGCCGATCTGCAGGATGTCGCGGCCTTCCGCCAGTTCGTCGAAGACGGTTTTGCTACCGTCCAGGCAGTCCCGGGACTGGTCCACATAGGCCATCTTCACCGTCTGGCCGATGAGCACTTCGCCGGAATCCGGCTGCTGCTGGCCGGTGATCATCTTGAACAGGGTGGACTTGCCGGCGCCATTGGGGCCGATGATGCCTACAATGGCGCCCGGCGGCAGGGCGAAGGAGACCTTGTCCATGAGCAGCTTGTCGCCGAAGGCCTTGGACACGCCGTTGAACTCGATGACTTTGTCGCCCAGGCGCTCGCCGACCGGGATGAAGATTTCCTGGGTCTCGTTGCGCTTCTGGTATTCGTGGCTGGAGAGTTCCTCGAAGCGGGCGATGCGGGCTTTGCTCTTGGCCTGGCGCGCCTTGGGATTGCTGCGCACCCACTCCAGTTCCTGCTTCATGGCCTTCATGTGGGCGTCGATCTGCTTGTTCTCGGTTTCCAGACGGGCTTCCTTCTGCTCCAGCCAAGAGGAGTAGTTGCCCTTCCAGGGGATGCCATGGCCGCGGTCCAGTTCGAGTATCCACTCTGCCGCGTTGTCGAGGAAGTAACGGTCGTGGGTGACGGCCACCACGGTGCCAGGGAAGCGGCAGAGGAACTGCTCCAGCCATTCGACGGATTCGGCGTCGAGGTGGTTGGTGGGTTCGTCCAGGAGCAGCATGTCGGGCTTGGAGAGCAGCAGCTTGCACAGGGCCACGCGGCGCTTTTCGCCACCGGAGAGGTGCTTGATGGTCGCTTCCCAGGGCGGCAGACGCAGGGCGTCGGCGGCGATTTCCATCTGGGTTTCGGTGTCGGCTCCGGAGGTGGACAGGATGGCCTCCAGGCGGGCCTGCTCTTCGGCCAGCTTGTCGAAATCAGCTTCCGGATCGGCGTAGGCGGCGTAGATTTCGTCCAGCTTCGCCTGGGCTTCCATGATCTCGCCCATGCCCGATTCGACTTCCTGGCGGACGGTCTTTTCCGGGTCGAGCTGGGGTTCCTGGGGCAGGTAGCCGATCTTGATATTGGGCAGGCGCTGGACTTCGCCGTCGAATTCCTTATCCACGCCAGCCATGATCTTCAGCACGGTGGATTTGCCGGCGCCGTTGAGGCCGAGCAGCCCGATCTTGGCGCCGGGGAAGAATGAGAGGGAAATATCCTTGATGATCTGCCGCTTGGGGGGAACGATCTTGCTCACCCGCAGCATGGACATGACGTACTGAGCCATTGCTTGCCTGCCAAAAGAGGTAAAGGGCGAAGTGTACGCGGCAGTGGCGAGCAAAAAAAGGGGGCGGCCGCCACGGGGGATGGTCAGCCGCCCCAGCCAGGGACGTCGTCAGCGCTCGTCAAATCGCCGACGGCGGAGGAAAACTCTCGTTGGCGCACTCCGACCAAGGCAGGACGGGAATGGGCGAAGGCGCGGGGAACTCACGGTGCAGGAGGACGGCGGGTGCATCCACCCGGGGGCAGTGGCGCCGTCCGCCCAGGGTGGTGAAGCCGAAACGTCGTTGGTAGTAGCGGACGTGCCGCGGATTGACTTCGATGACCGCATCGGTGGCACCTAGGACGTTGCGGCCGTAGGCCTGGGCCGTCCGAAACAGTGCGGCGAGCAGTTCGGGGCAGCCGTGGTCCGGATCTGCCGCCAGGCGGGAGATTTCGCATACCCTGCGGCCGCTGTACCTTAAGGTGGCAAGCTCCTCGCCATAGAGGGTATCGGCGAGAAGACCCCGGGATGAATCCTTCCCCAGGGTCAGAGTGGCCAGGATGTCCTCTCCCCGCCAGGCCGCGAGGACCAGGCGGGACTCCTCGGACCCTGCCTGGGCCCGATAGCCGCGCCAGGAGTACATGCGGCGGACCAGGGCTGCAGCGGCGCGCTTCTGATGGGGGGTCGATGCGGTGCGGATGGAAACGCTGCGCAGGGATGAGGGCGGGTCCGTCACCAGCACCAGGCGGGGAGGAGCCGCCAAGTGCACGCCAAGGGCTTCGCGCGGGGTGTGCAGGGGGATTCCTTTGAAGACGGTCATCAGCCGGCCACCACCAGGGGGAGAGGCGTCTCGCTGCGGGATTTGGCCGGGCTCGTTGCCGTGTCGGAGCCCAGGGCGCTGATCTCGCCGCACAGTTCTCCGCCTTCGTCGATGACCAGCTTGCCGTAGCGAATCTTGCCGCTCACCCGGCCGGTGGAGTGAATAATGAGCTGGGCGCGGGCCGTCAGTTCTCCTTCGAAGCGGCCGTGGATTTCCGCCACGTCGATGCTGACCTTGCCCACGAAGGAGCCGGCTTCGGCGATGCGCACGACGCGGCTGTCCATAGTGGCTTCGACGCGGCCTTCGACCACCAGGGTGTCACAGTCCAGGATTTCCGCCCCGCGCAGCTTTACGTCGGGCCCGACGATGAGGCGGGCGCCCATGTCGTTGGCCGCAGGGGGCGCGATGATTTCCGTCACCACAGGGGCGGGCGCGGGTTCCGGGCGGGCCGCGGCCACCGGAGGGGTGGCGGCCTTGTCGGTGTCGGTCGCGGGGCTGGAGCCGGAAAGGACGGGGCGGACGTCTCGGCGGACGACGGTCTCGTTACGGTTGAGAAGGCCGGGCTTGCTGAACATGAATACTCCTTTGCTGCGGATTGCGAGTCGCCATCCCCTTGCGAAAGCCGTGCCAAGTGTGAAATTTCTCACGGAAACAGGGCCTTGCCCGGAAGTGCCGAAGCAAAGGCGGGGTGTCTGGGGTCGGAGGTGTCGCCACTGAGCGACGGATTTTTTGTGTTTTGGGATAAAGGCCGGGAAGATCAAGGACTTGGGATGTCGCCGTTAAGCGACAGATCGTGTAAGACGATGAAAATTAGAGGATTTTTTTGTCGCATTGGGGCCATCTGCCAGATGTCCGAGGGGGAAGGGAAGGCTAAACTACGCACTTTTGCAGCGCCAGCCTCTCTCTTCCATGACCCGAATTTCCTTTCGCCAGAGCATGTTGGCGGGTTTTCTCCTCATCGCCCTGCTGCTGGGCGGAGCCGCCGTGCGGAGCTGGATGGTGGTCGAACGCTTCGTGGACCGTAGCCGGGAAGTCAGCGCCGAGGCCGTGCTCCTTACCGGCCTGGTGCAGGATATTGCCGAGCGGGCGCCGGATCTGGAACGGGCCGCGCGGCAGTATCTGATCCTGGGGGATCCCGTGCTGCTGGCCCGCTTCGACGCCACTTTGAGCCATGCCCGGGGCGTGGCCGAGAAGATCGACACCTTGCCTGGGAGACCCCTGGGCGGTCTTGCTGCCGAATGGGCCCTTGCGGCCGGGCACATCGGGGATGTCCTGCGCAACGGAGCCACCCGCGAGGAACTGGGTCCCCTGCTCACCGCCCTGGACGACCTGGGAGCCCGCCTGGCACCGGCCGGCCGGCGCTGGATCGAGGCGCGTAATGGCGAAGTGCTGGCGGAACTGCAGGAAAACCGGTTGCAACTCACGGGCCAGGTGATCGCGGCCGCCGTCGGCGCGGTCATCGTCGCCCTCGGCATGGGCTGGTGGCTGGTACGGCCCATCCAGCAACTCGAACGCAACATCCACCGCCTGGGAGAAAGCCGCCTCGACCAGCCGGTGCAGGTGCGCGGGCCGGCGGACCTGCGCCGTGTCGGTCGCCGTCTGGAGTGGCTGCGCCAGCGTCTGGCGGAACTGGAGGCCGACCGGGAGCGCAGTCTGCGCCATGTGTCCCACGAACTGAAAACGCCGCTTACGGCACTGCGGGAGGGCATCACCCTGCTGCAGGAGCAGGTGGTGGGGCCTCTTGACCAAGCCCAGCAGGAAGTGGCGGACATCCTGCGCCACAATGTGGTGCTGCTCCAGGAACAGATCGAAAGCCTGCTGCGCCTCAACGCCGCCTCCTTCGACGCCAGACGCCTGAGCTATCGCCCCCAGATCGTGCGGCGCATCCTGGCCCAGGTGGTCAAGGCGCGGGAATTGCAGTTGCAGGCGCGGCGCATCAGCGTGCGGCGTTCGGCGCCCGCGGTGACCCTGCCCCTGGATGGGGAGAAACTCCAGGTGGTGGTGGACAACCTGTTGTCCAACGCCATCGACTTCAGCCCCGATGGAGGAACCATCCGGCTGGAAGCCCTGGTGGACGAGCGGCGCCTGCTGCTCGATTGCATCGACGAGGGCCCCGGCGTTGCGCCGGAGGACGCGGAGAAGATCTTCGACCCCTTTGTGCGCGGCATGCGGGAAGCGCCGGCGCCACGCCGGGGGAGCGGTGTTGGATTGTCCATCGTGCGGGAACTGCTGGCCGCCATGGGCGGCCGGGTCGCTCTGGTCAGCGAAGGTTCCGGGGCCCGGGGCGCCCATTTTCGAGTCGAGATTCCCTATGAACTTTGAATTTGTGCGCGGACCCGTGGTCTGGGCAGCGCTCCTCCTGGCCCTGGGCGGCTGCGCCGCCTTGTCCGGGCCGCCTACCCCCGAGGCGCCGGTGGCGGCAGGGTCTCCGGCGCCGGAAGAGGGGGGAGTCGATTCCCTGCTCAGTTACTACCAACTGGTCAATCGCATGACCTCTCAGGAACTGGCGCGGGAGCGCAGCGCCCTCACGAGCCAGGCCGCCACACCGGCCCATCAGCTCCGCCTGGCTATGGTGCTGGGGATGGGGCGCTCCCCTGCGGACCTCAATCGGGCGGCGAGTCTGCTGGACGGTGTGCTCAAGTCCCAGGCGGGTCAAGCGTCCCGCCTGCATCCCCTGGCCCGACTTCTTGCCGATCACTACGGCGAGCGGCTCAGGCTGGAGCAGCAAGCGGAACGCGCCGTCCAGCAGGCCGAGAAAGCCGGCCAGCAGGCTCGGGACAGCCAGCGGCGAGCAGCAGAACTGCAGGAGAAAATCGACGCCTTGGCCGATATCGAACGCTCGCTGCCCTTGCGTTCCCGGGGCGTCCGGCCTCCCGCGGGGGGCGGACGATGAAGCCCGCCACCCAGGCTGCCGGTCACATCCTGGTGGTCGATGACGACGAAGACCTGTTGCGCCTCCTCTCCCTGCGGCTGGGAGCGCGGGGTTTCCGGGTTTCCACCGCCAAATCAGCCGAGGAAGGGCTTTCCCGCATCGCGGTGGAGCCGCCCGGGCTGGTGGTCAGCGATGTTCGCCTGCCGGGACGTGACGGCCTGGCACTGTTCGAGGAACTGCGGGTCAGCCATCCCACGCTCCCGGTCATTCTCCTCACCGCCCACGGAACAATACCCGATGCGGTGGAAGCCACCTCCCGCGGAGTGTTCGGCTATCTCACCAAGCCCTTCGACAGCCAGATTCTCCTGGAAAAGATCGATCAGGCCCTGCGGCTCGCCACTGCGGGGGCTCAGGGGCCCGAGGGCGACGCCTGGCGGGCGGGGATCGTCTACCGCAGCAGCCGCATGGCCGAAGTCATGCAGGAAGCCCGGGCCGTGGCAGCGTCCGAGGCCAGCGTCCTCATCCGGGGGGACAGCGGTACCGGCAAGGAAGTTCTCGCCCGAGCACTCCACCGGGCAAGTCCCCGAGCCGGCGCTCCCTTCGTGGCCATCAACTGCGGCGCAATTCCCGAGCAGTTGCTGGAATCCGAACTCTTCGGCCACGTCCGCGGGGCCTTCACGGGGGCCGGAACGGCCCGGGTCGGCCTCTTTCAGGCCGCCGACGGGGGAACACTCTTCCTGGACGAAATCGGCGACATGCCTCTCGCCCTCCAGGTAAAGCTCTTGCGCGTGCTGCAAGAGCGGGCGGTCCGTCCGGTGGGTTCCAACCAGGCGGAACCGGTCAATGTGCGCGTCCTCTCGGCGACCCACCGCGATCTGGAGGCGGCCCTGGCCGAGGGTAGCTTTCGCGAAGACCTCTACTACCGCCTGGACGTGGTGACTCTCACCCTGCCACGCCTCGACGAGCGGCGGGAGGACATTCCGCTTTTGGCTGCCCATTTCGTGCGCCAGATCGCGGCCAAGTACGGCAAGTCCCTGGTGGGCATCGCCCCCGAAGGGCTGTCCATGCTCGCTTCAGCGCCCTGGCCGGGCAACGTACGCCAGCTCTACAACGTGGTGGAGCAGTGTTGCGCCCTGGCGGCCACGCCGCTCATCCCTTCCGCCCTGGTGCAACGCGCCCTGCGGTTGCCGGCCGTGGAGCCCCTGTCCTACGCCGACGCCAAGCTCCGCTTCGAACGCGACTATCTGGTGCAACTCCTCAAGCTGACGGACGGCAACGTGGCCGACGCGGCGCGCATCGCCGACCGCAACCGTACCGAGTTCTATCGCCTGCTGCAAAGGCACGACCTGGCGCCGGCCATGTTCCGGGCCGACGGCGCGGAAGGCGCAGGAGGCAGTTGAGTTTCGGCCCCTCGCTGCCGTTTGCCCGCCGGCGGGCAAGGGTCGGGAGCTTAGTCCCGCTCCAGGGTGATGAGCAGGGCGCCCTCGTCGACGCTGTCGCCCGCCTCGACATGGACGGCGACGACGGTCCCGGCCCAGGGCGTGGGGATGTCGAGGGAAACTTTGCCGGTCTCCAAGGTCAGGATGTTGTCGTCCCGCTCGAGATGTTCGCCCGGATGCACCAGGACTTCCAGGATGAAGACGTTTCCGTTGGCGCAATTGCCGCAGGATTCCCAGCATTCGGGATACTTGGGCATGCGGACATTGGCGGTGGTCATGACGGCAGGCTGTTTGGGCGGCCAGGCTTGCAATTCGGGCGCTGTACCGTATAATGCGCGGCTCACGAAACGCGCCCGTAGCTCATCTGGATAGAGTACTTGGCTACGAACCAAGGGGTAGGGAGTTCGAATCTCTCCGGGCGCGCCAGAATATCACGGGCTGAACCGATTCCGGTTCGGCCCGTTTCGTTTTGGGGCGGTCGAAGCCCGCGGCACGGCACCCCATAAGCAGGCTTCAGACGTAAGATTCGCTCCGAACCTTCCGCTTCCCTCGCCGCCTCCCCTCTTCTCTCTGCTGCCTGACTCCGCGCCGCCATGAGCGACCTGTTTTCCCTGCCCCCGGACGGCCCAGGCGCCACCGCGCCCCTGGCCGAGCGCCTGCGTCCAAGCAATCCGGACGATGTGGTCGGCCAAAGCCATCTCCTGGGGCCCGGCATGCCGCTGCGCCTCCTCTTCGATTCGGGGCAGCCCCACTCCCTCATCCTGTGGGGGCCACCGGGAGTCGGGAAGACGACGCTGGCGCGGCTCATGGCCCAAGCGTTCGATTGCGATTTCATCGCCCTCTCGGCTGTGCTCGCCGGCGTCAAGGATATCCGCGAAGCCCTCCTGCGGGCCGAGGATAACCGGGGTCGCGGAAGGCGCACCCTCCTCTTCGTCGATGAATGCCATCGCTTCAACAAGGCGCAGCAGGACGCCTTTCTGCCCTTCGTCGAATCCGGTCTGGTGACCTTCATCGGTGCCACCACCGAGAATCCCTCCTTCGAGGTGAATTTGGCCTTGCTCTCCCGGGCGGCGGTCTATGTGCTGAAGCCCCTGGAGGAAGCAGAGATGAGCCAGCTCTTCGACCGGGCGTGGGCGACGGCCCTGGCGGATCTGGCCTTTGAGCCCGCCGCCCGGGACCGCCTGGTGGGTCTGGCCGACGGCGATGCGCGCCGGCTCCTGAACCTGCTGGAGCAGATGCGCACAGCGGCCCATACCGCTGGCGTCACGACGGTGGACGGCGCATTCGTCGAGGCGGCGGTCGCCCAGAACCTGCGCCGCTTCGACAAGGGGGGCGATGCCTTCTACGACCAGATTTCGGCGCTCCACAAGTCGGTCCGGGGCTCCAATCCGGACGCTTCCCTCTACTGGCTGACCCGCATGCTGGACGGCGGCGCCGACCCGCGCTATCTGGCGAGGCGCATCGTGCGCATGGCCTGGGAGGATGTTGGCCTGGCCGATCCCCGCGCCGCCCGCATGGCTCTGGACGCTGCCGAAACCTACGAGCGACTCGGCTCGCCGGAGGGCGAACTGGCCCTGGCCCAGGCAGTGCTCTACCTGGCCGTGGCGCCCAAATCCAATGCCGGCTACAACGCCTGGAACGCCGCCCGCGCCTTCGTCGGCAAGGACGCCTCGCGGCCGGTCCCGGTGCATCTGCGCAACGCGCCGACCAAGCTGATGAAGGAACTGGGCTACGGCAAGGCCTATCGCTATGCCCACGACGAGCCGGAGGCCTACGCCGCCGGCGAGGATTACTTTCCGGAGAACATGCCCGCCGTTTCCTGGTACGAGCCGACGGAGCGGGGCCTGGAAGGCAAGATTGGAGAAAAGCTCGCCCACCTGCGGGAACTGGACCGCAAGGCCAGGAAATAATGGATCTCGTTCAGACCGTCGCCCTGTCCGCCGGCCTCGCCTGGGCCAGCGGGTTGCGGCTGTACCTGGTTGTCTTCTTGGCCGGCGTGCTGGCCCATTTCGGCTACCTCCACCTCCCCGACACCCTGCGGGTGTTGCAGCACCCGGCGGTGATCGCCGCCGCCGGCCTCATGGCCCTGGCCGAGGCGGCGGCCGACAAGATACCTGCCTTCGATTCCCTGTGGGACAGCATCCAGACCTTCATCCGCATCCCTGCTGGCGCCTTGCTTGCAGCCCTGGCCCTCGGAAACGCCGATCCCGCCTGGGTGGCGGCGGCGGGGCTGATTGGCGGCACCATCACCGCCGGAACTCACTTCGCCAAGGCGGGCAGCCGCTTGGCCATCAACGCCTCGCCGGAGCCCTTCAGCAACTGGCTGGCATCCTTCGGCGAGGAGGGCCTGGTACTGGGCGGTATGTGGGCGCTGCTCGCCTCGCCGGGGCTATTCTTGGGGCTGCTCGCCCTGTTTCTTCTCCTGGCAGTCTGGCTGCTTTACAGACTGGGCCGCGGCGTGCGGCGTCTGTTCGGCTCAAGAAATTCCGAAACATCTCGTTAAAGTCGGTGTCACGGGCGTCACCGGCCGTGACGGACACGGGCTCCGCTCTCCTCCACAATGCATCGCACGCCGGGAGCGGGTTCCCGGTAGTTCAGCGCACAAGGAGATCGACATGAAAAGCAGCCCAGCCAAGACCCAGTCCCCCAGCATCGCCCGTCCCATCGCCCATCTGCTTTCCGGAACCAGGAGTGCCGCAGCTTCCATCCCGGCTGGCGCCACCCTGCCCAAGCCCGATACCTCGGTGAGTCGAGAAGTGGCGAGCGTAGCGGTGACCGGCTACAACTGAGCCCTTGGCGCGAGGTCACCCCTCGACCTCGCCGCGTTCCGGGGCCGTCGTCGCCGCGGCCCGTCAGGCCTTGGCTGCTGCAGGAGCTTCGTTTTCGCCCAGCATCACGCCTTTGGGCGTGAGAATCTTGCCCTTCTTTTCGTAGAGCAGGATAGGCGCGCAGCGTTGCGGGTCGTGATAGATGCCGACGCAGTCCAGGCACTGGAAGCAGGCGTCGTAGCGGATTTCCCCGCTGGGTTCGATGGCGTCGTAGGCGCACTTGGCCTTGCAACTCTGGCAAGGCTTGCCGCATTCCGCCCGGCGCGTGAGCCAATTAAACACCCGCAGCCTCCCGCCCAGGGACATGACGCCGCCCAGGGGGCAGAGGAAACGGCAGAACGCCTTGTAGTAGAAGGCTCCGGCCAGTAGGAGGGCGACGGCGTAGGCGACGAAGGGCCAACTGCGGTCGAAACCGACGGTAATGGCGGTCTTGAAGGGTTCCACCTCGTTCAGGCTCTCGCCCTGGCGGGGAAGAAAGAAGGCGGCGCCCACCAGGACGGCCAGCACGACATAGCGCCCCCATTCCAGGCGCTTGGCCACGGCCATGGGGATGCGCAGCTTCGGCAGCCGCAGCTTCCTTGCCATGGTGCCGACGAATTCCTGCAGGGCGCCGAAGGGGCACAGCCAGCCGCAGAAGGTGCCACGGCCCCAGACGAAGAAGGTGAGCAATGTGAAAGCGATGAGCAGCAGCGAAATCGGGTCGTATAAATAGCTGCTCAGCCCCTGGCCGGCCTTGAGGGACTTGATGGCCCCCGTCACTTGGACGATGGAGAGCTGTCCCTGGGCGTACCAGCCGATCCAGACCAGGGTGAAGGCCAGGAAGCCGAGGCGGAAGACGCGCAGCCGGCGGGCGTCGATGGAAATCCAGCGGGGCCGGGCGAGGACCACGGCGAGGAGTGCAAGGGCGGTGCCCAGGATGACCAGGTCGGCGGCCCGGCCCTTCCAGGCCAGCAGCCACTCCGGCGGCGGTTCCGGCGGGTAGACGAAGAGGCCGGCCGGCGGCGCGTATTTCAGGGTCACCGGTTTGTGGGTGAGGAGGGGCAGGATCATGCCCTTGGCGCGGGTGATGGTGACGGTGAGGTCCAGGCTGCGGGCCGGGTCGAGGCCGGCTTCGAGATAGACGCCGAAGAGCCGCGAGACGTTGAGTTCCGGCGGGCCGGCGATGCCCTTGGGCTCGAAGCCCTGGTCCCGCAATTCGTAGAAGAGGTCGTCCTGGGTCATGGCCATGCGGGTGGACTGGCCCCCCGGCACGAAGCTGTCGTCCACGATGGGGTAGCGCCCCGCCGAGCCGATCCACCACAGGTGGCGGTTGTCGAAATTGCGCTCCATGGCCACCTTGTATTGGGCGTCACCGAGGATGGCGCGGCCGATGGTGGGGGCGTTGAGGTAGGCGATGTAGAGGTCTAGGAAAACGTCGTCGGGATGGGCCAGGGCCTCCTCATCCACCCCGGCGCCGTCGCTGCCGGCAAAGAGCTTTTCCACCTCGGCGTTGCTTAGGCGCAGGCGCCCCACCATGCCGTTCTTGAGCATCTGCTCGAAGGCCACCGGGTCGTAGACTTCGGGTCGCGCCTGGGCGGCGGGGCCTTCCTTGCGTTTCTTGGCATAACCCAGCTTGGCCCGGGCCACCTCCAGGGCGGCGCCGAGGACGGTCTGGTTCACGATGCGCACCGAGGCGGTGGCCTTGGCCACGCCGTCCAGGGTGGTCTGGCCGCTACGGTTGGCGCTGGCGCCGGTGCGGTTGCGGGCGGCGTTCAGCGTGATGAGGAACTGCTGCTTGATGTTGCGTCCCTCGTACTGGGTGATGAACTCCTTCAGGGGGGCTTCGCCCAGGCCACCCAGGAAGACGGGTTCGTGCTGGCGAAGGAGTTCGACGCCCAGGAAGTTGCCCTTTCTGTCGATGGCCACCAGGAAGTTCATGGGGGTACCCTCGAAGCCGGGGATGGGTGCCAGGTCGATGGATTCGAAGGCATAGCCGACGGGGCCGGCTTCCGGTTCGAGTTCGCTGGTCAGCGGCCAGACGGGAACGTCGCTGAGTTTCTCCTGGACATGAAGGGGCGGGCCGAAACGGCGCTCGATGTCGGTTTTCTTGAGATCGCCGGCCTGGACGGCGTCTGCGGCCAATATGCCGACGGCGGCGACCAGGGGAACCAGAAGGCGCCCGAAGCGCGCTCGCCAGGATCGTTGCGGGCAGGGGAGGGGGGGCCGCGTGCACATGCTTGTCTCCGTCGTGGCGGCCGTGGGTCGACGGCCGGATGTTTCCTTGAATTGTAATTCAGGCCCCGGCCGAGGGCGCTCGCGGGGTGCGGATCGGTCAATTTGCCCGTCCCCTCGGGCCTGCGGGGGCTCGCGTATAATTGCCGCCTCACTCCAAGCCAGGTGCATCATGCTCGACATCCAGCTCCTCCGCTCCAATCTCGATGCCGTCGAGGCTGGCCTCGCCAGTCGGGGCAAGCCCATCGATTTTTCCGAATTCAAGGCCCTAGAGGCCGAGCGCAAGACCCTGCAGACCCGCACCCAGGAACTGCAGGCCCAGCGCAACAGCCTGTCGAAGCAGATCGGCATGCTGAAGGGCAAGGGCGAGGACGCTTCCGCCGTGATGGCCCAGGTGGGCGCTTTGGGCGACGAGTTGAAGGCCTCGGAAGCCCGTCTCGCCGAGTTGCTCGACACCTTCAACGCCATCCTCGCCACCCTGCCCAACGTGCCGGATGCGTCGGCGCCGGTGGGTGCCGACGAAACCGGCAATGTCGAGCAGAAGCGCTGGGGGGCACCGCGTCGCTTCGAATTCCCGGTCCGGGACCACTCCGACGTGGGCGAGGCTCTGGGGCAACTCGACTTCGGTATTGCCGCCAAGATTTCCGGGTCGCGCTTCTCGCTGCTGAAGGGCGGCCTTGCCCGCCTGCATCGGGTCCTCGCCCAGTTCATGCTCGACGTGCATACCGGCGAGCACGGCTACACCGAGGTCTACGCCCCCTATCTGGTCAATGCCGCCAGCCTCTTCGGTACCGGCCAGTTGCCCAAGTTCGAGGAAGACCTATTCAAGGTGCTCCGGGGCGAGGCTGATCCTCTGTACCTGATCCCTACCGCCGAGGTGCCGGTGACCAACATCGTTCGCGACGAGATCCTCGCCGCCGAGGCGCTGCCGCTGAAACTGGTCTGCCACACGCCCTGTTTCCGTTCGGAAGCCGGTTCCGGCGGCCGCGACGTGCGCGGTATGATCCGCCAGCATCAGTTCGACAAGGTCGAGCTGGTGCAGATCGTCCATCCCGACCAGTCGTCCCTGGCCCACGAGGAATTGACCACCCACGCCGAGGCCATCCTGGAAAAGCTGGAGCTGCCCTACCGCCGTATGGTGCTGTGCACCGGCGATATGGGCTTCTCCAGCCAGATGACCTACGATCTGGAAGTCTGGCTGCCGGCCCAGAAAACCTACCGCGAGATTTCGTCCTGCTCCAATTTCGGCGCCTTCCAGGCCCGCCGCATGCAGGCCCGCTTCCGTAACGAGAAAAACAAGCCGGAACTGGTGCATACCCTCAACGGCTCCGGCCTTGCCGTGGGCCGTACCCTGGTGGCGATCCTGGAGAATTACCAGCGTGCCGACGGCAGTGTGGATGTGCCGGTAGCGCTGCGCCGCTACATGGGCGGCCTGGAACTCATCGAGCCGCTGGGCTGAGCCGTTTCCGGTCGGATTCCTGAGTTTCCGCAACGAGGAAGCGGGCCGGTTCGTGGCGGACCAGGATGTCGTAGTAGCTGCGGATGTTTTCCACCAGGATCACCGCTTCGCCGCCCCGGGCACGGCCGGATTTCAGCCGCTCGTAGTATTTGGGTTGGGCGAGCAGGGGCAGGATGCGCTTCAATTCGTACCAGGAATCCGGGTCGACCTTCAGTTGCCGCGCCAGGGTACGGCCGGCGTTGAAGTGGCCTGGCCCCAGGTTGTAGGCGGCTAGGGCCATCCAGCTGCGGTCGGGTTCCGCAATTGAGGCCGGGAGCTGGTCGCGCAGGGTGGCGAGATAGCGGGCGCCGGCCTCGATGCTTTCCCGCGGGTCGAGGCGATTGCCCACACCCAGATGATCGGCGGTTTCCTCCGTGAGCATCATGATGCCCCGCACCCCGGTGGGACTGACCGCCTCCGGATCCCACTGGGACTCGTGATAGGCGAGGGCGGCAAGGAGCCGCCAGTCGATGCCGCTAGTGTTCTGGGCCGCCAGGAAGTGGCGCCGCAGGCGGGGCAGAACGGATTCCCTGCGCTCCAGAAAACGAACCACGTCGCCGTTCTTCAGGCGGCGGACATGGCCGAGATAGCGGTCCATGATGCGGGCCAGGCTGCCGTCCTGCCGGGCCCGCTCCAGGAAAGCGGCGCTACGGGCTTTCAACTCGGGGTTGAAGCGTTTGCCGAACTGCCAGGCGACAGGATATTCGTCGGGGAATTCCAGGGTGGCCTCGATGGAGGGCACGATCTGGAGGGCTACCGAGAGGGTCGCGCTATCGACGAGGGCCATGTCGACCCGGCGCCCGGCGACCGCTTCCAGTAAGTCGAAGGCTCCTCCGGCGTCGTACTCGACCACCTCCAGGCCGTGAACGCTCTCGCTCAGGCGGCGAGCCGTCCGTGCCTGGCGGGTTCCCGCGAGGACGTGTAGCCGTCTTCCAGCCAAGTCGGCCAGCGCTGCCAGGGGCAGCGAGGCCTCGTGCTGGACGATGAGGTCTCGGCTGGAGGCGAAGGCGGTCGCGGCGGGCGCTTCGGCCTCCAGGCCGGGCGAGTACCAGGCGGCAGCGAAATGAGCCTGCCCCTGGTCGAGGCGGGCGGGAATTTCTCCGGCAGCCACCGGGATGAAGCGTGCCTCGACCCCCAGGTCGGCGGCAAAGGCGCGGATGAGGTCGACTTCCAGGCCCGTTGGCTTGTCGCCCTCTCCTTCGATGTAGGTCAGGGGCCCCGGAGCGACCAGAACCACCAGCTCGCTCCGGGCCGGGGTGGGGAGGGGCAGCGCGCGGGGCTCCTCCCCGCAGGCAGCGAGCCAGAAGGCGGTGAAGACGGCGAGGCGGCGGAGGGACAGGGGCATGGGGGCTGTGCTATTATCGCGCCCTTCCCGGAGAGGTACCGAAGTGGTCATAACGGCGCCGACTCGAAATCGGATGGTCGGGTAAAACCGGCACAAGGGTTCGAATCCCTTCCTCTCCGCCAGACAACAAGCAAATAAGCGCCTACCGAGGCGCTTATTTGTATTACCCCCCAATGTACCCCCCTAAATGTTTAGCGGTTCGAATCGGGTGCATGGCATTCTGCTGCTCATTCCGTCTAAAACAAGATGAAGCCTATGCCGAAGAATTGGCGCGGATTGGCGTAGCAATCGACTGCGACAACGAAGTTTAGATGCTAGATGCACTTCTCGCACGGTACGGACTACCATCTGACTTGCTCCCTCCGCTAGACGATTCGGAGACGGAGGCGGAAGCAATTGAACGCCGGCTGACAGGCGGATAGCCTGACCGGGGTCTTGCGGCTTGAGGCAGCAAGGATTATCAACGGTAATGCGCCCGGTCGCCAAAGGTCGTAGTCCTGGCTCCTTGACCGATGGGGTTCGCACGGATAAGCCTGGAGCGGACGGGCTGTCACCGTGGGTGCGGGCAAAGCGCAATGAATACGCCCAGTGCCCGTCCCGCTGACTACCAAAGG
>JAEUNZ010000035.1:0-12788 GCA_016790965.1 Dechloromonas sp.
ACAACTTCGCCTTACCCTTCCGCGTGGTCATGGTTTGCCCTCCTCAGGGATTCAAGGTCGATCTAGACAATCAACCTCTTACCATGACCACCCCCTCGAATTCATCCTCGGGGCTTTTGCACACAAGTCAGCACACTACCAGATGCCTTCCAGTTCCGGACCGGGAGGGGGGGCTGAACCTTGGTGGTTCTCCGGGGCAGGGGGGGTGCGTTGTACCGCGGGGCTTCTCTGGGTGCAGAGGGGTGTGCTGAACCCTGGGGTTTCTCCGCTTGCAGCGGGGTGTGCTGGACCTTGGGTTTCCAGCCGGAGAGCGTGTAACTTTTTCTTGCTTCGCTAGGAAAAAGCCACCAAAAAGAAGGCGGCCCCAGTGGCAATGCCGGGCTTTTCCCGGTGCCTTGCGCGACTCGGGCCTCCGGGCGGGTCGCTAAACTCGCCTGCGGCTCGGACAACGCGACCCGAAGGGCCCCGGAAGCCCTGCGTTGCTCAGCGCCGTCCATGGGGGGAGAGGCGTCCGGGCTTTGGGGCCGGGTCGGCTGCTTCGGCTGGCCCCGTGCGGAATATGCGCCTGAAGGGGTACGGCGTTTCTCGCCGGCCAAACGTCCTATTGACCGACGCGGTCCGTTTCAGCAAGAGCCGCCCATGCGCCGTGCTGGCACGCTGGAACAATCACCGTTCGGCGAGCTTGCGGCTCAGCTTCACCACCTCGGGATCGTCCCCCGGTCCGACCGTGAAGCCCAGGGCAGCCATGAGCCGGTGCATGGGGGGGTTGTCGCGCAGTACTTCGCCGCTCATGGTGCGCAGGCCCCGCTGGCGGGCGACGTCCTGCAGGCTGGTCATGAGCAGGGTGCCGACACCACGGCCCGCCATCCGGTCGGCGACCACGATGCCGAATTCGCAGGCGTGGCTGTCCGGCAGGACGGTGTAACTTGCTTCGCCGATGATCGCTTCCGCGGCGTCCGCCCGGCGCTCGGTGGCCACCAGCACCATTTCCCGGTCGTAGTCGATCTGGGTGTGGCGGATGAGCTGCTGGCGGGACAATTCCTTCAACCCGCCGAAGAAGCGGGTGTAGCGGGAGCGCTCGTCCAGACCGCGCACGAACTCCTGGAAGGCGTCGGCATCCTCGGGACGGATCGGCCGGATGCGGAACTGTGATCCATCCTTGCCCTGCACCGTTTTTTCCACGGAGAGGGGGTAGGGGCAGATGGCCATATGCCCGTAGCGCCAGGAGTCTCCGCTCCAAGGGCGCAGAGCGGCACCGAGTTTGGCGGGCAGGGCGGTTTCGCCCAGCACGACGGGGAGTTCGAGACTGGCGAGGGTGGGCAGCTCGCAGGCCATTTCCGATACCCGCAGGAGGATGTCGGCCAATTGGCGGCTGCGAGCGCTACGTCCTTCCTGGTCCCCCAGGAGGGGGTCCAGGGCAGGAGAGGCCAGCAATTCCCGGGCCAGGCGGCCGTTCAGAGGCGGCAGGGCCCGGGGGGCGAGGCTGCGGGAAAGGGGGGATCCGTCGTCCAGACTGAGCACCGGCCCCCACAGAGTGTCGGTCTCCAGGCGCACGAACAAGCGCGGCGCGGCGGTGCCCTCCGTGGCTGTGGCCGCGGGGTCCGCCAGGGGAGCTAGGTGGAAGGCCTCCGCAACGGCGCGAGCTTCGGCTTCGGTGAGGCTATCGCGGCCTGACTGCAGCGCGAAATCGATGACCACCTTGGCAGCTCCTGCGGCCGGGGGCTGGCGGTGGGAGACCGATGCGGGGGTTTCCAGCAGGAGCGCCTGGTTGCGCACGAAGTCGGCCATGAAGGCAAAGGCCGCTACCGCGCTTTCCGGCGTGCGGAAGGCGGGGATGCCGGCCCGGGTCAGGAGCGCGCGGGATTCGATTACCGAGGACTCGCCCATCAGAGCCACCAGAATGGGTTTGATGGCTTCGCGTTGGGCGGCGGCGATGCGCCTTGCGGTTTCCGCCGGGTCGTCCAGGCCGTTGGGGGCGATCACCACCAGGACGCCGTCCACGCCGGGATCGGCCAGGCAATGCTCAATGGCCGTAGCGAAGCGCCCCGCATCAGCGTCGATGAGTACATCCACCGGGTTGGCCTGGGACCAGGAGATGGGCAGACCCATGGCCAGGCGGGCCTTGGTGGCGGGAACGAATCGGGCCAGTTGCAGGCCCTGGTCCGCCACCGCGTCGGCGGCCAGCACGGCGGGACCGCCACCGTTGGAGACGATGGCGAGGCGGTTGCCGGCCGGCCGTCGGGGGCTCGCCAGAGCCCGGGCGGCGGTAAACAAGTCGCCCACCGAGCGCACGCGCAGCACGCCGGCGCGGCGAAGGGCGGCGTCGAAACTCGCATCGGCGCTACCAGTGGATTGGGAATGGCTGCAGGCCAGACTGGCGGTGGCCGGGCTGCGTCCGGCCTTGACCGCCACCACCGGCTTGCTGCGGGCCGCCGCCCGCAGGGCGCTCAGGAAGCGCCGGCTGGAGCGGACGCCCTCCAGATAAAGGAGGATGGCTTCCGTGCCCGGGTCAGTGGCCAGGAAATCGAGGATTTCCGGCAGATCCACGTCGCCCCCGTGGCCCGGTCCGAAGACGGCGGAAAGGGCGAAATCGTTGCTGAACGCCCAGTCGAGTACGTTGAGGCAGACTCCCGCCGATTGGGAGACGAAGGCCAGGTTGCCCGCCGGGATGCGGCGGTAGAACAGAGTGGCATTGAGCCCCAGGGCCGGGCGGATGAAACCCAGGGCCCGGGGCCCCATGATGCGCACGCCGCAGCGGCGGGCCGTCTGCATGAGGTTGTCCTGCACCAGGGCGCCGAACTCCCCGGCCTCTGCGAAACCCGCGCTGTGGACGACGGCGTGGCGGATGCGCTTCCTGCCGCACTGCTCGATGATGCTGCCCACCCCATCTGCTGGCGTGACCACCAGGGCAAGGTCGATGCGGGCGTCGATGGCGTCGAGGCTGGGGTGGCACGCATGGCCGCGGATTTCGCGATGTTTGGGATTGACCAGGTAAACCTCGCCCGAATAGCCGCCTTCGAGCAGATTACGGGTCAGGGCTCCGCCCAGGGAGCGGTCGTCGGGACTGGCCCCGAAAAGGGCCACGGCGGCCGGGGCGACCAGCCCAGCCAAGGGGGAGCGGTTCATCGCGGCGGGAGAGTCAGCGAGGTGAGTTCAGGTCTACGAGCAGGGTTTCGACCGCACCGGCCAATTGGCCTTTCAAGTCGTGCAGGGGGGCAGCCATGAAATGCAGGTACGTGCCCCCTTCGCCGAAGTCGGGAAAGAAATCGCGCACCTCGAAAGCTCCGGGCACGAGAGCCGAAGGCCGGGCGCGCTCGCCGTAGTGGCGGGCGACGGTGGCGGCGTCGGCGCCCTGGGCCACCAGTTCCGCCAGGACGACCTTGCGCGTCTCGTGGCGGTTATAGAAGGCGCGCCAGGCGTCCTGGCGGCCCAGGGTCTCGCCGGCAGGGACGCCGGTCAGGGCTTCGCAGGCTTTGTTCCAGTGGGTGACGCGGCCTTCGCGGTCGAGGACGAAGGTGGCCACGGGGCTGCTGGCGACGATTTCCGCCAAGCGGCGCTCGCCCTCCCGCTGGGCGTCCTCCGCAGCCTTGCGCAGGGTGATGTCCTGCAGGGTTTCGATGCAGCCGATGGTCTTGCCCTCGGCGTCCTTCAGGGGCGCGGCGTTGAACGAGACCCAGCGGCCGGATTCGCCGAAGGCGGGAAAGAAATCTTCGGCTTCGTAGGCGCCGGGAATGAGCGCCGAGGCGCGGTATTTGCCGGCGTAGAACTTTTCCAGCAGTCCGGCGGCGGCGCCGTCGAGGACCAGGTCCGCCATGACCGGCCGGTGGGCGCGGTAGAAGGCACGCCACTGGTGATGGGTACCGATGACTTCCTTGGCGGGAATGCCGGTGAGCTGAGCCAGGGCCCGGTTCCAGTGAACCACCTTGTGCTTCGCGTCGATGACAAAGGAAGGGATAGGACTGCCGTCCAGAATCAGCGCGGTATCAAGGGAATTCATGGTCTCCTCCGTTGGCGGCAACTATAGCAGGCTGGGAATGCGGCGGGGAGGCCCGGCGACGGGTTTATAATGGCGGCGGAAAGTCGGCCAGGCAATCGCCGGGCGCGCGAAGGCGACTTCGCCGCCGGGAGGAAAGTCCGGGCTCCACAGGGCAGGATGCCAGCTAACGGCTGGGCGCTATAAGCCGCGAGGCGAAGGCGACGGAAAGTGCAACAGAGAATAGACCGCCCAAGCCGGGGGAAACCCCGGACGGCAAGGGTGAAACGGTGGCCGGGCGCGAGTCCGGGCGGCGGGGTGAAAGCCTCGTCGGGGTAAGAGCCCACCGCGCCGGCGGCAACGCTCGGCGGCATGGCAAACCCCATCCGGAGCAAGGCCAAATAGGGAAGCTTGGGCGTGGCCCGCGCTGCTTCCGGGTAGGCTGCTTGAGCCTGTCGGCAACGGCAGGCCTAGAGGAATGATTGCCACGGCATCGCAAGGTGCCGCTACAGAACCCGGCTTATCGGCCGGCTTTCCAACGGATACAGGGCGCCGCCAGCGGCCGCCCGCGGCGGTGTACCCGAGGGGGGATCGATCTCGGGGCGGCCCCTGGTTTGCTTGAGAGGAATCGGACGATGGGCGCAGACCGCATCGAATGGGAGGAAGGGGGCGTTCGACACACGGCCCTCTGGCGCTCCGCCACCGGGCATGGGGCGCCGCGCAAGGTGGTCACCGCAGACGACACTATCCGGGCCGACGCGGCCTACGGACTTCTCGCCCAGGGGACCGGAATCCTCTGGCGTGGTGATTTCCAGAACGCCCGCCAGCTTCTGCAGGCCCTTGCGCGGCGCGCCGATCGTCGGCCGCGCAAGGCGGGGGCGGGGATCGCCGAAACCTTTCATCTCCATCGTCAGGCTCAGGCGCAGCGGGCGCGAACCCTAGGGCTGCTGCTGGTTCCGCTGGACGGGGATTTCCGGATTCTGCTGCGGCGGCCGCAGGAGGTGAGCGAGGCTTGCCGGGAGGTCTTCGGTCCTGGCGGCGAGGCCAGCGTGGTGGCATTGCGCGACCTGCAGGGCCTAGTGGGGGCCCACGAGTGGCGCAAGAAGGGGGTGCCGATCCCCGCGCTGGGTGACCGTATCCATCCCTGGCACGGCGTTTTCTCGCCGGTGCGGGGAGAGTACATTGATCTGGTCGCGCAGGCGCTCCTGCCGTCTACGCGCCTGGCCTTCGATATCGGGACCGGCACCGGGGTGCTGGCGACGCTTCTTGCCCGGCGGGGCGTCGAGCGGGTGATCGCCACCGACTGCGACGAAAATGCACTCGCCTGTGCCCGGGACAACGTCAGACGCCTGGGCCTGGACACCCAGGTTGAAGTGATCGGGGCGGATCTCTTTCCGCCGGGTCGCGCGCCCCTGGTGGTCTGCAATCCGCCCTGGGTACCGGCGCGGCCGAGCGCTCCCATCGAACGGGCGGTTTACGATCCCGATGCAGCCATGCTCAATGGATTTCTCGCCGGCCTTGCTGACCATCTGGAGCCCGGCGGCGAGGGCTGGCTCATCCTCTCCGATATCGCCGAGCACCTTGGCTTGCGTACGCGGGAGGCGCTTCTACAGTGGATCGCCGCAGCCGGGCTGAGAGTCGCCGGACGGCTCGATACCCGGCCACGACACGGCAAGGCCCGGGACGCGGACGACCCGTTGCATGCGGCCAGGTCCCGGGAGACGACCAGCCTATGGCGTCTGGTCGTCGCCTGAACGAGCGGCTTCGGCGTTGTTGAAAAAGGCGAAGATGCGGCCCTCGCCGGCGGGCCAGAACGACAGGCTGATCGAGACTGGCCAGGTGCTGCCGTCCTTGGCGCGATGGCGGCTGGTATAGGTTCCGCGTCCTTCGTCGAAGACCTTCAGTACCTCGGCGATCACCTGTTCCCGGTCCTTCTCCGCGTCCAGGTCCCAGGCATGGTACTTGAGCAGTTCGTCCCGGCTGAATCCGGAACGTCTTGCATAGGCTTCGTTGACGTCGAGAATCCTGCCTTCGAGGTCGGTCATCCAGAATCCGTCGGCGGCGGCATCGACGACCGCCTGGTACTGGGTCTGGCGTAGATTCAGGTTTTTCAGCAAAGCATGGCGCTCGCTGACGTCCTGGACCGTGCCTAGGGCGAGTTGGGGATTTCCGGCAGCGTCCCGCACGATCTCGATGCGTTCACTCACCCAGACGTCCAGGTTCTCGCCCACGATGTTGAGCTCGAGTTCGTAGCGGGCGCCGAGGAGGACGGCGGACCAGGCGGCTTGTCGCTGCTTCAACTGGTCCGGACGCAGGTAGCCGGCAAACGTATCCCGATCAAGCGGAATCCCCGGTTCCAGGCCGAGGATGCGATAGAACTCGTCGGAACCGGTCATCGCGCCGCTGGTCAGATCAAGGCGCCAATTGCCCAGACGGGCAATGGCCTGGGCCTTTTTCAGGTCGGCTTCCCTTTCGTTCAGCAGGCGTTCGGCATTCTTGAGGTCGGTAATGTCCTGCAGGGTCTCGACCACTGCCCACACCTGGCCTTCGGCGTCGTAAATGGGTGCCGCGTCGAGGATGACATAGCGGTTCCGGCCCCCGAGGTTGGCGAACCAGCCCTCGCCGTGGGCGGCGCCTTCCGTCAATCGGGACTTGCCTTGCACCGCGTAGAGCGAGCCGGCCCGGTCTAAGGCGCCGTCGAGGACGAGGTCGGCCATCGTCGGGCGCTTCTCCCTGTAGAAGGCCCGCCAGACCTCAGCGCCGCCTATCATCTCGCCAGCGGCACAGCCGGTCAGGTTCTCGCAGGCCCGGTTCCAGAAGGTGACTCGATGGTCGCGGTCTAGGATGAACACGGCGACGCTCTGACTTTCCATCGCCTGGCGCAGGAAGAAGTCAGTTTCTCCTGAATCGTGAGGTGGGCCGGAAACTGTCACTTCATCTGGGCTTCGATATTAGCGAAGAGCCGCTCATAGATCTGGATCAGGTCGTCGCGGTCGGCGCTGCCCTTGACCCAGCGCTTCGACGAGGCGATGGCCACGGCACGCTTCTCGTCCTCGGTGAGATTTTCGATGACCAGGGGCTCGCCGTGCAGGATGGCGTTGGCGTCGGCCCGTGCCTTCTGGGCCATGGCGACCAGGCCCATCGAGCGTCCCATGGTGCCGGCGCCGTCCGCGATGGCGTTGTTCAGCGCCGTGATACGGGAGGCAGAGCGGGCAGACTCGCCCAACTGATGGCCGAATTCGTCGGCAGTGCCGCGGGCGTCGGCCACCGCGGCGCTGAGCCCGCCGATCTGCTCGCAAACGGTTTCCAGGGCGGTCGTCATGGCCGTGATGGCGACGGCGATTTCCTCGGCCGAACGCTGGGACTGATCGGCCAGCTTGCGCACTTCGTCGGCTACCACGGCGAATCCCCTCCCGGCCTCGCCGGCCCTGGCCGCTTCGATGGCGGCGTTGAGGGCAAGCAGATTAGTCTGCTTGGCGATGCCGTCGATATGACTGGTCAGATGGCGGATGGCGTCCGCCTTGCGGGTGAGATCGCCCAGGGAGTCGACGCTGCTCTGGCTGGAGCTGTGGGCGTTGCCCAGGGCGCCGGCCATGCGCTCGGCTGAAAGGGCCATGGCTCCGGCGGACTGGGCGAAGGTATCCGCCATGGCCCCGGATTGCCCCGCGTCGTCGCCCACCCGCCGCAGGCTTGCGCCCACATGCTCGATGGCGCGGGAGAGCCCGCTCTCGGAACGAAGGAAGATGCGCGAAAGGAGCGCGTCCCGTGCGACGGATTCCCGGGCCGCTTCCAGCGAGTCGAGCATCGTCTGCATGCGTTCCAGAACTTCGGCGAAGGCCCCGTGCAGGCCGGTGGTCTGCAGGCGTCGCCAGGAACGATCGTGGGACGAGGCCTCCAACCCCCCCAGGATTTCGCGGAAGGCCGTTTCCGTTTGGTCTAGGGCCGAATTCAGGTTCACCCGGATCGACTCCAGAGTGGCGTCTTCGAAGCGCTTGGGCAGGCGGCCGACGAGCCGGCCTTGGCCGATTTCGTCGAGCAGGGCGCGGGTTTCGGCCAGGGACGCCTTTCCCCCCTCGCGCCGGAGGAGTAGGACGGCGAGGGCCGGAACGAGGAGCGCCAGGGCTGCCCAGGGCGACCAGAAGGCGGCCCCGGCGCCGGTTGCGATCAGTCCCGCCGCAAGCCAGCGAGGATCAAAGGGAGAAGACGAGTTGTTCATAGCTCACCCCCGATTGATTGAGCAGGCCGACCAGGACCGCCGTTCCGGCGTCTATGGCATCCCGGGCGCCGGCGCTTCTTTCGGCCTCCAGCATGCGGCGATAGACGGGCTCTATGGCCTCCACCGCCGCCCGCTTGGGGCAGCGGCGCACCGAGGTGTAGCCCAGGATGACTCCCTGGGGTCCGAAGTCCGGCGCGATGTGGGTAAAGACCCAGTAGTGGCCGCCATCCTTGGACATGTTTTTGACGTAGGCGAAAAACTCTCCGCCCGCCTGGATGGTGTCCCAGGCCAGCTTGAAGGCTGCCCGCGGCATGTCGGGATGGCGGATGATGTTGTGCTGGGAGCCGAGAAGCTCGGCTTCCGTGTAACCCGAAAATTCAATGAAGATCGGGTTGCAGTAGGTAATGATGCCCTTGGGACTGGTCTTGGAAACGATGAAATCGTTTTCCCGCATCACCCGTTCCTGGCCGCTTGGCGTGATGTTCCGCTTCATGGAGGCTCCCCCGCTCGGAGTGACGGACCATTCTAGCGCATACGCCAAAAGTATTACGCTCCCGGTAGAGGGAGCGCGGGAAAAAAACGGGGGCCGGATCGTCAGAGCATCATTCCGGCGCCGACCGTGTTGTTGCTGCTCTCATCGATGACGATGAAGGCGCCGGTGCCGCGGTTTTCCAGGTAGGGGTCGGTGAACAACGGCTGGGCCAGCTTGAAGCTGACTTCGGCGATATCGTTCATGGCCAGCTTCTCGGCTGGCAGGTTTTCCAGGGTATTCACGTCGAGGCGGTGGTGGATGCCGGTGAGCTTGGCCTTGGAATCCCGCGTCGTGTGGCGGATCAGGTAGGTGCGGGCGCGGTCGAGGGGGGTTTCCGACAGCCAGCAGACGGTGGCGCGAATCTCCTTCATGGCGGCCGGAGCTTCGTCCGATTTGACGATCATGTCGCCGCGGGAGCAATCGATCTCGTCGGCCAGGAGCAGGGTGACCGATTGCTCGGTGATGGCTTCGGGAATATCGACGCCGCCAATCTGGATGGCCTTGATCGTGGAACTCAGGCCGTTGGGCAGGACGGTGACGGCGTCGCCTACCTTGATGGTGCCCGACTCGACCCGGCCCATGAAGCCCCGGTAGTCGTGAAG
Organism: Dechloromonas sp.; assembly: GCA_016790965.1. Lineage (GTDB taxonomy): Bacteria > Pseudomonadota > Gammaproteobacteria > Burkholderiales > Rhodocyclaceae > SSSZ01. Next base: position 9,324 of record JAEUNZ010000035.1, read on the forward strand.
CTCAGGATTGGCGGAATCCTGGGGACGGCAGACGTACTGGACGGGGAAGCGGAATTTTTCGGCGTGCTCGGTGTGTGCGGCGGGGGCGACCTCGAGGATTTCCAGCAGGGTCGGGCCGTCGTACCAGTTCAGGGACTCGCCGCGGTCGACGATCATGTCGCCTTCGAGGGCCGACATGGGCAGGAAGCGGACGTCCTCGATGCCGACCTTGGCGGCGAATTCGAGATAGTCAGCCTTGATCTTCTCGTACACCTCCTGGGAGTAGCCCACCAGATCCATCTTGTTGATGGCGACGACCAGATGCGGGATGCCGACCAGCGCCGCCAGCTTGGAATGACGCCGGGTCTGGGTCAGCACACCCTTGCGGGCATCGATCAGGATGATGGCCAGATTGGCGGTGGAAGCGGCGGTGACCATGTTGCGGGTGTACTGCTCGTGGCCCGGGGCGTCGGCGATGATGTACTTACGCGTGCCGGTGGAGAAGTAGCGGTAGGCCACGTCGATGGTGATGCCCTGCTCGCGCTCGGCCTGCAGGCCGTCGGTCAGCAGCGAAAGATCCACCGCGCCCATGCCTCGCTTCTGCGAGGTGCGCTCGATGGCGGAGAGCGTGTCGGCCAGAATGGTCTTGGTGTCGAACAGCAGGCGCCCGATCAGCGTGCTCTTGCCGTCGTCTACGCTGCCGCAGGTGAGAAAGCGCAGCAGGCCGTGATCTTCTACTTGGGCAGACATCAGAAGTAACCCTCTTTCTTGCGTTGTTCCATGGAGGCCTCGCTGGTCTGGTCGTCCAGACGGGTAGCGCCGCGCTCGGTAATGGTGGTGGTGGCCGTCTCCAGCACGATCTTCTCGACGGTGTCGGCTTCCGACTCCACCGGGGCGGTACAGGAAATGTCGCCGACCGTGCGGAAGCGCACCTGCAGGTCGACGATCGCTTCGCCCGCCTTGGGCAGGTTGGTCAGTTCTCCGCTCATCAGCGGCACATTCACCGGCACGATGGCGCCCTGGCGCAAGACCACCGGGCGGGTGTGGGCGAAATAGATCGAGGGCAGTTCCAGGCCTTCGCGCTCGATGTACTGCCAGACATCCATCTCGGTCCAGTTGGAAATGGGGAAGGCGCGGATGTTCTCGCCCTTGTGGCTGCGGGCGTTGTAGAGGTTCCATAGTTCCGGGCGCTGGTTCTTCGGATCCCATTGGCCGAACTCGTCGCGGAAACTCATGATGCGCTCCTTGGCGCGGGCCTTTTCCTCGTCCCGGCGCGCGCCGCCGATGCAGCAGTCGAAGCCGAATTCCTCGATGGCTTCGAGCAGCGTCACCGACTGGTGCTTATTGCGCGACTCACCCTCATGCTTCAGCACCACCGTGCCGCGCTTCATGGAGTCTTCCACCGAGCGGACGATCAGGCGCTCGCCCAATTCCGCGGCGCGCTTGTCGCGGAACTGCACCACTTCCTGGTAATTGTGGCCGGTGTCGATATGCATCAGCGGGAAAGGGAACTTGCCGGGCCGAAAGGCCTTTTCGGCAATGCGCAGCATGCAGATCGAATCCTTGCCGCCAGAGAAGAGCAACACGGGGTTGGAACACTGGCCTGCCACTTCGCGCATGATGTGGATGGCTTCGGCCTCCAGCCAATCCAAATGGCTGAGCGTGGCACGGGGGGGGGTTTGGGTCATTGCGAAAAATCCAGGGAATTGCCGGGAAATGAACGGCCCGTATTGTAGCAAGGGCTTAATGCACGATTAAGAACGTCTGCGCATCTTGTTATTCCAAGATCGAATATTGAATCGCCCCGGCTGTTGAGGAGGCTCTCTTCTTTGAGCAGATGGAGCCATGATGAAGAAATCGACGAAGTTTTCCCCGGAATTCCGCGAGCGCGCTGTGCGCCTGGTGTTCGAGTCGCGCGGCGACCATGGATCGCAGCCGGCGGCCATTGAAGCGATTGCCCCGAAGATAGGCTGCAGCATGCAGGCGCTATGCAATTCGGTCCGGCAACGATAATGCCCTCGCCGAGACCATCAATGGCTTGTACATGGCGGAAACCATTCACCGTCGCGTCCCGTGGAAGACCAAGGAGGCGGTCGAGCTGGCCACCCTCGCATGGGTCTCGTGGTTCAACCATCATCGGTTGCTTGAGCCCATCGGATATATCCCTCCTGCCGAAGCCGAGGCAAACTACTACCGCTGTCACACCGAACAGGCCGTCACTGCCTGACTCAAATCAACTGGCCTCCGCGATTCCCGGGGCGATTCACCTCGGGCAGCAGCCGGAAACTGGGGCGGATCTCCAAGAGGAGGGACGGTTATCTCCGCATGCTGCGACAAAAAGCTATTTCCAGGGGAATCCGGGCCTGTTCAACAACCGCTTCAGATCGTGGCTTCGCACCATCTAACCTAATTCGTTGGGCCTCGATGGTTCAAGGGCAACGGCCTTATTCCACAATCTTTCGGCAGCCGGCGGGATTGTAAATGCGCTTGGCGGACGGGGGATTGTTGGCGAGCTTGCTGGTCGGACGACGAGGGCGGACAACCAACTCCCCACCGCAATTTGGGCACTTCCCGCCAAGGACGGTATCGGCGCATGACGCGCAGAAGGTGCACTCGAATGAGCAGACGCGAGCTTCAGTTGACTCGGGTGGCAAGTCTTTGTCACAACATTCACAGCTTGGTCTGAGTTCGAGCATTCGGTTCTCCCGATGGATGATGATGTGGAACCGCTTAAACGGCATAGTGTGCAAAGGCCCGAACGACCCTGTTGTCCGGGCCGAACTGAAAGACCTCAGCGGCAAGGCGGCCCCGAGCCCCTTTGTAGTAGAGGGTAATGGAATTGACGCCGGCAAGAATTGAAAGAAGCTCAAATTGTAGGTCCGGGATAAGCCCCAGTGCTTTCCTCCAATACGCGCCAACGGCGCCTTTTCCTCGAAGGGTGCCCGATGGCTCACCGGCGACTTGAACGATCACTGGTGAGGTCATTTCGAAGTCGTCCGCATAGTGCGACAGGATTCTCTCCAGGTCGTGAGCGTTCCATGAAGCAATCCAGTCTGCGGCGAAATGTTCGGCAAATGCTTTATCCATTTTCAATAATTCCATTGGCTCGACGGACGTAGTTCATAGACCCGACGTTCTCGATACCGCGAAAGATGAGTTCGTCGATTCTCTTTCTTTCCTCAACGTCCGCCCGCATGTCGCTGACAGCCTTGAGGTAGTAGAGATGCGATGTGCCGAGTCCAAGTAATGCACCAACCAGCGTAAGCAAGACATCGCGGGGTATAGATGTACTCGTGAGGATTCTTGAGAGAAAGGCGCGCATCGGAAGGTAAAGAGTGGTGGGGGCTAACGACGCTGTAGAAAAACCCGTTTTCCCGAAGCCTGCCGGGCCGTATGAGGAATTTTCTCCCTGGGGCGGAGCCGGGTTGGAAAGTGGGCGAATTGTCGGGAAATAAGCTGTCTGAGCCGACCGGCAAGGCCGGCAAC
>JAEUNZ010000004.1:0-111583 GCA_016790965.1 Dechloromonas sp.
CCTGCGCGACTCGCGTCGCTTCGCATCAAGACACCCACACCTATCGGTTGTCCAAATTTTTAAAGAACATCGCCGTCACTTGCCACAACCAGCGAAGAAGCGGAATTATGAAGCACATAAAACCACCAGTCAACCACTCAACCCAACTTCTTTTCTTCTCCGCAACCCGGAAAACTCTCCGGCAGAAGCCCGTCGCGTCAAAGAGGTGCGCATTATATAGACCAAAAACAGGAGGTCAACTGCCCAATACGTCACAACCAAGAAAATAGGGGGCGCCTGCGCGGGCGCAGTTTCTGCGGCGCCCCCGCCCTGACTAGCTCAGAGTCACTCGTGCGAATTTCCGCTTCCCCACTTGCAGTACAACAACGTCGCCCCGCATAAAGCTCAGAGTTTTGTCACACACCTTCTCGCCGTTAGCGCGCACCCCCCCCTGTTCGATCATTCGTAGGGACTCCGATGTGCTCGCTGTGAGGCCAGCCTGTTTGAGCACCTGCGCGATTGGAAGCTCGTCCCTGCAGTTCAGCAAAATGGCGGGCATGTCTTCTGGAAGGACCCCCCTCCGGAAACGCGCTTCGAACTCTTCTTGTGCAGAGCATGCAGCCATAGACCCATGGAAACGGGTAACAATCTCCTGCGCGAGCAAAATCTTAATTTCTCTAGGATTACGACCGGCATGAACCTCTGCCCTGAGTCCTGTGATTTCCGCTTCCGATCGGAACGACAACAACTCGTAATAGCGCCACATCAATTCGTCCGAGACGGACATCAGTTTGCCAAATATTTCACGCGGAGGCTCATTTATGCCAACATAATTCCCAAGAGACTTAGACATTTTATTGATGCCGTCCAGTCCCTCCAGGAGGGGCATTGTCAACAGGCACTGTGGCAGTTGACCGTAGTGCTTCTGCAATTCTCTCCCCACGAGAAGATTGAATTTTTGATCTGTCCCACCCAACTCCACATCGGACCGAAGCGCCACAGAGTCGTAGCCCTGACACAGCGGATAGAGGAATTCGTGGATGGCAATAGGCTGTCCGGCGGCATACCGCCTAGAGAAATCATCACGTTCCAGCATCCGTGCAACCGTATGCTGAGCAGCCAGTTTGATCAACCCATCGGCGCCAAGCGAGTCGAACCAACTGGAATTGAAACAGATCTCGGTTGCCTCAGGATCAAGTATCTTGAATATTTGTTCTTGGTAGGTGAGCGCGTTCTGGACTACCTGATCCCTGCTAAGCGCGGGGCGCGTGGCGTTCTTTCCAGTGGGATCTCCGATCATCGCTGTGAAATCCCCAATCACGAAAAGCACCTTGTGCCCCAATTGCTGAAAATGCCTCAGCTTGTTGATCAGAACGGTGTGCCCAAGATGCAAATCTGGCGCAGTCGGATCGAATCCCGCCTTTACCCTCAAGGGGCGCCCGAGTTTCAGCCTTTCGATCAACTGCGCCTCGACGAGCAACTCGTCGCACCCTTTTTTTAGTACGTGCAGGGAATCTTCGACATCGCATATCATGAACTTGCACTACCTTTCTCGCCGATTTCATCGCGCCTTGCGCACACCGGACAGTCTCGCAACCCTCTGAACATTAACCATTGAAGTACGACAACAGCCCGCCGCACCACACAATGGACAAGGTCGAATCGACCTGCAGCACTTCTAAGTCTGCAACCAAGTGCGTTGCCAATGGCCAGAAACAACGAAGGGCGGCCTTGGCCGCCCTTCGTCTGAAAAATCGCGGTCACGCAGAAAACGATGACCCACAACCACACGTAGAAGTAGCATTTGGGTTGCGGATCACAAACTGCGCGCCTTCCAAGCCCTCAGTGAAATCGATTTCCGCGCCCACAAGGTACTGGTAACTCATTGGATCGATTAGCAGGGTCACTCCGTTTTTCTCCATGGTCGTATCGTCTTCATTGACTTCCTCGTCAAACGTGAATCCGTACTGAAAGCCTGAGCAGCCCCCACCAGTCACAAAAACGCGAAGCTTCAATCCCGGGTTGCCCTCCTCCTCGATCAGTTCCCTCACCTTGCTCGCCGCACTATCGGTGAAAACAAGCGGTACTGCAGTATCTGCAATTGAATTCATGGGTAACTCCTTGAAAATTGAGGCGGGATTATCAGAGTCAGCGCGAACGCCGTCAACGGGTTAGTTGGAAGCCGCCAACTTAAGTTCAACCGATTTCCCGGGCCGATGAACCAGCTTACCCTCGATAATCGCCCCTTGATGCATCTCGATAAGAGAGTATTCCACATCGCCGACAATTCTGGCTCTAGGTTGCATTTCTAGTGACTCTGTAACGGTAACCGGGCCAACTACGGTGCCATTTATTACCAGATGCGCGACATCGACCGCCCCCTCGATACGCGCCTGCTCGCTCAAAACCAGAGTCGAAGCGCTAGCGCCCTCACCGGCTACTACGCTACCTTTGACCTCACCGTCGATCCGGAGCCCCCCGGAAAACTTGATATCCCCCTCCACTCGAGTGCCAGCGCCGATCAAGCTATCGATCCGGTTTTGGGGCTTTGCATCAGGACGCTTACCGAACATGACGATCTCCTACAGGGTAGCGAAGCGCTTGGCTCGCAGTGTACCACCCTGAAGAAGTCGCGCCTCGACGCTCTTGAGTCGCGCGGCGCTAGGCAGTCGAAATTCCCCTTCTTTTCTAAGAAAGTGCTTTAGCTCCACTAGCATCTCGCTGGCATCCTTTCCGTTTTTTTCCGGGAGAGTCAGCAAGGCATCCTTCCCCTCCAGAACGTAAGTCGCGGAAATTTGAAGCGCCCCTTTGAATTCTCGAACTTGCTTACTCGCCTCAAACGCCATCAGTAACCGATACCGGTACCTCCCGGCCTCAGGGTCGCGCGTGACGTGGAATCGCTCGATCCGTACCGCGGCCTCTCCACCGGCAAGCGGAACGAGGTGCTCGAAGTATGCGATCTCCTCTTTCAGGGCCGCATTCTCTGATTCAAGAGCCTTTACGCGTACCTGTAACTGCTGCCGAACGGTGCGTTCTAGTTGAACACCGCTAACCTCGGTACCAAGCGATCCGCGCAGTCCTGCCAACTTCGCTTCCGAACTTGCCAGGCTCTCTCTAAGATCGCTTACTTCAGCCACAAGGACAGCCTTCTCGCCTCGTTGGGCGACAATCCAAACTGTAATTGCCACTCCCAGAATCAGTACCAGCAGCGCGGCCCCATACCATGGCCACGGAATATGGGTACGCACAACGACCTTCGGAGCCGCAATGCCAAAGCGACGCCGGAAACGCCGAATTTTCAGGGTAGGAGCGGGGGGCGGCATAGCCCAAGCGTCTCGTCGAGTCCGAACATGAGGTTCATGTTCTGAACCGCCTGTCCTGCGGCCCCCTTCACGAGGTTGTCGATGACCGAAAGCACTACCAAGGTACGCTGCCCCTGAGGTCTGTGAATTGCCAGACGACAGACATTAGCTGAACGGACCGAGCGCGTATCCGGATGTGAGCCGGGAGGCATGACGTCTACGAACGGCTCATCGGCATAAGCGGCGTCGAAAAGCGCTTGGAAATCCGTCTCGTCTCGAATACGGGCGTATAGCGTCGCATGAATACCCCGGATCATCGGGGTGAGGTGCGGCACGAACGTTAGCCCGACTTCTCCACCCGAAAACTGGGAAAGGCCCTGGCAAATTTCTGGAAGATGCCGATGACCCGAAACGCCGTAAGCCCTGAAATTGTCCGCCGCTTCGGAAAATAGGATGTGCGTTTCAGCTTTCCGGCCCGCCCCGGAAACGCCGGATTTGGCATCGGCGATTAATGTATCCGTATCGACCAGCCCCGAACGCAACAATGGAAGAAAACCCAACTGGACAGCCGTCGGATAGCATCCTGGGTTTGCGACGAGCCTCGCTTTCTTGATCTGGTCGCGATTCCATTCCGGCAACCCATACACCGCTTGCCCTACCCACCTAGGAGCTGTATGGGACATCCCATACCACTTCTCCCACTCGCCCACATCTCGTAGCCGGAAATCGGCCGCAAGATCAATTACCCTGACTCCGGCATCAAGAAGGGCAGGGGCCTGCTGCATGGCAATGCCATTCGGTGTCGCAAAGAAGACAAGATCGCATTCGCTAAGGCGCGCCCTAGCTGGATCTTCAAAGGCAAGGTTGATGAAACCTCGTAGGCTGGGGAACATCTCGGTTACTGGCGTTCCTGCATCACCACGAGAAGTGATGGTAACCAGTTCCACTTTGGGATGGGGTGCGAGCAACCTAAGCAGTTCGACCCCGGTATACCCCGTTCCACCGACAATTCCGACTTTTATCATCGCACATCTTCCTCCGGGGCTTGATCATATCCTCAGGCCAGAAAATGAAAAAGCCGCCATGAGGCGGCTTTCTTAAGAAACGTCAACTTAGCGCTTCGAGAACTGCTTGCGACGACGAGCTTTGTGAAAGCCAACCTTCTTACGCTCAACCTCGCGCGCATCACGGGTTACGAAGCCCGCTTTGGACAGGGCGGGCTTCATCGCAGCATCGTATTCGATGAGCGCACGAGTGATCCCGTGCCGGACGGCCCCCGCCTGACCAGACTCGCCGCCCCCGGTAACGTTAACCCTGATATCAAAGCCCTTAAGTTGGTCCACCAACTCCAACGGCTGCCGAACGATCATGCGTCCGGTTTCGCGGGAGAAAAACTCGTCTACCGGCTTGCCATTGACGACGATAATCCCGCCGCCCCGCTTCATGAATACACGGGCTACCGCGCTCTTGCGGCGCCCAGTACCGTAATAATAAGCTTCAGCCATTTCTAACCTCTTAGAGTTCCAGAGCCCGAGGTTGTTGGGCAGCATGAGGATGCGCCCCCCCGGAATAGCACTTCAGTTTCTTGAGCATCGCGTAGCCCAGCGGCCCCTTGGGCAACATGCCTTTCACCGCTTTCTCAAGCGCACGACCAGGAAAACGCTGCTGCATTTTCTTGAAAGTTGTCTCGGTCACGCCGCCCGGGTACCCCGAGTGACGGAAATATTTCTTTTCCTCGGCCTTGTTACCCGTGACCGCAAGCTTTTCAACATTCGTCACGACGATAAAATCGCCAGTGTCGACGTGGGGGGTGTAAATCGCCTTGTGCTTACCTCGCAAACGGCGAGCGATTTCGGATGCGAGGCGGCCGAGCACTTTGTCCGTGGCATCCACCACAAACCACTCGTGCTTCACCTCTTGAGGCTTGGCGGAGAAAGTTTTCATCTGTGCCGTCCTTGGGGTCGGGTTGATTACAGAAAGCCGCGCAGTATAGGGCATCCAATTCCGATGTGTCAAACCCACTCCAGAGTTGGCAGTGTCTCAGTTTGAAATCTCGGTGGCCGAAAGTCTCGCCTTGGTCTTATAGGCGCCGCGGCTCCTGATCATCGACGAGATTAGCTACCTGCCAATCGACCGGCAGGGGGCCAACCTGTTCTTCCAACTCATCAGCCGGCGCTGAGAGCGCGGACCGATGATCCTGACCGGCAATCAGAGCTTCGGCGCCCGGGGCGAGGTGTTCGGCGACCGCGTCATCGCTACCGCAATCCTCGACCGCCTACTGCATCACCCCGTGACCCTGAACATCCGGGGCAATTCGTACCGCTTGAAAGAGAGGTTGAAAGCCGGCCTCGTCCGCCCGGACGAGGCCGAACCGTGATTCGAGTGGGGAAATTTCAATTCCCGCACCTCGGGAAAATTAGGTTCCTCTTGACACTTCGTGCTCGAACGCATCGCCGATCATCCCTTCAATCGGCTCGCCAATATCCCGTCTTGGGCGGGGGCCGACAGATCGCCGCCCGCTCTCCCGAGAACCGACTCGCGGTCTGATCTCCCGGTCGTTCGCTAGACGGTTATGGACGGACGCTTGCGACTTAATTGCGAACAAACCGGAAGGAGTGGCACAACAATCTGCAGACTTGGATCCTCCGCCACCTGCGCGGGCAAAAAAAAAACGCGGCTCGGAGAGCCGCGTAAATCCACACCAAAGGAGGAGGGTGGAGGAGACAAGCCTGAACCAAGCGACCAAGACCACAGATCGATCACGGTTCCAACGCTGCGTATTGTGCCCGTTTTTGTCTGAGCAAACAAGTCGAATTGGTGCGGCGCATCATTAAAATTTGGTTAATTAATATTATTTAATTGCACATTGCAGGTTATTGTTTTGTTGTTATTTGTTATATATCAATAGAATTAAATTCAATGAAAAGCGACATCACATACTCCATCGCCCCACCATTAGCCAAGCAAACTTGGTGCACTGCAGCATTTTGGCGTGCCAGGGTCCTGTGCAAATGCACTACAATCCGCCCATTTGAGGGTTGTCATGGAATGCACGGTTCGTTGGCTAGGTAGCAGCTCCGGAATGTCCTTCCTCGGGGAAACTGGTAGTGGTCACGCCATCGTAATGGACGGTGCCCCGGAAGCTGGTGGCCGGAACCTTGCCCCGCGGCCAATGGAGTTGCTGCTTGCAGGAACGGGGGGCTGTACAGCATTCGACGTTGTAATGATTCTGAAGAAGGGTCGCCACAACGTGACTGCCTGTGACGTTCAAGTCAGTGCCCAGCGCTCCGGCTCGGACCCGAAAGTCTTCACGCACATCCATTTCAGCTTCAGGATAGGGGGCACGGACCTCAAGCCCGAGATCGTGAGGCGTGCCATAGAGCTGTCCAAAGAAAAGTACTGTTCAGCCTCAATCATGCTCAGCAAGACGGCCGAAATCACCTATGACGTCACCTTGGTGGAAGTCAAGTCGTGAAGGCAGGATCGCGTTAGAGCCGGCCCTATTTGCCTGGACAGGATTTCGCCGGCGATAAGTGGCGCCCTCCGGGGTAGTGACCACGGTGGCTGCGGCGGCCGGAGGTTCCCTGAACTCCGGCGTAAATTCCGGCTTCGGCATCTTGAACATCAACTTCCTCCTGTTTTCGTCATCCTATCCGCTCTCCTGGAAGACGAAATTTCGGGGGAAGCTCAATCGCGCCTCATTGCTCGGCCTCGCACTCAGCGGGCGCGATTGCCCTTACTTGGCGTGCATTTAACCCAATGGAATAGACTTTTAGCCTACGCGTAATAGGCGGTGCGGGTCATGAATCGTGCTGCAAATTTCATTGCCACAACTATCGGCATCGGCAAAGGGGAACCTCCAAGTTCCAGTGCCATCTCCGCGTGTTTAATTTCGTCGAGCCGCATCTGTTCTACTATCGCGCGGGACCTGAGGTCTTTCAGGGGAAGTTCACGCAAATGGCTGTTTAGATGCGCCTCCACTTGGCGCTCAGTCTCGACCAGGAATCCTAGATTCCACCGATCACCCGCCTCTCCGGCCAACGTACCCAGAGCGAATGCGCCACTGTACCAAAAGAGGTTCAGGCAACTTTTTCGCCCCTTGAGTTCGTAGATACGTTGCTCAGTCCAGGCCAAATGCTCGATTTCCTCGTTGGCCGCTTCGACCAGAGCGTCTCTAGTGGCGGAATTACGGGAGGTGAGGGCTTGCCCTTGGTAGAGTGCTTGCGCACAGATTTCTCCGACGTGATTCACACGCATCAGGCCGATTACGTGACGTCTTTCCACCTCGGACAGGTCTGCCTCAGGGATTTCCTTCCCCGGCCGCGGACGCACAGTTGTCGCTGGCGCCAAAAGTGTCCGAACGGTCTTGTCCACTTCTATTATGACCCTATCGAAACCCACGCTACTCTCCAGCAAATTACATTACGGCGACAACTTCCCTGCCCCTCTGGACTGCCCGGAGAGGCCTATGACAATTGAAATGAGTACCTTCCCGGGCAAGAAAGCGCCGGACCCAGCGCCCAAATTTCCACGATCTCGGCCAACCTGACCGCTTACCAGAGCCGATTTCTGGGCGGATGCCCACCTCTGCGCAGGTTCTCAAGCGCCTCGTCACCCCGGACAACAATGACCCCATCCGGGCAGAAATACTCCAGGAAAAGGGTCGCGTGATGGCGATTGCCCCCTGCTTCGGAAATCTTTCGCCAATGCTCGCCCCTGGATTTTGACCAAGCCCCGTCACTCTGGCCCAACGCATACAAGCGCACCTCGCGGGTCTCACAGCGCATCCCTTCGAAGCTCACGTTCCGAACTCCAGAGGGCGCTGAAATGATCAGTGTATATCTCACGACGCCGTCCTGGCCGACTGAAAGAGACTTCGCGTCCACACAAAAACGATTGACGGTTGCGGCACTAACATAGAAGGACAGACAGTCCGCCTGATTCGGCGCCATAGGAAATCCAACCTCTGCTTCCTCCCAGCGCTGTAGACGAAAATCCTCTTCGACCTCGGCCACAGCGCTACCGGCCGCCCAAACCAGCAGTGCGGCGGTAACGCCTAAAACACAACCACTACACCGCGGCATCTTGAGAAATGGCAGCCTCAATCTCGGCAAAAGTTCGGGCAACTTCAGTATTATGCATAGGAATCCCAAGTTGCCTTGCGACCTGGGATGCAGAAAAAATTCCCCTCACCATCTGCCGTTTGGCGACCACATCGTGGTCAACGACCAAGGCATGCTGCCGCCCAGTACGCTTCAGCGTCTCTACGATCGCGCCGACCCGCGCGCGCAAGACCTCGCCCATTTCGAGCACCTCGATTTCAGACCCGGGGGTCATGACATCCACGACCCGAATCTCGTCATGCCGCATGCCTCGCTTGCTCACCATTTGCATGGGCCGCTCGCCAAGAATGTCGCGCGCCGTAACGACTCCGATAACATTAGCCCCTCGATCGACAACCAGGAGCGAGCGAACCCCCCGCGCGATCATGGCCTGATTGGCGACATCGATATGGGTCTCAGGATCTATCGTCGCGGCAGGGACCAGCTTGAGATCGGTCATAACCTCGAGAGCGGGCGACTCGACGGTAACCGGCTGCGGGGAAAACGACGCCGGCTGATGATACCCAGCCCCAAGTTCCAGCCGGGTAGAGGTGAGCTTCTTTTCCGTTACCATGATTTCTCCTTCTCCTTACGCGGGTTGATCATCCTTCGTCAGCTTGTGGGAGTCAGATTCATTTGCCTGCTTTCGGTTCCGGCGGCGCAATCCGTGCCTACGATCCGCATCCAGATAGCGGACCAACTCGTTAAGCGCTAACTGGTAAACATTGCGCTTGAACTCAATGACTACATCCAGAGGCACCCAGTAGTCGTTCCAACGCCATGCATCGAATTCAGGTTTTTCCGTCGCCCTAAGGCTCACGTCAGTATCACGGCCTACCAACCGCAGCAGATACCAGATTTGCTTCTGCCCGCGATATGAACCGCGCCACTCCCGCTTGATCCACTGTGTCGGCACCTCATAGCGCAACCAGCCCTTGGTCCGTCCGAGGATTTGCACATGCTCGGGCTTGAGGCCCACCTCCTCGTAGAGTTCGCGATACATAGCATCCTCGGGAGATTCACCGCGCTTGATACCGCCCTGCGGGAACTGCCACGAATGCTCGCGTATGCGCTTACCCCAGAAAACCTCGTTCTTGGCGTTACATAGAATGATGCCGACGTTCGGGCGATAGCCTTCACGATCGAGCATAGATTTTCCTGCTATAACTTTGGTTGCGTTCATTCTTTCACAAAGGCGGCCCGCTTGCAAAAGATAGGCCCCGTGTAGAATTTCGGCTTTTGCCCTGTCCGAGAGCCCGCCATGCGTACGACCAAGTTCTTCTTCACGACACTCAAGGAAGCCCCTTCAGACGCCGAGGTCGTCAGCCAGAAATTGATGCTGAGGGCAGGGCTCATCAAGAGAGCCGCAGCGGGGATTTACACCTGGATGCCGCTCGGGCTTCGCGTATTGCGTAAAGTCGAAAGCATCGTCCGCGAAGAGATGAACCGGGGAGGTGCGCAGGAATTGCTTATGCCCGCCGTTCAACCAGCCGAACTCTGGCAGGAATCACGCCGCTGGGACCACTACGGGCCCGAATTGTTGCGATTCAAAGATCGGCACCAGCGCGACTTCGTCATCGGTCCGACTCACGAAGAGGTCATCACCGATATCGTACGACGGGACGTCAAGAGCTACCGTCAGCTACCAATCCACCTCTACCAGATTCAGACCAAGTTCAGAGACGAAATTCGGCCACGTTTCGGCGTCATGCGCGGCCGCGAGTTCCTCATGAAGGACGGCTATTCGTTTCATTCCTCATTCGCTGACCTGGAACGCGAATACCGCAACATGTACGAGACATATGGCCGCATCTTCAGCAGGCTCGGCCTTCGCTTTCGGGCAGTAGCGGCTGATACGGGATCGATTGGTGGAACGGGATCCCACGAATTCCATGTCCTCGCGGACTCCGGCGAGGACGCTATCGCCTTTTGTCCAAGCTCCGATTACGCCGCCAACGTCGAACTCGCGGAAGCTGTTGCCCCGCCCCTGGCCAGACCTAACCCCCTGGCAGCCCTTGAGAAGGTCACGACCCCCGGGCAGACTGCCTGCGCTGACGTCGCGGCGTTCCTGCAGACCACATCGGACCGAATTGTCAAATCAATTGCAGTGGTCTGCGACGGTGACCAGGGTGTGAAATCTTTTGCCTTGTTGCTTCTGCGGGGTGACCACGAACTCAATGAGATCAAGGTTGGAAAACTTGCCGGCCTTTCGCCATTCCGGTTCGCGTCTGAAGTCGAGATTGTCGATCATCTGGGATGCAAGCCGGGCTTCATCGGGCCGGTTGGCGTAGATATGAAGCGGGTAAGGGTGATCGCCGACCGCAGTGTCGCCGCACTTTCGGATTTCATCTGTGGCGCCAACGAACCCGATACACACCTGACCGGGGTCAATTTTGCGCGAGACCTGCCTGAACCCGAAGTCGCCGATATCAGAAATGTCGTCCCCGGCGACCCCTCGCCCGATGGTACCGGTCATCTGGAATTGTGCCGAGGCATTGAGGTCGGGCACATCTTCCAACTGCGCCGCAAGTATTCGGAGTCGCTCCAATGTAGCTACTTGGACGAAACCGGCAAGAGCCAGTTCATGGAGATGGGTTGCTATGGCATCGGTGTGACCCGCATCGTCGGCGCAGCAATCGAACAGGGCAACGACGAAAAGGGAATTGTATTTCCGACCGCCATCGCCCCCTGGGAGATCGCGATCATCCCAATGGGTTACAAGAAGAGCGAACCGGTGCGCGTGGCTGCGGACGCGCTGTATCGAGAACTCGCCGATGCCGGTATAGACGTCATTCTGGATGATCGCGACGAGCGTCCCGGAGTGATGTTCGCCGATATGGAACTGATCGGAATTCCCCACCGCCTTGTAGTGGGCGAGCGGGGTCTTATGGAAGGGCGGGTGGAATACAAGGGGCGACGCGCCAGAGAATCCGAGATGCTTCCCCGCGAATCCATCATCTCGGTACTCCGGACAAAACTGTGCTCAGGTTGATCACAGCGCTGTGCGTAGCCGCCCTTTCCGGCGCAACTTTGGCCGGAGCCCAGAAGTATGAACCTCTATCGGCAAGCGTTCAGGCGGCTTTGCATAAGGCGGTTTCGGATGCCCGCCCGTCGGCAAGTTCGTTTCGCAATCCGATAGAAGCGGCCAACTGGCTCGCGGAGATGTCGCGGCGACTCGAGAAGCGCATCGCAAACCGGGACTACCGAATTGAACTATTGCGCACCGTCCATTACGAGGCGACGCGGGCCGGACTCGATCCGCAATTGGTTCTAGGATTGATGCAGGTCGAATCCGGGTTCCGCAAATATGCCGTTTCCTCTGCGGGAGCCCGAGGTTACATGCAGGTAATGCCATTCTGGATTAAGGTCATCGGCCGCCCGGACGACAACCTCTTCCACCTGCGAACCAATCTGCGCTATGGATGCACCATTCTGCGGCACTACCTGGATATCGAAAAAGGTGATCTATATCGGGCCCTGGGTCGCTACAACGGCAGCCTAGGAAAACCAGAGTACCCGAACATGGTACGTGCCTCCTGGGAACGCAACTGGGGCTGGCAACCACTCCCACGCACCTGACGCCCGGCTCGTTCCGTGACGACCCGAGAGGCAGGATGGACAGGATTCCCCAGAAGCGCCCCGCACAAAACGAGGCGCCAAAGGGATTCCGCGCGACTCAGCGCCCCCCGGGTAGCATCCCCCGCATTCCCCGCATGAGCTTACCGACCCCACCTTTGGTCAGTTGCTTCATCATCTTCTGTGACTGTTCGAACTGATTCAGCAGACGGTTGACCTCCTGCACCTGGACTCCCGCACCGGCCGCAATTCGGCGCTTGCGGCTTGCCTTGATGATATCCGGCCTGGCCCGCTCCGCTGGCGTCATCGAATTGATGATCCCCTCGATTCGACCCACCATTTTTACCTCTGCGCCAACCGGCATCTGACCCGCCATTTGCGCCACCTGCGCTGGCATTTTGTCGAGCAACGCGCTGAGTCCGCCCATTTTGCGCATTTGTCCCATCTGCTCTTTGAAGTCGTTGAGATCGAACCCCTTACCGGACTTGAGTTTCTTCGCAAACGCGACCGCCTGCTCCTCGTCAATGCCCTTCTTGGCCTCTTCAATCAGGGAAAGGACGTCCCCCATACCGAGGATACGGGAAGCCATCCGTTCCGGATGAAAGGCTTCGATTCCTCCCAGCTTTTCGCCGACTCCCGCGAACTTGATTGGCTTGCCCGTCACCTGACGGACCGAGAGGGCGGCGCCTCCACGGGCGTCACCGTCAAGTTTGGTCAAGACCACACCGGTGAGCGGTAGCGCTTCATTAAATGCGCGAGCGGTGTTGACCGCATCCTGACCCAGCATTGCATCGACCACAAAGAGGGTCTCAATAGGCCTCACTGCCGCGTGCAGACGCTTGATCTCGGCCATCATCTCTTCGTCTATGGCCAGGCGCCCCGCCGTATCGACCAACAGGACGTCATGGTAGTGCCGCTTTGCCCAATCGACCGCTGCCAGGGCGATCGCCTCTGGCTTTTCCCCAGTCGACGATGGGAAAAAATCGACGCCAGCCTGTCCGGCCACCGATCTCAGTTGATCGATGGCGGCGGGGCGGTAAACGTCGCAGGACACCACGAGCACTTTTTTCTTCTGTGTTTCCCGCAAGAGTTTGGCCAACTTTCCCACGGTGGTGGTCTTTCCAGCACCTTGCAGACCTGCCATGAGCACCACTGCAGGCGGCTGGGTCGCGAAACTGATGCCCTCGTGCGCCTCCCCCATGATCCGGGAAAGCTCCCTGTGGACCACACCAACCAAGGCCTGGCCGGGGCTCAAGGATCCGATCACCTCCTCACCCACTGCCTTTTCCTTCACCGCGGCGATAAATTCCTTGACCACCTGCAAGGCGACATCGGCCTCCAGCAAGGCCATGCGGACCTCACGAAGCGCATCAGCGATATTGGATTCGGTGAGGCGCGCTTCGCCCTTGAGCGTCTTCATGACGCGGGCGAGCCTCTGGGTCAGGTTGTCGAGCATGGGATTAGGGCTTCGTTTAGAATGGGCGAATGGGCGCTATTGTAATTCAGCTGATGCCGCACATTCTGGCAGCCGCACTGTACGGGGGACTCGGCTACCATTTCTGGAATTCCCGCTGGCGAGAAATTGACAGGCCTCGCGTTGCCGCCCCCATGCAATCCTGGGAGCGCGCAGCGATCGGCGGCACTTTGCTAGTCCATGGGTTTGGCATACACAGTGCCCTGTTCAGCGAAGTCGGCATGCGCTTCTCGTTCAGCTTCGCGCTCTCCCTGATGATGGCCCTGGCTGTGCTCATCTACTGGCTGGAGAGCTTCATGGCCCGCATGGAGGGCCTGCAGCCCATGGTGCTCCCCTTGGCAGCCATCTGCGCGCTACTTCCTGCCATCTTCCCCCACGTTCATCTGGTAGCACACGCCGACGCAACTGGCTTCAAGCTCCACTTCCTTGCGGCAATGCTTGCCTATAGCCTGTTTACCCTGTCGGCACTCCACGCCATATTCATGGGATTCACCGAGCGTGCCCTGCACCAGCGTACGCTGACCCGCAGCCTCGCCAGCCTGCCGCCGCTCCTGACCATGGAAAAGCTGCTTTTTCGCATGCTTCTTATGGGCTTCGTTCTGCTCAGCCTTACCCTGGGAAGTGGCGTCTTCTTCTCGGAAATGATTTTCGGCAGGGCAATCAAACTCGACCACAAGACCCTATTCGCCTTTGCCTCCTGGGCCATATTTGCCACCCTGCTGGTCGGTCGGCATGCCTGGGGCTGGCGCGGAAAAAAAGCCTTGCACTGGACCCTATCTGGATTTGCGGTGCTCTTATTGGCCTACGTGGGCAGCCGCTTCGTCGCTGAAGTCATTCTCGGGCACTGATCCGCCTTGAGCGAGATTCCACTTTCGGCTCTATCGCTGACGCTCGTCGCCCTCTTGGCGCTGTCCGGCTTTTTTTCGCTGAGCGAAACGGCGATGATGGCGTCGAACCGCTTTCGGCTGCGCCATCTGGCCCAGAATGGGCACCGGGGAGCCCAGGTAACGCTTGCTCTGTTGGATCGCACCGACAAGCTCCTGGGTGTAATTCTTCTCGGCAACAACCTCATCAACTCGGCTGCCGCTACGCTGGTTAGTGTCATCACCATAGAGTTGTTCGGCGAAGGAAAATGGGCACTTGGAATTGCAACGCTGTGCATCACATTCGCCATTCTGGTTTTCTCCGAGATCACCCCCAAGATCATCGGTGCCACTTACGCCGACAAGCTGGCCTTGGGCCTGGGTTTCATACTTACTCCGCTTCTCCGACTATTTTATCCCGTAGTCTGGTTCGTCAATCTATTCGCTGCCGGACTCCTGCGCCTTCTCCGTCTGTCTCCCACGCCGGAGCAGGAATCGGCTCGACTCTCGCCCGAGGAATTGCGCTCCCTAGTCCTTGAATCGGCCCATCTGATCCCGGCCAAGCACCGGACCATCCTATCCAACCTGTTCGATCTCAATGCCATTACCGTAGAGGACGTCATGACGCCCCGGGCCCAGATCGAAATCCTGGACATCGACCGCCCCTGGGACGAGGTACTCGACCAGATGGGCACCAGTCACCATAGCCGCCTTCCGGTCTGCCGCGAGTCACTAGACCAATTGCTGGGCGTCCTCGCCCTTCGGCGCGTGCTGGGGGAAGCCAATCGCGGCCCCCTCAGGGAAGAGACGATCATGGATCTGCTGACCGATCCCTACTACGTGCCTGCCGGGACCGCGGCTTTCACACAATTGGCCTACTTCCAGGAGAATCGCCAGCGGATCGGCTTTGTGGTCGACGAATACGGCGACATTCTTGGACTGCTGACCCTGGAGGACATCATTGAAGAAATCGTGGGGAAATTCACCACATCGCTCCCTGGTCTGGACAACTCAATTACTTGGGACAGTGAAGGTATAGCACTCGTCGAAGGTAGCCGACTCCTGCGTGACATAAACCGAATGCTGACGCTGGATCTCCCCGTAGATGGCCCCAAGACCCTCAACGGCCTTATCTTGGAGCAACTCCAGGAAATCCCTGAAGCCGGGGTAAGCGTCAAGATTGCGGGCGTTGCCATTGAGGTCGTCTATACCGAGGACCGCAGCGTCAAGACAGCACGCCTGTTCCGCCCCCAAACCTAGGCGATTCCCGCGCCCGAGAAGGCTTTACAAACCTTGGGCTACGTAGCATCATCGCCAGGATGTATTCGGCATTTGATCTATTCTGATGGCTGCCACACCTCAGACTGCACCTCTGGGAGGCTTGGCTCGTGCCATGGTTCAGGCAGGCCGGCTCAAGGAAGCCGACGCCGAGCAACTCCTGTCCCAGGCCACCTCCAATAAGACAACCTTCATTGAGCAGTTGGTCGCAAGCCAGAAGGCAAGCGCCCTCGATGTCGCCCGTTTTGTCGCAGAGACTTTTGGCTATCCGCTGCTTGATCTGGCCACCTTTGATGAAGTCCACGTTCCGGCAAATGCGGTAGACCGCAAGCTGATCGCCACCCACAAGGTCATCCCCCTCAACAAGCGTGGCAACCGACTGTCGGTCGCCATTTCGGATCCCACCAATCTGCGGGCACTCGACGAGATTCGCTTTCAGACCGGCCTGGCAGTGGATCCCATAGTCGTCGAGGAGCCAAAGCTTCTTCCCCTGGTCGCCAAGTACTCGGAGTCCGCCGAAGACAGTCTCAAGAATCTCGCATCGGACGATATCAATCTCGATTTTCTTGATGAGGAAGCTACAAAACAGGACGAAGCGGCCAGCCAGGATATAGACGACGCCCCGGTCGTAAAATTCATCCAAAAAATGCTCCTGGATGCCATCAACGACGGTGCGTCCGATATCCACTTCGAACCCTACGAGAAGTTCTACCGCATCCGCTTCCGCGTCGACGGCATCCTGCGGGAAGTTGCCACCCCCCCCCTCGCGATCAAGGAAAAGATCGCTTCCCGGATCAAGGTCATTTCCAGACTCAATATTGCGGAGAAACGCGTTCCCCAGGATGGTCGCATGAGGCTAGTTCTGTCCAAGAGCCGCGCTATCGACTTTCGTGTCAGCACACTGCCGACTTTACAGGGCGAGAAAATCGTCCTCCGGATTCTTGATCCAACGTCTGCAACTCTGGGTATCGAAGCCCTAGGCTATGAGCCCGAGCAAAAAGCTGCTTTGCTTGATGCGGTGAGCCGCCCATACGGCATGGTGCTCGTTACAGGCCCAACCGGTTCGGGCAAGACTGTCTCGCTCTATACCTGCCTCAATATCCTCAACAAACCTGGGGTCAATATCTCCACTGCCGAGGACCCGGCCGAAATCAACCTGCCCGGCATCAATCAGGTCAACGTGGACGACAGAGCAGGCCTGACCTTCTCCGCGGCGCTCAAGTCCTTTCTGCGGCAAGATCCCGACGTCATCATGGTCGGGGAAATTCGCGACCTCGAAACTGCAGAAATTGCGATCAAGGCTGCTCAGACAGGTCATATGGTGCTGTCCACCCTACACACGAACGACGCTCCCCAAACCCTCACCCGACTGATGAACATGGGCGTACCAACCTTCAACATCGCGTCCAGCATCCTGCTGATCACTGCGCAACGGCTTGCACGACGCCTGTGCAACTGCAAGAAACCGGTCGACGTCCCTAAAGAGGCTCTGCTTAACGCGGGGTACACGGAGGCCGAACTGGATGGGTCCTGGGCGCTCTACGGCCCCGGTGGCTGTGATCGCTGCAAAGGTTCGGGGTATAAGGGCCGGGTTGGCATTTATCAGGTCATGCCGGTATCTGAAGCCATACAACGTATCATCCTGGCTGGCGGAACCTCGCTCGACATTGCCGCTCAGGCACAGAAGGACGGCGTCAAGGATTTGCGGACTTCCGGACTTCTCAAGGTCAAGCAGGGCGTTACCTCGCTCGATGAAGTCTTGAGCACGACCAACGCATAACAGGGAAGGGGACAGGCGATGGCCACTGCCGCACAAGCCAAGAAATCGGTCGTCAAGGAAGCGACCTTCGTCTGGGAAGGCAAAAACAAGGACGGCAAGGTCGTCCGAGGAGAGATGCGGGCTGCGAGCGAGGCCGTCGTTCAGACGACGCTTCGGAGGCAGGGTGTGCTTGTCGGCAAAGTCAGCAAGCAGCGTTTCCGTGGAGGCAGCAAGGTCACTGAAAAAGACATCACGCTGTTTACGCGCCAACTGGCCACCATGATGAAATCTGGAGTGCCGCTCCTACAGGCCTTCGATATCGTCGGTCGCGGCCACTCCAATCCGTCTGTCGGCAAGCTCCTGCTCGATATCAAAGCGGATGTTGAAACCGGTAGCTCCCTCTCTCAAGCCTTTCGCAAGTACCCGCTCTTCTTTGACGCCCTCTACTGCAATCTCGTCGCCGCAGGCGAGCAGGCAGGCATACTGGACAGTCTTCTGGACCGGCTCGCGACCTACAAGGAGAAGATGCTGGCAATCAAGGCCAAAATCAAGTCAGCGCTGTTCTACCCGCTTACCATCATCGTCGTCGCCTTCGTCATTACGGCGATCATCATGATCTTTGTGATTCCCGCATTCAAGGAAGTGTTCAAGAGCTTTGGGGCAGATCTGCCCGCCCCGACGCTCATCGTCATCGCAATTTCAGACTATTTCGTCGCCTATTGGTGGGCCATCTTTGGGGCCATAGGCGGCGGTATCTACGGTTTCTTCGCGGCGTACAAACGTTCCGAGGCAATGCAAATTGCCTTCGACCGATACGCCCTGCGGACTCCTGTCTTTGGTGACATCATCCGCAAGTCTGTTATCGCCCGATGGACGCGGACCCTTTCCACCATGTTCAGCGCCGGTGTCCCTCTGGTGGAATCACTGGAATCTGTGGGGGGCGCCGCCGGGAACTACGTGTACAAGGTTGCCACCCGTAATATTCAGGGCGAAGTCTCGACCGGAACGAATCTCACCACAGCCATGCAGAATACCAGCCTCTTTCCGAACATGGTGACTCAGATGGTCGCCATCGGCGAGGAGTCCGGCGCCCTGGACTCGATGCTCTCCAAGGTTGCCGACTTCTTCGAGGCTGAGGTGGATGATGCGGTTGCTGCCCTGTCGAGCATGATGGAGCCGCTGATTATGGTCGTCCTCGGCGTCCTGATTGGCGGCATGGTCATCGCCATGTACCTGCCCATCTTCAAACTGGGTTCCGTGGTCGGCGGCTGATGCTGGAAACTCCGGGCGGCTTGGCCGCGGTAGCCGGGCTGCTTGGCCTGTGCGTGGGCAGCTTCCTTAATGTCGTCGCACACCGCTTACCTCGCATGCTGGAGCGGGAGTGGGCGGCGCAATGCGCCGATTTGCGGGGCGGTTCCGACGCTGTGGCCGCTCCGCTCCCAGAGGAGGCGCCCTTCGACCTCGTTCGGCCCCGCTCCCGCTGCCCGAGCTGTGGCCATGCCATCACGGCACTGGAAAACATTCCGGTTCTGAGCTACCTCCTCCTGGGCCGCAAGTGCTCGGCCTGCCGCAGCCCGATTTCTGTCCGCTACCCCCTGGTCGAAGCCTTTACCGCCCTCGGTTCCGCCGGCCTCGCCTGGCACTTCGGGGCGCCGTGGCCTACCCTGGGAGCTCTAGCGCTGCTCTGGGCTCTGATTGCGTTGTCGCTCATTGATTTCGACACCCAACTTCTCCCGGACAGCATTACCCTCCCCCTCGTGTGGGTGGGCCTCGCTTTCAACCTGTTCGGCACCTTCACGGACCTTAATTCAGCAGTGATCGGTGCAATGGCAGGCTATCTCTCGCTCTGGTCGGTCTATTGGCTCTTCCGGCTGGCCACTGGCAAGGAAGGCATGGGTTTCGGGGACTTCAAGCTTCTCGCAGCGATCGGCGCATGGCTGGGCTGGCAACTGCTTCCTGTAGTGATCCTGCTGTCGTCCCTGGTAGGTGCGCTGGTCGGACTGACACTCATCTTTTTTGCCCGGCGCGGTCACCAGGTCCCCATTCCTTTCGGCCCGTATCTTGCCGCCGCCGGGCTAGTCGCCCTTGTGTGGGGAGCGCCACTCACCGCGTATTACCTGGACACGATTCGCTGACCGAACCGTCAGTACACGATAACGATCGGTTATAATTCAAGGTTTTGGAGGATTCCCATGCCGATCTACGAATATCGCTGCGACGCCTGTGGTTTCCAGAAGGAACACCTGCAGAAATTGAGTGACCCCGTGCTGACCGTCTGCCCTCAGTGCAACGCCGGCGCTTACCAGAAGCTGCTGTCGGCCGCCGGCTTCCAGTTGAAGGGAAGCGGATGGTACGCCACCGACTTCAAAGGCAAGTCTTCGCCTCCCGCAAAACCCGCAGAAACCAAGCCGGAAAGTGCGCCTCCCTGCCAGGGCGGCACTGGAGCTTGCGCGTGCGCCGCCAATTGATCAAACGCTGGTTCATCACCGGGCTGCTGATCTGGGTTCCCCTGGTCATCACGGCCTGGGTGCTGTCTGTGATCGTCAATACGCTCGATCAATCCCTGCGTCTCCTGCCGACCGCCTTCCACCCCCAGCAGCTCGTGGGCTTCATGATCCCCGGAGCAGGCGCGCTCTTGACCCTGCTCATGATCCTCCTGACTGGGTTCTTGGCGACAAACTTCATCGGTCAGAAGCTGGTGTCCTGGTGGGAAAAACTTTTGGCCCGCATCCCGGTGGTCAATTCGGTGTACAACAGCGTCAAGCAGGTTTCCGACACTCTTTTCGCACCCAACGGCAATGCCTTCCGCAAGGCACTGCTGGTCCAGTACCCGCGTGAGGGCAGTTGGACCATCGCCTTCCTTACCGGGCAACCCGGGGGCGACGTGCGCAACCACCTGACCGGCGAATACGTCAGCGTTTACGTCCCAACGACACCCAATCCCACTTCCGGCTTCTTCCTCATGATGCCGGCAGCCAGCGTCGTCGAGTTAAACATGACCGTCGACGAAGCCCTCAAATACATCATTTCGATGGGCGTCGTGGCCCCTCCGCCGCCCCATCGCGCACCAAAACCCCAACTAAAAACGGAACAGCTTCATGCGTAGCCATTACTGCGGACAACTCAACGCTTCCCTCGACGGCCAGATCGTCACTCTCTGCGGCTGGGCTCACCGCCGCCGCGACCACGGAGGCGTGATTTTCATCGATCTGCGCGATCGCGAAGGCCTGGCCCAGGTGGTCTGCGATCCCGACCGCGCCGATGCCTTCAAGATCGCCGAATCCGTCCGCAGCGAGTTCTGCCTCAAGATCACCGGCAAGGTGCGCCCCCGTCCGGCGGGCACCAGCAACTCCAACCTGGCTTCCGGTGAGATCGAAGTACTGTGTCACGAGATCGAGGTGCTCAACCCATCCGTCACGCCACCATTCCAAATGGATGAGGAAAATCTCTCCGAAAACGTGCGCCTGACCCACCGCGTTATCGACTTGCGCCGGCCGCAGATGCAGAACAACCTGATGCTGCGTTACAAGACGGCACGTGCCTTCCGCCGCTTCCTTGACGACAACGGTTTCGTCGACATCGAAACCCCGATGCTGACCAAGTCCACGCCTGAAGGCGCCCGCGACTACCTCGTGCCGTCGCGCGTCCATCCGGGCCAGTTCTTCGCCCTGCCGCAATCTCCCCAACTGTTCAAGCAGCTGCTGATGGTCGCTGGCTTTGACCGCTATTACCAGATCACCAAGTGCTTCCGCGACGAAGACCTGCGCGCCGACCGCCAGCCGGAATTCACCCAGGTCGATATCGAGACTTCCTTCATGAGCGAGGCCGAGATCACCGCGCTGATGGAAAGGCTGATCCGCACCGTGTTCAAGGAAGCCATCGACGTTGACCTGCCGGAATTCCCGCGTATGACCTATGCCGAAGCCATGCACCGCTTCGGCTCGGACAAGCCAGACCTGCGTGTCACCCTGGAGCTGACCGAAGTCACCGACGCCTTCAAGGATGTTGCCTTCAAGGTCTTCGCCGGTGTCGCCAACAGCGAAGGCGGTCGCATCGCCGCCATGCGCATCCCCGGCGGCGCCACGCTGTCCCGCGGAGAGATCGACGCCTACACCCAGTTCGTCGGCATCTACGGTGCCAAGGGCCTGGCCTACATCAAGGTCAATGACGTGACCCAGATCAACGAAACCGGCCTCCAGTCGCCCATCGTCAAGAACCTCTCCGAAGCCTCGCTTAAGACTGTCATCGAGCGCACTGGCGCCCAGTCCGGCGACCTGATCTTCTTCGGCGCCGACAAGGCGAAGATCGTCAATGACGCCCTCGGCGCGCTGCGTATCAAGATCGGTCACGAGAAGGGCTTCGTCACCGGCGCCAAGTGGGCACCGCTATGGGTCATTGACTTCCCGATGTTCGAATACGACGACGAATCGAGGCGCTGGGTCGCCTGCCACCACCCCTTTACCAGCCCCAAGGACGAGCATCTCGACCTGCTGGTCAGCGATCCCGGCAAGTGCCTGGCCAAGGCCTACGACCTCGCGCTGAACGGCTGGGAACTGGGCGGCGGCTCGGTCCGTATCCACCGTGCCGATGTACAGGAGCAGGTCTTCGCCGCCCTGGCCATCGGCCCTGAGGAGCAGCAGGCCAAGTTCGGCTTCCTGCTCGACGCCCTCAAGTACGGCGCGCCGCCCCACGGCGGCCTGGCCTTCGGCCTCGACCGCATCGTCACCATGATGACCGGCGCCGAATCCATCCGCGACGTCATCGCCTTCCCCAAGACCCAAAGGGCTCAGTGCCTGCTCACCGACGCACCCTCTGGCGTTGACGAGAAGCAATTGCGCGAACTGCACATCCGCCTGCGTCAGAAGGTTGAGACCCAGGTGGAAGTCACGCCCCAGGCGTAAAAAACCGCCATGGTCGCCGGTTTGCGCTTCCTGCTCGTCTGCTGGCTGGCAATCGGATGCGCCCTCGGTCTGGCTCGCGAGCCCGTCCCCGGCTGGATTGCGGCGGCCGATCTGCCCAGCGAGGCCCGGCAGACCCTCACTCTCATCAAGCAGGGCGGGCCGTACCCCTATCGCCGGGATGGCGTCGTCTTCCGCAATTTCGAACGTCTCCTGCCCCTGCGCCCGCGTGGCTATTACCGCGAATATACGGTACCCACCCCCGGCAGCCGGACGCGCGGCGCCCGCCGCATCATCGCCGGAGTAAAAGGCGAGTATTACTACACCGAAGATCATTACCAGAGTTTCCGCCGCATACGCGAATGAGCTCGCCATGACGCTTACCCTGCCTTCGAACCCATCGCGCAACGGCGTCTATCGCCTTCCTGCTTCAGGTGTGGATGCCCTGATCAGCCAGGCCGCCACGCGTGGATTCACAGTCCATCGTGCCGACCTGAAGGGCCTACGCGCCAGCAGGGAAAACCTCGTCGCCTTGGGAAAGAGTCTCGATTTTCCCCAATGGTACGGCGCCAATTTCGATGCCCTGGCCGATTGTCTGTGCGATCCCGACTGGCAACCGGTCGGCGCCCAAATCCTCCTTATCACCGGAGCCGACTCCTGGCGCCGCGCCCACCCGCGCGATTTCTCGACCTTCCTGGAAATCCTGGCCGGCGCTGCCGACGAGCGCAAGGACGCCGGCCAGCCCTTCTGGATTCTGGTCGATGCCGACGCGGAACTACCCGACCCGCCGCAGGGATGAATCCCTACAAGCAGCCGGTCTCGGTCCTCGTCGTCCTCCATACCGTCAAGCTCGACGTCCTCCTCCTGGAGCGGGCCGCGCACCCCGGATACTGGCAGTCCGTTACCGGAAGTCGGGAAGGGCAGGAAGCTCTGGCCGAAACCGCCCGGCGCGAAGTCTTCGAGGAAACAGGCTTTGACACCACCCTATACGAACTGAACGACTGGCAGCTCAGCCATCGCTACGAAATCTTTCCCCAGTGGCGCCATCGCTACGCCCCCGGCATCACCGAGAACGCCGAGCACGTCTTCTCCCTAGCCTTGCCAAAATGCCTTGCCCCCAGGATAGCCTCCGCGGAGCACCGGGATTGGGTCTGGATGCCTTGGCAAGCCGCAGCGGCGCGTTGCTTCTCCTGGAGCAACCGCGACGCCATACTCGCGCTGCCGCAGCGGCAAGCCCGCAAAGACCCGACACTCGACAGCCATCCGTCCTGGAATCCCTGACGTTCCGCCTCCAGACTCAACCCCGTTGGCGCCCTTTTCTTTGTAAAATCCGCCGCGACTTCCTCAGGAGCCCGCCATGAGTCTCGACACCCTTTCCCCCGGCACCAAGGCCGCCGTCCTGGCCGAAGCCCTGCCCTACATCAAGCGTTTCCACGGCAAGACCATCGTCGTGAAGTACGGCGGCAACGCCATGATCGACGAGCACCTCAAAAACTGCTTCGCCCGGGACGTGGTGCTGCTTGAGTTGATCGGTTTCAACATCGTCGTGGTCCACGGCGGCGGCCCCCAGATCGAAAACCTGCTCACCCGTGTCGGCAAAAAAGGCGAATTCGTTCAAGGCATGCGCGTCACCGACGCCGAGACCATGGAAGTCGTCGAGATGGTTCTGGGCGGCCAGGTGAACAAGGACGTCGTCAATCTCATCAACCAGCACGGTGGCAAGGCCGTCGGCCTGACCGGGAAGGATGGCAACTGCATCCGCGCCAAAAAACTGCTGCTGGAGAACAAGGACAACCCCGGCGACCTCATCGACGTAGGACAGGTCGGCGAGATCACCCAGATCGACCCTTCGCTCATCGACCACCTAGACAGGGGCGCCTTCATCCCGGTCATCGCGCCCATCGGGGTCGGCAAGGACGGCGAGACCTACAACATCAACGCCGACGTGGTGGCCGGCAAGATCGCCGAAGTGCTCAAGGCGGAAAAACTGGTCCTGCTCACCAACACCCCCGGCGTCCTGGACAAAACCGGCAAGCTGCTGACCGGCATCACCCCCAAGGAAATCGATGACATGGTGGCCGATGGCACCCTCTCCGGCGGCATGCTGCCCAAGATTGCCTCGGCTCTCGATGCCGCCCGCAACGGCGTCAAAGGCGTGCACATCATCGACGGTCGGGTCGAACACGCCCTCCTACTGGAAATCCTCACCGATCACGGCGTCGGCACCATGATCAAGTCGCGCTGATGACATCGGCAAAATGGGTCTGGCTTTTCGATCTCGACAACACCCTGCACGACGCCACGCCCCACATCTTTCCCCATATCAATCGCTCGATGCGGGAATACATCGAGCGCCACCTGGGTGTCGATAGCGATGAAGCAACTCGCATCCGGCAGGAATACTGGGTGCGCTACGGAGCAACCCTACTCGGATTGGTTCGCCACCACGGCACCGACCCGCGCCACTTCTTGCGCGAAACGCACCGCTTCCCCGATCTGCGGGCAATGCTGCATTTCGACCCAGCCGTGCGCGCTGCCCTGAAGCGCCTGCCTGGGCGCAAGATAGTCTTTTCCAACGCGCCCCGCCACTACACCGAAGCCGTGCTCGGCCTGACCCGCCTGGACCGTCTGGTGGATGCCGTCTATGCAGTAGAGAACCTGCGTTTTCGCCCCAAGCCTGACCCAGCAGCCTTCCGCACGCTACTGCGGGCGGAAGGGCTCCATCCCCGCCGCTGTATCCTGGTCGAGGACACTCTGGCCAACCTGGTCACCGCCAAGCGCCTGGGAATGAAGACCGTGTGGGTGAGCGCTGGCTTACGCCAGTCGCCTTATGTGGATTGGAAAGTGCAGTCCGCAACGGACTTGCACCAAGTGGCGGCGCGGCTATAATCTTCGCCAAATCAGGGGGAGAGGAGAGGCCATGGCGCACAAACCCGGCGAACGCCGTCTGCAGATACTGCAAACCCTGGCCGAAATGCTGGAAAACCCTCGCGGCGAAAAAATCACCACCGCCGCCCTGGCCGCCCAGCTGGATTGTTCAGAAGCGGCACTGTACCGCCATTTCGCCAGCAAAGCGCAAATGTTCGAGGGCCTGATCGAATTCATCGAACAGAGCCTGCTTGGCGTCGTCAATCAGATCACCCGCGACGAGGGTGAGGGACTCAAGCAAATCGAACAGACTCTGGCACTGCTTCTCCGCTTTGCCCAGAAAAACCGCGGAATGACCCGGGTGCTGATCGGCGACGCCCTAGTGGGCGAGCACGAACGCCTCCAAGTGCGCATCAACGCTTTGCTGGACAAGTTGGAAGCCGCCCTGAAGCAATCACTGCGCATCGCCGCCACCCAGGAAAATCTCAAGCCCGACGCTGATTTCGGCGCCCTCGCCAACCTGTTGCGCTGCTACGCCGTGGGCCGCTGGGAGCAGTACGCCCGCAGCGGCTTCAGCCGCGAGCCCCTGGCGCAATGGCCGCAGCAGTGGCCCATGCTGTACTTCGCCTGCCTTTCCCAGTCCGGCCTGCCCGGGGGATAGGCTCAGCGCCGTTGCAAGGCTTGCGCTGCATCCAGGGCAAAATAGGTCAGGATACCGTCGGCACCGGCCCGCTTGAAGGCAAGCAGGCTTTCGAGCATGCACGCTTCTTCGTCCAGCCAGCCGTTCTGGGCGGCGGCCTTCAGCATGGCGTATTCGCCGCTCACTTGATAGGCGTAGGTCGGCACACCGAACTGGTCCTTCACCCGGCGCACAATATCCAGGTACGGCATGCCGGGCTTGACCATGACCATGTCGGCCCCTTCTTTCAGGTCCAAGGCCACTTCCCGCAGCGACTCGTCGCTGTTGGCCGGGTCCATTTGGTAGGTGTATTTGTTGCCCTTTCCGAGATTTGCTGCAGAGCCGACGGCGTCGCGGAAGGGACCGTAGAAGCTCGAGGCATACTTGGCGGAGTAGGCTAGGATGCGGGTGTAGATCTGGCCGGCCGCGTTCAAATCGTCGCGGATGCGGCCGATGCGGCCGTCCATCATGTCCGACGGCGCCACCACGTCGGCACCAGCTTCCGCATGGCAGAGGGCCTGCCTAGCCAGCACCTCCAGGGTTTCGTCGTTGAGCACGTAGCCACTTTCGTCGATCAGCCCGTCCTGACCGTGACTGGTGTAGGGATCGAGGGCCACGTCGGTGATGACGCCCAATTCGGGAAAGGCACGTTTTAGGGCCTTGACCACCCGGGGCACCAAGCCGGCCGGATTGTAGGCCTCCTCTGCCCCCAGGGATTTCAGGGTCGGATCGATGACCGGAAACAGGGCAATGGCCGGAATCCCCAGGGATACCGCCCGCTCAGCAGTTCGCAGCAAGCCATCCAGGGACTGGCGCTCGACGCCGGGCATGGACGCCACCTGCTCCACGCGCCCTGTTCCTTCAAGGACAAAGACCGGGTAGATAAAGTCGTCGGCGGTCAGCACCGTTTCCCGCATCAAACGGCGGGAAAAATCATCGCGGCGCATGCGACGCATGCGGGTGGCGGGAAAACGTCCGGAAAGGCTCATGGCAATCCTCAAAAAACGATGCGGGAAATTCTCAACCTAACGGGAACTTTTGCCCATGACCTGCATCATACGGCCCAGATGGCACGCGCTGTCTCCCGCTTTACCTCCCTGAGCGGGTGCCTTACTGAGTTAAGGCATTTTGGCCCCCGGACTCCCCTTTTCCGGGGGCCTTTTTATTTCCGGCGCCGGAAGTCCCAGCCATCCGGCGAGAACCGCTTCCGCCTCCTCGATTCCCGTCTTCTTGAGACTGGAGAAGAGTTGCACCGAATAAAGACCTACCCGCCGCACCAATTCGGCTTGCACTGCCCTGAGGGTCTTGGTCTGCTCCTGGCGCGAAAGCTTGTCCGCCTTGGAGAGCAGGATGTGAATCGGCCGGCCGGTGGGGGCATACCAGTCCATCAGACGCTCATCCAGGGGCGTTAGGGGGCGGCGCACGTCCATGATGACCACCACCCCCGCCAGCACCGCCCGCCCCTGGAGATAGGGGCCGATAAGGCCTTCCCATTGGGCGCGGATTTCCTCCGGCGCTTTGGCAAAGCCGTAACCCGGCAGATCGACCAGATACTTGCGCTCGCCCAGGGAAAAGTAGTTGAGGTGCTGGGTGCGGCCCGGCGTCTTGCTCACGAACGCTAGGCGCGTGCGCCCGGCTAGGGTATTGATGGCCGAGGACTTGCCGGCGTTCGATCGCCCTGCGAAGGCGATTTCGCACAGGGAGTCCGTGGGGAGGTCGCGCAATTGCGCGACGGTCGTATGAAAGACCGCTTGGCGGAAGAGAGACATAAAAAGTGTGAGAAGCCGCCAGGGGCGGGCGATATGGTATAGAATAGCAGGTTTGTAACTTCCCATCCCGGCCCCTGGCCCAGAGACGCGCACAAGGAGCTAACAATGATTCGCAAGACGGTCCTGGCAATCCTTCTCGCCACCCCCTTCATCGCCTTCGCCAAAGAGGAAGCCAAGCCCAAGGCAGACCTCGCCCGTGGCAAGGCCCTGGCCGAAACCATCTGCGTGGCCTGCCACGGCGCCGATGGCAACAGCCCCGCTTCCGCCAACCCCCATCTGGCGGGTCAGGTCGAGCAGTACCTCTACAAGCAACTGAGTAATTTCAAGGCGGGCGACAACAAGCCCGCCCTGCGCAACAACCCGATCATGGGGGGCATGGCGGCACCGCTGACTGACGACGACATGCGCGCCCTGGCCGCCTGGTTCTCGCAACAAAAGCTCAAGCCCGCGGCCGCCATGGATGACAAGCAGATCGCCCTCGGCCAGAAACTATGGCGCCAGGGCGATTTTGCCAAGGGCGTTCCAGCCTGCGCCGGGTGCCACGGCCCCGCCGGTGCCGGCCTGCCGGCCCAATACCCGCGCCTTTCCGGCCAATACGCGGAGTACACGGAAGCCCAGTTGAAGGCCTTCCGCCAGGGCGAGCGGGCCAACGACCCGGAAAAGATGATGCGCACCATCGCCGCCAAGCTGTCCGACGCCGAAATCAAGGCCGTTTCGGACTACGCCGCCGGCCTGCGCTGATCGGTTCTCCCTCTGAAAGAAAGGCAGCCGTGCGGCTGCCTTTTTTGTTTCCCGCGCTTCACACCGCCCGGCGGCGGGGATAGACTCCTTCGTCTACCCGGTCATACCCCCACAAGAGGCCCCGCGATGAAAACCCTCAAGCAACTGCTTGCCGAGAAGAAAGATCACCCCCTCGTCGTCGTTTCCCCCAAGGACACCGTCTTCCACGCCCTCAACGTCATGGCCCGGCACGAAGTCGGGGCGGTCATGGTACTGGACGGCGAACAACTGGTCGGCATCTTTTCCGAGCGGGACTATGCCCGCAAGGTCATCCTGCACGGCAAGAGCTCCAAGGAAACCCTGGTGCAGGAGATCATGAGCGACAAGGTCGCCTACGTCACCCCTGCCCACAGCATCGACCAGTGCATGGCCCTGATGACCGAAAAGCGCTTTCGCCATCTGCCCGTTCTCGACGGCGAAACCGTGGTGGGCATCGTGTCCATCGGCGATTTGGTCAAGGAAACCATCAGCGCCCAGCGCTTCATCATCCAGGAACTGGAGCGCTACATCGCGGGCTGACGGGGATGGTCCTGTGCCTGCCCTCGCCTGAAGTGCGCCCCCGCGGGGCAGTCACACGCTTCCCCCTGGCCTTCGACCGCGCCTTCTGATGGACGAAAAAGGCAATCCTCATTTTCGCCTGCTCGAGAGCATCGCTGGCGACCTCTCGGGAGAAGTCAATTTCCCCACCTGCCTGGACGCCGCGGTCCTGGTCCGCAATACCCTGCGGGATCCGGAAGTCAGCCTCGATCGCGTCGCCACCGTCATCGGCAGCGAGGCGCTCATCGCCAGCAAACTCCTGCGCCTGGCCAATTCCGTCCACTACAACCCGGGCGGCCGGGTGATCACCGACCTGCGCAATGCCGTCAGCCGCCTGGGTTTTGAAACCGTACGCACGGTTTCCCTGGCCGTCGCCATGGATCAGATGGTCAAAGCGAGGCATCTCGGCGCCTTCGCGTCCATTGCACGTGAAACCTGGGATCACTCCCTGCGCGTCGCCGCCATCGCACGCGTTCTGGCGCGCCGCATCGGGCGCATCAACCAGGACGAGGCCATGGTCGCTGGAATGGTCCGCTCCATAGGTGTCTTCTACCTCCTCTTTCGCGCCGCCGAGAGAGCGGAATACCGTGAGAATCTTGCCCTCACCCTCGAACTGCTGAGCGGCTGGCAAAGCAGCATTGGCGAAGGGCTGCTCCAGGTGCTCGGATTGCCGGAGCGCATCGTGGGTGCCTTGCAGCAGCGGGAGCCCAATATCGTGAATCCCTGCAGTCTGGGGGATGTCATTTTCTTTGCCGGCCTTCTCGCCGGCGCGGCGCCGGAATGGGTCGCCACCCCTACGCCCCAGGGCGCAGAAGACGGCACCGAGTCCGCCCAGCGTTACGCGGACCTCCTGGCCGAGGCCGAGGAAGACATGGCGGAACTGCGCGCCGCCCTGGCGGCCTGAAAGGACCAGGTCGCGCCCCGGGACGGCGCGGCGGCCGACACCCGCTCGCCTCGCGCCCCCCTGCCTTGCGGGGAAGGACGGGGTTTCTCGCGGCGCTGCCGGCATTTTCCTCGCGCTTCGCGGTCCAAGCGGAGAATCGTCGCACTGTAAGGAAACCCCATCCCCGCGCGACCACTGTGCAAGATCGTCATTCAGGACCGCCATGCTCATCCGCCGCCCCCCCGACCTGCCCGCCTCGCACATCACCGACCCTGCGGTCTATTCGCGCAGGCGCGACTTCCTCACCGCTCTGGGCGCCGGAGCCCTGGCTCTGGTTTCCCCGACAGCCCGAGGGGCAACGGCCCGCGGGCCTCGCCTGGAGGGCGTCAAGCCCGGGGTCGTAACCCTGGACGAGAAACTCACGTCCTACGAAACCCTCACCAGCTATGGCAATTTTTACGAATTCGGCCCCGACAAGGACAGCCCCGGCCTCAACGCCCATCGTCTGCGCACCCGGCCCTGGACGGTGACCGTGGACGGTGCGGTCAAGACGCCGCGGACCTTCGCTATCGACGATCTGCTCAAGTGGGCGCCCCTGGAGGAACGGGTCTATCGCCTGCGCTGCGTCGAAGGCTGGAGCGCCGTCGTTCCCTGGGTTGGCTTCCCCCTGGCTGAAATTACCAAGCGGGTGGAACTTACCGGCAACGCCAAGTTCGTCGAATTCTGGAGCCTCGCCGACCCCGAGCAGATGCCCTACGTGCGCGTTCCCCTCCTGGACTGGCCCTACCTCGAAGCCCTGCGCATCGATGAAGCCCTGCATCCGCTGACCCTGCTCGCCTTCGGGCTCTATGGCGAAGTAATGCCCAAGCCCAACGGCGCGCCGGTGCGCCTTGTCGTCCCCTGGAAATATGGCTTCAAGAGCGCCAAATCCATCGTCCGCATCCGCTTCGTCGAAAAGCAGCCGGACACCTCCTGGATGAAGGCCGGCCCGAGCGAGTACGGCTTCTATTCCAACGTAAACCCGGATGTGCCGCACCGGCGCTGGAGCCAAAGCCACGAACGCCGCCTGGGCGAGTTCCTGCGCCGCAAGACCCTGCCCTTCAACGGCTACGGCGACCAGGTGGCCCGTCTCTATAGCGGCATGGACCTCAGCCGCTACTTCTGACCATGAACCCCGCTTCCATACCCATCGGCAAAATTAAAGCCCTGGTCTTCGTCGCCGCCCTCGGCCCTCTGGGGCGCCTGGCCTATGCGGCCTACACCGGCGACTTCGGCCCCAACCCGGTGGAGTTCCTGCAGCGCTACACCGGCACCTGGACCTTCAATTTCCTCCTGCTCACCCTCTGCATCAGCCCGCTGCGCGCCCTCACCGGGCTGCACTGGCTGTTGCGTCTGCGGCGCATGCTGGGGCTCTTCAGCTTCTTCTACGCCTGCCTGCACTTCCTCTCCTTCATCGGCTTCGATCACGCCTTCGACCCGGGCGAGATCGCCCGCGACGTCATCAAGCGCCCCTTCGTCACGGTGGGTTTCGCCGCCTTCGTCCTGCTCATCCCCCTGGCCGCGACTTCCAACGCCCTGGCTATTCGTCGCCTGGGCGGCCGACGCTGGCAGGATCTGCATCGGGCGGTCTATCTCATCGCCCTTCTGGCCGTCGTACATTACTTCTGGCTGGTCAAGGCCACCGCGCTTATCTACCCGATCGTCTACGGGCTGCTCGTCGCCGTGCTCCTAGGCTGGCGCATCCGCGACCGCCTGCGGCGCAACGGCCCCTACCCCGCCACGGCAGGGATCAGCGTTCGGCGAAGCGGATGATGGACCGCCCGTCGGCTGTCTTCCTGGGGACGGCTTTCCAGGCGTGGCCGTACACCACCTCGAAAGTGGCGGGCAGCTTGCCCTCGCGGCGCCGCGTCTCGTAAGCGGCGTTCAGCGCCGCCCAGCTTGCGCGTCCCATGAGGCCGCGGCGACGGTCGCCCATGGCGCAGGTTGACCCGGCAGCCCGCAACTCCTTTATCAGGGCAGACAGGGAGTCGTAGGTCAGGGTAATGACCTCCATGTCCATCACCGGATCTGCAAAGCCGCAGGAAACCAGCATGTCCCCCAGGTCGTGCATGTCGATGGTACGCTGGACATGGCCATGGCCGTCGGTGAAGGAATCGCGCAACTCGCGCAGGGTGTCTGGCCCCAGGGTGGAAAACATCAGCAGCCCCCCCGTCTCCAGCACGCGGTGAGCCTCGGCCAGAGCCCGCAACGGGTCGTCGAGCCAGTGGAGAAGCAGGTTCGACCACACCAGGCCGAAGCGATCCGCGGCGAAGGGCAGGCAGCCGGCATCGGCTGCCACATAGGTCACGGAAGCGGGCCCGCCCCCCGTCCACCAGCGGCGCCACAACGGGCTTGCAAGACGCCGGGGCAACATGCACTCGACCCCGTCCACCCCCACGCAGGAAGCCTCGGGATAGCGCTCCCCCAGAGGCGCCAGGCTCGCGCCGCGGCTACAGCCCAGATCCAGGATGCGTTGGGGCGCGAGGCGCACGTAATCGAGGCGCTCCAGCATG
This sequence comes from Dechloromonas sp., assembly GCA_016790965.1. GTDB lineage: Bacteria > Pseudomonadota > Gammaproteobacteria > Burkholderiales > Rhodocyclaceae > SSSZ01. The sequence goes on from JAEUNZ010000004.1 coordinate 32,300, forward strand.
CGGCGGTCGATTTCCCGAGCGAAGAAATCCCCCTCGGCATAACGCCCAGCCACCCGGGCAAAGGACCGCCGCACCCGGGCGGCGTCGACGAAACCGGCCCCGGACATCAGCGCCGGCAAATTTTTCGGACGCGCCCGAGCGGCATGCTCAGAGCCGTACGTTTAAGGCGACGAGCGTGGCCGCAGCCCGGGCTATGGCAAGCATGGGCTACGCCGAAGGGGCGCCGAGGGGCCTGATGAGCGGTAAGGCAGGGAACCATCAACCTGGAAACTTCAGTCGAACGAGCCCGTTGGTGCGTTCGGGCGGGACTCTGGCGCGAAGCGACGACGTGGCAGGCCGATGCCTGCAAGGAGGAGCGACAAAGCCAGGCGCCCGCCCGGATGCGCCAGCGGGCTCGTAGCGCTACCCCCGATATGGGAGCCCTCCGAGTGGCACAGAGCTCCGGGGCACAGGGCATGCCGGGACTCGACAAGGGGTCAACTGAGGTTTCCAGGTTCACTGCCCTTCACACCGCCGTCAGACCCAGGCGCTCGAAGAGGGCCTCGTCGCGCGCCACATCGGGATTTCCGGTGGTGAGCAGCCGCTCGCCGTAGAACATCGAATTGGCGCCTGCCAGGAAGCACAGAGCCTGCAATTCGTCGCTCATCTCCTGGCGGCCGGCCGACAGACGCACCCAGGAGGTCGGCATGAGGATGCGCGCCGCGGCGATGGTCCGCACGAACTCGAAGGGATCGAGGCGCGGCTGGTCAGCCATCGGCGTTCCGGCGATGGGCACCAGATTGTTGATGGGCACCGACTCCGGTGGGCGGGGCAGGTTGGCGAGTTGCACCAGCATGGCGGCCCGATTGCGCCTTGACTCCCCCATGCCGACGATGCCGCCGGAGCACACCTTGAGCCCCGCCTCGCGCACCTGTTCCAGGGTGTCCAGGCGGTCACCATGGCCATGCGTGGTGATGACCTGGCCGTAGAAATCGGCGTCGGTATCGACGTTGTGGTTGTAGTAATCGAGGCCCGCGTCGCGCAGGCGTTCAGCCTGGCCGGGTTTGAGCATCCCCAGGGTGACACAGGTCTGCAGGCCCAGGGCCTTTACTTCGCGCACCATGTCGAGCACCCGGTCGAGGTCGCCGTCCTTGGGTCCGCGCCAGGCGGCACCCATGCAGAAGCGCGAGGCTCCCTTGTCTTTTGCCGCCTGGGCGGCCGCCACCACCTCGTCCACCGGCAGCAGGCGCTCGCGCTCGGTACCCGTGGCGTAACGGGCAGATTGGGAGCAGTAGCCGCAATCCTCGGAACAGCCGCCGGTCTTGACCGAGAGCAGGGTGGAGCGCTGGATGGCATTGGGGTCGAAATGAAGGCGATGAACCTCCTGGGCGCGCCAGAGGAGATCCATGAGCGGCAGGGCGTAGAGATCGAGGACGGCATCCACCGTCCACAGGACGCGATCCTGTCGCGCGGCGGCTTGGGCGGCGGACGGGGAAGCGATTGCATGCATAATTGATAGCCTGAAAAAGAGTCGCAAAGCGCCCGGCGGGCTCACCGACCGGTTCCGTAATTATGAATTAAACCCTGGTTCAACCGGTGCCCATTCTACCCCATGCCCTGACTGCCCCCGTGACCCGCGCACTCGCCGCGACCCGGGAGGCGCTCCTGCCCGCCTCCTGCCTCCTGTGCGGCGGCGATGGCGCCCGGCCGGTGCTCTGCCCGGGCTGCCTGGGCGATTTGCCTCTACTTCCCTCCGCCCACTGCCCGCGCTGCGCCGAACCCACCCCTTACGGCGAGCACTGTGGCCGTTGCCTGCACGCCCCTCCCCACTTCGACCGCGCCTTCGCCCTCTATCTGTACGACTTCCCTCTGGATCGCCTCATCCACGCCCTCAAGTACGGCCATCGTCTGGGAGTCGCCACCTGGTTCGGCAGCGGGATGGCGGAGGCACTGCCCCCCGCGGCGGGCTTTCTGGTGGTTCCCATGCCACTCCATCCCCAGCGCCTCAAGGAGCGCGGCTTCAACCAGGCCGGCGAGATCGCCCGTTCCCTGGCGCACCGCCTTGGGCTGGCCTGCGAGAGCGAGGCCCTGCGGCGCACTCGGGACACCGCCGCCCAGGCCAGCCTTCCCCTTGCGAAGCGCTCCGGCAACGTACGCGGCGCCTTCGAGTGCTGCCAGGATTTCGCCGGGCGCCCGATTCTGCTGGTGGACGACGTCATGACCACCGGTGCCACCCTGGACGAAGCCGCCCGCAGCCTCAAACTGCACGGCGCCGCGACCGTATGGGCCGCCGTCGTCGCCCGGGCGGCCAAAGCGTGAGCGTCTCGCCCACCCATCGCCTGCACCGCAGCCTCTGCCTCGGCGCCCTGGCCCTGCTGCCAGCCCTGCCCGCCCTCCTGCCGCACCACTACCAGCCCATCCCTACCTTCTACCAGGAGTGGTGGGCCGCGGCCCTCAGCCTGGTGGCCCTCACCTGGCTCCTGAGCCCAAGTCCCAGCGGACGGGTCGAATTTCCGGAGATTGCCTGGCTTCCCCTCGGGCTTCTGGGCGTCGCCATCGCCCAGGCATTCCTCCCCGGCCACGCCTTGCCGGAGCGGCTGCTCATGTTCGCCCTCTACATGGTCTGGGCAGGCCTGATGATGCTCCTGGGCCGGCGCCTCGCCGTCGACCTGGGCCTGACGCGCATCGCCGACGTGCTCGCCGTCGCGCTGCTGGCCGGCGCTCTGCTCCAGTCCCTGTGCGGCTTTGCCCAGGCCACCGGCGTCGCCCGCCTGCCCTGGGCCTTCGTCGGCCCCGCCGGCGGCCTGCGCGGCAACGTCGGGCAGCCCAACAATCTGGCCGACCTCCTCTGGCTGGGAGTCACCTCCTGCCTCTACCTGCGCACTCGAGGCATCCTCGGCTGGCCGGTCGCCGGGGCTGCCATGCTCTGCCTGATCCCCATCGCCCTGCTCTCCGGCTCCCGGGCCGTCTGGTTGTACGCCGCCGCCCTGCTCCTGCTGTCCGTGACCTGGGCCGGACCGGCGCGGCGAACCCTCTTGGTCGGCAGCGTCCTGGCCCTGGCGCTGACCCTGGCGGGGGAAGCCCTGCTGCTCGCCGGCTTCATCGCGCCCCCCAACCCCGCGTCGAGTGCGGGCGCCCGCCTCGCAGCCACCGGAGGGGGAGATCCCGTACGGGAAGTGCTGTGGTCCACTGCCTGGCGCATCTTCCTGGACAATCCCCTCCTGGGCGCCGGCTTCGGGCAGACGACGCGGCAGTTCCTCGACCACGTCCTCCAGCTTCCGCCCCGCAGTCTGCCCGGCCTGCCGGAGCACGCCCACAACCTGCCCCTCCAGGTGCTGGCCGAACTGGGCATCGTCGCCGGCGCCCTGCTTCTCCTGCTCGGACTGCGCTGGGCGGTTGACCGCTGGCAGGCGGAGCGCGACGCCGCCGGGTGGTGGGTCGCCGCCACGGCGAGTATCGTCGCCCTCCATTCCCTGCTCGAATACCCCCTCTGGTACGGCTTTTTCCTCGCTCCGGCGGCCCTGGTGGCGGGTGCCGCCTCGGTGCGCGCCCGCCCCCTGCAACTCGGACCGCGTATCCCTCTGTTGATCGGCGCCGTGGTCCTGCTGGGGAGCGTGCTGCTGGCGGTGCTGAGGAGCGATTACGCCCTGCTGGAAGACACGGTCAATGGACGCCTGCCGGGGAGCGGACCCCAGGCCCGGCAGGAAGCGGCCGCGACCGCCCTCACCCGGCTGGCGGGTCAGGCCCTGCTGCGTCCCTACGTCGACCTTGCCGCCGCAAGCTTCATGGACGACAGCGCCGAGGCCCTGGAGGTCAAGCGGGCGACCTGCGCCCGCGCCCTGGCGTTTTCCGCCAGCCGCGAAATCGTCTTCAAGTGCGCCTACCTGGAAGCCCTGGGGGGTGACCTCGAAGGGGCGACCCTGGCCCTGCGGAGGGCTGCCGCCGCCTACCCGGGCCACGCCGAGCGCGTCCGGGCGGACTGGGCTTCCCGGGCCGGTGACGACGCACTGCGGGCCGTGCTCCTGGCGCGTCTGACGCCGGGGCTGTCCCCTACTTCAGGCGGGATTCGGCCAAGGCCAACAGATCGGCGTTGAGGTTGCCGCTCGCCAGGGCGCGGCGGTAGGCGTCGCGCGCCTCGGGGCCACGGCCAGCCGCTTCCAGGGACTGCCCCAGGCCGAACCACCAGCGGCCCTCGGCCGCCGCCAGCCGGGTGGCGGTCTCGTAGCGTTCGACGGCTGCGGCCGTCTGGCCCAGCCGCAGCAACAGATGGCCATGAAACCCTGCGTAGTCGGCCTGGGCACGACCATGGGCGGCGGAGCGGGCCAGAGTTTTTTCCGCTGCAGCCAGATCGCCCCGCTCCACCTGGAGGCGCGCCAGGGACATGGCCCAGCCGGTCTGGGCAGGGGCGATGTCCAGACCCTGCTGTAAGAGTGCGGCCGCCTCGTCGAAGCGCTGCCCTTCGAGAAACAGACGCAGCAGGGCCTGGCGCGCAGGCCCGTGGGAGGGATCGTGATGCAGGGCGGCGACCAAGCTTTCCGCCGCGGCAGGGGTCTGGCCGGCGGAAAGGAGCGCCTGGGCGCGGCGGTATTCGGCCTCGGCCCTCTCCCGGGGGCTGGCGAGGACGGCGGTCTTTTCGATCCGCACGGCGCCCGAGGGCGGGGCGGGGGTGGCAGCGAGCGGGGCCGGTGCGAGGGCCGCGTTCCCCGCCCCCAGTGCAGCAACGGGCGTCGCCGCGGCAGCCGAAGGGTGGGCGGGCACCTTGGTCGGGACCGGTGTCGGGGCCTGAGTGGCCTCCGGTACCGCTGCCGGCGCAGGCACCGGAGCCGGAGCCCCCATCGCGCCCGGCGCCGCGGCCGGCGGAGGCGCGAGGGGGAGCGGCGCCTGCGGGCTGCCCTGCGGCGCTGGTGGTTGCGCTTGGAGCGGCGCACCTGGGGGGCTTGCCAGGGCGGGCGCCAGCCGCAGGCCGTCGTCCGCTTGGGGCGGTGCCGCGGCAAGCACCGGGACAGAATCGGCCTCGGCCACAGGGGGTGTGGCGCGCAAATCCGGCAAGCCCGGCGGAGTCGTCGCCATAGGGGCAGGCGCGGTAGGCGGCCCCCCGGCGGGAGTGGCCGGGGGCACCGGGCCGGAAGTGCCGGCCAGGGGCACGATCCCCTCCCGGATGCTCCAGCCCAAGCCTGCGAGGGCGAGGAGCAAGACCACCGAAAGTGCCCAGGGCCTGCGAGAAGGGCTTCGCGTCGGCAGCGCCCGCACTTCCCTTTGCAGGGAGACGGCGCCGATCTCCGCGGCGCGGCGCGCCTCCAGGTCGCGCAGCATGTCGTTCACAAGGCTCATATCAGAGCCTGTAAATTTTTCGGGCGCGCCCCGAGCGACGTGCCCAAGTGTGCGCGATCAAGGCGCAAAGCACAGCCGTAGCTCGGGCTATGGCGCGCATTGGCAACGCCGAGCGGGCACAGCTGGGCATGACGAGTGGGGGTGAATGAAATTCTCACAGTCTCTCAGTCCGTAGGCAATGGAGGGTTGGGGCTGCGGGGGCGCAGGCTGCGGCCGGCAAGGTGCACACGCCTCCGCTGGCAGCCGGTATCGGCCGGGGCTTCGGGCACGGGGGTCACCACCAGCCCGGATCCCGGGCCCCTTCCGTATCGCGGGCGGCATGGCGGACGTGGCGGGTGCGCACCGTCTGGCGCCCCTCACCGAAGACCGCCAGCAGGGCCTTGTTGGCCAGAATGTTGACCAGCCGCGGCGTACCCTGGCTGGCCCGGTACAGGGCCCGGCTGGCGCCCTGGGCAAAGAGGCCTTCCCCCCGGTATCCCGCAACCCTCAGGCGATGGGCGAGGTAGTGGCCCACCTCTTCGCGGGCCAGACCCTTGAGGCGGTAATGGAAGGCGATGCGCTGGCGCAACTGGCGCACGGCGGGTTGCGCCAGGCGCTCGTCCAGTTCCGGCTGGCCGAAGAGGACGATCTGCACCAGCTTCCTCTTTTCCGTCTCCAGATTGGAAATCAGGCGCAGGGCTTCCAGGCTTTCCAGGGGCATGGCCTGGGCCTCGTCGATGCATACCACCACCCGGCGCTCGGCGGCGGCGTGCTCCAGCAGACGGCGGTTGAGGCCTTGCAGCAGGTGATAGTCGTCCGCCGTGGGATCGAGGCCGAGTCCCAGTTCTTCTCCCAGAGCCAGCATGAGGGTGCGGGGCGCCACATAGGGGTTGGGCAGGTAGGCCGAAACGCTCCCCTGCGGCAGGCTCTTGAGCAGCCGGCGACAGAGATGGGACTTGCCGGTGCCGACCTCGCCGGTGATCTTGATGAAGCCCTCGCCTCCGGCCAGGGCGACCAGCAGGGTATTGAGCGCTTCCTGGTGGCTGGCGTTGAGGAAGGTGTAGGCAGTATCCGGCGTGATGCCGAAGGGCAGTTCGCTCAGGCCGAAGTGGTCCAGATACACGCCGCGCCCCGGCCTCTTACTTGACCGCCCACTCCGCCTTGCGGGGATCGAGGCCCTGCATGCGTTCCTGGGTGTCGACCAGATCCTGGCGCCAGGAACTCTCGTTCTGGATCACAGTGGATTTGATCAGGATGACCAGTTCCCGCTTGCGGTTCGACGCCCCCTTCTGGCCGAAGAGCAGGCCCAAGCCGGGCACCCGGCTCACCCCCGGCAGGCCGTCGCGGCTATTGCTCTGCTCCTGGCTCATGAGCCCGCCGATGGCGACGATGTGGCCGTCCTGCACGCGGACGATGGAGTCGGTCTCGTTGATGCTGCTGGAGGCGAGCGGAAGGGTGAAGGAGCCCAGAGTGCCGAGATTGACCTGCTTGGAACGCTCCTCGACCACGGTCACCGCCGGGTGGATGTGCAGGATGATGTTGCCCTCGTCGTCGATCTGGGGCGTCACGTCTAGGGCGATGCCCGAGAAGAAGGGTTGCAGGGTGATGGTCGGCGTGGTGACCGTTCCCGTGCCGCTGGTGGTGGTCGAGGTGGAAATGTTGGTGACGAAATAATCGTCTGATCCCACCTTGAGGACCGCCTTCTGGTTATTCAGGGTGGCGATGCGGGGGTTGGACAGCACCTGGAGATCGCCCTGGGTTTCCAGGAAGGAGACCAGGGCGGCGAAATCCTTGGACTGGAACGCCAGGCCGAAGAATCCCTGGCCCAGGGCCGTGGCGGCGATGGCTCCGGCGGTCCCCGGGGTGATGGTGAGGCCGGTCCCCGCCGTGCCGGATGTCGCCGCGGTGCCTGCCAGGGCCGAACTGTTGCCGCTCAGGGTCGTTCCGGGGGCGAGGACGCCGGCCGAGAAGCGCCGGTCGTTGCCGCCGAACTTGGCCCAATTGACGCCCGTCTGGAACGAATCGTTGAGGGCAACCTCGATGATCTTGGCTTCCAGCATCACCTGGCGTTCGACCATCAACTGAGTGGCCTTGAGGTAGCTTTCCACCGCCCGCAGTTCCTGGGGCAGGGCCTTCACCAGCACGACGCCGGACATGGGGCTGACGATGACGTTGCGCCCCTCGCCGCCCCCCACGATGGTGGTCAGGGCGGTGCGCAGGTCGTGCCAGAAGTCGTTGTCGGAGGAGGTACGCACCCGGCTGGCGTCGGTATTGGATACCGCGAGACCGCCGGCCGAGGGCGTGGCCCCCGCCGCCGTGGCTGCCGCGGCAGCCTGGGGGGTGGTGTTCGAGGTGTTGCTGCCAGAGCTGCCCCCGCTGGAGCCGCTCGGGTTGACCACGCTGGGCGAACTCGAAGTCACCCGCATGTCGGTCATGCCCTGGCGGCGGCTGGCCAGGTAATTGAGCTGGTAGATGCGCGACTGGAGGGAATTGGTCTGGATGGTGATGCGGTTGCCGGCGATCTTGTACTCGTAGCCGTAGAGTTCCCGGATGGCATCGAGAGCCTCGCGCACCGTGACGTCCTTGAGGTTGAGGGTCAGCGCGCCGGAGAGCTCGGGGGGAAAGAGCATGCTGTAGCGCGTCCCCGCCACCAGGGCCATGAAGACCTGCCCGGCGGGGGCGTTATTCACGGCCAGATTGAAGCGGGGTTCGGGCTTGGCCGGGATCGCCTCGGCCGCCTGCACCGGCGGCATCATGGCGCGCCCCACCGCGTCGTCGGCGGGAGAACGGCGCTTGCTCTCGGCCGCTTCCTTCATTTCATTGCCGATGCGGTCAAAGGCTTCGCCGGGGCGGGACTGCAACAGATTGCAGGCCGACAGCATCGCTCCCAGGAGCAGAACGAGCACAATCCTCATGGCTTTTCCTTCTTGGCGCCGGCCTTGCGGGGGGCCGGTGGGTTCGTTTTGATGACATCGGGCGTCAGCGCCAGGCGTTCCACCCCCAGGGGGCCCTGGAGGACGGCCTCACCCTCGCTCACGCGGACCAGGGTGGCGTCGCCGATCTTGCCGCCCAGGAATACCACCTGACCGCTGATGACCGCCCGGGGCTTGCCTCCCCGGGGCAGGATCACCGACTGGAGGCGCAGCCCCGGGTCTTCCATGCCGGCGGGCGGCGGCCCGGCAAACTCCGACGGCGGCCGGGTGGGGTCGGCCAGTTCCGCCCCCCAGGCGGCACCGCTGCCCGCCAGAACGGCGAGGGCCAGGACTGGGGCGCTCAGATGGCGAGCCATGTCTTGTCCGCTCCCAGGGTGTAGACGGTCAAGGTAAGCCGCGCCCGGGGATGGGCAACGACCGTCAGGGTGAGCGGCCCCCAGAGGAGCTTCTTCTCCGACTTTTCCAGTTGTTCCAGATAGGCCAACAGTTCCAGGTAGCTGCCTTCCAGGCGCAACTCCACGCCGTGGCGGTAGATGTCGAACTGCCGCTCGGGGGCGGGCTTGCCCTCCTCCCTTGGCACGGCGCCCAGGATGCTTTGCGGCGGCAGGGTCTTGAGGGCCACCAGACGCAGGCCGCCATGGCGGGCCAACAGATGTTCCAGCAGGCCGTTCATCTCCTCGGGCCGCACCAGGGTGTCCTGCAGGGCCTGCAGGCGCGCGTCTGATTCCGCCAACTGACGTCGCAGTCCGGCCAGTTCCGCCTTGGTGGGCGCATCGGGATCGGCTTGGGCCTGGGCTTCCAGGGCGGCCACCTGGCTGCGGGTGTCGTTCAGGGTCGCCTGCTGGCCTTGCAGGGTGTTGCGCAGGGTGCGCGCCCGGTTGAGGGCGGGGTCCGCGAAGAGCGTGTAGCCCAGGAAGAGCGGTCCCAGGACTGCCAGCGCCGCCACCAACACCCGTTCGCGGGACTTGAGGGCGGCGTAGCGCGTTGCCGCGCCCTGGAGAAAGGCCAAGCCGGGTTTCATCGCTCCCCTCCCGGCGTCGGCAATCTGCCGTGCAGGACGAATTCAGTAAAGCGCCGCCCGCCGGGCGCACTCTGCGGTGCAGCGCTTGCGCCGGGCGCGGCAGCGGGCGCTGCCGGGGCGGTTGCCGGCGTGGCGGCCGCGCCGGCGGGCTGCAAGCTACCCTCGCTCATGTCCAGGGCGGCGAAACGGCGGCCCTTGAAGATGGGCTCGCCGTTGAGGCGCTGGATGTAGTGGGGCAGGAGGGCGGCGTCGCTCAGGCGGCCGCGGATTTCGACCTCGCTCCCGGCCAATACGAAGCCGGTGAGCCAGACGCCTTCCGCCGTCTGGCGGGCAAAACCCCGCAGCACGCCGGAGCTCCCCTCGCGGGAACCGGAGCGGCCCGACTCGACCGCATCCAGGGCCGAGTTGCGCTGGCGCAGGCCCTCGGCCAGGCGCGCGACTTCCTCCTTGAGGGCCGGATTGGGCCGGCGGGCGGCCAGGGCCTGGCCCAGGGCCTGGACCCGCTGGCGCAGGGTGGCGAGTTCCGCCTCCCCCTGGCGATGGCGGGCGTTGAGGGAATCGACTTCCCGCTGGCTCCAGACGGCGAGTCCGACGATCAACACGAGCCCCGCGAGACTCGCACCGGCGACGATGGGGAAGGACAGCCAGTCCCTCCGCCGCCGCAGCTCGGGCAGGATGAGATTGATCTGCTGGCTCACTGGACAACCCTCCCGTCGCCGCGCGACTCCCTCCCCGAGGGGGGGGGAGCGCCCCCTTCGGGCGGCCGGGCGGGGGCGCAGGGAACCACCCTCCCGTCGCTGCGCGACTCCCTCCCCGAGGGAGGGGGAGCGCCCCCTTCGGGCGGCCGGGCGGGGGCGCAGGGAACCACCCTCCCGTCGCTGCGCGACTCCCTCCCCGAGGGAGGGGGAGCGCCCCCTTCGGGCGGCCGGGCGGGGGCGCTCACGCCTCCCCCTCCCGCAAAGCGGCGCCCAGGGCGAGCAGGCATTGGGCCTGACGTTCCTTCTGGCGCAATTCGGGCAGGGCGGGAAAATCGGCCACCGCGGCCAGGTCCATTTCCTGCACCGGGATGTAGAGGTTCTGGCCCAGGGCCTCGGTCAGTCCGGAGCAGGCGCCCTCGCAGGCCACCAGCATGCGCACCACGGAAATGAAGTTGTACTGACGGTCGAAATTGTCCAGGGTGCGCTGCAATTCCAGCACCAGGCGTTCGAGCAGCGCCTGGCGCCGGTCCACATCGGCGTCCGCCAGGGCGTCGGCAGAAACCTCGATGTGGCGCGCGAGATAGAGTTCGCCCCGGTAGGTGATGGTGAGCAGGCCGCGCTCGGCGCCCAGGTGGAGGAAGGCCAGCCCGCGGTTGGCTTCCTCGAACAGGGCGGCGACGTTGCGCTGGGCCAGCTCGGGAATGTCGATGGCGGCGAGGGCCAGACCGGCGGCGTCGAATTCGCCCATGCAACGGCCGACGGCCGGAGCCCCGGCAACGACGGCAAACAGGTTCGGCGTGCGATGCCCCCCCTCGCCGGCCGGGATATCGAGGGCCGCCACCGCAGCGCCCTCGACGGGGAAATCGACCATGTCCTTCAGGCGCCAGCGCAGGGCCTGGATGCGTTCCTCGGGCTCCACCGCCGGGGCTTCAACCTGGAGAAGGCGGTAGTCCGCTTCGTCGAGCAAGGTGGTGCAGGCGAAGTGGCCCAGTTTGCGCGGCCCCCTGAGCCGCCCCAGGGCCTCGGCGAAACCGCCTTCGATGCGGAAGGTGTCGAGGGCTTCGATACGGGGCCGGGCGTCCCGCTGGCGGACGACATGGGCCAGGTCGATGCAGCCCTTGCGCCGCACCACCCCCAGCCAACCTTCCGCGCGTTTTCCCCGAAAGACGCTCACCCCGTCACCAACTAAAGTATTTTCGAAAGGATAGCTTGCAACATATTATATTTCAACGATTTTTAGTATCTCTCGCGCGAATAGATGAGCGCGGCCCGAGGGCCGCACTTGCCAAAGCAGACCCGGGAACTGGGCGCCGCGAGCAGCAGCCAGGTGTTGGCTCCGCGCAGAACCGAGCCGGCGATGTCCACATAGCCGAAATTGCCGGCTCCCGGGGCGCTCAGGCGCAGTCCCAGGTTGCCGGAAAGGACCGGGGACGCCAGGCTGGCCGTCGTCTCTCCGGCCGCCAACTGATTGAGGGGCGTCTGGGTGGCGAAAACCAGGCCCCCATTGGCCGCCGTGGGCGTCACCGCGGCGGTGCAGGTGTCCGCGCCGTGGCGCTGCCAGCCGGCGGCGGTCCACACCTGCAGTTCGGAACGCACCGGCAGGGGCAGGAATTCGTTGCCATAGGCGTTGCCGATGACCAGCCGGCCGGAGTTCACCTGGGCGGCGCCCTCCACGCTCACCGCGAGCAGGCTGCGCAGGGAGGTGACGCCATCGCCGTCTACGGCCCTGACCCGCACCGCTGTGGCGACCGTGGCGGGATTGGAAAAGGCGTAGGCCGGGGTCGCCACGCTCGCCACCCCGTTGGTGAAGGCAGCCGCCGCCACGGCGGTGCCGACCAGCGCGCCGGGGCCGGGATTGGCTGCGCTGCCGGCCGCATCCCAGGCCGACAGGGTGGTGGCTTTGGCGAAAGCCGCGGCCCCGTGGTAGTTCAAGGTCGTGGCGCCGGCGGCGTTGCGGGCGGTGATCCCCACCGTGAAGGGCTGTGCGGCATAGGTGAAGCCGCCGGCTGCGCAAGCCTGGGTGACCGCGGTATCGAAATGGTCGGGGACGAAGCGGCCGAAGTACGCACTGGCCGCCGTATTGCCGAACTTGCAGCCGACCTTGCCGCTGCTGTCGGCCGTATTCAGGAAGTCGTTGGGTGCCGTGTTGACGCAGACGGTGTCGGAACCGTCCTGATAGGAGGCGGTGAAGGCGCTGTCCACGACGCCCTTGGCCTTGATGCGGAAATACCCCACTTCGTCGTAGAAGAAGGCCGAACCGCTGGCGCCGTTGCCGCTGGCCGCCGAGGCGGCAGTGGTGAAGCTGCCGCTCAGACTGCCCGTGGCGCTGGGGGCCGAGAGCCATTCGAGCAGGGAGGAATCGATGCCTGGCGTTCCGTCGTAACCCGGTGTGGCACTGTTCGCGGTGAGGGTGAACGCGGTGCTGCCGGCGCGCAGGATCGGCGTGGCAGCGGCATTCGTTCCCCCGGCATCGGCGTTGGCATCGGGCGAAGTCACGCTGGTGAAGGCGGCAGGACGGATGGCGAAGCGATCGCTGGAGCACAGAATGCCCCCTGCCCCCTGGTTGAAGCGCACCCAGACGTTGCGCTGGGCCAGGACATTTTCGCCGGCCGGAACTGTGTAGGTGGTAGCCGAGGCAGGGCGTCCGGCGGTGAAGAAGACTTTCTGGAGCATCACCGCGGGCAGGGCGGTCCCTCCCGTGGGACAACGGGTGGTGCCATCGACCGTGGTTCCGGCACTGCTCACCAGATCCACGTCCACCGGAGTGGTCGCGCCGCTGTTGAAGGCGGTATCGACCACTTTGGGCGTGTCTTTCAGGGCGACGAGATCGAAGCTCATGGCCTGGCCGACGACCTTGGTATAAAGGCGATTGCCCGAGGTGCCACAGCGGGCCGGGCTACCCACCAGATTGCTGCAGGCTTCGAGATCGGAGGCGAAACACGACACCGACGGGGCGGTGAAGCTGCAGGTTTCGCTGCTGCCGTTCCAGCAGCGCACGCCGTTCAGGGGGGCGGTGCTCAGGCCGCTGGCGCCCAGGGTGACCGTGGCGCCGGCCGTGGATTCCTGGGCGGTCAGCGTGGCGGTGGGCGTACCCGCCGCGATGGAAAAGGCGCCGGAAGAAGGTGTCAGGGCGACGCTGCCGCTGCTGCTCGCCGTAAGAGTGCCGCTCAGGTTGGCGTTGAGCTCGCTCCCCGCCGGGCAGGGGACGGTGGAGGAGGTGCAGCCCAGCACGGTCACGGTGAAGGGACACAGGGCGCCGCCCGGGTCGTAGCGCAGCTCCAGATGATCGTAGGGCGGCACCGCCGGCGAGCCGATGACGAAATCGTAGGAAAAGACGTAGGTGCCCGTGGCGGTGAAGTCATACTCGATGCCCACCCCGGTGTCCTGGTAGGTGGTGGTGACCGAATTGGTCCATTGACTGGGGTTGTAGACGGCGCAGTTGGCGTAGGGACTGGTGATGTCCCAGAAGTCGCTCCAGCGCGCCGTGCAGTAGCGGGTGAAATTCTGCCCGCTGCGCTCCCGGAAGGATTCGATGATGCTCACCCCGGACGGGATGCTGCTGCTCGACGGGCAGGTGGTGCCCGAGGCGGGCGGATAGGTGCCCACGACGCGGCGGCCGTTGCTATCCACGAAGGTCACGCCGCAGCCGTTGTCGCTGCCCCCCAGATAGGTGTCGATGGCGTGGTAATAGCGCACCAGGTTGGCGGCGCTCACCGGGTAGCCGGCCGGAATGTCCAGGGTGACCGTCAGGGTGACGAAATCGTAGGGACGCAGGTACTTGTACTCTATGGTCAGCAATGGGCCGCTGCTCACTCCGTAGACCCCCACGGCGGTCTGGGTGATGCCGTTGGCGATGGGATTGGCCGGGGAAGCCGCCGAGATGGAACTGATCGGAAAGGCCGTCGCCGTGTTGAAGGTGGACACCGTGTGACGGGGACCGTAGATGGTGCCGTTGGCGCGCAAGAAGATGCCGTTGTCTAGGCTATTGCTGGGGGGCACCGCCGAGGGCAGATAGACCTGGCCCGTGTTGTTGAGCCGGCGCACCTGCATCTTGGTCGTATCCTCGATGTAGATGTGCAGGCCATTGGTGGCCGAGGTACCGCCGGAGGAATTGAGTTCCGTCACTGCGGCACCGGCCAGGGGCACCGCCCCAGCCAGGAAGACCAGACCCAGGACGGAAGCCCAGGCCCTCCTGCCACCAGAAGTCTTAGCAAGCATAGGGTGCCGTGCTGCTCGCCCCATCGCGGCATTTCTCGGTGGTGACCTCCACCCGGCGCTCGACGCTGAGGCCGCCGGGGCCGGGGTTGGTGGCCGTGGCGGCGATGCGGTAGATGCGGATGGCCTTGCTGCCTTCGGTATACGGACCGTAGGCGGTGCAATCGACCGTCACCGTCGCGCCCAGGCCGCTGAGCACGGTGCCGTTGGCGAAACACGCGGGCAGCGGGGCGCTGGGCGCGGTCGCCGTCGCGTCGCTGGGGTCGAGCACCTGGTAGAGGCCCCATTCGACGCCGCCCCGCGCCGCCTGATAGCTGCGTGCACCGATGAGATCTTCCGCCGCGGTGGCGTGGCTGGCCGAAATGACCCGGGCCATGAGGGCTGCGAGGAGGCCGAAGAGCAGCAGGAGGAAGATGGCGGTCAGGATGGACACGCCGCGCTGGGCCCGCAGGGCGGAGGAAGGGCGCTGGATCATGGCGTGTTGAGGATTTCCACCTGGTTGAGCACCTGCACCGTCTCGTCGTTGGCCGAGAGGCTGAGGCGCACGGTGACGATGCCGTTGCGCTGGCTGGCGCCGGGTTCGTAGGCGAAGGAGCAGGCCGCCACCTGGGCCACCAGAAGCGCGCTGGAGCCGGCGGCCATGGTGGCGGCGGCCACCGGCTGGCTGGGCAGGAAACCGTAGCCGCTATAACGCCGGATGACCCCGGCGCCGGGGTCGCATTCGAAAGTCACCGGATTGCCCACCACCTGGAAGCGGTTGGCCGGCGAGGCGTAGGGAAAGGCGAAGGCGGCGGCGGATTCCACCTGGCTCAGGGCGGCCCCCGTAGTGCTCGGCGTGCGGCGGTTGTTGGGGGCGCCGGCGTAGGCGTCGGAACCGGGCAGACCCAGGTTGTAGACGACCACCTGGTCGCCGCTGGCGATGGCCACCGTCGGCCCCAGGACGTCGAACTTGCTGGCGCTGGCGGTGCTGCCGAAATCGAGGGGGAAGACGCTGCCGCTCCCGTCGCTCTCGGCGCGGTAGCGACCAGCGTCCTTGATGGGGATGTATTCGAGATAGTTGCCGCTGGCCCGCACGCTGTTGGGCAGGGCCGTCTGGAGTTCCCGGCTGATGCGGCGCACGGCGGTGTCGGCGGCGTCGGTGAGGGCGGCGCGGCTGGAAAGGTCGAAATAGGACTGGATCTGCCAGCGCCCGAACATGCCCACCAGGGCAAGCAGCACCCCGGCCACCACGATGGAGACGATCATCTCCACCAGGGTGAAGCCGGCAGCGCGGGACTCAGTACAGGGGCGCATAGCGGAAGCGGTAGCCGGAGAGGGTCAGAGCTTCGGCACCGCCGCCGCTGACCGTCACGTCGATCTTCAAGGCCGCCCCCGCCGGCAGGGGACTGCCCCCGGCGCTGTAGGCGGCGCCGATGCGGCTCACCGCGACGCTCACATTCAGGCCGCTCACGGCATTGCCGCCATTGAGGTCGGTGACGTTGCTCTGGGCGTAGCCGGCATAGTCCGCCACGTTGTCGAACATGGTGCCGGGAGCGGTGGCGCTGCGCGTCTCGCCGGAGGGAATGGGGCCCAGGACGCCGCCGCCGTTGTCCTGGTCGGTGCTGGCGCAGGTGGGCGACGTGCCGGAAAGGGTTGCGGTGGAGGCGTTGGCGTCGTCCGGATCGCAATAGGTGTAGGGCTGGTGCAGGATTTCGGCCAGCACCGCTTCGGCCACCGCCAGTTGCTGCTTCCTGACCTGGGGGTCGGCGGAAAAGCGCAGCGATGGCCCCAGGGTGGACAGCACGCCGATCACCCCCACGCTGACGATGACGATGAACACGATCTGCTCGATGAGGGTGACGCCGGCCATGGACCGGCGGGGCTCAGAGCCTGTGAATTTTTCGGGCGCGCCCGAGCGGCGTGCACAGCTGTGCACGATCAAGGCGCCAAGCACAGCCATAGCTCGGGCTATGGCGCGCATTGGCAACGCCGAGCGGGCGCAGTTGGGCATGACGAGCGGGGGTGAACGAAAATTTTCACAGGCTCTCAGTGCACATAGCCCGTTTCCGCCTCCACGGTAACCGGCAGGCTTTCCAGGCCGGCCACGGTGAGGCTCGCCGCCGTCCCCGGCCGCCCGGCGGAATCGAAGACCAGGGCCGCCGGAACGGGGGAAAAGCTCACCCCGGAAGGCGCGCTGACGGAAAGATCGCCCCCGCCGGACGGGTTCCCCAGGGCGGCGCCGGTGGAACAATCCGCGGCCCCCTGAGTGCTGGAAATGCGGAAATCCACCTGGGAAGCGGCAAAGCTGGCGCACACCGTGCGCCGGGCGGCGATGGCTGACTTCTGCGCCAGGCGCAGGGCGGCGACGGTCTCATCACGGAACTGGCGCGCTTCGAAGCCGGTATCGCCAAAAAAGCGCGGCAGGGCCACCGCCGCCAAGATGCCGGCGATGACGATGGTCACCACCAGCTCGGTGAGGGTGAATCCGCGCTGCATGCTCGGGGCAGACTGGGCTGCAAAGGGTCCAAAAGGCCTGCGGGCGCTGGCGGGGGCGCAGGCCGACCGAGCGGCACCCCCGCTCTGGAGCACGAAACCCCGGATCAGCAACCGCTGGTCGTGGTCACGTAGTTCGGCGTACCCCCCGCACCGGCAGCCGTATAGGCCACTTGGCAACTGGCGACGGTCGTCGCGCCGTTGTGCTGGATCGCCGATCCGGTGTTGTTGAAATCGCCCGAGGGGGACAGGTCCATGACCTTGGCCAGTTCGGTGGTGTCGGTGGCGTAACCGTTGGTGATGCCCACGCTGATGGTGCTGGTGGCGGAAATGGTCTGGGCGCCGGAGAGCTTGTTCTGCGAGGCTGCCTTGCCGTACAGCATGGTGTTGGCGCCGCGCATGGAGGCTTCGACGCCCTTCATGACGCCGGTGCGGGCATCGGAGCTCAGGTCGACGAACTTGGGCAGGGCGGTCGCCGCCAGGATGCCGAGGATGACGATGACGACGATGAGTTCGATGAGGGTGAAACCGCGTGCTTTGTTCATGGTGTGGTCCTTTTTCGAAAAAAAACGCTGAAGATCAGTTGCAATTGGTCGAGGTGCCGGTCCCCGAGAGGGTCACCACGGGGGCGACCACCTGGGTTCCCGAAAGGGTGGCGGCGGTGTAGGTGAATTGGCAGGAGCCGCTGGTGGGAGTGGGCACGGAGATGGTGAGCACCGAGCCGGAGCCGCCGCCCCCGCCGGTGGTCTCGTAATCGACCCCGCTGCCCGCCGCGCCGGCGTTGAGCCCCGCCACGCGCACGATGCCCGAGGCGTCGGCGGTGGGGTACTGATTGACGCCGGTGACCGCAGCGCCTTCCATGGTGAGGGAATTGCAGTTGGAAGGCGGTGTCGGGCTGCCCAGGGCGGCGAGGCACTGGGCGTGGAAGAGCACCGAGCCGGAGCGCACCGCGCCCACGGCGCCCTGCAGCTTAGCCTGGCGGGCCTGGACCTGGAGATCGACGAAGCGCGGCAGGGCCACGGCGGCGAGGATGCCGAGAATGATGATGACGACGATCAGTTCGATGAGGGTGAAGCCGCGGGAGCGCAAGGGCATCGGATTTCCTCCGGGGGATGACGAGGGTTTACGGCCGCCTCGGGCAAAACCTGAGGCACTATAACAAAGGTGAGAGGTGAAACAAGCCGTGGAGTGGGCTGGGGCGCCCGATAGGGCGTGTTCACGGTAAGCGACGGGGGACGCCCCCTCCCCTCGCCTCTTCCGCAGAGCGGGAGAGGCAGGCGCTGGAAAGGGGCTGCGTTCAGCGGATGGCACGGTCGTACCAGCGGTATTCGCCGCGGGCCTGGAGGGTGACGTAGGCGATGCCTTCGCCGCTCACCGCCTGCCCGGCCGTGTTGCGGCCCACGACGGCGAAGCGCATTTCTCCGCCCGCCGCCGGGGGACCGAAGTGTTCGTCCCGCTGCACCTTGTAGACCACGGCGCCTTCCCGGCGGTCGTAGTACCAGCGCCCGGGTGCCGCCGTCCCGTCGAGGAGGCCGGCGTAGCTGGCCGGCTTCTGTTCCAGGATGTCGAAGGGGTTGCGGGCGGCGAGGCGGCGCAGTTCGTCCCAGCGGTTGGCGGCGATGAGTTCGGCCGAGCGGATGTGAAGGGCGCTGCGCAGGGTGATGAAGCTGCTTTCCGCCGCCGCGGCTTCCGCCGCCTCCTGGTAGCCCGCCAGACGGTTGGCCCCGACCCCCACCAGGACCGCCACCACGGCGACGACGACGATGAGTTCGATGAGGGTGAAGCCGGGCGCGGGGGGCTTGCGGGGCATGGCCGGGCCTACTTCTTGAAGGCGGCCTTGCCCAGATCCCACATGGGCAGGAAGACGCCCAGGGCGAGGATGAGGACGAGGATGCCCAGGCTGACGATGAGGATGGGCTCGATCTGCTGGCCGAGAGTCTTCAGTTCGTATTCGACTTCGGCCTGATACATCTGGCCGATTTCTTCCATCATGTCGTCGAGGGCGCCGGATTCCTCGCCCACGGCGATCATCTGCAACACGACCGGCGTGAAGATGCCGGTGGCGATGCCGGCCCTGAGCACGCTTTCGCCGCGCTCGACGCTGTCCCGCATGCCGTCGATGCGCTGCGCGATGTAGCTGTTGTCGACGGTCTGGGCGGAGTTGGCCAGGGCCTGCATGACCGGCACGCCGCTGCGGGTGCCCAGGGCAAAGCTGCGCGCAAAGCGCGCCAGGGCGGCCTTGCGCAGGATCTTGCCGGCGATGGGGAAACGCAGGGTCATGGCTTCCCAGCGGTAACGGCCGGCATCGGTGCGCACCCAGGTGCGGAAGGCGAAGGCCCCCGCCACCAGCCCCAGCAGCAGGGCCGGCCACCAGGCGACCATGAAGTCGGAAAAACCGATGAGCATGCGGGTCATGAGGGGCAGTTCGGCCCCGAAGCCCTTGAACACTTTGGCGAAGGCCGGGATGACGAAAAGGTTGATGATGACGATGGCCGCCGCCATGGCGATGACGACGAACATGGGGTAGCGCAGGGCCGATTTGACCTGCTCCCGCATGAAGCGCTCGAACTCCAGGTGTTCGAAGAGACGGAAGAAGACTTCCTCCAGCAACCCGGTGGATTCGCCCACCCGCACCATGGAGAGGTAGAAGGGGGAAAAGACCTTGGGGTGGCGGCCGAGGGAGACGGAAAGCTCGCGGCCCGCTTCCAGGCTTTCGCGCACGTCCCTGATGACATCCTTCATGGCCGGGTTGACGGCCGATTCTTGCAAGCCGTTGAGGGCCCGCATGATGGGCACGCCGGCCTTGAGCAGGGTGTGGATCTGGCGCGAGAAGAGCAGCAGGTCCAGGTGCCCGACCTGGGGCTTGAACAGATTGATTTCGAAGCCGGCGCCCACGTCGGCGCTTTCGCTGATGTCGAGCGGAACGACGCCCTGGCCCTGCAGCACTTCGGCCACCGCCGCGGCGCTGGCGCCTTCCAGCACCCCCTGCACGGCGTCGCCGCCCCGGCGGCCACGGTAGGCGTAGCGGGGCATGTCAGGGCTCCCGCCGGCAGGGAAGCCCGGCGGCGGCCAGGGAGGCGAGGGGGCCAGGCGTCAGCGCCTGTCCTTTTCCGGGGCGCGCCTGAACGGGGGCGAAGGGAATTTTCACAGGCTCTCAGTCTTCGAACTGGTTGCTGATGCGCATGGCTTCGGCCACCGTGGTGCGGCCTTCGACCACCAGGCGCACCGCGTCGCGCCGCAGGGTTTCGCCGGCCATCTGGCGGCGGGCGGCCTGCATGAAGACTCCGGGGTCTTCGTGATTGAGGGCTTCGACCAGTTCGCCGCTCATTTCCAGGAATTCATACACGCCGATGCGCCCCTGGTAACCGGTACCGCTGCAATGGCTGCAGCCGCGGCCATGGACGTAGGCGCGGGCATCGACGCCGTCGCCCAGTTCGTAGCGCAGCCACTCGTGTTCGCCGGGGGTCGGGGTGTAGGGCTCCTGGCAATTGCCGCAGATGACCCGCACCAGGCGCTGGGCCAGAACCATATGCACCGAGAGGGCGACCATGTAACGCGGCACGCCCATGTCCAGCAGGCGGATGGGCGTGGTGATGGCGTCGTTGGTGTGCAGGGTGGACAGCACCAGGTGGCCGGTCATGGCGGCCCGCATGCCGATTTCCGCCGTCTCCTGGTCGCGCATTTCGCCGATCAGGACGATGTCCGGATCCTGGCGCAGCACGGTGCGCAGGACGCGGGAGAAGGTGAGGTCGATCTTTTCGTGCACCTGTACCTGGTTGAGGCCGGGGAGGCGGTATTCCACCGGGTCTTCCACGGTGATGACCTTCTTTTCCGTACTGTTCAGCTCGTTCAGGGCGGCGTAGAGGGTAGTGGTCTTGCCGGAACCGGTGGGGCCGGTGACCAGGACCATGCCGCTGGGCCGGGTGAGCGCATGGCGAAAGCGCTCCAGCACCCGCGGCGCCATGCCGATGCGGTCGAGGGACAAGAGGCCGGTGTTCTGGTTGAGCAGCCGCATGACCACCGACTCGCCGTACTGGCCAGGCAGGGTCGAGATACGCACATCCACCGGGGTGCCGCGCACCTTGATGTTGAAGCGGCCGTCCTGGGGCAGGCGCTTTTCCGAAATATCGAGGCCCGACATGAGCTTCAGGCGCAGGGTGACGGCGCTGGCGATCTTGGCGTCCGCCTCGGTCTGCACGTGCAGCACGCCGTCGATGCGGAAACGGATGCGCAGCCCCTTTTCCTGGGGTTCGAAGTGGATGTCCGAGGCCCGCAGGCGCATGGCCTCCTCGAACACGGTCTGCAACAGCTTGACCACCGGCGCGTCTTCGGCCCCTTGGGTAAGGCCCAGGAGGTCGCCGAATTCCACCGGCACGTCGCCCAGTTCCGCGGTCAGTTCCTTGGCCAGCCCGGTGATCTGCTCGCCCCGGTGATAGACCCGGTCGATCATCGCCAGGAGTTGCGACTCGGTGACCACCGCGAGTTCGATCTCGCGTTTGACCACCCGGCTGATCTCGTCGTAGGCCTGCAGGTCGGTGGGGTCGGACAAGCCCACCCGCAGAAGGCCGGAGCCCGGCTCGTCCAGCACAAGGGCGCGGAAGCGGCGGGCCTGGGCTTCGGGCAGCAGCCGAATCAGGTCCGGCTTGGGCGTGAAACTACGCAGATCGAGGAAGGGAATGCGCAACTGTCGCGCCAGGGCCTGGGAAATACCCTCTTCCGTCACGTAGCCGCTTTCGACGAAAATGCGTCCCAGCTTGCGTCCGGTGGCACGTTGCCGGTCGAGGGCAAGCTTGAGCTGCTCTTCCGTGAGCAGGCCCTGCTGAATCAACAGATCGCCGAGGCGAACCTTCTGCGGTGCCGGCATCCCCTCCTCCAACCCACCTTAAGAGTTTTCGTTAATACCCTGAATTAACGATATTTTTACTTGAGCGGAACTTACCCCTTTTCCCCCACGCTGACAAGTGTTCGCCGTCGTCCTCGTCCATCCTGAAATCCCGCCCAACACGGGCAACGTCATCCGCCTGTGCGCCAACACCGGCGCCGAATTGCACCTGGTCGAACCCCTGGGCTTCGATTTCAGCGACAAGGCCCTGCGCCGGGCGGGGCTCGACTACCACGAAACCGCCCGCGTCCTGCGCCACCCGGACTGGTCGGCCTGCGCCACGGCCCTGGCCGGCCGGCGCCTGTTCGCCATGAGCACCCGCGGCGAGCGCAGCCCCTTCGACCTGGCCCTGCGCCCGGGCGACGCCTTCGTGTTCGGCTGCGAGACCGCAGGGCTGCCGACGGATGTCCTCGACACCTTCCCGGCCCAGCACCGCCTGCGCCTGCCCATGCGCCCGGGCCAGCGCAGCCTCAATCTTTCCAACGCCGTCGCCGTCACGGTCTTCGAAGCCTGGCGGCAGAACGGTTTCGCCCCCCTCGGCGCCCCCCCGCCCGCCGGCTTTGTGCGATGATCCGGCGCGGCTGGCGTCTCGGCCTGTCCATCGGTCTCCTGACCGGGGTTGCCCTGGCCCTGGTGGCGGCGGGAGAAGTCCTCAGCCGCCCCGCCAAGCGCCCCGTCGGCCCGCCCCCACCGAATTTCCCGGCCCGCACGGTGACGATCCCCGTGCCCGGGGGCGCCCCCCTCGTGGGCTGGCTCAGCGCCGGTCAGCCGGGCCGCGGGGCGGTGCTGCTGCTCCACGGCGTGCGCTCGGACCGCCGTCAAATGCTCGCCCGCGCCCGTTTCCTGGCCCGCTCGGGCTACGCCACCCTGGCGATCGACCAGCAGGCCCACGGCGAAAGCCCGGGGGAGCGCATCACTTTCGGCGCCCGGGAAGGCGCCGGCGTCCAGGCAGCCCTCGTCTTTCTGCGCCAGCGCTTGCCGGGAGAGCCTGTGGCGATAATCGGCGTTTCCCTGGGCGCGGCGGCCACCGTCCTCGTCCATCCGCAGCCGCCGCCGGCCGCCGTCGTCCTGGAATCCCTCTACCCCACCATCGAAGAAGCCGTCGCCAACCGCCTCGCCCTACACATCGGCCCCGCCGGCAGGCTGCTCGCGCCTCTACTGCTATGGCAATTGCCCCTGCGCCTGGACATTCCTCCCGAGGCGCTGCAACCGGTGTCGGCAATCGCGGGGCTCCAGGCCCCCGTCCTCATCGCCTCGGGCAGCGAAGACCGGCACACGCCCTGGGGGGAGACCGAGCGCCTCTTCGCCGCCGCGGCCGCACCCAAGGAATTGTGGCGCGTCGAGGGCGCAGCCCATGTGGACCTGCACACCCACGACCCCGCCGCCTACGAGGCGCGGATCGGGGAATTTCTCGCCAGGCACCTGAGCCAAGGCATGAGGCAGGATGAATCCGGGGCAGGAAACTGATCGACGGCGGGCACTACCCTGCCACGGCGCTGTTGCGAGTCAGGCGATTTCTTCCTTGGGATCCCGCGCCATGAGTTGCTCCAGGGCGCCGCGGGCGGAGAGCTTGCCGTCGAGGACGGCGGCCACGGCGGTGGAGATGGGCATGTCGATGGCCAGTTCGGAGGCCAGTCGGGCGACTTCCCGGGCGGTGTAGACGCCTTCGGCGACGTGGCCGAGTTCGGCGAGGATTTCCGCCAGGGTCTTGCCCTGGGCGAGGCCCAGGCCGACGCGGCGATTGCGGGAGAGGTCGCCGGTGCAGGTGAGAATGAGGTCGCCCATGCCGGCGAGGCCTAGAAAGGTTTCGCGACGAGCGCCGAGGGCGAGGCCCAGGCGGGCGATTTCGGCCAGGCCGCGGGTCATGAGCGCCGCGCGGGAATTGAGCCCGAGGCCGAGACCGTCGCAGACGCCGGTAGCGATGGCCAGCACGTTCTTGACTGCGCCACCGACTTCGACGCCGACCAGATCATCGTTGGCGTAGAGGCGCAGGCGGGCGGTGTGGAGTTCCCGCGCGCTGCGGCGGGCAAAGTCAAAGTCCCTGGCGGCAAGGGCGACGGCGGTGGGCTGACCGGCGGCGACTTCCTCGGCGAAACTGGGACCGGAGAGGACGCCGCAGACGAAGTCCTCGCCCAGCACTTCGGCGACCACCTGGTGGGGCAGGCGGCCGCTGCCGGCTTCGAAGCCCTTGCACACCCAGACCAGGGGCACGGCGCAGGCCAGGGCGGCCAAGGCTTCGGCGGTGCCGCGCAGGCCGGCGATGGGGGTGGCGACGACGATGAGTTCGGCGTCGGCGACGGCCCGGGCGAGGTCGGTTGCGACGGCGATGGACTCGGGCAGCGGGTAGCCGGGGAGAAAGCGCCGGTTCTCGCGCCGGGCGAGGAGATCGGCGGCGACGTCCTCTTCGCGGCTCCAGAGGGTGACGCGATGGCGCCCTGCGAAGGCGATGGCCAGGGCGGTGCCCCAGGCACCGGCGGCGAGGACGGCGAGGTTCATGCTGTTAACAACATCAGTAGCCCCAGACCTGGGTGCTGCGCACGAAGCCGCCGGCGCCGTCCTTGTGGCGGACCTTGATCCAGCCGGCCGCAGCGGGTTCCAGGTAATCCAGGGCAACCCATTTTTCGGCTTCGAAGACCAGGGGGGCTTCCGGTTTGTCGGACTGGCGGATTTCGGCCCGAGGCGAGGTCACGATCACCGTGCGCCGTTCGCCCAGGGCCTTGTTCTCGACCCAGGCGAGGCTGCCTTCGGCGTCCCGAACCTTGGTCCAGCCTTCCAGCAGGACGACGATCTCCACGGGAGCGTGGCGGCGGATGAGGTAAAGCTTCTTGCCCTTCTGCGAGGGGGCGTCGTACATCACCGCCACCGGGGCCTCGATGGACCGGTACTCGACGGCGTACGCCGGCAGTGCGGCGGCCAGGAGCACCCCAAGGGCGGCGGCGATGCGGACGGCCATGGCTTATTGCACCGGGGCGGTCGGGGTGGCGCCCTGTTCGGCCTGCTGCTGTTGCATGCGGGCCATGTACATGGCTTCGAAATTGACCGGCTGCAGGACAATGGCGTTGAAGCCGGCGCGGGTGACGGCGTCGGAGACCGCTTCGCGGGCGTAGGGATAGAGGATGTTGGGGCAGGCGATGGCGATGAGGGGCTCGATCTGCTCGTTGGGCACGTTCTGGATGCGGAAGATGCCGGCCTGGCCGACTTCGACCAGGAAGACGGTCTTGTCTTCCAGCTTGGCGGTGACGGTGACCGTCAGGACCACCTCAAAGACGCCGTCGCCGACGCCGGTGCCTTGGGTGTTGAGCGTAATCTCGACCTTGGGGGCTTCACGTTCGAGGTAGATCTGGGGGGCATTGGGCACCTCGACGGAGAGATCCTTGACGTAGAGTTTTTCGATGCTGAACACCGGCTGCTGATTCTGATCCATGATGGTCTTTCGGTTTGAGTAAAGGGATTCAGGCGTTGTCGCCCTGGAGCAAAGGCATCAGCCCGCCCGCGGCGTCGAGGGCGACGAGGTCGTCGCAGCCGCCGACGTGGGTGTCGCCGATGTAGATTTGGGGAACGGTACGGCGTTGTGTTTTCTGCATCATTTCATCCCGCCGCTGGGGATCGAGGTCCACCCGCACCTCGTCGATTGCGCTGACCCCCCGGGCGGCCAGCAACTGCTTGGCACGGATGCAGTAGGGGCACACCGCGGTGGTGTACATGAGGACGCGGGGCTTCATGGCCGGGGAGCCGGGAAACCCGAGGGGGTCTGTCGCAGCAAGGCGATCACTTGCCGCGGCTGCCCTTCTTCACCGGCAGGCCCGCCTGGCGCCAGGAGTCGAATCCGCCATCGAGGCTGTAGGGACGGGCGAAGCCAGCCTTCTTCAGTTCACCGCAGGCCTTGGCCGAACGGATGCCGGAGGCGCAACAGAGAATAACCGGGCGCTCCTTGAATTTTTCGATTTCGCCCAGGCGTTCAGCGAGCTTGCCGGCTGGGATGTGGCGTGCTTCCGGCAGGTGGCCGGAGGCGAACTCGTCGGCTTCACGCACATCGACGACCACGGCGTCCTCCCGGTTGATGAGCAGGGTGACCTGGGCGGGATTGAGGCCGGCGGCGTTCTTGGCCAGGAACTGCCAGGCGAGGGCGAGGCCGCTGGTGACGACGACACCGATGAGAAGAATGTTCTGATTGATGAATTCCATGGCTGCCTTGTTCAATCGTCTTCGCCGCAGAACACTTCGCGCATCATGCCGATGAGCTGAAGGATGCGGGCGTCGCCGACACGGTAATAGACGCGGTTGGCATCCTTGCGCGTGAGGAGCACGTCCTTTTCACGCAGGATGGCCAGGTGCTGCGAAATGTTGCTCTGCGAAGTCCCGACCGCCTCGACGATTTCCTGGACACAGGCTTCCTGGTCGCCGAGGACGCAGAGAATCTTGAGCCGCAAAGGGTGGGCGATGGCCTTAAGGGCTCGGGCTGCCGTCTCGATGTGTTCCTGCTTGTCCATCAGGTTGAAAGCGGGTTTTTCCACGGAAAACCTCTATGGGGTTGGGGGGTTGATTATAAAATAGTCAAATCGTTTGCACAGAGCTTTCCTGCGTTCCGAAGCGCTTTCCGGAACGCATCCCGCCTTCCCTCCCCTTGCGTTACGCCGTCTTCACTCTCGCCGCCGCCCTGGCGTTCGCTTTGCCCGCCGGCGCCGCCGAGCAGAAGGCCAGGCCCCGCCCAGCCAAGAGCCGCTTCGCCGCGCCCGCCGTCGCCGCGCCGGAAATCGCCGACCGCCAGGCGGATTTGCAGGAATTGCGCGGGCGCATCGAGGCCCTGCGCAAGGATCTCGCCAGCAACGAGGAAAACAGGGCCGACGCCGCCGACCGCCTGCGCGAATCGGAACGGGAGATTTCAAACCTCCAGCGCAGCCTGCACCGCCTGGGCAACCAGCGCGGCGAACTTCAGGCCCGCCTGAACGACCTGGGGCGCCAATCGCAAGAACTGGGGGCCACCCTGAACCAGCAGCAGGCGCAGTTGGAAAAGCTCCTCTACCGGCAGTACCTGCGCGGCAATCCGGATACCCTCCACATCGCCCTGAACGGGGACGACCCCAACCAGATGGCGCGGGATCTGCACTACTTGGCGGCCATCGCCCGCAGCCGGGCGGAGTTGGTGGCGGAAATAGGGACCACCCTGGAACGCAAGAAATCCCTCGCGGCCAGTGCCCGGGAACAGGCCGAGGCCCTGGAGGAGGTGGAGGCGGAACAGAAGAGCCAGCACCAGGAATTGCAGAAGCAACGCAATGATCGCAAGGCGGTCCTGGCCGAGGTGGCCGACCGCGTCCAGCGGCAACGCAAGGAAATCGGCAGCCTGGAGCAGAACGAAAAACGCATGACCCAATTGGTCGAGCGCCTTTCCCGCCTGCTCGCGGCCCAGGCGGCCAAGGCAGCGCAGGAGGCCAGGGCCGCCCAGGAAGCGCGGGCGGCCCAAGCGGCTCGCCAGGCCCGCGCTCGCCCGACACCGGGGGAGGCCGACCCGCCCGCATCCGCGGAGAACTCCCGGCCACCGCCCACCCGCGCAGTGGAAGCGGAAAACCGTCTGGAACCCGTGGCCAACAGCGGCGCCTTCGCCCGCCTGCGGGGCAGCCTTCGCCTGCCGGTGCGGGGCACACTGGCCGGGCGCTTCGGCGCCGCCCGGGAAGGTGGAGGTTCATGGAAGGGGCTCTTCATCCGCGCCAGCAGCGGCGCCGACGTGAAGGCCGTGGCGGGAGGAAGAGTCGTCTTTTCTGAATGGATGCGGGGCTTCGGCAATCTGCTCATCATCGACCACGGCGACGCATACCTGACCATCTACGGCAATAACGATTCCCTGCTCAAACAGGTGGGCGAAAGCGTACGCGGCGGCGAAACCGTGGCCATCGTGGGCAACAGCGGGGGCAATCCGGATTCCGGTTTATACTTCGAGCTTCGTCATCAGGGGCAGCCCATAGACCCCATGAAATGGGCCAGTTTGAAATGAGCAAAGTCAAAACCATCTCCTTGGCCCTGGGCGGATTCCTCGCCGGCGCCCTCATCAGCCTGCACCTCCCTGCCCTGGCAGAAAAGGATTCCCCCGGTGCCGGCCTCCCCATCGACGACCTGCGTACCTTCGCCTCGGTATATAACGCGGTAAAGGCAGCCTACGTGGAGCCTGTGGAGGACAAGAAGATGATCGCCAACGCGATCTCGGGCATGCTCTCCAACCTGGACCCCCACTCCTCCTACCTGGACCCGGACGCCTACAAGGACTTGCAGGTGTCGACCCAGGGCGAATTCGGCGGCTTGGGCATCGAGGTGGGCATGGAGGACGGACTGGTCAAGGTGGTGTCGCCCATCGAAGACACCCCCGCTTTCCGTGCCGGCATCAAGGCCGGCGACCTCATCTTCAAGCTGGACGATGCGC
The DNA here is from genome assembly GCA_016790965.1 of Dechloromonas sp. GTDB lineage: Bacteria > Pseudomonadota > Gammaproteobacteria > Burkholderiales > Rhodocyclaceae > SSSZ01. The sequence continues at coordinate 60,222 of JAEUNZ010000004.1, forward strand.
TCGTGAAGGGCATGACCCTCAATGACGCAGTCAAGAAAATGCGCGGTAAGCCCAAGACGCCGATCAAGCTGTCGATCATCAGGAAGGGCGAAGCCAAGCCCATCGAAATCACCCTGGTGCGCGAAGTCATCAAGGTGCAGAGTGTGAAGTCCAAGGTAGTGGAACCCGGCTATGGCTGGGTGCGCATCACCCAATTCCAGGAAACCACCGGCACCAGCTTGGTCAAGCACCTGGGCGATCTGTACAAGCAGGGCAACCTGAAGGGCCTGGTCCTCGATCTGCGCAATGACCCCGGTGGCCTGCTCAACGGAGCCGTCGGCGTTTCCGCCGCCTTCCTGCCCCCGAATGCCAAAGTGGTCTCCACCGACGGCCGCACCGAGGACGCCAAGCAGGAGTTTTTGGCCCGCCCTTCCGACTATCTGCGCGGCACCAAGGAGGACTATCTGAAGGGACTGCCCGCGGAGATCAAGAAAGTGCCCATGGTGGTTCTGGTCAATAGCGGCTCGGCGTCCGCCTCCGAAATCGTTGCCGGAGCCCTCCAGGATCACAAGCGGGCCGTCATCATGGGCACCCAGACCTTCGGCAAGGGTTCCGTCCAGACGGTTCTGCCCCTACCCGGCAATACCGCCATCAAGCTCACCACGGCACGCTATTACACCCCCAACGGCCGCTCGATCCAGGCCAAGGGGATTGTTCCCGACATCCTGGTCGAAGAGACCGCCAATGGGACCCCCATGGCCAATTCCCGGGTGCGCGAAGCCGACCTCGAGCGCCACCTGAACAACGACCGCGACGGCGACGCCTCCAAGGAAGCCCCCAAATCCGAGGCCAAGCCGGAAGCCAAATCCGCCCCCAAGGCCCAGCCCAAACCCGGCAAGGGCGGCGACAAGAAGGAAGACGCCGAAGACGAACTGCCACCTCGCGTCGAGTACGCGGGCAAGGGCGACTACCAGTTTGCCCAGGCCCTCAACCTTCTCAAGGGTCTGCAGATCATGCAGAATAAGACCCAGTAGTCTGCGCAGGAGGCACCATGGGCAACCCGGACCTGAAGAAGAACCGCGAGATCCTCTTCGCCAAGTTCCCCCCCGGCCAGGTGCCCGAAGCCGCCGACGATCTGGGCCGCCTGCCCGAAGTGGCGGTCGATCCCCGCGCCGAAAAGCGCGCGGTCGGAGTCAGCTACGAGCTCACCGAACACACCCTGGAGGAGCTCGAAGTCCATCTGGAGGACAAGGGCTACCACCTGGACAATACCCTGATGAGCAAGCTCACCCGGGCCCTCATCCACTACATCGAGGACACCCAGCTGCACAACCTGGGCGCCCCGGAGAAACGCCTCAAGCGTTCTTCCCAGGAAGCCTACGTCAAAGCCTGGGAGCACCATCCCCACGGTGACCACGACGAAACACCGCCGGAGTGGCGCGAATACAAGTAGGGAACGAGGGATGGGGGAAGGGTTGCCCCCGCCGCATCTCTACCGGTCCAGCCCACCTTCTAGCTCCCCCTTCTCACACCTCCATGAACGACTCCCAACTCCTCCGCTACAGCCGCCACATCCTGCTGGACGATCTGGGCATTGAGGGGCAGGAGCGGCTACTGGCAGCCCACGCGGTGGTGATCGGTGCCGGCGGACTGGGTTCGCCGGCGGCGCTCTATCTCGCCTCGGCGGGAGTGGGCAAGATCACCCTGGTGGATGGCGACGAAGTGGACTTCACCAATTTGCAGCGGCAAATCCTCCACACACAGGAGCGTGTCGGGCAGGCCAAGGTGCTTTCCGGCCGCACGGCCCTGGCCCAGATCAACCCGGAAATCGACGTCGTGGCGCGGCACGAGCGCCTGGAGGGTGAAGCGCTGGATGCCCTGATCGCCACGGCCGACGTAGTCCTCGACTGCTGCGACAACTTCAGTACCCGGCATGCCGTGAATCGGGCCTGCGTGCACCACAGGAAGCCTCTGGTCTCGGGAGCCGCCATCCGTTTCGATGGTCAGATCAGCGTGTACGACATGTCCCGGGACGACTCGCCCTGCTACCACTGTCTTTTCCCCGAGGGGGAGGACGTGGAGGAAGTGCGCTGCGCGGTGATGGGCGTGTTTGCGCCCCTGACCGGCATCATCGGCACCATGCAGGCGGCTGAGGCCCTGAAACTGATTGCCGGCATCGGCGAATCCCTGGCCGGACGGCTGTTGCTGCTCGACACCCAGGAGATGGAGTGGCGCAGCGTCCGCTTCAAGAAGGATCCGGGCTGTGTCGTGTGCGGCCCTACGCCGGCCGGGCAAGCACCCGGATATCTGCCCCGACCTGCCGCACATCGCGAAGCCTCAGGCGCCTCCTGTCGTCCAGACTTGTCAGGGCGGACAGGTTGAAAAGCCCCCGGGCCTCGCTGCCGATGAGGCAGGGCGCCAGGTAGAGCAGGAATTCGTCCACCAGGCCTTCGCGCAGCAGGGAGCCGTTGAGCTTGAAGCCGGCTTCGGCATGAACCTCATTGACGCCGCGGCTGGCCAGCTCGGCCAGCACTCCGGCAAGGTCGACCTTGCCGGCAGCATTGGGCTGAATGAAGACCTCGGCCCCCGCCGCCTCCAGAGCGGCGATGCGACCCCGATCCGTCACCGCCCCCGCCACCAGGACATTGCCTCCCTTGAGGATGCGGGCGCCCAGCGGCGTCTCCAGCCGGCTATCCACCACCACGCGCAAGGGCTGACGGGGAGTTTCCACCTCCCGCACGGTGAGTCTTGGATCGTCATCCTTGACCGTGCCGATACCGGTAAGGATGGCACAGGCCCGCGCCCGCCAGCGGTGCCCGTCACGTCGCGCCTCGGCACCGGTGATCCACTGACTGGCGCCATTGCCGAGCGCAGTCTGGCCGTCCAGGCTGGCGGCGGCTTTGAGCCGTAGCCAGGGGCGCCCCCGGGTCATGCGGGCGACGAAGCCGATATTGAGTTCCCTGGCCTCGTGTTCCATCAGACCGCAGGCGGTGGCAATCCCCGCCGCCTCTAGCGCGGCGAAGCCCTGCCCCGCCACCAGCGGATTGGGATCGGCCATGGCAGCGACCACCCGGGCGACCCCTGCGGCAATCAGGGCGTCGGTACAGGGCGGTGTGCGGCCGTGGTGATTGCAGGGTTCCAGGGTCACATAGGCGGTGGCACCCCGGGCCGTCCCCCCCGCTGCCGCGAGGGCCAGGGGCTCGGCGTGGGGCTCGCCGGCACGGGCATGCCAACCTTCGCCCACCACGACGCCGTCCCGCACCACGAGGCAGCCGACTCGGGGATTGGGCGAAGTGCTGTAAAGCCCCTGTTCCGCCAGGCGCAGGGCGCGGGCCATGAAGGCGTGGTCGGCGGCCGAGAAGCTCACAGCGGTCACTTGCGCGGCGAGACTTCGCGGATGGCCCGGGAAAAGGCGTCCACGTCTTCGAAATTGCGATAGACCGAAGCGAAGCGGATGTAGGCCACTTTGTCGAGCTTCTTCAACTCGCGCATGACCAGTTCGCCCAACTGCTGCGAGGTGACCTCACGCTCACCGGAAGACAACAGTTTTTCCTCGATGTCGCCGATGGCCGCGTCGACGGCTTCGGTGGAGACAGGGCGCTTCCGGAGTGCCAGGTCCAGGCTGGCCCGGAGCTTGTCGCGGCTGAATTCGGTGCGCGAACCGTTCTTCTTGACCACCTGGGGCAAGCGGATGTCCGCCCGCTCGTAGGTGGTGAAACGCTTGTCGCAGGCGTTGCACTTGCGGCGCCGCCGGACGATGTCGCCTTCGTCGTTGAGGCGGGTGTCGACGACGGCGGTATCGTCAGCGCCGCAAAAAGGACACTTCAAGGGCGTGCCCCCCCTTGCCCGGACCGCGCCATGTCCCTCCCCTCACTCCTCACCCTCAAGCCCCATACACCGGGAACCTGGCGCACAGGGCCGCCACCTGCTCCCTTACCTTGGCGGCGACGGCCTCGTCGTTGGGGGCGTCGAGCACGTCGGCCACCAGATGGGCCACCTTCTCGGCTTCGATTTCGGTGAAGCCGCGGGTGGTCATGGCAGGGGAGCCGATGCGGATGCCGGAGGTGACGAAGGGCTTCTGGGGATCGTTGGGGATGCCGTTCTTGTTGACCGTGATGTGGGCGCGACCCAGGGCTGCTTCGGCGTCCTTGCCGGTGATGTTCTTGGGGCGCAGGTCCACCAGGAAGACGTGACTCTCGGTGCGGCCCGAAACGATGCGCAGGCCGCGCTCCTCGGACAGCACGCGGGCCATGACCCGGGCGTTGGCGATGACCAGCTCCTGATACTGGCGGAAGCCCGGTGTGGCGGCTTCCTTGAAGGCCACGGCCTTGGCGGCTATGACGTGCATCAGCGGGCCGCCCTGGAGGCCGGGAAAAATGGCGGAATTGATGGCCTTCTCGTGCTCGGCCTTCATCAGGATGATGCCACCGCGGGGACCGCGCAGGGTCTTGTGGGTGGTCGAAGTAACCACGTCGGCGTGGGGCACCGGATTGGGGTAGTAGCCAGCGGCTATGAGACCGGCGTAGTGGGCCATATCGACCCAGAAGATGGCGCCGACTTCCTGGGCCACCTTGGCGAAGCGCTCGAAGTCGATGCGCAGGGCGTAGGCGGAGGCGCCGGCACAGATGATGCGCGGCTTGTGCTCCCGGGCCAGGGCTTCCATCCCGTCGTAGTCGATGGCTTCGTTTTCGTCCAGGCCGTAGGAGACGACATTGAACCACTTGCCGGACATATTGAGGGGCATGCCGTGGGTGAGGTGGCCGCCTTCGGCCAGGCTCATGCCCATGATTGTGTCGCCGGGCTTGGCGAAGGCCATGAGCACGGCCTGGTTGGCCTGGGAGCCGGAATTGGGCTGGACATTGGCCGCTTCGGCGCCGAAGAGCTTCTTGAGACGGTCGATGGCCAGTTGCTCGGCCACGTCCACGTGCTCGCAACCGCCGTAGTAGCGCTTGCCGGGATAGCCTTCGGCATACTTGTTGGTGAGCTGGGAGCCCTGGGCTTCCATGACGGCCTTGCTCACGTAGTTTTCGGACGCGATCAATTCGATGTGGTCTTCCTGGCGCTGATTCTCGGCCGTCACGGCCTGCCAGAGTTCAGGGTCGATCTTCGCCAGGGTGTCTTTCGCGGAAAACATGGGGGATGCCTCAAGCCATTGAAAAGGGCGAGGATTTTATCACGTCGGCAGTTCGTCCAGGGCGCCGGATTCCAGATGGCGGGTGTCGCCCCAGGTATCGAGGGACCACTGGCCGTCGCGGCAGGAAATCCAGTTGAGGCCGGCGTTGGGAATGAGGAAGTCCCGCGGCGTTTCCAGGGCTGTGCCGCGCACGAAGCGATTGACGATGTCCAGGACGCCGCCGTGCAGCACCAGTGCCACCACCCCGCCGGGGTGGGCGGCGGCGATTTCGCACAGGCAGCCCGTCACCCGGGCATACATGGCCTTGAGGCTTTCGCCACTTTCGAAGTCGTAATCAACGTCCCGCGCCTCGAAGGCCGCGTATCCCTCCGGGTGGCGAGCTTGTAGTTCAGCGTAGGTCAGGCCTTCGAAAATGCCGTAGCGCCGCTCGCGCAGGGCAGGCCGGGCGACGGGTTCCAGGCCGGTGGCCGCGCCGATGGCCTTGGCCGTCTGCCAGGCTCGCCGCAGATCGCTGCTGTAGAGAGCGGCCAGGCCCGCCCGCACGAGCCAGCGGCCGGCAGCCTCGGCCTGGAGGCGGCCAGTGGCGTTGAGCTCAATGTCGATCTGGCCCTGGATGCGCCGTTCGGCGTTCCATTCGGTTTCACCATGGCGCACGAGGCACAGGCGGGTGAGGGACGGGGTAGGGATTTCCACCATTTTCCGCAATCCTGAGGGGAGCTACATTGGCCGGACTTGGGGGCTTCCACGCCCCCGTGAAGCCGGCATCGCCAAAAAGCCCGGCATTTTATCAACCTTAGGAGGACAACCGTGACCCCTCTGCTCAAGCTCTCGGGCCTGATCGACGCGCTCAATGCCGCCGTCAGCAAGGCTGCATTCTGGCTGGTGCTGATCATGACTGTGATCAGTGCCGGCAACGCCAGCGTGCGTTTTGCTTTCAATTACAGCTCCAACGGCCTGCTGGAAATCCAGTGGTATCTGTTTGCGGCGATCTTCCTGCTTTGCTCGGCCTACACCCTGCAAAAGAACGAGCACGTGCGCATCGACGTGTTGTCCGGCAAGCTCTCGCCCCGGGGACAGGCGGTCATCGACATCATCGGCACTCTGGTCTTCCTTCTGCCCATGGTGATCCTGGTACTGTGGCTGTCGATCCCGCTGGTGGCCGAGTCCTACAAGATCCAGGAAATGTCGGCCAACGCCGGTGGCCTGATCCGCTGGCCAGTGAAGCTGCTGCTCCCCATCGGTTTCACCCTCCTCGCCCTGCAGGGCGTCTCGGAACTCATCAAGCGCTTCGCCTTCCTGGCCGGCCTCATCGAAGACCCCAACTCCAAGGACAAGAAGCTGTCGCCCGAAGAAGAGCTGGCCGCTGAAATCGCCCGTCTGGCCCAGGAGAAGAAATAATGGAATGGGTCATCGCCAACATGGCGCCCCTCATGTTCGGGGCCCTGGTCTTCTTCCTCCTCCTCGGCTATCCGGTGGCTTTCGCGCTGGCCGCCAACGGCATCGTCTTCGGCCTCATCGGCATCGAACTCGGGCTGCTCACCCCCGCCCTCTTCCAGGCCCTGCCGGAGCGGATTTTCGGCATCATGGCCAACGACACCCTGCTGGCCATCCCCTTCTTCACCTTCATGGGGCTGATCCTCGAACGCTCGGGCATGGCGGAAGATCTCCTCGACACCATCGGCCAGCTTTTCGGCCCCCTGCGGGGCGGCTTGGCCTATGCGGTGATCTTCGTCGGCGCCCTGCTCGCCGCCACCACCGGCGTGGTCGCCGCCTCCGTGATCTCCATGGGTCTCATCTCCCTGCCCATCATGCTGCGCTACGGCTACGACAAGCGGCTGGCATCGGGTGTCATCGTCGCTTCCGGCACCCTGGCCCAGATCATTCCGCCGTCCCTGGTGCTCATCATCATGGCCGACCAGCTCGGCCGCTCGGTGGGCGACATGTACGAAGGCGCCCTGGTGCCTGGCCTGGTGCTGACCGGCCTCTACGTCGGCTACGTCTTCATCCTCACCCTGGTGAAGCCCAACGCCGCCCCGGCCCTGCCGCCGGAAGCCCGCACTCTGCGCGGCGCCAAGCTGCTGCTGCGCGTCCTGACCACCCTGGTGCCGCCCCTGCTGCTCATCTTCCTGGTGCTCGGCACCATCTTCCTCGGCATCGCCACCCCCACGGAAGGCGGCGCCATGGGTGCGGCGGGTGCCCTGATCATGGCCATCATGCGCCGACGCCTATCCTGGAAACTGCTGCGCCAGGCCATGGAAACCACCGGCAAGCTTTCGTCTTTCGTGGTCTTCATCCTGGTCGGCGCCACGGTCTTCGGCCTGGTCTTCCGCGGCGTCAATGGCGACCTGTGGGTCGAACATCTGCTGCTCTCGCTGCCCGGCGGCCAGTTGGGCTTCCTCATCGTGGTCAACATCCTGGTCTTCCTGCTCGCCTTCTTCCTCGACTTCTTCGAGCTCTCCTTCATCATCGTGCCACTGCTGGCGCCGGTGGCCGAGAAGCTGGGCATCGACCTGATCTGGTTCGGCGTGCTGCTGGGGGTGAACATGCAGACTTCCTTCATGCACCCGCCCTTCGGCTTCGCCCTCTTCTACCTGCGTTCGGTCGCCCCCAGCTCGATCAAGACCACTGATATCTACTGGGGCGCCATTCCCTTCGTCTGCATCCAGATCATCATGGTGGCCATCATCATCGCCTTCCCCAACATCGTCAGCTACGGCGACCCGGAAGCGAAGGCCCGGGCGGAGCAAATCCAGACCCAGGACGGATCCGATCTCGAGTCTCTGGTCGGCTCGGAGCAGAGCGAAGGCGACAAGTCCGAAGAAGCCAAGGACGGCTCCGACGACGACAACGCCCTCTTGAAACAACTCGGCAACGGCGAAGGGGGGAAGCCCGCCGAACGCGGCGGCGAATCCAAGGAGAGCAAGGATGCCGATGCCCAATTGCTCAAGGATCTCGGAAACGGCAAATAACAGCGCCGTCACTTCCGTCTGCTTGCTCTACAGAGCCCCTTCGGGGGCTCTGTTTTTTCATAGCGATGCGCTATGGCAGGGAGTGAGTAATGCAATTTGATGACCTGCAAGCACCAGAGCACAATGCCCCCACGTCAACCCGTTTAAGGAAAGACCTTCATGGACATCGGTATCAGCAAGAAGGATCGCGAAAAGATCGCCGCCGGACTTTCACGTCTGCTGGCGGATTCCTACACCCTCTACTTGAAGACCCACAATTTTCACTGGAACGTGAAGGGCCCCATGTTCAACACCTTGCACGTGATGTTCATGGATCAATACACGGAGTTATGGAACGCCCTCGACCTCATCGCCGAGCGCATCCGCGCCCTGGATTTTCCGGCCCCGGGAAGCTATCGCGAATTCGCCAAGCTGACCGTCATCAAGGAAAGCGAGGGCGTGCCCAGCGCGACGGAGATGATCAAGCAACTGGTGGCGGGGCAGGAAGCCGTGGTCAAGACGGCCCGCGGCATGTTTCCGGTCGTCGACAAAGCTGGCGACGAGCCCACCGCCGATCTCCTGACCCAGCGCATGCAGATTCACGAGAAGAACGCCTGGATGCTGCGCAGCCTTCTGGAGGCCTGACTTCCAGGGGCAACAAAAAACCCGCCGAAATTCGGCGGGTTTTTTTGATATCACGGAAGCGGGAGACTACTTCGCTTTCTGCAGGAAGCCGTCCATGCGCATTTCTGCCACGCTGAACCAGGCGTTGGTCGATTTGCGGTATTTGTCCCACTCCGTGTAGATCTTCTTGAAGGCCGGATTGGCGTTCGACTCGTCGGCGTAGAGTTGCAGCGCCGCCTTGTGCGCCGCCTTCAGGATTTCATCCGAGTAGGCCCGCAGCTTGACGCCGTTCTGCAGGAGCTTGGACAGGGCCACCGGGTTCTTGTGATCGTATTCGGCCATCATGGTCACGTTGGACTCGTAGGCGGCGGCCTGGAAGGCCTCCTGGTACTCCTTGGGCAGCTTGTCCCATTCCTTTTTGTTCACGAAGAAGTGGATGACCGGACCCGGCTCCCACCAGCCCGGGTAGTAGTAGTTCTTGGCCACCTTGTAGAAGCCCAGCTTTTCGTCGTCGTAGGGGCCCACCCACTCGGCGGCGTCGATGGTGCCTTTTTCCAGGGCGGGATAGATGTCGCCCCCGGCAATCTGCTGCGGCACCGCGCCCAGGGCGGCATAGACGTTGCCCCCCAGGCCGGCGATGCGAATCTTGAGTCCCTTCACGTCGGCCAGGGTCTTGATCTCCTTGCGGAACCAACCGCCCATCTGGGTGCCAGTATTACCGCCCGCGAAGGAGAGGATGTTGTAGTTGGAATAGAACTCGTCCAGGAGCTTCTGGCCGCCGCCGTAGTAGATCCAGGCATTCATCTGGCGGAAGTTCATGCCGAAGGGCAGGGCCGTGCCGAAGCCGAAGGTCTTGTCCTTGCCCACGTAGTAGTAGGAGCAGGTATGGCAGACCTCGACGGTGCCCTGCTGCACGGCGTCCAGAGCTTGCAGGCCGGGAACGATCTCGCCGCCGGCAAAGACACGGATGTCGAACTTGCCGTTGGTCATGGCGCGCAGCCGGTTGGCGAGCACTTCGGCTCCGCCATAGATGGTATCCAGGCTCTTGGGGAAGCTGGAGGTGAGCCGCCACTTGATGGACGGCAGTTCGTTGGCAATGGCCGGGGCGGCGACAGTGGCCGCTGCACCGGCGGCGGCGCCGACGGTGGCTTTCTTGAGAAAATCGCGACGTTGCATGGTGTCTCCTTTGTTTTCACCGGACGAAAAGCCGATGGGCAAGAACATTCTTGCCTACAGGAGTACAACACGCCAGTTGCGGAAAACCCTAACCCCCGGTGCATGGACACACCGGGGGTTAGGGTCTCATCGACGGGGCGCCCCCTCGGGCGCAGCGGGTCCGTTTTTCAGCCGCGATGGGTCTGCATGAAGGTATCGAGCGGATATTCCGCCACGGAGAACCAGGCCCGCTGCGTCTTTCCGTACTTGGTGTAGGACTCGTAGAGCTTCTTGAAGGCCGGATTCTTGGCCGCCTCGTCGGAGAAGATCTGTTGCGTCGCCTTGTAGGAAGCCTCCATCACATCCTTGGGGAAGGTCTTGAGCTTGACGCCCTGCTGCAGGAGCTTGGCCAGCGCGATGGGGTTCTTGTGATCGTACTCGGCCAGCATGGTGACGTTGACCTCGGCCGCCGCAACCTTGAAGGCAGCCTGATACTCCTTGGGCAGCTTGTCCCACTCCTTCTTGCCCACGAAGAACTGCAGGCAGGTGCCCGGTTCCCACCAGCCCGGGCCGTAGTAGGTCTTGGCCACTTTGTAGAAACCCAGCTTCTCGTCGTCGTAGGGACCGATCCATTCCGCGGCGTCGATGGTGCCTTTTTCCAGGGCCGGGTAGATGTCACCAGCTGCGATCTGCTGCGGCACCACGCCCAGTTCGGAAAACACCACCCCGCCCAGGCCGCCGATGCGCATCTTGACGCCCTTCAGATCCGCCACACTGTTGATTTCCTTGCGCCACCAGCCGGCCATCTGGGTTCCCGTATTGCCGCCGGGGAAGGACACGAAGTTATAGCCGGCGTAGAACTCGTCCAGCAGTTCCTGGCCGCCGCCGTAGTACATCCAGGCGTTGGTCTGGCGGGCGTTGATGCCGAAGGGCAGGGCCGTGCCGAAAGCGAAGCTGCGATCCTTGCCCACGTAATAGAAGGAGGCCGTGTGGCAGCACTCGACGGTGCCCTGCTGCACGGCATCCATGGCCTGGAGGCCGGGGACGATCTCGCCGCCGGCGAAGACGCGGATTTCGAACTTGCCGCCGGTCAGTTCCTTGATACGGGCGGCCAACTGCTCGGCGCCGCCGTAGATGGTGTCCAGGCTCTTGGGAAAGCTGGATGTGAGCCGCCACTTGATGGACGGCAGTTCATTGGCGATGGCCGGAGCGGCCAGGGTAGCGGCGGCCCCGGCGGCAGCGCCGACCGAAGCCTTCTTGAGAAAATCGCGACGTTGCATGCTTCCTCCTTGAGTGGGTTCTGGGAGTGGCGGACCTGCTCGGAATAGACCGGGCAATATTGGTCATACCACTTGACCATGAATTATGAGTGTATGGCCCGGGGAAGGAAATGATGGAAAACCCTAACGCGAGAATCAGGAGGGTCAGGACCGGAAGCGAACCACGCCAACGCCGAAAAATCGCACGGGGCCGCCGATTGCAGCGCGGCGCTCAGGGCCTGAAAATTTCGGGCGTACACCGGAGTACACGATCCAGGCGCAACGCACAGCCATGGCGCGGACCATGGCAAGCTTGGGCAACACTCCGCCCGTGCAGGGGGCAGGACGCGAGGGGGCGAAGGAAGTCGCGCTGGCGCTCAGCCCGCCAGGGTCAGGCGGTCGATCAGGATGGACCCGGTCTGCTTGGAGCCTCGCACCAGCACGTCCTTCCCCACGGCGACGATGCCGGCGAACATGTCGCGCAGATTGCCGGCAATGGTGATTTCCTCGACGGGGTGGGCGATTTCGCCGTTCTCGATCCAGAAGCCCGCCGCCCCGCGGGAGTAGTCCCCGGTGACGTAATTGATGCCGTGACCGAGGACTTCGGTGAGCAGCAGGCCGCGCCCCATGAGTTTCATGAGTCCGGGGAGATCGTGCTGGCCGCTATCGAGAATCAGGTTGTGGCTGCCGCCGGCATTGCCCGTGGTGGGCATCCCCAGCTTGCGCCCGGTATAGGTACTGAGGAAGTAGCCCTCCAGGACGCCGTTCCGCACCACGTCCCGTTCCCGGGTGGCGACGCCGTCGTTGTCGAAGGCTGCGCTGCCCAGGCCGCGCGCGATGAAGGGGCGCTCGGCGATACGCACGAAGTCCGGAAAAATGCGCTTGCCGAGGTGGTCGACCAGGAAGGATGCCTTGCGGTACAGCGCACCCCCCCCTGCCGCGTGGACGAAACTGCCCAGCAGGGCCGCCGCCAGCGGCGCCTCGAAAATCACCGGCACTTCGGCGGTGGCGACCTTGCGAGCTCCCAGGCGGGCGGCCGCGCGGGCGGCGGCCTTGGCACCCACCTCCTCTGGCGCTTCCAGTTCCGCCGCCAGTCGCCGGGTGCTGTACCAGTCATCCCGCTGCATTTCCTCGCCCTCCTCCGCAATGACGGAGCAGGCCACGTAATGGCGGGAGGTCGGATAGCCCGCCAGGAAACCCAGGCTGTTGCCCGAGACGAACTGCGCCTCCTGAGTGGATACCGTGGCCCCTTCGGAATTGCCGATGCACGGGCTGGCGGCAAATGCCGCCTCCTCGCAGCGGGTGGCCATGGCGATCGCTTCTTCCACCGGCAGCGCCCAGGGATGGTACAGGTCCAGATCCGGCAGCGCAGTCGCCAGCAGTTCGGCCTCGGGCAGGCCGGCGCAATTGTCCTCGGCAGTGAAGCGGGCGATATCCAGGGCCGCCCGCACGGTCTCGCGCAGCGCTGTAGGGGAAAAATCGGAAGTACTGGCGTAGCCCTTGCGCTGGCCGCAATAGACCGTCACGCCGACGCCCTTGTCCCGGTTGTACTCGATGGTTTCCACCTCGCCGCAGCGCACGGTGACCGACTGGCCGAAGCCTTCCGAAACGTCGACCTCGCTCGCCGTGGCGCCTCGGGCCGCCGCCTCCTGGAGCACATCGCGGGCGATCTGTTGCAGGGTGGCGAAGGGATAGGAAAAACTGGCGGCAGCGGCCATGGGCGCGGTATCCGAGGGGGAAAGCCGTTATGATAGCAGCCCCGACGAGGCCCCCCGATGCGCGAAGAAGAATTGCCCGACCCCGACCGCCGCCCTTCCAAGACCCAGGTCAAGGAAGCCATGCACGAATTGCAGGAACTGGGCGCCGCCCTGGTCGAACTCTCGCCGGGCCAGTTGAAGCGCATCGATCTGCCCGAGAACATCTTGGCCGCCGTCCTCGACTGGCAGCGCTTCAGCAAGCACGAAGCCCGTCGGCGTCAGTTGCAGTACATCGGCAAACTCATGCGCGGCATCGACCCAGAGCCCGTGCGCGCCGGGCTCGCCCTGCTGCGGGGCGAATCCGCCGCCGAAACGGCCCGTCTGCACCGCCTGGAACGGCTGCGCACCCGGCTTCTGGAAGACGAGGGCACCCTGGCCGAAATCGCCACCCTATGGCCCGGGGCCGACCTCACCCACCTGCGCCAGTTGCGCCGCAATGCGCTCAAGGAGCAGGAAGCCAACAAACCACCGCGCAATTTTCGCGCCCTATTTCAAGTCCTCAAGGAACTCGACCAAGATGAGCACGCCCCCGGCGACAGCCTCTGAATCCGTCCTGATCGGCCTCGTCTCGATCAGCGACCGTGCCTCCACCGGCGTTTACCAAGATCAGGGCATCCCGGCCCTGGAAGCCTGGCTGGGCGCAGCCCTCACTTCGCCCTGGAAGACCGTCACCCGCATCATCCCCGACGAACAGCCCACCATAGAAGCAACCCTGCGCGAACTGGTGGACACGGCAGGCTGCCACTTGATCCTCACCACCGGCGGCACCGGCCCGGCGGCCCGGGACGTGACCCCGGAAGCGACGCTCGCCGTGGCGGACAAGGTCATGCCCGGCTTCGGCGAGGAGATGCGGCGCATCAGCCTCAATTTCGTTCCCACAGCCATCCTGTCGCGGCAGGTGGCGGTGATCCGCGGCGGCTGCCTCATCATCAACCTGCCGGGCCAGCCCAAATCGATCAAGGAAACCCTGGAAGGCGTCAGGGCCACCGATGGCAGCGTAGTCCATACCGGCATCTTCGCGGCGGTGCCCTATTGCCTCGACCTGATCGGCGGCCCTTACGTGGAAACCGACGAGCGGGTCAGCAAGACCTGGCGGCCCAAGACGGCCCTGCGACCGCGCCCGGCCGAGGACTGAGAGCCTGTGAAAATTTCATTCCCCCCCGCTCGTCATGCCCCGCCGCGCCCGCTCGGCGTTGCCAATGCTCGCCACAGCCCGAGCTATGGCTGTGCTTTGCGCCTTGATCGTGCACACCTGGACACGCCGCTCGGGCGCGCCCGAAAAATTCACAGGCTCTGAGCGCCCCGGGCGGGAGGTTCAGGAATAGCGGTAGCGGGCGACCTCGTAGTCCCCGCACTGCTGTACCAGGGCAACGGGGGAAAGCGTGGCGGGCCGGCCGTCCAGCCAGATTTCCATGGGTTCGCGCAGATCGAAGCTCGCCAACGGCAGGACGACCCGCATCTCGGCCTCGTCACCGACGTCCTTCAACCACAGGCCGCGCACCGTGGTGGCGGCAACGTAACCGGTGCTGCGCAAGGGCTTCATCTCGACCGGACGCGCTGCCCGCGAAAGGGTCATGAGGCCGACCTGGGCCTCGTTCTCGCTGCTGCGGTGGTAGCGGCGGACGACGCCGACCAGCCAGTTGTCGCCGCCTTCGGGCTGCATCCCCAGCAGGCTGCCGATCCGCAGCCAATCGGGCCGGGGTTCGGCGACGATGGTGCCGAAGCCGCCGCGGCTGACGTTTTCCACCACCCAGGATTCGCCGGCAACGCTATCCGCCGCGGGGGACAAGGCCGCCACGGCGTTGGGCAGGCCGGCGACCACGGCCATGCGGTGTTTGACCGGGTAGCGGGCATGTTTGCGCAGGGGCGGCAAAGGCGCCCAGCAGGTGGCCAGATGGGCAAGCACCGGCAAGACGTATTTGACCGCCACGTCCCCGCCCAGATTGATCTCGCCGGGGAGGGCGCCGCCGTGCTCCAGGTCGGTGACCAATTGGGCCACCTGCAGGTGCGCCCGGGCGGGATGAAAGAAGCGCAGGGAGGGCGTCATCTGCTTGGGAACCCGGGCCAGGCGGGCGGGCGGCTCGGCCTTGTCGAGATCGACCCAATACACGCTCTCCTTGCTGCTCTGGGCGGAAAAGGCAAAACCGGGCAGATAGTGCTCCACCAGGCGCTCGGCCAGTTCGATCTGGTTCGGCAGGAGCGCGTCGAGGGACGAGGTGAACAGCACGAGGAGGCGCAGATACTCGTGCTCCGCGGTGGTGGTCTCCGTCCTGCGAGGGTAGATCTGGACCGATCTTTTCGCCACTCCCGCCGCCTCGGCGGCGCCGTAGGCCAGCCCCAGGCGCAGCCAGAGCGACGGCGTATGGGGGCCGTAACGGTAGATTTCGGACCTGACGACCTGACCCAGGGCGGCCACCAGGCGCACGCAGATGAGGGGCAGGGCTTCGCGCAAGGCGGCGGCCTGACGGTCCTTTTCCCGGCTGAGGGCGAGGCATCTTTCGTAGGCGGATGCGGCGTTGAGCCAGAAGCCGTTGATCGCCTTCCACAGCTTTTGCTCCTCGGCCCGGGCCAGACGGGGCGCCCGCAGGTATTCCCGCGTCAGCTTGAAGGCGTGGCGCTGGGCGGTTTCATCCAGCTCGCGCACCATGTCGAACAGGCGTCCGGCCGGCAGATCGTCGGCCAGACGCAGCGATTCGAGCCAGCCGGAGATCTCGTCCAGGGCCTTGTAGGGGTGGTCCCCCGGCAGGGCCGCGACGATGCGCCGGAACTCCTTCTCATCCGCCAGGGGATGATCCGATTTGGCCTGCCCGAAGAGTCCGCCCAATTTTCCCAGCCTGTCCAGCATCGTCGTTCTCCTTGTCTCCCCGGGGCGGAAGGCCTGGTCGGCGCCCCCGTAGCGCAGCGACCCTTATTCCGGACGCTTATTGTACTCTCGCCTGGAGGAAGTCGATGCCCCAGGCGATGCCGAATCCCGTCTGCTCGGTGGCGATGGCCCCCAGCCCCCCCTTGCACGAAGCGGCGGCCAGATCGAGATGCAGCCAGGGGCAGTCGCCGACGAAACGCTTGAGAAAACGGGCCGCAAGAATGTGGTCGGCGTCGCCTTCCAGGGTGCATTGCTTGATGTCGGCCACCGTGCTTTCCAGGTCGCTCTCATAGTCGGCGTCCATGGGCAGGGCGCACAGACGCTCGCCGCTGGTCCGCCCGGCGGCGACGGCCTCCCCGGCCAGGGCGTCATCGGGGCTGAAGACACCCCCGTAGCGCGTGCCCAGGGCGGTGATGAGGCTGCCGGTAAGGGTGGCGAAATCGACCACCAGATCCGGCTCGTCGCGAACCGCCAAGGCCAGGGCGTCGGCCAGCACCAGGCGCCCCTCGGCGTCGGTATGGACGATTTCGATGCTCGTTCCGTCCAGGGCCGTCACCACGTCGCCCTGGCGATAGGCGGTCGGCGAGACCTCGTTGCGCGCCAGGGCGAGCCAGGCGTCGATGCGCAGGGGCAGTTGCAGGCGGGTGGCCGCCAGCAGGATGCCCAGCACCACGGCCGAGCCGGCCATGTCCTCGTGCATGCCGGCCATGTACTTGGCCGGCTTGAGATTGTGGCCGCCGGTATCGAAGCAGATACCCTTGCCCACCAGCGCCACCTGCTCCGCAGCACCGGGCGGTTCGTAGGAAAGGCGGACGATGGCCGCATCCTCCTCGGTGCTGCCCTGAGCCACGGCGATGAAGGCGCCGGCGCCCTTTTCCCGCAGGCGGGGAAGGTCGAACTCTTCCATATCCCAGCCCAACTCGTCGGCCATTTCCGCCAGCCGGTCGCGGTAGGCGCCTGGGGTGAGCACATTGGGCGGCAGGGCGACGAGGCTGCGCGCCACGACGCTGGCCTCGGCCAGCGCCCCCGCCCGGACCGGGGGACGCGCCACGCCCCAGAGCACCAGCCGCTCCAGGGCCCGTGGCGCCTCGGCGCGGCGCCGGGTGGGCAGGGGCGCTCCGTTGGCGAGGCCCACGTAGGCGACGATTTCGGCGGCCAACTCGATGAAGGCCTTGTCCCCGTCGAGCAGGACGTGGATCTCCCGCGGTTCTTCGCTCAGCAGGGCCTGGAAGGCCTTGCGCACCAGGGTCGCCTGTTCGAAGCGCGGCGCGGCGGGATCGAGCACCGCCCATACCCGCAGGCCACCCCCCAGGTCCGCCGCCAGCGGAGTCTTGGCCAGGCTGGCAGCCGTCTTGCCCCGCCGCGCCAGGGCGGCCTCCAGGGCCTGGGGTTCGGGACAGCCGGGCAGGAGCGTCTCGCCGGGCGGCAGCAGGGCGAGGACATGGGACAGGCCGGTCAGCGCATCGGCGTCGGGCAGGGAGGCGTAAGTTTCCAGTCGGGCGAGCATGTAGAATCCGCGTGTTTCTGATTGCCGGGCATTATGCTGAAATCCGCCGCCGGCCGCTCGTCGGCGTCGGCCCTGCCCGCCAATCGGGACGCCCAACCCGCCCCCCCCGCCCGCCGCCCGGGGGAGGGACGCAGCCGCAGCGGCCCCCAGGATCACGACCATGCAGCCCTACCTCGACCTGATGCGCCATGTCCTCGACAACGGCCACGACAAGTCCGACCGCACCGGCACCGGCACCCGTTCGGTCTTCGGGTGGCAGATGCGCTTCGACCTCGCCCGCGGCTTCCCCCTGGTCACGACCAAGAAGCTGCACCTGAAGTCCATCGTCCACGAACTGCTGTGGTTCCTGCAGGGCGACACCAATATCCGCTACCTGAAGGAAAACGGCGTGCGCATCTGGGACGAATGGGCCGACGCCGAGGGCGAACTGGGCCCGGTCTACGGCCGCCAGTGGCGGCGCTGGGAATGCCCCGACGGGCGCACCCTGGACCAGATCACCCAACTGGTCGAAGGACTCAGGCACAACCCGGATTCCCGCCGCCATCTGGTCAGCGCCTGGAATCCCGCCGACGTGGATCGCATGGCCCTGCCGCCCTGCCACTGCCTCTTCCAGTTCTACGTGGCCCCCCCCGCTGTACCGGGGGGCAAGCGCCGCCTCTCCTGCCAGCTCTACCAGCGCAGCGCCGACATCTTCCTCGGCGTGCCCTTCAACATCGCCTCCTACGCCCTGCTCACCCTGATGCTCGCCCAGGTCTGCGACTACGCACCGGGGGATTTCGTGCACACCTTCGGCGACGCCCATCTGTACAGCAACCATTTTGAACAAGCCAGCCTGCAACTCTCCCGCGAACCGAGGCCTCTGCCGACCATGGTGCTCGACCCCACGGTGCGCGACTTGTTCGCCTTCCGCTTCGACGACTTCCGCCTCGAAGGCTACGACCCCCATCCCCACATTCCGGCGCCGGTGGCGGTCTAGCCGCCCCGACGGTGTTCCTCTGAACCCGGCGCCCGGCGGGCGGTCCACCGGACACCTCATCCTTCCCGCCGACCGCCATGCGCCTCCAAGCCCGCTGCACCGTCCTCGCCCTTGCGCTCTTCGCCGCCTTTCCCGCCCGCAGCCAGGACAGTACCGCCGAAGACTGGATCAAGAATCCGGCCATGGGCAATTACAAGGCTTACGCCGAGTTCAAGATGGCCCAGTACGACAGTGCCCGGCGCATCTGGGAAGTCCTCGCCGGCCTGGGCAACCCGGATGCCCTCTTCAATCTGGGCATCCTTGCCGAGGACGGTCTAGGCGAGCCCCGTGACATGAAAAAGGCCGAGGCCCTGTACATCGCGGCAGCCAACGCCGGCGGCTTCAAGGCCCAGTACCGGTTGGGCATGCTGTACAGCAGCGGCGGCGCGATCCCGCGGGACGTGGACCGGGCCCGCCACTATCTCAGCCTCGCGGCCGAAGGCGGTGACCGGGAGGCCGCGGCCCGCTTGGCCAGCCTGGACAAACCTGAGCGGGAGCCCACTCCCTTCGAACGGGCTGAAATCCTGAGCAGCGCGGGGCGCCATGCCGAGGCTGCCGCAATTTATCGCTCGCTGGCCGAAGCCGGCGACGCCACGGCCCGCACGCGTCTGGCCTGGATGTTCGAGGCCGGCCGGGGGGTGGAGCGCAACCTGGACGAAGCGGCCCGCCTCTTCCTGCTTTCTGCCCAGGCCGGCGAGGCAGAGGCCCAGTACGCCATCGCGGTCATGGCCCGCACCGGGCGGGGTCAGCCCCGCGACCGGGAGGCGAGCCTCGCCTGGCTACGCAAGGCGGCCGCCCAGCGCTACCCGGCCGCCCTGGCCGCCCTGGCGGCGGAAGAAGCCCCCTGATTTCCGCCCCCCGGAGAAGGGCGCGGATGCGCCCCTCTCCGCCGCCCCCTTCCCCGCCTGCGGGAGAGAGGAACCCACGGGGACCGGGCGCTTCACGCGCCGCACACGCCGAACCCAGGCCTCCCTCAGCAGCGCAGCATTCGATTTGAATTGCAGCCACGCCCACTTCTATGCATTATGAAAGGTATTCCACAAGGAGGATGTCCATGCCCATCACCCTGCTTGGCGGCGACCTGGGGGGAACCAAGACTCTGCTTGCCCTGACCGAAGTGCGTCGTGGCTATCCAGGAATCGTCCGGGAGGAGCGCTTCGCCAGTCAGGACTACGACCAGTTCGAGGAAATCCTGGCGACTTTTTTGCACGGCTACGACAAACCCGTCGTCGCCGCCTGTTTCGGCGTGGCCGGCCCGGTGGAGGGGCGTAGCGCCCGGCTGACCTACCGGCCCTGGCACCTCGACGCCGACGCGCTGGAGAAGCGCTTTGCCATCGGGCAGTTGCGCCTGGTCAATGATTTTGCCGCCGCAGCCCAGGGCATCGACTTCCTGGGCGGCAACGCGGTGCTCTCCCTGCAGGACGGGGTACCGCGGGGTCGGGCGCCCCGACTGATCCTGGGTGCCGGTACCGGGCTGGGCGTCGCCGGCCAGGTCTGGTCGGAAGGACACTACCGCGTCGTCCCCGGCGAAGGCGGCCACGCCGGCTTTTCTCCCCAGACAGCGGAACAGCGTGCCCTGGCGTCTTATCTCGCCGAGCGTTCCGGGCGCGTCACCGCGGAAGACGTCCTCTCCGGGCCCGGCCTGGCCCGCATCCACAGTTTTCTGACCGGTGCCGAATTGCCGCCGGAAGAAATCGGCATCGCCGCCCTGGCCGGCGATGAGGAGGCCGAAAGGACCGTGGCCTTCTGGCTCGCGGCCCTGGGTGCCTTCGCGGGAGATCTGGCCTTGCAGTGGCTGGCCCGGGGCGGGGTCTATCTGGCGGGAGGCGTAGCGGCCAAACTCCTGCCGGCGCTCTCGCCGGAACCCTTCATCAGGGCCTTTCGCGATAAGCGCGAACACGCGGGCCTCGCCGAGAAAATGCCAATCCACCTGATCCGCGACGAGCGCCTCGGCCTGCTGGGCGCCCTGGCCCTGGCCGCGCAGCAGTCCGGAACGGCTTCCTGAGCGCCCCGCGCCCCAGCCGGCCGGCGGCCCGGTGGCTCAGAGGCTGCCCGGCCGACCGGGAACCGGGGTCAGAACCACACAGCCCAGGGGAGGCAGGCTGAGGGTCAGCGAAGCGGGCTGACTCATCCAGGGCTCGTCCCAGGCGGTCAGCCCCAGGCCGTTGCCCAGGTTGCTGCCGCCGTAATGGACGGAATCGCTGTTGAAGATTTCGACGTAGGGGCCTGTGCCGGGAACCCCCAGGCGGTAGCCACGCTGGGGCTCCGGGGTGAAATTGGCCGCCACCACGACGAAGCTCCCGTCCCGGGCGATGCGCAACCAGGCCAGGACCGAATGGGCGTTGTCGTGGCAGTCGATCCAGTGGAACCCGGCGGGGTCGAAATCCAGTTCGTGCAGGGCCGGGCGCTCGCGATGCAGGTGGTTGAGGTCCGCCACCAGGCGCTGCACTCCGGCGTGGCCATCCTCGGCCAGCAGGAACCAGTCGAGTTCCCGCCTTTCCGACCACTCCCGCATCTGGCCGAATTCCCCCCCCATGAAGAGGAGCTTCTTGCCGGGGCTGAGGGCCTGGGCGGCCAGCAGGAGCCGCAGATTGGCCAGGCGCTGCCAGGGGTCGCCGGGCATCTTGCCCAGGAGAGAGCCCTTGCCATGGACGACTTCGTCGTGGGAAAGGGGCAGGACGAAATTTTCGCTGTAGGCGTACATCTGACCGAAGGTGAGTTCGTCGTGGTGCCAGCGGCGGTGTACTGGGTCGCGGGCGAAGTAGCGCAGGCTGTCGTTCATCCAGCCCATGTTCCACTTCATGGAGAAGCCCAGGCCCCCCAGCCAGGTGGGCCGCGAGACCTGGGGCCAGGAAGTGGATTCCTCGGCCAGGGTCAGGGCGCCGGGGAATTCGCCATGGACCAGGGTATTCAGGGCCTTGAGAAAGTCGATGGCTTCCAGGTTCTCCCGCCCGCCGTGGCGATTGGGTAGCCATTCGCCCGCCTTGCGTGAGTAGTCGAGGTAAAGCATGGAGGCGACGGCGTCGACCCGCAGGCCGTCGAAGTGGAATTGGGACAACCACCAGTGGGCCGAGGAGAGGAGGAAGCTATGCACCTCGTGGCGGCCGTAGTTGAAGATGTGGGTGCCCCAATCGGCGTGCAGGCCTTGGCGGGGGTCTTCGTGCTCGTAGAGCGCGCTGCCGTCGTAGCGGGCCAGGGCCCAGTCGTCCTGGGGAAAGTGTCCCGGCACCCAGTCGAGGATGACGCCCAGCCCCGCCTGGTGGCAGGCGTCGATGAAGGCCCTGAGATCGTCCGGCGAGCCGTAGCGCGCCGTGGGGGCAAAGTAGCCGGTGGTCTGGTAGCCCCAGGACTCGTCCAGGGGGTGCTCGGTGATGGGCAGGAGTTCCAGGTGGGTGAAACCCATGTCCACGGCGTAGGGGATCAGGCGTTGGGCCAGCTCCCGCCACAGATAGGGACTGCCATCGGGATGGCGCATCCAGGAACCGGCATGCACTTCGTACACGCTCATGGGGGCATGCAGCCAGTCCCGCCCGGCCCGGGCGGCGAGCCAGTCTCCGTCGCCCCAGGCGTAGGCCGAGGGCGCCACGACGTAGGCCGCCGACCCGGGCCTCAGCTCGAAGCCGCGGGCGTAGGGGTCGCACTTCACCCGCAGGGCGCCGCACTGATCGGCGACCGCGAAGCGGTAGAGGGCCCCTGGCCTGGCGGCGGTGACCCGGCCTTCCCAGACCCCCGAAGGCCCCAGAGACACCAGGCCATCGATTCCCGGCTGCCAGGCGTTGAACTCGCCGATCACCGAAACCGCGGTGGCCTGCGGCGCCCAGACGCGGAAGACGACCCCGCCCTCGTCCGGGTGAGCGCCGAGAAAATCGTAGGCGCAGAAATTGCGGCCTTCGTTGAACAGGTACAGCGCTTCTCTTAGCGACATCATTCCCCCCGGCGGTATCATAAGCTCATAACCAGAGCCGAGGGAGGCCCGCCATGCCTGACAACGTCCAGTGCCCGCACCAGCCCTACTGCGAGATGCGCGAGCAGACCGACATGCGCTTCATCAGCCAGCTCACCCGCAACACCTTCGCCATCATCCTGGCCGGAGGCCGTGGCAGCCGACTGAAGCAGCTCACCGACTACCGCTCCAAGCCGGCGGTACCCTTCGCCGGCAAGTTCCGCATCATCGACTTCACCCTTTCCAACTGCGTCAACTCGGGCATCCGCCGCATCGGCGTGGCCACGCAGTACAAGGCCCACAGCCTGATCCGCCACATCCAGCGCGGCTGGAGTTTCCTGGACGGGCGTTTCGACGAATTCATCCAGCTCCTGCCCGCCCAGCAGCAGATCGACGAAACCCAGTGGTACCAGGGCACGGCGGACGCGGTGTATCAGAACATGCACTTCCTGCGCCGTTACGACCCCGAGCACATCCTTATCGTCGCCGGCGACCACATCTACAAGATGGACTACGGCCGCATGCTGGCCTTCCACGCCAAGAGCCAGGCGGACATGACCGTCGGCTGCATCGACGTGCCCCTGGCTGACGCCCGGGAGTTCGGCGTCATGGGCGTAGACGAGCGCGATCGCGTCGTGGAATTTGTCGAGAAGCCCCAAAATCCGCCGGCCATCCCCGGCCACCCGGATCGGGCCCTGGCCTCCATGGGCATCTACATCTTCAACGCCCGCTTCCTCTTCGAGCAGTTGCAGCGGGACGCCCTGACCAAGGACTCCAGCCGCGATTTCGGCAAGGACATCATTCCCTACATCGTCCCCCGCTACCGGGTTTTCGCCCACCGCTTTGCCGATTCCTGCGTCGGCATGACCGACGACATCCCCTACTGGCGCGACGTGGGTACCATCGACGCCTACTGGGAGGCGAATATGGAAATGACCAAGGTGACGCCGGAACTCAACCTCTACGACAAGGACTGGCCCATCTGGACCTACCAGGAGCAGCTTCCCCCCGCCAAATTCGTCTTCGACGATGCGGACCGCCGAGGCAGCGCCGTGGATTCCCTGGTCTCCGGCGGCTGCATCGTCTCCGGCGCCAGCGTGCGGCGCTCCATGCTCTTCTCCAACGTCCACGTCCATAGCTGGGCGCGGGTTGAGGATTCGGTCATCCTGCCCCACGTCGATATCGGCCGCCACGCCGTGCTCAAACGCTGCGTGGTGGACAAGCGCTGCCGCATCCCGGAAGGCTTGGTGGCCGGCGTCAACCCGGACGACGACCGCCGCCGCTTCCATGTCAGCGCCAAGGGCATCACCCTGATCACACCGGAAATGCTCGGCCAGGGCGCCGCCTGATCCATGGCCGAAGTCGCCTTCCTCTGGCACATGCATCAGCCGGACTACAGGCACCCGGAAAGTGGCGAATTCGTCCTGCCCTGGGTGCTGCTCCACGCCATCAAGGATTACGCTGACATGGCCGGCCACCTGGAGCGGCACCCGGGCGTCCGCTGCACGGTCAATTTCGTGCCCGTGCTGCTGGACCAGATCGAGGATTACGCCGACCAGTTCGCCACCCGGGTCTGGCGCGACCCCCTGCTGGCCATCGCCGCCTGCCGCGACCCGGACCGCCTCGCCGGTCAGGACCGCGACTGGCTGCTGGACATGGCCTTTCGATGCCATGCCCCCACCATGCTGGAGCCCTTCGCCCCCTATCGGCGCCTGCGGGACATCCACGCCTTCGTGAAAAGCCACGACGGCCCGGGCATCGACTACCTGGCCGGCCATTTCTTCGCCGACCTCGCCACCTGGTATCTACTGGCCTGGAGCGGCGAGACCCTGCGCCGGGACGGCGCCACCATCCCCGAACTGATGGCCAAGGGCGCCGGCTTCACCCTGGCCGACCGGGAATGCCTGCTCACCACGCTGGGCGGCGTGGTCAAGAACCTCATCCCCCGCTACCGGGCCCTGGCCGACCGGGGCCAGATCGAGCTTGCCTGCACCCCCGGCGCCCACCCCCTCGCCCCCCTGCTTCTCGATTTCGCCAGCGCCCGGGAAGCCTGGCCCGAGTGCGCCCTCCCCGCCGCACCGGAATACCCCGGCGGCCGCAGCCGGACACTCGCTCACCTGGAGGCCGCCCGCAGCAGCCATACCCGTCGCTTCGGCCAGGCGCCGGCCGGTCTGTGGCCCGCCGAAGGCGCCCTATCCCAGGCCTTCCTGGCCCAGGTTGGCGACGCCGGTTTCAACTGGACGGCCAGCAGCCAGAGCGTGCTCAAGAACTCCGCCGGCGCCGAGGCCAGCGTGAACCTCCCCTGGCAGTCCCCCATCGGCACGCCGGGCGATATCACCCTCTTCTTCAGGAACGAGCGGCTGTCCGACCTCATCGGCTTCGAATACGCCAAGTGGCACGGCCGCGACGCCGCCGCCCACTTCATCGCTGAGCTGGAAGTCGCCGAAAGCCGCGACCCCGCGGCCGTGGTCCCGGTCTTCCTCGATGGCGAAAACGCCTGGGAGTACTACCCCTACAACGCTTGGTATTTCTTCGACGATCTCTACGGCGCCCTGGAAACCCACAGCAGCCTCGCCACCACGACCCTGGGCGCTGCCGCCGTCCGCCACCGGGACGCCCGCCCCGCCCTACCCAAGCTCACGGCAGGGAGCTGGGTCTACGGCACCTTCTCCACCTGGATTGGCGACCCGGCCAAGAACCGGGCCTGGGAACTCCTCTGCGACGCCAAACAGTGCGCCGACCGCGCCCTGGAGAGCAGCCGCCTGACCCCCGCTGAGCGCGAAACCGTCCTCGCCCGCCTGGCCGTCTGCGAAAGTTCCGACTGGTTCTGGTGGTTCGGCGACTACAACCCACCCCAGTCCGTCACCTCCTTCGACGCCCTCTACCGCGAAAACCTTAAGGCGCTCTACCGCCTGCTGCGCCTGCCGATTCCGGCGGCTCTGGACCACCCGATCAGCCAGGGGGGCGGGCATGCAGAGGGCGGGGGGACGATGCGCCGGGCGGGGTAAGGGGGCCTCCCGGCCCCCCCGGCGCGACGAAGGTAGGCGTTCGGTATCAGAGCCAGGTAAACCAGGGACAGACCACGATTTTTCTCAGGCAATCGAAGGGCAGCCCGGAGATTGCCTGCCCCCTTCCGGCGGGCGCCGCCGCCAACAGCGGCCGGGTTTGCTCAGAACAACTCCCCTGAATCCGGCTCCACCTGCTTGCGCGGTCTTCCCGCCTTGCCCGGTTGCACACGCCGCCCGAGGGCCCGGGCGATGTGGTCGCCAAAGCGCGCGTCGCCCAGAGCAAAGTTGCCGTTCGTCGCCTGGCGGATCGCGTCCACCAGCCCGGGCTCCAGGGCGCCGCGGAACAGCTCCCGATAAGCCTCCTGCCTTGCGGTGGCGTCGGCCCCCAGCGCCCTATACAGCGGGTGAGGCGTCAGCAGCGTGCTCGCCTCGCCTTGGGCATTGGCGCGGTAGCTCGACCAGCGATACTCCGCCGGATGCGGCACCATCCCCGCACGCACCGGGTTCAATTCGATATAGCGCTGGCAGACCAGCAGATAGCCCTCTTCCTGGGTCAGGCAGGAGCGGAAACGACCCTCCCACAAAGTACCTGACCGGCGGTAGACACGATTCACGTACTGCACATAACGCTGCCCCAGAGCCTTCATCAGAGCCCCCGCGCCATCGCGGGTGGACGCAGAAAGCAGCAGGTGCACATGATTCGTCATCAACACATAGGCATGCAGCGCACAGCCCGTCTGGCCGGCGTATTCCTTCAACCAGTCCAGGTAGACGCCATAGTCTTCGTCGGCGATGAAACAGGCCTGACGATTATTGCCCCTCTGGATGATATGCAAAGGAACATCGGGGAGCATCACGCGGGGGCGACGAGGCATGGACGGACTCCGGCGGGGTGAGCGTCGCAGTGTAACTCGAAATCGTGGTCTGTCCCCGGTTTGGCGGTTTTGCTCCGTGCCCGGTTTTGCCGCAGTTTTCAGCCGTTGATTTCCAAGCGGCGCTCTATGCGTTCGATTCGTTCCTTCAGCTTATCCACGGCATGTCTATCAGCGACGAGCTCCGCGTAATTGGCTGATTCGTCGCGGGTGATCCGTGCTAAGCCGCTCTCGATGTGCGATAGCCTGGAAAGAACCTCCTGATCACGTTCCCGGCTAGTGGCCAGTTCGGCCTGGATTCGTTTCAGATGTTCTAGCATCAAGTTGTCGACGTTCTCGGTCATGGGGCGCTCCCCTTTTCTCTACCTGAAATACCCACGCCATTTCTCCAAAAAGAAGTTCTCACGCTCGGCAGCGAGCCGCTCTAGCTTCCGCAAGTCCACAGGCCTGACGCCCACAGAGCGAGCAAGTCGAATAGGTGCAGGCTCACTGCCTTCGTCGGAGTAATAATGGAATCTCCCGCCCAGAAGACGAAGTACGGTAGGCACAGGCCAGGCTCCGAAATGTTCGGTTCATTGTAGCATTGCCCGAAAGTGTCGCTTTACACGACCGCCTGCCGTTTGCGCAGCGTTCACGAGGCCGCCTGTCGCGAGACTGGGTGTTTCGCTAGAAATCGTGGTCTGTCCCCGTTTTTCCCAAATTCGCAGTTACCCACGACAGCCTTGCCCTTCGGCTCACTCTTCCCCTTGCCGGGCGAGTAGAGGACTTTCACCTCCAAGTAGCTGCGCCCTGCCGGGCGCACCAAAAAAAACGGACGCCGTAGCGTCCGTTTTGGGTTCCAACTGGCTAAGCCGGATTAGAACTTGTGCTGAACACCGAAGTCGAAACCGCGGGTAGCACCCAGGCCAGAGCCAGCGTTGTTGTTCGGTGCGTAGGTGATGCCGATGGCAGAGCCGTTGTCCTGGCTGATGTTGCCGTAATCGGCGTACAGACGGGTACGCTTGGACAGGTTGTAATCGACACCCAAGCCGAACTTCTTGGCCTTGCTGTCAGACGCTTCCTTGTCCTTGGTCTGCCCGTAGGTTGCCTTCAGGAGGAAGTTACCCATGGGGGCGGTGGCGGAAACGAACCAAGAACGCCAGTCGGCGATGGTACCCACTCCGTCGCGGCCGTCGAGCTTTTGGCGGTCCCACAGGGCACGCAGTTTGACCACGCCGAAGTCGTAAGAACCGGCGATGGTGGTAACGGTGTCCTTATCCAGGGGAATGCCGGCGCTACCGGCAACGACTGCGGGAACACCGCCGACAATACCGACAGAATCAGAGGTGGCGCCAAGGTTAAACTTATCGAAATTCACACGTTCCCAGTCCAGGGTGATGTCGATCGGGCCGTTAGAGTAGTTGCCCATCAACGTGATCAGCTGGCCGTCAAGGTCATTGCCGTTGGTTTCTTGGGCGCTAAGACCAAGGGCGTTGGTCTGGCTGCCGATGTTGGTGGCGAAGGCGCCGAGGACGCTGAAGCCGCTCCAGGTCGGAGAGATGTAAGCGATGGCGCTGTTGGCGCGGTCAACCTGGCCGGTCATCTGGGTGAAGTTACCCACGGTACCGCCGGCGAAGGCGTCGTACTTGTTGAAGATGCCGTAGCGGACGCCGTCCAGACGGCCACCGACGAAGGTACCGAAGGCGCCGGTAGCGCCGACGTAGGCGTGGCGGACGCTGGACAGGCCTGTGCTCTGGTCGCCAGAGAAGCCGTACTCGGCTTCGAAGATGAACTTGAGTCCGTTACCCAGATCTTCGACGCCCTTGAAGCCGAGGCGGTTGCCGCCGGCGACGCCGCTGTCCAGACGATTGGTGCCCTTGGCGTTGGTGATGCCACCGTCGTCACCGCTGCTGCGGACATAACCGAAATCCATCAGACCGTAGATGGTCACGTTGGTTTGGGCGAAAGCAGCGCTGGAAGCCAGGCCGGCGATGGCCAGAGCGATCAGTTTCTTTTGCATTGCATTACTCCTTAGTGGTTAGTTTTAGCGCCCCTGGAGACGCTAGCTTTACCTCTCGGATTGAGAAGTTGGGTGGATTCTGCCCGGGGGCACGGCGCGGAGCAACGATTGATTGGCTTTCGGGGGAGAAACTCGGGCGTCCCTGTTGTTTGTCCGCAACAACTTGATACACCCCTCCCCCCATGCCCCCTGTTCCTCCTACACCGACAAAACGCTTTTGCCGGTGCCCAGCCCCATTCCAGGCCAAATGCGTGGCCAAGGTCCGAAGCCGAGTATGGAGAAGTCGGCGACAAACCCCAGTTTTATCGAACCGGCGGCCTCATTGGACTCGTCCGGCCAAGGCCGCGAGGGGGTCGCCTACCCAGCGACATCCTCGAACACCGCCTCCGGCGGGGCGGCGAAGTCGAGGCTCTTGAGCAGCAAGCCGCGGCCGGCTTCGCTGGTGGCCAGGAGCCAGTTGCCGTTGGGAGTCCGGCGGAAGACTTCGATGCTCAGGCGGTCGGGGTCGATGAGGGCGTACTCTTCCAGGTTGTCGATCTGGCGGCAGGCGACGAACTTGCCACCGCAGTCGAAGCCGGAGGTGCTGTCGAAGAGTACTTCGACGATGGCCTTGGGCTGGCTCATCACGGTCTCCGCCA
This sequence comes from Dechloromonas sp., assembly GCA_016790965.1. GTDB lineage: Bacteria > Pseudomonadota > Gammaproteobacteria > Burkholderiales > Rhodocyclaceae > SSSZ01. The sequence goes on from JAEUNZ010000004.1 coordinate 88,923, forward strand.
GGCGATCTTGCGGGTGGCAGGTGACCATCACGTCGGGGTAGAAGATGTTTTCCGCGGCGCGCAGCTTCATGTCGGCCATGTTGGCGCGGCAGGCGGTGCCGCGCAGGTGGGCCTTGAGAAGGCTCGCCACGTTGAGGGACACCGTGACGCGCACCCGGCGGGCACCGACCATGGCAAAGGCTTCGCCTTGGAAGAGTTCGTGCTTTTCCGGCTGCTGCGCTTCCCAGGCCAGGAAATCGGCGGCGGAGAGGGTCGGTTTTTCGGTGGCCGGTCCCATGAGGACTTCCTTTCTGCGCGACCTTCCCGAAGCTTAGGCCAAGGCCGCAGGCGGGGAACTCAGATGCCGAACAGGCGGGCCAGTTCGATGCCCGGATCGGGAGCGCGCATGAACGCCTCGCCGACCAGGAAGGCGTTGACGCGGTTTTCCCGCATCAGTGCCACATCCCCGGGGGCGAGGATGCCGCTCTCGGTGACGACCAGGCGGTCGGTCGGGATGCGTGGCAGCAGCGCCAGGGTGGTTTCCAGGCTGACTTCGAAGCTACGCAGGTTGCGGTTATTGATGCCGACCAGGGAAGTCTTCAGGCGCAGGGCCTGTTCGAGCTCTTCGCCGTTGTGCACTTCGACCAGGACGGCCATGCCGTAGGCTTGTGCCAGGGCCTCGAACTCTTCCATCAGCACGAGCGGCAGGGCGGCGGCAATGAGCAGGATGGCGTCGGCGCCCATGGCCCGGGCTTCGTGGACCTGGTAGGCGTCCACCAGGAAGTCCTTGCGCAGGACGGGCAGGGTGCAGACGGCGCGGGCGGCTTTGAGGTATTCCGGGCTGCCCTGGAAATACGGGCCGTCGGTAAGGACCGAGAGGCACGCGGCACCGTGATCGGCATAACTCGCGGCAATGTCGGCCGGACGGAAGTCCGGACGGATGACACCCTTGGAGGGGCTGGCCTTCTTGATTTCGGCGATGACGGCCGGACGACCGGCAGCGACCGTGGTCTTCAGGGCGGCGAGGAAATCGCGGGGGGCGGGCTGACGCTCGGCGTCGGCCCGCACCTCGGCAAGCGGTCGGACTGCCCGGGCGGCGGCGACCTCTTCTCCTTTGGTCGCCAGTATCCGATCGAGAATGTCCGAACCGGAACTGGGACTCATGCGCAACTCCGCGTGCGGCTCACAAAGGCCTCGACCTTGGCCCGGGCGGCGCCGCTGGACAGGGTCTCCAGAGCTTTGTCGACGCCGGAGGCGAGGGAATCGGCGAGGCCGGCCACGTAGAGTGTCGCGCCCGCGTTGAGGGCCACGATGTCCCGGGCGGCGCCGGGGCGGTTTTCCAGGGCGCCCAGCAGCATGGCGCGGGATTCCTCGACGTTGGCGACCTGAATGGCCTTGGGGTCGTGCAGCGGCAGGTCGAAATCCTCCGGCCGAACTTCGTACTCCCGCACCACGCCGTCTTTCAGCTCGCCCACCAGGGTGGGGCCGGCGATGGAGATTTCGTCGAGGCCTTCGCGCCCATGGACGGTCAGAGCCCGCTCGCTGCCCAGGCGTTGCAGAACGTGGACCTGGATGCCGACCAGATCAGGGTGAAAGACGCCCATGACCTGGCGCCTGGCTCCCGCCGGGTTGGTGAGAGGGCCAAGGATGTTGAAGAGGGTGCGGACGCCGAGTTCGCGCCGCACCGGGGCGGCGTGCTTCATGGCGCTGTGGTGGTTGGGGGCGAACATGAAGCCGACGCCGACTTCGTCGATGCATTCACCCACCTGTTCCGGCTTGAGGTTGATGTTGGCGCCCAGAGCCTCGAGGACGTCGGCACTGCCCGACTGGCTCGAAACAGAGCGCCCGCCATGCTTGGCGACTCGCGCGCCCGCCGCAGCCGCGACGAACATGGCGGCGGTAGAGACGTTGAAGGTGTGGGCGCCGTCACCCCCTGTGCCGCAGGTATCGACGAGGCAGCCGGAATCGGCCACCTGCACCTTGGTGGACAGTTCGCGCATGACCGAGGCGGCGGCGGCGATTTCTCCCACCGTCTCCTTCTTGACCCGCAGGCCGGTGATGATGGCGGCGATCATGACCGGCGACACCTCGCCGCCCATGATCTGGCGCATCAGGGCGACCATTTCGTCGTGGAAGATTTCGCGGTGCTCGATGACACGCTGCAGGGCGGCTTGGGGGGTCATGGACGGTGCTCCTCGAGGAAATTCTTCAACAGGTCATGACCGCGCTCGGTCAGGATGGATTCGGGGTGAAACTGCACGCCCTCGACGGCCAGGGTTTTGTGGCGCACCCCCATGATTTCGCCGTCGTCTGTCCAGGCGGTGATTTCCAGGCAGTCGGGGCAGCTTTCCCGCTCGATGGCCAGGGAGTGGTAGCGGGTGCAGGTGAGGGGGTTGGGCAGGCCGCGAAAGACGCCCACATCCTTGTGCTGCACCGGCGAGACCTTGCCGTGCATGAGTCGCTTGGCGTGGACGATACGCCCGCCGAAGGCCTCGCCGATGGCCTGATGGCCAAGACAAACGCCCAGCAGCGGAATCCTGCCGGCGAATTCCCGGATGGCGGCGAGCGAGACCCCCGCCTGGGCCGGGGCGCAGGGGCCGGGCGAGATGACCAGATAGTCCGGCGCCAGGCGGGCGATTTCGTCCAGGGCGATGGCGTCGTTGCGGAAGACCCGCACGTCCTGCCCCAGTTCGCCGAAGTACTGCACCAGGTTGTAGGTGAAACTGTCGTAGTTGTCGATCATCAGAAGCATGGCGCCATCCCTCGGGCTTGTCTTGGGTCGCGAATCAATCGATGCGGGTGTCGAGGCCCTGTTCGGCGAGTTCCGCCGCCCGCAGCACGGCGCGGGCCTTGTTGCGGGTTTCCTGCCATTCGGATTCGGGGTCCGAGTCTGCGACGATGCCGGCCCCGGCCTGGACGTGCAGTTGCCCGTCCTTCATGACCGCGGTGCGGATGGCGATGGCAAGGTCCATGTCGCCCTGGAAGCCCAGGTAGCCGACGGCTCCGGCGTAGATACCGCGCTTGGCCGGTTCCAGTTCGTCGATGATCTCCATGGCCCGCACCTTGGGGGCGCCGGAAACGGTGCCCGCGGGAAAGGTGGCGCGCAGGACGTCGAGGGCGTCGAGACCCGGCTGCAGGCGGCCTTCCACGTTGGAGACGATGTGCATCACGTGGGAGTAGCGCTCGATCACCATGTTCTCGGTGAGGCGCACGCTGCCCACCTGGGCGACGCGGCCGCAGTCATTGCGCCCCAGGTCGAGGAGCTGTACGTGCTCCGCCCGTTCTTTTTCGTCCGCCAGGAGGTCGGCGGCCAGGGCGGCATCCTCGTCGGCCGTGGCACCCCGCTTGCGCGTCCCGGCGATGGGCCGTACGGTGACCATATCGCCCTCCAGACGCACCAGAATTTCCGGCGAGGCGCCGACGACATGGAAGTCGTCAAAGTCGAAATAGAACATGTAAGGCGAGGGATTGAGGCTGCGCAGGCTGCGGTATAGCGCCAGGGGGCTCGCCGAACAGGGCTTCGACATGCGCTGCGAGAGGACGACCTGCATGATGTCGCCTTCGGTGATGTAGTCTTTGGCGCGCCGCACGGCGGCCTTGAAGGCTTCTTCGCCGAAGCCCGACACGGCGGGCGCGGAACTGCGCGGCCCCTCTTCCGGGATGGCCACCGGCGACCGCAGGCGGGCCACCAGATCCTTCAAGCGGGCCCGGGCCCTGTCGTAGGCGCCGGGCATCCCCGGTTCGGCATAGACCACCAGGGTAAGCTTGCCCGAGAGGTTGTCGACCACAGCAATCTCTTCCGAGAGCAGCAGAACGATGTCAGGCGTGCCCAGATCCCCGGCGGTTGGCCCATGGGAAAGACGCTTCTCGACGTAGCGCACGGTGTCGTAGCCGAAGCAACCCACCAGTCCGCCGCAGAAGCGGGGCAGCCCCGCCGCCGGAGCGACGCAGAAGCGCGCCAGGTAGCGCCCGAGGAATTCCAGCGGGTCACCGCCCTCCTCCCGCTCGACGATGCAATCGCCGCAATGGACGGCGACCTCGCTGCCGCGCACGACGATGCGGGTGCTCGCCGCCAGGCCGACGAAGGAATAGCGGCCGAAACGTTCGCCACCCTGCACCGACTCCAGCAGATAGGAAAAGGGCCGGCCTGCCAGCTTCAGGTAAATGGACAGCGGCGTATCGAGGTCGGCAAAGGTCTCCAGGGTCACGGCGACCCGGTTGTAACCCTGGGCCGCCAGGGCGTTGAATTCGGTTTCAGTCATGGGGAACCTCGGAAATGACGGGGGATCTATCGAACGCGGATGCGCCGTACAGGCGGCGCAGAGACGATTCAGGAGCGCCAGAGGCGCCAGGATTGGGCTGCCGCGAAGGGGCGCCAAAGCCGGAATTGCCGGTCGATCGGGAAAGTCATTTCGGGTGGGGGCGGGTCAGAATTCAAGGGCGCGCCGGTAGGCGGCGAGCAGGTCGGATACTAGCGCATCGCATTCGGCACTGTCCACCGGGCGACCTTCGTTGTAGCCGTAGGGCACACAGAAGACGGGACACCCGGCAGCCCGGGCCGCCTCGATGTCATTAAGGGAATCGCCCACGTGCAGATTGCATTGCGGCGTCGTTCCCAGGCGGGCCACCCCGTGCAGCAGGGGCTCGGGGCGGGGCTTCTTGTAGGGCGTGGTATCGCCCGAGACGACGACGGAGAAATAGGGGGCCAGGCCGCAGCGCTCCAGCAGCGCCTCGGTGAACAACCCAGGCTTGTTGGTCACCACACCCAAAGGGATGCCGGAGGCCTTCCAGGCCTCCAGTCCGGCGAGAACCCCGGGGTAGAGGGCAGCCTGCTGTCCATTGACTTCGAAGTAATGAAGCTTGAAGGCCTCGATACCGGCGTGTAGACGGCGGGCATCGGGCGGTGCGCTCCGGGTCAGACACCGCTCGACCAGGACCGCCATGCCCTTGCCGACGAAGGCGTGGATTTCAGCCAGGCTGCGCGGGGGTTCTCCCAGGTCAATCAACATGCGGCGACAGGCCTCGGCCAGATCGGCGACGGTATCGAGGAGGGTTCCGTCCAGGTCGAAGGTGGCTGAAGCGAAGCGCACGGATCAGCTTTTCGCCAGTTCGGCCCGCAGGGCGGCGATCACCGTGTCGTAGCGATGGGGATCGGCATCGCGGCCGGCGCCGTATACCGCGGAGCCGGCGACGAAGGCATCGACGCCGGCCCGGGCGATTTCGGCGATGTTGCCCACGGTGACGCCCCCGTCGATTTCAAGGCGGATGGCACGACCGCTTTCCCGCGTATAGGCATCCAGCCGAACCCGCGCCTGGCGGGCCTTGGCGAGGGCCGAGGGGATGAATTTCTGGCCGCCGAAGCCCGGGTTCACACTCATCAGCAGGACGACGTCGATCTTGTCGAGGACGTGATCCAGGTAATCCAGGGGCGTGGCCGGGTTGAAGACCAGGCCCGCCTGACAGCCCTGATCCCGAATGAGCGCGAGACTGCGGTCGATGTGCTCGGAGGCTTCGGGGTGGAAGGTGATGATATTGGCGCCGGCCTTGGCGAAATCGGGGATGATGCGGTCCACCGGCTTGACCATGAGATGCACGTCGATGGGCGCCGCGGTGCAGGGCCGGATGGCGGCGCAGACCAGGGGGCCTATGGTCAGGTTGGGAACGTAATGGTTGTCCATCACGTCAAAGTGAATCCAGTCCGCCCCCGAAGCGACGACGTTTTCCACTTCCTGCCCAAGGCGCGCAAAATCGGCCGAGAGAATGCTGGGAGCGATGACGAAATCCATTGCCGGCATGGTGAACTCCAATCCAGGTACCCACGATTCCATGAGTGAACAAAAAACCTACTGCGTCGAGGTGACGCCGCAACCCCGCTTCATACCCGAGCAGTCCGACACGGAAGGCGACAATTACGTCTTCGCCTACACCATCGCCATCCGCAATACCGGCACCGTTCCGGTGCAATTGGTGTCGCGCCACTGGATCATCGGCGACGCCAATGGCGAGGTCCAGGAAGTGCGCGGACTGGGAGTGGTGGGCCAGCAACCGCTGCTGCAGCCCGGCGAGGTGTTCGAATATACCAGCGGATGCGCCCTCAAGACACCGGTGGGCACCATGAAGGGCACTTACCGGTTGGTGGCGGCCGACGGGCATTCCTTCGACGCCACCATCCCGGAATTCGTCCTGGCCGTGCCCCGGGTGCTGCACTGAATCTGCGCCACCCCTACACCCTGATCGCCCCGGTCTATGACCTGGCCATCGAAGGGGCGTCGCGAAGGCTGCGGGAAGCAAGCCTGGCCGCTCTGCCCGCGGCCCCTGCGGATATCCTGCTGGCCGGCATCGGCACCGGCCTCGACCTTCCCCTGCTGCCTCCCGGGCACCGCGTGGTGGGCTGTGACCTGACCCCGGCCATGCTGGCTCGCGCGGTAAACCGCCGCGAAGCCTGCGACTTCGGGCCCGTGGTGGCGGATGTCCGTCGCCTGCCCTTCGCCGCCGCAAGTTTCGATGTCGTGATCCTGCACCTGATCCTGGCCGTGGTTCCCGATCCCCGAGCCTGTCTGGCCGAGGCGGCCCGGGTGTTGCGGCCAGGCGGTTCGGTCCTCATCCTGGACAAGTTTCTCCGGCCCGGGGAATCCGCCCTCCTGCGGCGGGCCGCCAACGCCCTCGTGCGCCACGTGGCCACGCGGCTCGACGTAGTCTTCGAGGAGGTTCTGGCGGGCGTTCCAGGCTTGAGGGTCGTCACCGACCAGGCGGCCCTGGCGGGGGGCTGGTTCCGCCGCATCGTGCTCAGCCGCGACGGCGCGCCGCAGGAGTAGCCCTCCCGCGGGCCATGCGCAGATCAGCGGCGTTGCTTGCCTACCTGGTCGCCGATGACGCCACCGATGGCGGCCCCCCCGACAGTGCCCAGAACACCGCCTCCAGTGACCGCGGCACCCACCACTCCCCCGACGCCCGCACCCACCACGGTGCTCTTCTGGCGCGAATTCATGCTGTCCCAGCTGGCACAACCGGAGGCGGCAAGGCTGAGGACGAGGGCTGACAATAGGGCTGGAATGCGTTGCATGGCTGGACTCCCGGGGATTGGACGGTGAAACCCGTCGATGGAGGGAGCTTAGGTTCGTTCGCGCCGGAAGCCTGTTGCCAGCCGTTACCGGATGTATCCCCGGATGAATCGGCACCGGCGCCCTGGCACCGCGGGCTGGGAGCGCACCCCGGCCCGGGCTCTGTCCACCGACCCGGGTCAGAAGCGGTAGAAGGCGGAAAAATTGAGGCGGGTGCGCACGGTATCCGTGGCCAGACTGTTGCGATCCAAAGCGCGAGCAACATCCAGGGAGGTTTCGAGGCGGTCGTGCGACCAGCGCAAGCCTGCGCCAGCGCTGGCAAGCCGTTCGGTGTGGCCGTCGCTGCGGGTATGAGCGGATCCGCCGTCAATGAAGATGACCGGGCGCAGACGCGGAACCAGGACCTGGGGTGCCATGGCCTCCAGGTTCCAGAGGTAGCCAAAGTCTCCGGCGACCTCCCGGTCTGCGAACCCGCGTACGGAACCGGCGCCACCCAGGCCGAACTGCTCGCCCGGAATGAGGGAGTGGCTCGACCACTGGCCGCGCAGCTTGCCGGTAAAGTTCCAGCCCTGGTTGGCCAGGGCGCCTTCGACGCCGTAACGCCAGGCATCCCAGAAGTGATCCGCCTCCACGGCCGCATAGTTTGCGTTCCGGTTGTCGGCCCCCCCACCGAAATTGCGCGCGTATCCGACATTGCCGCTCACATGGCCCCAGGCATGGTCCTGGCGGGCGGTGTAAAGCAGGGAAATCGGGCGTGATCCCACGTCGGGGGTGATCTTAGTTCCCGCAAAGCGGGTGTCGTTGCGGAAGTGCCGGTCGTCCAGGGCGATGGCGGCCGTGTGTTGCAGGGTGCCCTGACGGGGCAGCGCCAGACTGAGCTTGACCCCCATGAACTCCCCGCCACCGCTCACATCCAGGAGCCCACCGCCCTGCGGTACTTGGCCAGTATTGACGTCGGAATAGGTGTAATAGCCCGAAAGGCTGAGGCCGGTGCCATAGAACGGGGCCTGGTAGTACAGGCCGAACAGCGAGACCTGGCCGAGATCACGGGGATCCAGGGTATAGGAAGCGGTGACGACGTGGTCCCGGTCGAACAGATTGGCGTGCTGGACCCCGACCGTAAGACGATAGATGCCGTCGCCGTTGCGGGCGGGATCGATGGAGCGGTTGGCGGTGAGGCCGGCGAAGAAACCGAGGGGTTCGGCGTCCCGGACCCGCAGGTCGGCGTCCACGCCGCTCCGCGACGCGCCTTCGCGGAAGGTGATGGCGGCCTGCTTGGACGGATTGACGTTGGCCGCGGTGAGGTCACGGCCCAGGTCGTCCATGTCCGGGGGTTCGCCGACCCGCAGGGCGGGCAGGCTGCGCAGGATGTTCTCGGTGGAAAAGTGCTGATTGCCGCTCACCGTGACCTTGGCGAGGTTGAAGGCGAGCACCTGAAGGACGACTTCTCCCCCCTCGGGTTTCTGGACCGGCACCAGGACGCGGTGAAAAACGTGTCCCTCGTCGCGGAAAGCCTTTTCCAGCGCCTTGGCCGCCTGCTCGATCTGGGCGATGCTGCGCTTCTCGCCCACATGGGCGGCCAGGATGGCGGCAATCTGTGCGTCCGAGAGGGGTGCCTTGCCCTCGATGCGGTACCGCGTGACGTCGAGGGTAGGTTCCTGGGGCGAGGGCGCTTCGGCCTGCGCCGGAGATGCCGACAGGGCGAGGCAGGCGGCCAGAGCGATCAGGCCGGGGGACAGTCGCCCACCGAGATTGGGACGCACCATGGCTTTATTGAACCTCGCAGATTTCCTGGTCCGGCGCCCCCAGGGTGACGCCGTAGAGCTGGATGATGTCTGGATCGTTGGCATCGAACATTTCCGGAATAGGGAAGGGATCATCGCTCATGAAGCGCGGTATGGGGTCGAGGCGGTGGGGGACGCCGTCCGCACCCACGTAGCCCGCTTCACCCGGTCCGAGATCGAGGCGCCCGCCGCTGCTGAGCAGGAAGACGTGACCGTCGCGCACCAAGGCGTAGAGACCATCTTCGCCATTGGGCAGCACGCTGCCGAACAGAGCATCCCAGTTGATTTCGACCTGATCCGGCCGGGGCGAAACGAAGGCCCGAATGCCGTCGGGAACCGCGGCCAGAGAGCGCGGCGCACCATCCTTGCCCACGCAGGCCGACTGGCCCTTGGCGACGGACATGTCGCGGTTGCCGGTGACGACGATTTCGCCATCCCAGGTCGAGGCGGAAAGCGTGTCAGCGCAAGCGGCCGAAGCTTCGGCCTGGGCCTTGGCGGCCGCGGCCTTCCTGTCCTTGGCCGACGCCGCCTTGGCGAGCTTGCCCTTGGTGCTGGCGGCTGGCGGAGGCTGGTAACCGGGGACGCAGGGGCCTTCGCAGCGAATATCCATGCCGGTGCCGCGGATGCCAATGGTGGCGACCACGGTGGAAACGCTGACCGCCCCCGGGTTGCGCTTGCCCAGGAGTCCGGTGAAAAAGCGCAGCCCCCCCTTGACGAGGCGGACGGCGAAGTTGTCGGGCTGGTTCTTGCGGTCGTAGGCAAAATCCTCGACCCGGAAGACAGTCTGGGGCTCCAGGGAAACGCGGGTCTGGTCACGGAATCCGATGACCACGACGGCGGCGGCGCTGGTACGGATTTCATCCCCCACCTGCAAGGGGGCGCCCTCGAAGAGGCGCCGGGCCGCCTGTCCGGACTGCACGGCCACCGCCTCGCCCTGGATGCGCACGACACGGGCGATCACGGTATCGGCGGGCGGCAAGGGAGCGATCTTGTTGGGACGGGTCCGCACTTCCTGGTCTTCCTTGCGGCAATCCTCGCCGCAGAGGCGGGCGTCGAAGCTGGTGCCGCGGATACCGATGGTGGCGGTTACCGTACCAAACTGGATCCCGCCGGGATTGCGCTTGCCGATCAGCCCGGTCACCGCCCGCAACCCCCCCTTCAGAAGGCGCATGACAGCGCTTTCCTCACCCTTGTCGTGGGCGAACTTGTCGACGGCGAAGCTGGTTCCGGGACGCAGGGTGACCTTGCTGCCGTCCTTGAAGGACAGGACAGCGTAGCCGCGGTCAGTCGTGGTGATGGTATCGCCTTCCAGCAAGGCTTCGCCGCGCACCAGGAAACGCGTCGCCTCCCCGGGGCGCTGGGCCGTGGCGAGGCCCTGGGCGAAGTCCACCTGCCCGATCTTCTGCTGGGCCTGGGCAATCCCCCCTGCCAGCAGGCCCACGAGCAGCCCGAATCCCGCCGCCCGGCGCCAGTACTTGGAAATCAAATCAACCCTCCCCGTTGCGGCATCAGCTGCACTGCGGTATGCGACGCCGGCCGAAATCGTAAACGATTTCACCTTCTTCCGTCAGCGTCAGGGTGTACAAGTCCTGCAGACTGTCGAGAAGAGCGATGATTTCGCCACTGCCCGGATCGACCAGCAGGACCACCCCCGCCGTCGTCGCCACCGGCAGCAGGCCAGAGTTGATGTTGAAGTTGCCCACGAGGCCCGACGTGCAGCCGATGCAGGAGCCCCCCAGGAAAATGTTGTTGCCGGTGAGCGCACCAGCCGAGACGGTGCCATTGGTGATGACCATGTTGCCGGAGGCGAAGGCGTTCATGGTGCCTGTGGCGACGATGCTGGCCGAGGCCGAGCCGCCGGTGACGGCGATGCTGCCGTTGGTGGCGGCCATGTTGATGTTGCCGGCGGTGATGATGGCCGTGGCCGTGGCAGCCGCCCCGGCCTGGACGACGATGGAGCCGTTGGTGGCCATGTTGAGGACCGCCGGGTCGATGGCGGCGGAACCCGCCGCACCGCCCAGCACCTGGATGGACCCGGTCAGGGCGCTGATGTCCATGGTGCCGGCGGCACCGGACTGGACCTTGGACGAGGCTGCCGCCGTGGCCCCCCCCTGGACGATGAGGTCTCCGACCAGGAGCGACTGATTGGCCCCGGAAATGAGCCAAGCCTGCCCGAGGGACGAAGTATCACCCACGCGCAGCGTCCCGGCGGCGGTGTAGGGCATGGTGATGGTCTGGGTGCCCGTGGTACCGACCTTGGCAATGGAACCGCCCGCCCCGCTGTGGTTGAGGATGGTGAGGAAGGCGTTCGTCGTTCCGGTGCCGTTGAGGGTGAAGGTCTGGTTGCCCGTCGCGGTGATCTCGGCCGCGGCGGCGGTGACGCCGGAGCTGACCGTGACCGTGACGTTGTCTGCCGTCAGGTTCTGGGCACCGCCGGAGACGATGCCCGCCAGGGCGCCGCCTGGATTATTGACTGTGACGGTACCGGAAACGTTGAGGCTCTGGGTCCCCGCTCCGGTCTGGTAAACCTCCGCATCGGAGCCGGTCCCGGCGACGACGGTCAGATTGCCCTGGGTGGTCAGGGTCTGGCTGGTGGCCGATTGCAGACGCGCTCCGGCGCTGCCACCGGTTCCTCCCGCCAGCGCGATGTTGCCGCTGTTTTGCACCGACTGGCTGCTGCCGGCGACGATGTGGGCGTAGGCGCTGGTGCCGCTGCCGCCGGTCAGGGTGATGGCGTCGGTGGCATCGTAGGAGCCGCTGTTGAGTCCGATGGTCTGGCTGCCTCCAGCCACCATTTCAGCGTGGGAACTATTGGCGCCACCGGTAAGGGTGATACTGCCGCCCGCCCGGATGGTCTGGGAACCGGCGGCGGAAATCCATGCCGAGGCGTTGGTCGCGGCGCCCGTTCCCGCCTGGATCAGGATGTTGCCGCTGGGGTCGTTGGAATAGAGATAGGTGTTGCCTATGGTCTGCGAACCGCCGGTGGATTCGATCGATGCCGTCATGCCGGCCGCCGTGCCGGCGAGAACCGAGAGATTTCCCCCGGCCATGATCTGCTGCGAACTGGCAGCGAGGATGCGCGCATTGCCGCCACTGCCGCCCTGTACCAGGATGTTGGCGGTGGGAACGTAATAGTAGTAACTGTCGGTCTGGCCGATGACCTGGCTGCCTCCCGCGCAGATTTCGGCGAAGGCCCCCGGGCCCGTGCCGCAGGCCCCGCTCGTGCCGGCGCCGGTTCCGCTGCCGCCGAGGACGCGGATGTCGTTGCCGCTGTACATGACCTGGCTGCCTCCGGCGCGAACGGAGGCATAGGACCCGCTACCGCTGCCGCCCTGCACGAGGATGCCGTCCGTGGGATCGTAGAAATACTGCACTTGGTAACCGACGTTCTGGCTCGATCCCGCCACCGCCTCCGCATAGGCGCCATTGCCGGTTCCGCCGAGGACGGAAATCGTTCCGCCGCCATAGAGCTGCTGGCTATCTCCGGCCCGAACGGCGGCGTAAGCCCCCGTCCCCGAGCCGCCCTGGATCAGGACGGTGCCGATCGGATCGTGGGCATAGGTGGACTGATTGCCGATATATTGATCGTTGGCACTGAGGATTTCGGCGAAAGCGCCGTTGCCGGTGCCCCCGAGGACCGACAGGTTGCCGTGGATCTCGCTCATGTACTGGGTATCGCCGACGAAGCGAGCGGTCGCTCCCACTCCGGAACCGCCCTGCACGGTGAAATCATCGGCACGGATATCCTGGCTGTAGGCCGCCTGCACCAGGGCCGTCGCGTTATCCGAAGCACCTCCCTGGACGACGAAGTCACCGCTGGCGTGCAGGGTCTGATACCCCGACGAGGTGATGCCGGCGGTCGCCCCGGTCCCGTTGGAACCGCCGATCACCCGAATATCGCGGCCGACGCTGGCGGTCTGACTGGAGGTGGAACTCAGGTTGAGCAGGGCGCTGCCGCCATCGGCCTGGACGATGAGGTCACGGCCGATGCTGGAAGACTGGTAGGCCCCCTGAACGAGCACGTTTTCCCCGACGGCTGCCCCGGCGAGAATCTTGACGTCGCGGCCGGCGTCCAGGTAGAGGGCTCCGCTGGCGACGACGCTGCGCGGCCCCCCGCTGGCGGCGATGAGGACATCGCCCGTCGATGAGTTGGTGTCGAGACGCAGGTCGACGACGCTAATGTCGCCATTGACCCGAATGCTGCCGTCGCTGGCGGTGAGGTGGAAGCTGCCGGCGGATGCCGGGGTCACCGGCCCGAGGACCAGTTCGCCGGTACCCCGGGTAAGGCTGAAGCCGGCGTAGTTGGGGTTATTGACGATGCTGATGCTGCCGCTGCCACTGGCGCTGGTGGTGATGTAGAGGTTGGTCAGCGTGGTGTTGTTGAGGTCCACCGCGATGGTATCGGCGGCATTGAGGGTGAGGCTGACGGTCTTGTTGACCACGATGGGCGTGCCGCCGGAGCCGATGCTGCCGTTGGCGGCGTAAAGGTTGACGCTACCGCTGGGATTGTCCGCGTTATTGGCGGTATTGATGGTCGCGGTACCCGTGCCCACAATGCTGCCCGAATAGGCGCTCAGGTTGGCGGCCGATCCCAGGGTTGCCACACTCCCGACGGTGATGTTGCCGGAGTAGGACTGGGCGGTGACGCTCCCACCGCCGGTGGCGAGGTTGTTCAGGGTGACGTTGCCGTCGGTGTAGAACTCGGCCTGAGTACCGGCGCCGGTGAAGCCATTCACATTGACGGCCGATTCGCTGCCGTAGACTTGCAGGTAGCTGCCCGCGGCGCCGAAATTGCCGGCCACATTGACGTCGCTGACGGCGACGCTGTCCGAGCGCTCGGTGTAGCGGGCCGTGACCGCCGTGGCCGAGTTCCAGGTGAGGTTCGCGCTGCTGCCGGTGCTGGTGAGGGTGAAGGTCTGTCCCGGTGCGGTAATGGAAGAAGCCCCCCCGAGTTGATCGCCCTTGGCCTGAACGTAGAGGCTGGTCAGCGCCGCCGTCGAACTGACGTCGATGGCCCCCCCGGCGATCAACTGGTAGAGGCTGGTGGTGCCGCTCAGATCGGCGACCACGGCACCGTCGCTGGCCTGCAGGTAGGCAGTGGGGGTGGAGACAGTGGCCAGGGAGGTGTCGATGCCGTTCGGCGCGGTGATATTGACCGAGGCGCCGGCAACAATGGCGATGGCCCCGGGGACGTAGCGGTCAGTCGCGTTGATGTCGACGGTGGAGGTGGCCGTCAGGTTGCCGGTATTGAAGGTCGTCCCCGACACCGTGAGATTGCCGCCGTTGGCGGTGAGCGCGCCGGTATTGAGGGTATTGCCGGAAACCGTGGTGTTGTAGGCCAGGATGGCGCCAGAGGCCAGGGTGCCGGTGCCGGCGGCAACACTGGCGCTATCGACGTAGTAACCGTTATAGGTCGTTCCGCCAGTGATGGTCCCGGTTCCGCCATTGACGGTAATGCCGTTGGCGGCATTGAGGCTGACCGAGGTAGCGCTGGAGACGTTGCCGGCGGTGGTGATGCTGCTGGAAGCCGAGAGGCTCAGGTCCTCGGTCACGTACTCGTAACTGTTGGTGTGAGGGTTGAGGAGATAGCTACCGGGGTAGCCGCGACGCGTACCGCTGGCCGCCACGGCGCCCAGCACCAGATTCGCCCCGCTGACGCTGATGTCCAGACCGGCCAGATCGCCGGCGGTGATGTCGGCACCGCTGATCACGATCTTGTTGCCCACTGCGGCAGTGGAACTGGTGACGTTGCCAACGACGACCGCCCCGCTGCCGCCCGTGAGGGTGACCAGGCCGCCAGTGACATTGTTCGTCCCCGGCGAGGTCTGGGTCAGGCCGTTGCCGGCGGCGAGGGTGAGGTCGTTCAATCCGGCGGTGGTGAGGCTGGCGTTGCCGAAGACCAGGGCACTGCTGCCGGAAGCGGTGAATTTGAAAGCGTCCAGGGTATTGGCCGCCTGGACGATATCGCCGATGGTGATGGTGGAACCGTCGCTGGTGGCATTGACCGACAAATCCAGGGAGGAGAGCGCCGAGGTGCCGCCGACGCCCATGCCGCTTGCACTCGCCGTCAGGTCAATGGCGCGCAGGGTGCGAAGGGTGCCAGACAGGTCCTGGGCCGAAACATGGAACTGCCCGCCCGCACTCACGCGCAGGGTGCCCTGGGTATCGACGTTGATCGCCTTGCCCACGGCGCCGACGCTGCCGGCAGACGAGGTGAGCTGGACGGTGCCCGTGCTGCCGGCCACGATATCCAGGGGGCGGGCGAAACTTGCATCGCCGATGCCGTTGGTGGCGCTCAGGGTGACATTGCGGGTAGCGGTGATATCAGCCCCGGCGTTGTCCTGAGTCGTCGTGAGAGTGCCGTTGGTGGCCGTGAGGGTGACGTCCCGGTTGCTACCGTTCGCTGCGATGGAGGTGAAGCTCAGGTTGCCGTTGGTGGCCGTGCCGCTGACACTGCCGTTGGTGGTGGTGACGGTTCCCAGGCTCAGGTTGCCGTTGCCGGCGGTGTAACTGGCCGAGGTTCCCGCGCTGTGGGCGCCGGTAGCGGTGAGGGCGCCGTTCTGGGCGCTGAGGGTAATGTCGCTGGACGAGGCGGCGAGGGTGCCGTTTGCCGTGATGGCCCCGGTGCCGGAATTGGTCATGCGGACCCGGCTTCCCGAGATGTCGCCTGCCGCGCTGATCGCACTGGTCGTGCGGACGTTCTGGCCCAACTGGTAGTTGTAGTACTGGCTGCCGGCGTTCAGGGTGACTGTGCCGCCCGCGGTGATGGGGCCCGAGACGGTCAGATTGCCCGTACCCGTGTTGGTCGCCGTGAAGGACGAGCCGGTCGTCACCGTCCCCAGGGTGATGGTGTTGGTCGTGACGTTGTTGTTGTTGTTCGTGTAGCTGTAATAAACGCGGCCGGCGGAGACACTGGCGGAACCGGCGGCGCTCAGGGTGCCCACGTCGATGGTGCCGTTGTCGTCCGTATCCAGGGTGACGCTGCCGCTGCTGCTGGTGAGGCTGGTGGCGGTGATATTGCTGGTGTCGGCGCACAGCGGGTAGGGGTAGGACTGGGAGCACTTGGCGGCGTAAAGGGAGATCGACCCGGTCGAGGTGACGGATGTCCCCGTAATCGACCCGGCGGCGGTGACGTTGAGGCTGTCCACGGTGGCGTTGCCGTAGCTGACCCCCCCGCCCCCGGCCACGAGGGAGACATCCGCCGATGGAACATTGAGATTGCTGAAGTTGATCCCCGCATTGTTCACGCTCAGTGACAGGCTACTGAGGCCAGCGGCCGCCTGGACATTGGCGTTGAGCACCCCGCTGCCGGCGCTCAGGTCGAAGGCTGTCAGGTTGGGCGCCCCGCCGATCTCCGTGGCGGCCAGGGCGGCCAGGGTACCGTCGAGGGACAAGCCAGTGAGGGTCGGTGTGTTGACGACGCCGATGAACGCCCCTCCCCCCAGATTGCTGAGGGTGATCGAAGGCGAATCGACCTGCAACGGAGCTGCGGACGTCCCCAGGGTTCCGCTGGCGTCCTGGCCGTCGAGCTGGACGAAGGGCCCGATGATGGAGCCGCCCGCCACCTGGCGCATGCCGGCGTTGGAGTAGAGATAGACCCCGGAAGCCCCGTCGATGAGGCCGACATTGAGGGCAAAGCCGGACTGGTTGTACAGCCGGACGTAGGAACCTGAGGAGTCGGCATCAATCCGCGCCGCCCGGACGTAGTTGGCATTGATGCTGCCCGGAGCGTTGAAGCTCGCCGTGTTGCCGGCCGTCACGGTGTTGTTGTTGAGGCTGCCGCCGGCGGAATTCAGACTGGCGTTGCCGGAAGCGCTGACCGTACTGTTGTACACGCCGCTCTGGCCCGACAGGGTGACGTTGCCACCACTCGCTTCCAGGGAGTTGATCGATCCGCCGCTGGAGGTCACCGCCACCGTCGAGCCACTGACGCCGCCGGTGTAGTTGCTGTCGATGCTGCCGGTGACGTTGACGGTCGTCGTGCCGGCGGAGGAAAGATTGCCCGACCCGCGCAGGGTGTAGCCGGAAAGGGTGACGCTGCCGTTGCTGGCCGAGAGCGACTGGTTGAGGTAGATGGAACCGGTGGCGTTGTCGCCGTTGGCCTGAACGGTGAGGCTGGTGCCGGTGAAGACGGTGGAACTGTTGAAATAGACGTCGCGTTTGGCCTGCAGGATGACGTTGCCACCCAATTGGTTGAGGCCGGTGGGGGAGATGGTGAGGATATTGGTCGGCAGGTCGGCGAACTGGTCGGTGACGATGGGCAGGATGCCCCCGATGGTGGAGACGATGATGTCCAGCGGGTCGAGAAGCAGGAAACCGGCCTCGCCCAGGGGAGCGGTGAGGTCGGCGCCGCCGGAGAAGAGCAGGTCATGGGCGCCGGAGACCTCGGCAAAGCCGCCATTGCCGCCGAGGATTCCGCCGCGGGCGGAAATGCTGCCCAGGAAGCGCGTCGTCTCGTCGGACCATACGATGACGCGCCCGCCGTTGCCGCGCCCGGTGGCATCAGCCACCAGACGGGCACCTTCGCCGATATAGACCCGCTTGGCATTCTGTACGTCGGCGTTGCTACCCTGGTAGTCACCGCCGACGAGAATCTGCCCGCCGCCGGAGGAACCGGAAGCGTCCACCGTCGCCCCGGATTCGACCGCGACCCGCTCGCCGAGCAGGCGAATATCGCCCCCCCGGCCTTCGCTGCCGACCGCGGAAACCAGACCGCCGACGCGGGTGGTTCCCGCCGGACTCTGGATGGTGATGGCGCCGCCAGTGGGGCCGTCGGCCCGGGTGACGCTGTCGGAGGTGAGGACCACTTCGCTGCTGCCCACCAGGCGGATACTGCCGTCGGCGTCCTGGGTCATCCGGTTGGCGCGGATTTCGCCGCTATGGCGCAGGGAACCGGCAAAGACCTGGATGGCGCCGTTGTCGGCCAGCAATTTGCCCAGGTTGAGCACGGTGTCGGCGGGCGCCTGGACCTCGAAAGTGACCCCGTCGAAATCCAGGCTGGCAATTTCGATGCGGCGGCCGGCGGCGAGCAGGAGGTGCCCGCCGGGGGCCTGGATGATGCCGGCGTTTTCGATATTGGGCGCGATGAGGGCAATGCTGCCGCCGGGGGCGACGGTGATGAGGCCTTCGTTGCGGATGGTGCCGCTGGTGGCATCGCCCAGGAAGCGCAGCTTGCCGGCCAGGAAATCGGCGTCGGACAGGCTGAGGGTAGACGCGAGGAAGCCGTTGGTATCAACCCGCGCGCCGGGCCCGAAGACGATGCCGTTGGGGTTGATGAGGAAGACCCTGCCATTGGCTTCTAGGCGACCCATGATCTCCGACACCTGGCTGCCCACCACGCGGTTGAGCACGGCGGACGACGCCGTCGGCTGGACGAAACGCACGAGGTCGCCGGCGCCGATGGAAAACTGGTTCCAGTTGATGATGGAGCCGTTGGACGCCCGCACGTTCATGACGCCGGAGGATGGCTGGGTGATCGTCACCTGGCCGTTGACCACGGTCGCCCCCTGGGGCAGGCCCCCGTAGGCCACCGGACTGAAGGCGTAATTGATCGCAAACGCCAGGATCGCTCCCTGGCGCAACTTGAACGAAGGATTCCTTGCCATACTGCCCCCTTGCCATCACCCCACCGGATTTCGGTGAGATTTAGCCTACCTGGAAGGCTGAGGTCACACCCAGGACTCCCGCCTCGGAACCCTGCTTCCCCAGCCGACCCACCCCGGCGGCCCTGCGCCCCCGGAATGATCGCTGCAACGCCCCCGCCTCGGGCGGGGAATCCTGGCACCGGGCCTGCAAACCGCCCGGCATAGCTCAAAAAATAAGCAATATCTATACCGACAAACCGTGTTCCCCGACCCCACGGGGGTCGCGGGCAGCTGCCAAATCGGCCGCCCCCACTTCTTTGCAGCAAAATGTAAAGTTTTCCGACACCCCGGGATCAACTGCGGTAGTCGGCGTTGATCTTGACGTAGTCGTAGGACAAGTCGCAGGTATGGACGTTCGCCGTCGCGGTTCCACGGCCCAGTTCGATGCGCACGGCGATTTCTGCCTGCGCCATGACGCGGGCACCGTCTTCCTCCCGGTAGGAGGCCGCCCGGCCACCCTTTTCCGCCACCAGCACCTCATCAAGCCAGACCCGCAGCGCATCGACGTCCAGGTCGGCGATGCCGGCATAGCCGATGGCGGCCAGGATGCGCCCCAAATTGGGATCGGAAGCAAAGAAGGCCGTCTTGACCAGGGGCGAATGGGCCACGGCGTAGGCGACTTGGCGGCATTCCTCCCGATCGCGCCCGCCTTCCACCGCGACGGTAATGAACTTCGTCGCCCCCTCACCGTCCCGCACGATGGCCTGGGCCAGTTCCACCGCAACAGCGATCAGCGCATCCCGTACGACATCCCAGCCCGGCTCCCGGCCACTGACGAAGGCGGCCCCCGAAGCGCCGCTGGCCACGAGCACGAAGGAATCGTTGGTTGAGGTATCGCCGTCTACGGTGATGCTGTTGAACGAGGCATCGGCGGCTTCCCGCACCAGGGTTTCCAGAAGGGGCCGCGCGATTCCCGCATCGGTGGCGACGAAACCCAGCATGGTGGCCATATTGGGCTTGATCATGCCGGCGCCCTTGGACATGCCGGTGACCGTGACCGTCCGCCCCGCCGCTTGGACTTGACGCGAGGCCGCCTTGGCGACGGTGTCGGTGGTCATGATGGCGTGGGCCGCGGGGTGCCAGTTGTCGGCCTTGAGGTCGGCCTGGCAGGCGGGCAGGCCGGCGACGAGACGCTCGACGGGAAGGGGCTCGAGAATGACCCCGGTGGAGAAGGGCAGCACCTGCTCCGCCTTCACGCCGAGGAGTGCGGCCACCGCGGCACAGCTCGCTTGGGCCGCCTGCCGGCCGGGCTCGCCGGTGCCGGCATTGGCGATGCCGGTATTGATGACCAGAGCGCGGATTTCACTGCCGGAATCCAGATGGCTGCGGCACAACTGCACCGGGGCGGCGCAGAAGCGGTTCTGGGTAAACACCCCCGCGACCGTGCAGCCCGCGTCGAGGGCGATGAGGGTGAGGTCGCGCCGGTTCTTCTTGCGGATTTCCGCCGCGGCGACTCCGAGGCGGACGCCAGGAACGGGAAAGAGCGCTTCCGGAGCGGGGGTCTGGTAATTCACGGGCATTGGCGGTCCTCGAAAGGTCAAGCGAAGCCAGCGCCAAACCGGCCGGCGACGCAAACGGGAGTCAGCTACGGCAAGAGGCCATCTGGTAGTCAGTCACACAGGTTTGCGTAGATGCCGAGGCGCGCATCCGCGCCCCGGGCGCGCGAAGCGAACCGCAGCCATAGCCGAAGCCATGGCGAGGATGAGCGACAACGCCAGGGAGGCAAAGACAAGCTTTCATGTTGCGTTATCTGTGGAGCAGGCTACTAGCATAGGCAAGGACGGCATGGGGGCGCTGCGCTTAGGACGTGTTGCAGTAAGCGACGGGCTTCAGGTCGCTTTGAACACGCCCTAGGACAGCTTTCCGTGACACTGCTTGTACTTCTTGCCGCTGCCGCAGGGACAGGGATCGTTGCGCCCCACCTTGGGCCCAGCCTGGACCGGTTGCTGGGGCGTCGGCGCGGGCGCCTCCCCTTCCTGTGCGTCGTCCAGGGGCTGGTCGTAGTCGGCGTGGCGATACTGGACGTTCTGCACCTCGTTGTGAGGCGCGGTCTCCTGTACCTCCTCGGGCGAGGAAATGCGGACCGTGAACACGATGCGGGTCACTTCCCGGCGCACGGAATCGAGCAGGTTTTCGAAGAGTTCGAAGGCTTCGCGCTTGTATTCCTGCTTGGGATTCTTCTGGGCGTAGCCCCGCAGGTGGATGCCCTGGCGCAGGTGGTCCAGGGCGGCCAGATGCTCACGCCAGTGGGTATCGAGCACCTGGAGCATGACGTTGCGCTCGAATTGGTGGAAATTGCCGGCGCCGACCAACTCGACCTTCTCGGCGTAGCTGGCGTCGGCCTGCTGGACGATGCGGGCCAGCATGTCGCCGTCAGCCAGGGTCGGTTCGGCCTTGAACCACTCGGCCACCGGTGCATTGATCTGCAGGGTGGACTCCAGGGCCAGCTCCAGCCCGGGCAGATCCCATTGTTCTTCGACCGATTCGGCGGGGACGTGATTGCGGAAGATTTCGGCGATGACGCCGTGGCGCATGGCGACGATGGTCTCGGAGATGTCCTCGCTCTCCAGCAGTTCGTTGCGCTGCTGGTAGATGACCTTGCGCTGATCGTTGGCGACGTCGTCGTATTCGAGGAGCTGCTTGCGGATGTCGAAGTTGCGGGCTTCGACCTTGCGCTGAGCAGATTCCAGGGAACGCGAAACCAGGGGATGCTCGATGGCCTCGCCTTCGGGCATCTTGAGCTTGTCCATGATGGTGCGCAGGCGCTCGCCGGCGAAGATGCGCAGAAGTGGGTCGTCCAGGCAGAGGTAGAAGCGCGATGAGCCCTGGTCCCCCTGGCGCCCGGAACGGCCGCGCAACTGATTGTCGATGCGACGGGATTCGTGGCGCTCGGAACCGATGATGTGCAGGCCGCCGGCGTCCAGCACCTGCTGGTGCAGGGTCTGCCATTCGGCTCTGAGGGTGGTGATGGAAGCGTCCCGGGCGGCGGGGTCGAGGGACTCGTCGTCACGCAAGGCGGCGATGCGCTTCTCCACGTTGCCCCCCAGGACGATGTCCGTGCCGCGGCCGGCCATATTGGTGGCCACGGTCACCGCCCCGGGCAGTCCGGCCTGGGCAACGATATCCGCTTCCCGGGCATGTTGCTTGGCGTTGAGCACTTGGTGGGCGATCTTCTCCTGCTTGAGCATGGCCGACAGCAACTCGGAATTTTCCACCGACGTGGTACCCACCAGGGTCGGCTGGCCACGCTGCACGCAATCGCGGATGTCGGCGATGATGGCCGTGTGCTTTTCCTGGGCGGTCTTGTAGACCAGATCGTTCATGTCCTTGCGCACCATGGGCCGGTGGGTGGGAATCACGACGGTTTCCAGCCCGTAGATCTGGTGGAATTCGTAGGCTTCGGTATCGGCGGTGCCGGTCATGCCGGCCAGCTTGCCGTACATGCGGAAGTAGTTCTGGAAGGTGATCGAGGCCAGCGTCTGGTTTTCGTTCTGGATCGCCACGCCTTCCTTGGCTTCGACGGCCTGGTGCAGGCCTTCCGACCAGCGGCGGCCGACCATCAGGCGGCCGGTGAATTCATCGACGATGATGACTTCGCCGTTCTGCACGACGTAATGCTGGTCGCGGTGATACAGGCTGTGCGCGCGCAACGCGGCATACAGGTGGTGAATCAGCAGGATATTGGCCGGTTCATAGACGCTCTGCCCTTCATGCAGCATGCCCAGGCGCACGAGTATTTCTTCGGCATGCTCGTGCCCCTGTTCTGTCAGCAGCACCTGGTGCGCCTTGAGATCCACGGTGTAGTCGCCGGGAACCGTGACATTCTCGCCTTCGCCCTCCTGCTTGGTGAGCAGGGGCGGCACCTGGTTCATCTTGACATAGAGTTCGGTGTGATCCTCGGCCTGGCCGGAGATGATCAGCGGCGTGCGCGCCTCGTCGATCAGAATCGAGTCGACCTCGTCGACGATCGCGTAGTTGAGCGGGCGCTGCACGCGGTCCTGCGCCGCATACACCATGTTGTCGCGCAGGTAGTCGAAGCCGAATTCGTTGTTGGTGCCGTAGGTGATGTCGGAGGCGTAGGCGGCCTGCTTGGCATCATGCGGCATCTGCGACAGGTTGACGCCGACCGTCAGGCCGAGGAAACGATAGACCTGCCCCATCCAGTCGGCATCGCGGCTGGCCAGATAGTCATT
>JAEUNZ010000014.1:0-61259 GCA_016790965.1 Dechloromonas sp.
GACAACTTCGCCTTACCCTTCCGCGTGGTCATGGTTTGCCCTCCTCAGGGATTCAAGGTCGATCTAGACAATCAACCTCTTACCATGACCACCCCCTCGAATTCATCCTCGGGGCTTTTGCACACAAGTCAGCACACTACCCGGCAGCGCTGCCAGGAACGCTGAATCGCGTCAGGGGGAAGGGAGGGGAACCTCTGTCCTTGCATGTCGCACCCTATGCACATTCCATGCCGATTGGGAGCACCCCTATACACGGGCGATGACCCCGCGAAACTGCTCCATGCCTGAACAATTGCTGCGCACTTGACCAAGGCGCTGACCTCGACAAAGGTCTTAAGCACTTTGGCCGCACACACGCCAGGCAACTGTTTTAATTGAAGTTTATGCATCACCCAGAGTGTCTTTGGACTTGGCACGGCCCATGCTGGTGGAGCGTGCCGATCACCGCGCCCGATTTGCCGTGGGCGGCGGGTGTTTCTCCCCCCCGCATGGGGTGGCATCCTAAGCATCACCCGTCCAACCAGTTTGTAGGACTCCGTTTGTAAGAGATTGTCAGCAGGGGTAATCGCTACACTATCCCGGTCAACCAAGATTCGAATAACACGCTATATCCTCACCACCGTACAAGGCATCATGAAGCGACCCGTTGTCTCCGGCCCGCACCCGACGGTCCCGGTTCCGCCGAAGTCGAGAAGTCATGGCCCCATCGGTGGAGAAAGTGCGTCGGCAGTTCCTCTATCACAATCCGATGCCAACTGGTCCGCACCTGCGGCCCACGGCGTTGTTTGACCCACCCTAGAAAGGAAAACAACCATGCTGCAGAAAGCCCTCGTTCCCCTGGTTCTCGCCGCCGCCTGCGTCGCAATCCCCGCCCAGGCCTCCGAAGCCATCGTCAAGAAAGCACGTTGCGTGTCCTGCCACGCCGTCGACAAGAAGATGGTCGGGCCGGCCTTCAAGGACGTCGCCGCGAAGTACAAGGGCGACTCCGGCGCCCCTGCCAAGCTGGCGGAAAAGGTTCGCGCCGGCGGTACGGGCGTCTGGGGCCAGATTCCCATGACCCCGAATGGCCCGGACAAGATCAGCGATGCCGATCTCGCAGAAGCGATCAAGTGGATTCTCTCGCTGCAGTAAGCCGCTTCCCCTGGGGCGGGTCTTGAGTGCCCGCCCCATATTCGGACGCGCTCTATCGAATCCCTGCGAAACATCGCAGGCCTGCGGCGGACACCGCTAGGACGACCATCCCGGAAGGCGATCGCGGTCTTTGTGCATCAGGGTCCAGATCTACTTTTCCCGGTGTGCTGTACCGGCAGGGAAATCCGGTAAGCGTCGCAACGACGCAACGCGCCGTTCGCATGCCGCACTCCCCGCACCACGTTCCGCGGCTTCGAGACCAGAACGGTCTATTTCTCCTGCCCACCGGCCCCCGGAAGCATCCGCCCGAGCACCCCGTCACGCTTGACCCCATGCGCCAGGGCCGCCGCGATGTGTAGCGAAGCCAAGCCGGCGCCAGCCCAAACGATGACCCAGTGAGCCCGCTTGAAGAATTCGTTCAATTCCTTGTCCGGCCACCCGGCCTTGGGCAGATCGATGCCGAAGAACTTCATGGGAAAGGTAGTAAACGAAGACGACAAGTACCCGGCCACGGGAGCCAAGACCAGGAAAAGGTAGAGCGCGTGGTGCACAGACCGAGCTGCCAGTACCTCGAAGCGTGACCCCGGCAATGCCGGAGGGGTGTTGAGCCGGCGCCAGAAAAGCCGCAGCAGAACCAACAGAAAGGCCAAAATCCCTAGGGACTTGTGCAGGCTGAACGCCGCACTCCTCTCGGGGCCTTTGGGGAGGTCCAGCATCGTCCAACCGAGCCAGAACAGCCCGAAAATCAGGGCCGCCTGCAACCAGTGCAGCGCGATCGCCGGGGTACCGTAACGGGGACTCGCCATTTGATCCTACCGGTTGAAGCGGCCCACCATCGGCACGGCCGCCACGAGGAATCGCTGGTCCGTGCGCAGCCCGGACCAGCGCGAAACACGAGCGTCAGCCCGGCTGATAGGTGGCGTTGTGGCGCTTGAAAATCGCCGCAAGCGTTCCGTCCGCCCTAAGCTCTGAGACTGCCCGTGTCAGAGCTGCCGCAAGCTCCATCTCTTCGGCCTTGACGGCCATCCCCAAGGACCAGCCCGACACCCGCAGCTCAGGCATCTCGACGGCGTCAACGACGAATTTGGACTGCCCCTGCAGAACAGCCTCCAATTCGGTCCTTGGCCCCATGATGGCAGCAATCTGGCCATTGACGAGAGCGTTTGCGGCCTCGGTATGGGACTTGAAATGCACCACGCTTTCCCGCAGCCGCCCATTAAGGGCCGCCAACAGAAAATGGTCGGAAAGCGTCGCGATCTCGACGCCTACCTTTTCGCGGGTAAATACCTCGAGCGCCACCGCGGAAGAGCCAACCAGCTTTTGAACTTTGGCCGGATCGCGGGCCACCGCGATGGTCTCGCGGTGATAGGGAGCAAAGATCCTGACCTTGTCGTTTTGGCGGGCAAGGTGCTCGTCAACCGGAACATGCATCATGACGTCGGCAGGCTGGGTTCCGAGGTAGTGCCCCTTCCAGACCATATTGCGAAGATCGTCGTTCATGTCTTCGTCGGCGTTGAACCCGACGACTTCCGCCGTAAGCCCGAGCTTCTCCGCCAGCGCACGACCGATATCGGCATCGATGCCCTTGGCGTCTTTTGAATAGGGCGGGAAGTCGTTGTAAACAGCGATCCGGAGGCGACCGCGCTTACGGATCCCCTCCAGATCGGTTGCCACAGCCGGCAAGGCGCCGGCCAGCGGCAAGGCAGCAATGGCCTTCAGCCAGAGACGACGATCACTCGACATGCACGGTTTCCAGATACGCACGGATAGCCCACATGGCCTCCTGAGGGAAGGTCCCCTCGAACGGAGGCATGTACACGCGACCGTCACGGACCGAGCCCTTGCGAATGCGCTGCAGGAAGATTTCGTCGCCGTCGTCACCCTGGGGCAAGTAACGCAGATCGGGGGCGATACCGCCCGAAATGGCCTCGATGCCATGGCAACGAGCACAGTTCTGGTTGTAGGCGGAGGTACCGATCTTGATGGCAGTGGCGTCCTTGCGGTAGGGGTTGCTCTTCAGCCAATCGGCCCCCAGGGGTTTGAGTCCGGTCGTATCAACGGCTTGGGGAACCACGTCACCATGGGAGAACGCCGGGGCGGAAGCAGCGGAAACCCAACAGGCGACCGCCAGAGACGACAGAAAGCGGAAGGAAATTTTCACATTAGCTCCTTTTATGAGTATGCGGACAACGGCAAAAAATCCCTGGACCATAGCAATTTCCATTCCACCACCGGGGCCAGGAAGGGGACTCCGAGTTTACACGGGTTAACGGGCGAAATGGAATCCGGGCATACCCTGGCGGGAGAAAATCCTTGCTGCGACCGGGGGGACTATTGCTAATAAAATGGGCAGGTGTTACGTTATTAAACACAATCTCGAAAAACACTATAACAACAGCGTGGAGCAGCAGCAGATGGGACAACTACAGCATGCGGGCGACGGACATGGCGCGCGCCTGAAATTGGCGCGTGAACTTTTTTTCGTCAGGGGCGACCTCCCAGAAGGGCTGGTGGACCCCCTGATTCTCCGGTCCTGGGAGCGTTGCCGTCGCTTCGGTCTGGTCGAGACGGGCTTCGCTCCCACGTCGGATTCCCTGGACCGGATGGCGCTGAAGACCGAACTGGAACGCCAACGCGATCTCGTGGCCATCGGCAAGCCGATCATGGAGCATGTCTTCGAACAAATCCGGGAGTCAAGCAGTATGGTCATACTCGCCGATGCGAATGGCCTTCTGCTCCATACCCAGGGTGATCCGGACTTTGTTGACCGCGCCCACCGTGTCACGCTCTCCCCGGGCGCGTCCTGGGACGAGACTTGCCGGGGCACGAACGCCATCGGCACCGCCCTGGCTGAGGAGTTGCCTGCTGCGATTTTTGGGGCTGAGCACTTTCTCGAGCACAACGCATTTCTGACTTGCTGCGCTAGCCCCATCTTCGGCCCCGACGGAAGAATGCTCGGCGTCATCGACATTTCCGGAGACTATCGCAATCAACAGCGGCACACGCTCGGTCTGGTGCGCCTGGCATCCCAGTTGGTCGAGCGGCGCCTATTCGAGCACCTCCATTCCCGCGACGTATTGGTCAGTTTTCATCACCGCCCCGAGTACCTGGGTAGTCCCAAGGAGGGCTTGGCGGCGGTTTCCCAGGAAGGGCAAGTCCTCGCCATCAATCAGGCGGGCCTTGAACAGTTGGGTATCCGGCGCGTCGACGTGGTCCGGCGCGATTTTTCCATGGTGTTCGAGACCAACTTCTCCACATTGGTCGATCGACTCCGTACCGACACCCAGGCGATGGGGGAAATTTCTGTCGGGGGGCACCGATTCTGCGTCCAGCTACGGGGACAGTTCCCGGCGACCTCAGGTTCCGGACGTATCTTCGAAGAACCTGCGCTCATCGCCAAACCCACTCGCCGATCCGAGGGATCGAGTACAACCAACGGTCCCACCCTGGACACGCTGAATGCCGGCGATGCCCAGTTCCAGTCAGCCATTGAGCGGGCACGTCGCATCCTGGGCAAGGACATTCCCATCCTGATTCAGGGTGAGTCGGGCGCCGGAAAAGAAATGTTTGCCAAGGCCTTCCATAATTCCGGTCCCCGGCGCAGTGGTCCCTTCGTCGCACTCAACTGCGCCGCCATTCCCGAAACGCTGATCGAATCTGAGCTGTTCGGCTACCAGGGCGGGGCGTTCACCGGTGCCCGCAAGGAAGGGGCTCCCGGCAAAATCCAGCAGGCCCATGGAGGGACGCTGTTCCTGGATGAAATCGGAGACATGCCTCTCAACCTGCAGGCCCGCCTGCTGCGAGTGCTGCAGGAACGCAGCATCACGCCGCTGGGGAGTTGCCGCGCCGTTCAGGTCGACATTTCCCTGGTTTGCGCCACCCACCGCAAGTTGCGGGAGGAAGTCGCCCGGGGCGCGTTCCGGGAAGATCTCTATTACCGTCTGAATGGCCTCTGTGTCACTCTGCCCGCCCTGCGGGAGCGCCACGACCTCAGGGAACTGGCCATGACCCTGGTCCGTCACGAGGCGGGACGCAGGGAGAACCTGCGCTTCTCGGAGACGGCTCTGCGCACCATGGAAGTTTACTCCTGGCCCGGCAACATTCGGCAGTTAAACAACGTGATTCGCGTTGCCATCGCCTTGCTGGACGACGACGAAGATGTGATTACCGACGCCCACCTCCCGGAGGAGTTGTTCGAATCCACCATGGCCGGCAAGCCCGGCCCCTGCCGGATGCCGGACAGCGTTGCTTGGTTGGCGACCAGCGAACAACCAGCGGCTGGGAGTGTGCGCAGCCTCGAAGAAATCGGCCGCCAGGCCGCCCTGCGGGCTCTTGACGCAGCCGGCGGGAACATTTCCGCCGCGGCGCGCCAGTTGGGTATCAGCCGCAACACCCTTTACCGCAAACTCGGGCGCTTCTGAGCGAGGAGCTGGCCGACTGCCCAACGGGCCTCACCGAGGGGCTGCCCCCGGCATCGCCTCCTGCGGCAGGGCCGGCGCGAGCCATTTGGCCAGGACGATGTACAGGGCATCCGGATCGACCGGCTTGCTGACGAAGTCGGTCATCCCTGCAGCCATGCAGGCCGCCTTGTCCTCAGGAAAGGCGTTCGCGGTCATGGCCACAATCGGGGTGTGCGCCCAACCCGGCAATTCCCTGATTCTCCGGGTTGCCTCCAGGCCGTCGACGTGGGGCATCTGCATGTCCATCAGAACCAGATCGTAGGGGTTCCCAGCGGCAAGAACGACCGCTTCCTCGCCGTCGCAGGCGACATCGACCGTAATCCCCACGTCGGCCAGTAGCTCGACCGCGACCTCCTGATTAATCGGATCATCCTCGGCCAGGAGGATACGGGTACCCTGGTTACTAGCGCGCAAGCGCTCTTCGGCACCTGCAGGGCTCACCGCCAGTTCCGTAAGCACGGCGCCGGAAGGAAGACCCGAATCCAGCGCCTGGGCGAGAGTCCGCGCACTCAGGGGCTTGAGCAGGACGCCCGCCATGCCGGCTTGGCCGGCCTGCAGTCCGAAACTCTCGTCGCCGGACGCCGTCACCAGAAATCCGGCGGGCGACGCGACTCCGGCAGCCTCCCGAATGAGCTGGAAGGTTTCGATTCCGTCGATATCCGGCATGTGGAAGTCGAGCAGGACGTAATCGAAATCGCGACCGGCACTCCGGGCTGCATGGTAGGCCGCGACTGCCGCCAGGCCCGTCCCGACGGCCTCGCACTCCATCCCCATGCCGATGAGCAAGCGTTCCAGGACGCTGCGGGTGACGGCGAGATCATCGGCCACCAGAACCCTTTTCCCGGCAAAACGCCTTGCCCCTGGCGCAAGGACTTCATCGGACACCACACCCAGCGCAGCGTCAGCCAGAAGGTGCTTCCGCCCCCTGGAATACTGCTTGCGCCGGCGTCTCCACCCATCAGGCGGGCGAGGCTGCGGGTGACGACAAGGCCCAACCCGGTCCCGCCGAAGCGGCGCGTCGTGGAAGCATCGGCCTGTTCGAAAGGTTCGAAGAGGCGTTGCATGTGCTCGGCAGAAATGCCGATGCCGGTATCCTGCACCTCGAAGCGGGCCAGTACGCTCCTTTCGTCCTGTTCCAGCACGGAAGCACGCAGAATCACACTCCCCGCCTCGGTAAACTTGACCGCATTGCTCAGGTAGTTGAGCAAGGCCTGGGCGATACGGGTCGGATCCCCCTCCACCACATGGGGCAGGTCTTCGCAATCAACCACCAGTTCCAGACCCTTGGCCTGTGCCCGCTCCACGATCATGGTGCAGACCCGGTCGACCAGGGCTCTCGGTTCGAAGCGCGTCCTTTCCACCTGCAACTTTCCCGCCTCGATCTTGGAAAAATCCAGGATGTCGTTGATGATCGCCAGGAGATGGTCGGCCGAAGCCGCAACCTTGGCCAAACGCTCGCCCTGCTCCGGTGTGGGACGGGTTTTGCGCAGCCGATGGGTCAGCCCGATGATGGCGTTGATCGGCGTGCGGATTTCATGGCTCATATTGGCCAGAAACTGGCTCTTGGTCCGGGTGGCGGTCACGGCCTGCAGGCGGGCTTCCTCCAGATCCCGAGTGCGCTCTGCAACCATGTCTTCCAGATGGTGCCTGTGAGCCTCCAGTTCGAGTGCAACCCGTTTCTGCTCGGTCATATCCCGACAGGAGCCGAGAAGATTTCCATCGGGCAGGACAATGGCGTTCAATTCGACCGGTACGCGTGAGCCATTTTTGCGCAGCAGGACGAGATCACTGCGCAGGTGCCGCTCTGCCCGAATTCTTTCCACCCCGGCCCTTACCTCGTCCAAGCGCTCGGGGGGCACCAATTGCCAGAGCAACATCCCGACCAGGTCGCCGGGTGCGCGGCCGACCAATGCGCCGGCCTGACGGTTGGCGTACACGCAGCGGTAGTCGCTTCCGATGATGAAGACACCATCGGCAGAATAATCAAGGATTCCCTGGAAGGCCCGCTCCCGCTGCGCCAGGCGCACCGCCGCGAGCAGGCGCTGTTGCCGCAGGAGCAGCAAGAGGATCGCCGCAGCCGCGATGAGCACCCCGAGTGCCGCCAGGGTCGTCTGCAGTGCAAGATCGCGCAGATCGCCGAGAACCTCGTCCCTATCGACCTTGGCGATCATGACCCAGGGGGTTCCCTCGATCGGTTCCGCCACGGCGAGGACGGGGATTCCCCGGGAGTCGATCCCCTCGATGATGCGCTTGCCCTGAAACAGGGCCTGGACCACCGGAAGTTGCGTTTGCGTCCGCTCGATACGGTGCGGTGCCGCAGAGAGATCATGGTCATCGTTCCCGAGCAGGACCAGAGCCTGATCGCCCTGGCGCTCTACAAGATGGGTCCGGGCACTGCGCGTGGGTGCGGGCCAGGTGCGCAGGGCAGGGAAAAGTGCGGCGCTCGGGTCGATATTGAGCAGCACCACGGCCGCGAGGGTCGTGTCACCGGGGGTCGTGGAATGAACCCCCACGGCAAAGGACAACTCGCTGCGATGTTGCGACGCAGTGGCCGACGGCGAAAAATCGATGAGCACGGGCTCACCACTCTCCCGCAGATCCTCTTGTACGCCGGCGTGGAGGTCCAGCCGGTCGTGCCAGGGCTCGCCGACATACAAGCGGCGGGGCCCCTGGGGGTCGAAGACCTCAATGCCGGCGTAGCCATAGGTCTGCCGTACCAAATTGAGCCGGACCAAGATGTCCGCCGCCCGCCGCCCCTCGGGAGCCGCAAAGAGCCGGGCGAGATCCTCGGCATCCAGAATACCCTGGGCTAGCACCTTGGCATCTGCACGCCGCTCTCGCAG
Source organism: Dechloromonas sp. (assembly GCA_016790965.1). GTDB lineage: Bacteria > Pseudomonadota > Gammaproteobacteria > Burkholderiales > Rhodocyclaceae > SSSZ01. The sequence goes on from JAEUNZ010000014.1 coordinate 8,435, forward strand.
CCATTCCTCCATCTGCCTCGCCTTGAGCACCGCAACCGACTCCAGCCGCCCGACCTCGCGCCGATGCAACTGGGCCGCCTGCAAGCCATACACGGCGGCACCCGCCCCGCAGACCAGGACCGCGATAACAAGAAACAGGACTGCGAAGCGAAAATCGGACCGCTGCATTGCGCTCCACGGAGGCGTAGGAAGCCGTGACATCCCAGGCCGAATGCCTGACATGGGGGATTCCGGAACAAGGGTATCCGGCTTGTGACCGATGCGACAAGCGCCGGAGCCCCCGTCACCCCTCACCAACAAACCACATTTGTCGATTATTTCATTTTTGGCATTCAAGTCAAGCCCGGAGTCCCACGGTAATATGGCGTCTTTTTCCCGCCCCCCATGAAATCGCCCGCCCAAGTCCTGTTCAGCGCGGAAACCCCCTTCCCCATCCTGCCCGCGGTCGACCACTATGCCGGCTCCGAGCGGCTCATTATGAAAGCGCTCGAACTCCAGGCCCAGCTGGGGCCCATTTTCGACATCACCTGCGATTGCGAAGACGGCGCCCCCGCCGGCGCCGAATCCGCCCACGCCGAAATGGCGGCCGGGTTGATCGCCTCACCCGGCAATCGCTTCAACCGCGTCGGGCTGCGCATCCACGATATCACCCATCCCCACTGGCGACGGGATCTGGAAGTCGCCCTCCCCCGCTGTGGCGACCGGCTTCCCTTCGTCACCCTGCCCAAGGCCTGCCGACTCGAAGACGTGCGGACCCAGATCGCCTGTCTGCGGCAAATCGAAGCTGCCTGCGGCATCGAGCGGCCTATCCCCGTTCATGTGTTGATCGAAACCCACGGCGCCCTACGCCAGGTCTGGGACATCGCCGCCCTGCCCGGCGTCGAGAGCCTCGATTTCGGCCTGATGGACTTCGTTTCCGGCCACTACGGCGCCATCCCCGCTTCGGCCATGACCAGTCCGGGGCAGTTCGAGCACCCCCTGGTCGCCCGCGCCAAGGCCGAGATATCCGCGGCCGCTTTCGCCAACGGCATCGTCCCCACCCACAACGTCACCACGGAACTAAGGGATACGGAAGTCATCCGCAACGATGCCCGGCGCGCCCGCGAGCAGTTTGGCTACCTGCGCATGTGGAGCATCCACCCCAATCAGATCCTGCCCATCGTGGAGGCACTGCGCCCGGATTTTTCCGAGGTGGAGACTGCCATGGCCATCCTGACCGCGGCCCAGGACAACGCCTGGGGCCCGATCCAGCACGCCGGCAAGCTGCACGACCGGGCATCCTATCGCTACTGGTTCGACCTCCTGGCCCGGGCCCGGGTCACCGGCATGGCGCTGCCCGAGGAGGCGCTACGACGCTTCTTTCCCGCCTGAACGCCTACGCGGACGAAGCCATGCTACGGTTGCTGTACCGGGACGAACGGGTCGTGGTCATCGACAAACCACCTGGACTCCTGGTGCACCGTTCCCAGGTCGATCGCCGCGAAACCCGGTTCGCGGTGCAGTTGCTGCGCGATCAGATCGGTCGCAAGGTGTGGCCTGTCCATCGCCTCGACCGGGGCACTTCCGGCGTGTTGATCTTCGCCCTCGACGAAGAGGCCTCAGGCCGTCTCGGCAGCCAATTCCAGGCCGGCCACGTCACCAAGACCTACCGCGCCATAGTGCGCGGGCATCCGCCAGAAACCCTCGTCATCGACCACCCCCTAGAGCGGGTCGACGATCCCTACTTGCGGTTCCCCGGTGCGGAAACCCGACCGGTACAGAATGCCCTCACCCGCCTGAGGCGCCTCGGCGTCTTCGAACTCGACATCTGCGTCGACCGCTACCCGACCAGCCGCTACGCCTACGTCGAACTGAACCCGGAAACGGGCCGCAGACACCAGTTACGGCGTCACCTGAAACACATCGCCCACCCCATCATCGGCGATTCCACCTACGGCAAGGGGCGCCATAACCGTCTGTTCGCGGCACATTTCGGCGCGGACCGGCTGCTGCTCGCCTGCACCGCCATCTCCTGGCAGCACCCGGACGACGGCCGCCCCATGAAAACCGAAGCGCCCGTGGGCGACAGCTTTGCCGCCACACTGGCGCTTCTGGGCTGGGACGGCGATCAGTAGCCGATCGAGGACTCGAGTGCTTCCTGGCGTTTCAATTCCCGCTCCAGATCCACCAGGTCCGCCCCCAGGGCATCACGGGCCGAGACCATGCCCACCGGACGGCCGTCGTCGTCCAGGACGGGAACGTGGCGGAAGCCCCCTTCCGCCATCATGTGCAGCGCGTAGGCCAACGGCTTGGAGGCGCGGATGGTCTGAAGATCGCTGACCATCACCTGTGCCAAGGTCGTCTTGTCCGGATCCAGCCCGGCGGCGAGCACCTTGTTCAAAGCATCGCGTTCGGTAAAGATCCCGGCCAGCTTGTCACCTTCGACCACCAGCAGCGCCCCGATCTTCTTCTGGGCCATGAGCCGGCAGCCGGCACGAACCGTATCCCCCTTGCCGGCCGTGATCAGGGGGCGGCCGGCGATGATGTCGGCAATCACTCTTCTGGGCATGTTTGTCTCCTCGGTTGGGTGTTATTGCCCGCATGGTGGCCGACTTCCAGCGGCTTGGCAAGACCGAAAAACCAGTCGAAATCCGGGCACAAAAGTACGCAGATGGATAGCCATGGCTGCCTGCCCCGACGCAGGCCACGACACGCCCAAAGCCCCCTGCCCTGTTAAGGAATTCACGTGGGCGCCAGCGGCCCCGCCCCTATAATCCGGCATCCTCGTCGCCGCGGACCTTGCCGCCCGCCCCCGCCATGCGCACTCCCCTCGTCGCCCTGCTTTTCGCTGCCCTGACCGCCACCGCCCAGGCGGCCGACCCCAAGGCCTCCAAGTATTACGAAGACGCCCTGAAGCGCTACGAAGCGGAAGACCTGGCCGGCGCCATCATCCAGCTCAAGAACGTCCTGCAGATCGACCGCCAGATGCTGGCCGCCCATGTCCTGATGGGGCGTGCCATGCTGGCCAACGGCGATCTGCCGGGCGCCGAGGCCGCTTTCGAAGAAGCCCTGCGACTGGGTGTCAGCCGGGGAGAAGTCGCCCTGCCCCTGGGCCAGGTCTACATGCTGCAGGGCAAGCACGAAACCCTGCTCGAGCGCATCACCCCCGGGGGCCTGCCCCCGGCGCTCCAGGCCGAAGTCCTTATCCTGCGCGCCAACGCCCAGAGCGAGAGGCGCATGGTCAGTGCCGCGACCCGCTCCCTGGAAGAAGCCCGGGCTGCCGACCCCTCTTCCATCAACGCCCGGCTTTCCCAAGCCGCACTCGCCATTCGCACCGGCGATCTGGCTCGGGCGACCGAATTGAGCGACGAAGCCCTCAAGCTCGCCCCCCAGGATGCCGGGGCCTGGAACGTGCGCGCCTCCATCTTGCATCTCAAGGGCGATATTCCCGGCGCTTTGGCCGCCTACGGGAAAGCCGTCGCCGCCAATTCCAAGTACATCGATCCTCGGCTGGCGCGTGCTGGCCTGTTCCTCGACCTGGGCCGTCTGGGCGAAGCCGAGCAGGAAGTCGCGGACCTCGATCGCATCACCCAGCGCGAACCCCGCACTTACTATCTGCGCGCGCTCATCGCGTCGCAGCGCGGCGATGTGGAAGCGGCCCGCAAGGCGCTTGCCGAACTGACACGGGTTCTCGATTCCCTGCCCCCCAACATCCTGACCGCCAACCGCCAATTGCTCTTCCTGGCCGGTCTGGCGCACCATGGCCTCGGCAACCGGGAAAAGGCCATGGACAATCTCACCGTCTATCTGCGCCAGTATCCCGGTGACCCCGGGGCGACAAAACTCCTCGCCAGCCTCCATCTCGATCGCGGCGAAGCCACCCGAGTGATGACCCTGATCGAACCCCTGCTGCGCGGCAATCCCAACGACCCGCGCGCCCTGGCCTTGCTGGCCAGCGCCTACATGCAGGAAGGCAATCACCGGCGGGCGGCCGAATTGCTCGACCGGGCCGTCCAGCTTTCCGGCGGCGACGCCGGCATACGCACCGATTTTGCCTTCAGCCTCCTGGGCAGCGGTCGCGCCGAAAAGGGCCTGGAGCAATTGCAACTCACCCTGGCCAAGGATCCCAAGCAGGCCCGGGCAGGTCTGGCGCTGGCCACCCACCACCTGCGCAGCGGACAAGCCAAGAAGGCCATCGAAATTGCCGAAAAGCTGGTCAAGAACGACCCCGGCAATCTCACCGCCGCCAACCTTCTCGGCGTCGCCCGGCTAGCGGCGGGAGACACCGCCGGCGGCCGCAAGGCCTACGAGCAGGTGATAGCCAAGGATTCCAACTATCAACCTGCCCTCATCAACCTCGCCCGCCTCGATCTGGCAGAGGGCAAGGTCGACGCCGCCCGACAACGACTGGTCAGAATGATCGGCAGCGAACAGAAGAACGTCGAAGCGATGATCGAGCTCGCCGCCCTGGAAGAAAAGCAGCGCCGCCTGCCGGAGGCCATCCGCTGGCTGGAAAAGGCCCGCGCCGAACCTCCTGGCCAGATTCCCGCCGGGCTGCGCCTTGCCGACCTCCATCTGCGCAGCGGCAACCCGGCGGAAGCGGTCACCGTCGCCCGCGAACTGGTGTCAAAAAATCCGGAGAACCTCCGCCTCCTGGATGCCCTGGCCCGGGCCCAGCTAGCCGCCGGAGAGCCACGGGCCGCCCGCCAAACCCTGGCTGAAATGACCCGCTACGCCAATTACGACGCCGAAGCCCAGCTCCAGGTCGCCCGTCTCCAGGCCGCCGCCGGCAATCCCTCCGGTGCGGTCTACAGCCTGGAGAAGGCTCTCGGCAGCCAACCCGACATGCTCGCCGCACAAATCCTGCTGGCCGAGGTTTCCATCGATCAAAAGGATTACCCCAAAGCAGAACAGTTGCTCCGCCAGATCGGCGAGCGGCAGGGCGGCAGCGCCGCCGCCACCCGCCTGCAAGGGGACATCCAGTTGCGCCGCGGACAGCACGCGGCGGCCATCGCCAGCTACCAGGCCGCACTCAGGAAGAGCAACACCCCCGACATCGCCCTGCGCATCTTCCACGCCCATTTGGCCGCCGGCGATCTGGCCAAGGGCACGACTTTCCTGCAGCAGTGGCACAAGGACAATCCCGGCCACTACGGCGTCCTGCGCACCATTGCCGACGCGCAACTGCAGGCCGGGAACCTAGCGGCTGCCCGCAGCAGCTACGAGCAACTGCTCAAAATGCAGCCGGACGACGCTGACGTGCTCAACAACCTGGCCCAAACCGCCTTCAAGCAGAACGACAAGGCCGCCGCCTCCCACGCCGAAAAGGCCCTCGCCCTTCGCCCCCAGGACGCGAACATCCTCGATACCCTGGGCTGGATTCTCGTCCGTCAGGGACAGCTGGACCGGGGTCTCGCCCTGCTGCGGGACGCCCGCCTGCGGGCTCCGGACAGCCTGGAAATCCGCTACCACCTAGCCTACGCCCTGCATCAATCCGGTCGCAATACGGAAGCACGGGACGAAATCGCTTATGCCCTGAAAGGGGGGAGCAATTTCGAAGGCGTCGACGATGCCCGCCGCCTGCAAAAGGAGATCGGCAAGTGAGGCCCTCAGAGGGCGTCGCCACCGCATGTGTCGGTGAAACTTACACTCGGCTCCTGCCCGCGCCTTTGAAATACATACAACCAAATGATTTAAAACGTTTTGTTAATACTGGCCCGTTCATTGCTTAACTCTCACCAACTCAATCTCTACCGCAGCTATTCAAGAAAAGGCGCGCCATGAAACTCAACAAGATGATCTCCGCCTCGCTCCTCGGGGCCTCCCTCGTCGCCCTGGCGGGCTCGGCCCACGCCGCAACTAGCTGGTCCTTCGGCGGGAGCGGCGCCAGTATCGTGTCCGCTTACAGCGTTGCTAACATCAGCAGTGGCGCCACCCGCAACAACATCAGCAGCACTTCCACCTTCGCCAGCGCCACCTTGGGGCAATGGGGCAGCAATCTCGGTGCCGGTGGCGAGGGCACGGTGCCGCAGCACGCAGTCGATAATGCCTCCCGCACGGAAGCGCTTCTGGTCAACCTGGGGGGGAGCTACGCGCTGACCGAGTTCACGCTCGGTTACGCCTACAACCGTACTAATACTAGCGGTGGCGGCAACGTTTTGATTAATCATGGCGACGGTACGAGCGCCTACTACGCGAATGGCGCTGATGTTTCTGTGTTCGCCTATACCGGCGGCGGCGCACCTGTTATCGCAGGAAAGACCTATAACCAATTGCTCACCGACGGCTGGCAGTTGATCGGTAATTACGGCAATGCCCAGGTTGGCACCACAGCCGTTTCCACCTCGGTTTCCTCAAGCTACTGGCTGGTCGCCGCCTATAACAGCGTCTTTGGCGGCACCTGCTCGGGCTGCTCTAGTGCCACGGGCCAGTCCAGCTACAAGGGCACTGACTACTTCAAGCTGTCCGGCGTCGCCGGCAGTCAGCCCGGCGGTGGCGGCGGCGGTAGCGCTCCTGAACCCTCCACGATGGCACTACTCGGCATCTCCATGCTGGGTGCCGTCGCCCTGCGTCGGCGCCAGAACCCCGCCGCAGTCTGAGCCGGAGGGCTCATGCAAACGGCCCGCTCCGCGGGCCGTTTTTTTTCGCTCGCTAATCGCCTCACCTCCTGGCAAACCTGCCGCAGGCCGCTGCCGGCTTCCCTGCGTTGGACGTGGTCCCGCCTAAATGGGGAGGCCAGCACGCAGCAGCAACACAGGGGCTCCCCCCTCTACCTGCGCGACTGGCGGGAGAGCAAGCCCGCCGGCGACGCAGACTTAGTCGGCCGAGGCTTCCCGGCTGCGACACGCAGCCGCCTCAGCAGGGCTTTCCGGCCTTGCAGCCCTTCAGTATCCAAAGGGAAATCACGCCAGCGGCTTCGTTGGCCATGGCCTTGCGCGCCATGGAACCGGCGTCCCGGCCCACGTTGGTCTTGAGAAGCGGGTCTGCGCCAGCTTCGAGCAAGAGTTGGGTGTGCTTGGCGTTCTGGGTGTAGGCCGCCATGTGCAGTGGCGTGGCGCCTTCCTTATCGCGGGCGTTGGGGTCCGCTCCGGCGGCGACCAGGGCCTTGAGGGCAGTCAAATCCGGATTGGTGGCCGCCAGATGGAGCGGCGTCGAGCCCAGGCCGGTGCGGTAATCGCGCGCTGCAGGTTCGGCCTTGAGCAAGGCCTGGACCTGAGCGCCGGTCCCGATGCGGGCGGCGTCGTGGATGGGGTGGTCGTGGGCTCCCACAGTTTCAGCCCCGGCAGGCCCCCACTCGAGGACCACACCAAGAATGGCGACGCGCAGCAGGACGTTCAAGGAGGACGGCATGGCAAGCTCCAGGCGGGCAAAAGGCGCAGTCTAGCCGCAAGCGCCCGGGCACAACTTGACCGATTTCAATTTCCGCGCAGCCCTGCGGCGAAGTACCGTCAGACTCCTCATGCCGAATCGGCGGGCCCGCCTCCACCGCGCCTCATGCGAGGGTCTCCACCACAAGTGCTTCTTGCCACCGCTCCTGAGGCAGGGGTGCCCGCCGTAAGTTTGCCTACCGGGCCGCAACGCCCTGGCGTCGGCGCAGCGTTGCCAAGCCCGCCAGGGCCCCCGCCACCAGGGCGAGGCCGCCCGGCTCCGATACCGGCGCGGGGGGCGGATCGACGAGGATGCTGTCGTTGGCGCAGAGTTCCGTCCAGTGGATGTTGAAAGCGGTCTGGCCGTCCCAGCCCGCGGCATCGAGCAGGGCAAGGTCGAGGCCGATTTCGTAGAAATAGTGCTTGTCGCCGGGGGTGTTGCCCCAGCCGCTCTGGCCAACCAGGGTATAGGCCACATCAGCCATGCCGAGCAGGGTACCGGCGGCCAGACTGGTGGGATGGAGGGGATCGGCATGGGCGGGGTCGTAGTTTCCGGCGGCGTTCCACAGACCCAGGTTCCAACTGGGACTGCCATACACGCCGTTGCGGGCCGAGAAGACGTTTCCGGCCACGGCGGCATTGGCCTGGGCGCCGAAGCTCTCGTAGCTGTAAGTCTTGGTAGCGCTGCTGTAGCTCAGGGCGTGCTTGATATTGATTCCCACCTCGTAGCTGCCGTCCCGGCCGAAGTCGAGGGCGAAATCGCCCGCACCAAAGGAGTTGGACGAGGGCTTGTTCAAGGTCCTCGGGTTGTGGCCGGTCACCAGGGCAATGTACAGGCGGTTCCCTGAAATGGTCGCATAGAGCGCCTCGGCGTCGTAGGCCTGGCCGCCGTAACCGGGGAAGAGACGGGTACCGCCGCCACCGGTCTGGTCCTCGACGGTGGAATGGATCCCGGCGGCGGGTGTCCAGGAAGCGCCACTCACGCCCCAGTCGGCCAGATTGCCATCGACGGTGATGGGGAGTGCGGCGGCGGAGCCGGCGAGTCCAGCGAGCAAGATGCCCAATAGCGATTTCATGACCGTTCCAAAGAGAATTTTTGATGAACGGAGTCTAGAGACCTGGTCCCGCGGGGACGAGGAATTCCATCACGAATCTATGACTTAGGGCCTATCTCCCCCTGCGACTGAGCGGAAGACGCCTCTTTGGGCGAATTCCGAACCGCTGGTCTCACCGCCGGAGCGTGCTTATTCAACCCGAATTTCCGCTTCCCCCTTCACCACCTCGCCGACGACGGAGACGTGGCCGAAGCCCTGCTGCAGGAAGATGGACAGGACTTCCGTAACCGCCTCTGGCGCGCAGGCCACCAGGAGCCCGCCGGAGGTTTGCGGGTCGCACAGGAGGGCGCGCTCGCTCTCGCCCAAGGCAGCATCCAGACGGACGCGGCTGCCATAGGCCGTCCAGTTGCGGCCGGAGGCCCCGGTGACATAGCCGTCCCGGGCAAGTTGGGCGGCGTGGGGAAGGAGGGGCAAATCGCCGTAGCAGAGCCGCGCTGCGACACCCGACCCCTTGCAGACTTCCAGCAGGTGCCCGAGGAGGCCGAAGCCGGTGACGTCGGTCACCGCGTGGACGCCGTCCAGACAGGCGAAAAGCGGCCCCGGGGTGTTGAGTTGGGTGGTGCTGGCGATGAGGGTCTCGTAATCCGCCGGGGGAAGTTTGCCTTTCTTGTAGGCGGCGCTGTAGATGCCCACCCCAAGGGGCTTGCCCAGAATCAGCCGGTCACCGGGCCGGGCGCCGCTGTTACGCTTGACGTGGGCCGGGTCCACCAGGCCGATGGCGACCAGACCGTAGATGGGCTCGACCGAATCGATGGTATGGCCCCCCGCCACGGGAATCCCCGCCGCCCGGCAGACCGTCTCGCCACCTGCCAGGATGCGGCCGATGGTTTCCACCGGCAGGGTATTCACCGGCATGCCGACGAGGGCCAGGGCGAACAGCGGCGTGCCTCCCATGGCGTAGACGTCCGAGATGGCGTTGGTGGCCGCGATACGCCCGAAGTCGAATGGGTCGTCGACGATGGGCATGAAGAAATCCGTGGTGGCCACGATGGCCTGGCGCTCGTTGATCTGATAGACCGCGGCGTCGTCAGAGGTCTCAATGCCGACCAGCAACTGGGGCGGCACGAAGCCCCGCGCATTCTGGGCGAGGATGGCCTCCAGGACACCGGGGGCGATCTTGCAGCCGCAGCCGCCGCCGTGAGCGAGCTGAGTGAGGCGGGGCACCGCTGGCGTTTGCTCGCTCATCGGGCGTCGAACCCCGCGTCCTCGATGGCGCTGACCAGCGCTTCTCGGGTAAGCCGGCCGGGCTCGACCCGCAACCGCGCTTCGGCGGCTTCCAGGCTCACCTCGGCGTCAAGCACCCCGGGGAGGGCCACCAGCACCCCGGTCACGTTACGCACGCAGCCCTGGCAGCTCATGCCACCGACTTTGACGATCCACTCTTCCACTTCACTCCCCTTCTAGAAACGGTTGCCGCCGCAAGAGTTCAGCCATGTCGTCAGGCGGCAGCGGCATGCTGAAATAGTAGCCTTGGGCAAAATCGCAGCACTGGGAGCGCAGCCATTGCAACTGCTCCGCGGTCTCCACGCCTTCGGCCAGGGTCTTGAGGCGTAGGCTCCTGCCGATGCCGACGATGGCCGAGGCAATGGCCTGATCGTCTGCATCCTCGACCACGTGCCGCACGAAGGACTGATCGATTTTCAACTTATTGACCGGAAAACGCTTGAGATAGGCCAGGGACGAATAGCCGGTGCCGAAGTCGTCCACTGCCAGTTCCACACCCATGCGATGCAGGGACTCCAGGGTACCCAGATTGATTTCGGCGTCGTGCATCACGGTGCGTTCGGTGAGTTCGAGTTCCAGAAAGGCCGGGTCGAGGCCGGTATGGGCCAGCGCGCCTGCAACCACTTCGACGAAGGCATTCTGGCGGAACTGCACCGGGGATACGTTGACGGCCACGATCAGGGGCGGAATCCCGGCTGCCTGCCAGGCCATGGCCTGCCGACAGGCTTCGAAGAGTACCCAATCGCCAATAGCACTGATGATGCCGGTATCCTCCGCCACCGGAATGAAGCGGGCCGGAGAAATCATGCCGATCTGGGGATGACGCCAGCGGATCAGAGCTTCCACCCCGACGATGCGGCCGCTCTCCAGGGAAACCAGGGGCTGATAGAAGAGCAGGAGCTCGCCTTTGGGCAGCGCATTGCGCAGGCTGCTCTCCAGCATCAGGTGTTCCAGCGTGGCGACGTTCATTTCGCTGGAGTAGAACTGGAAGCCGTTGCGACCAACCTCCTTGGCCCGGTACATGGCCGCATCCGAATTGCGCAGCAGGGTCTCGAAATCCTTGCCGTCGTCGGGGTAGAGACTGATACCGAAGGAAGGGGTCACGGTCAACTCGTGCGGACCCACCCGGAAGGGGCTGGCAAAGGCTTCAATCATGCGCCGCGCCACGTCCGCCGCGTCGCCCGCGTCGATCCCGGGCAGGAGGACGATGAACTCGTCGCCCCCCAGGCGCCCCAGGGAGTCCACCTTGCGCACCACGGAGCCCAGGCGCTCGGCCACGGCACACAGCAACTCGTCCCCGGCGCTATGGCCCAGGGAATCATTGACCCGCTTGAAATGGTCGATATCGACGAAAAACAGTGCCACCGTCGTCCGGTCCCGCTCGGCGGAAACCAGGCACTGGCGCACGCGATCTTCCAGGAGCCGGCGATTGGGCAGCCCGGTGAGGGAATCGTAGTAGGCCAGTTCGTGCAGTTGGGCTTCGGCCCACTTGCGCTCGCTGATGTCGATCAGGGTGCCGACCGAGGCGGGCTGATTGCGATAGGTACTCGGCGAACCCAGAACCATGGCGGCGAAGACGCCGCCGTCCTTGCGCAGGGCGGTCACCTCGTAGCTATCACCCGGCTCTCCCGCCGCCCGTCGCCGCACCTGATCGGCGACCCGCTCGCGCTCTTCGGGAATGACCAGATCGACGGGCCCCAGGCGGTCGACGATCTCTTCCTCGGCGTAGCCGAACTGGCACAGGATCCAGGGATTCACGTAGCGGAACTTCCCCTCTTGCAGGACGAAGATCCCCACCTGGGAAGCGCCCATGGTGGCACGAAACAGCGCTTCGCTCTCCCGCAGGGCTGCCTCAGCCTCCCAGCGGGCGGTCACATCGCTGGCGATGCCGTAGCCCCGCCAAGGCCGGCCGTCGGCTCCGGCCACCACCTTGAGGGAATCGCAATAGCGGCGACGCCGGCCGCCCGCGTCGGTCACGCTGTATTCGACGCTGAGCGGCGTCGTCTGCCCCGGATGGGCGGCACAGCAGGCGGTGATCCGTTCCCAGCAGCGGCGCCGGTCGTCCGGGTCCATGAAGGTGCCCATGGCCTCGTAACCCCGCTCGATCAGGTCTGCCTGGACCACACCAAGCATGCTGGCGGCACCGGGGCTCAAATAGGCGAAGCGACCGCTGCTGTAGTCGATGTGATAGACGAAGTGCTCGGCGTTGTCGAGCACCTCGTCGAGGCGGAAGCCTTCAGCGCTACTTGGCCGCTGGTCAGAGGGGCTGTTTGATCGCGTCAAATCAATCCTTGGGCCTCCAGGCCCGCAACAGGAGGGAATTGGTCACCACCGATACGGAACTCATAGCCATGGCGGCCCCGGCAATCACCGGGTTGAGCCAGCCCAGCGCGGCCAGCGGAATCCCAAGAACATTGTAGATGAAGGCGAAAAAGAGATTGGCGCGAATTTTCCGCAGGGTAGCCCGTGACAGATCGATGGCGTCGTCCACTCCCCGCAGGTCGTTACGCACCAGGGTGAGGTCTGCCGCCTCGATGGCGGCATCGGACCCCGCTCCCAGGGCGAAGCTCACGTCCGCCGCGGCCAGCGCCGGCGCATCGTTGATGCCGTCGCCCACCATGGCGACCACCCCCTGACCGCGCAGTTCGGCCACTGCCGCAGCCTTGTCCCCCGGCAGGATACCGGCACGGAACTCATCCACCCCGGCTGCCCGCGCAATGGCGGCGGCCGTATCGGCGTGGTCGCCGGTAAGCATCACCAGGCGGATGCCGCGGGCCTTGAGGCGGGCCACCGCTTCCCGAGAAGTGGGGCGCAGGGGATCGGCGATGGCCAGGTAGGCCAGGAGAACCTCGCCCTCGGCCAGAGCGACGACGGTCTTGCCCTCCCGGGCGAGCCGAGAGGCAGCCTCGGACTCCACACCTAACCAGGCTGGCGAACCCAGGCGCAGCTTGCGGCCCCTCACGGTTCCGCACACGCCCTTGCCGGGAAGGGCGGAGAAGTCCGTCACCGGGTCGGGCCGCCGGCCCTCCAGCCCGGCGAGGATGGCCCGCGCCAGGGGATGCTCGGAACCCTGCTCCAGAGCGGCGGCGAGGGCCACGGCCTCTTCTTCGCCGACAGCACCAGGAAGCACTTCGGTCAGCCCGGGTTCCCCCAGGGTCAGGGTGCCGGTCTTGTCGAGGGCGATGACGGCGATGCGCTCGGCCCGCTCCAGGGCTTCGGCATTGCGGACCAGGATGCCGGCCCGGGCGCCCTGACCCGTGCCGACCATGACTGCCGTCGGGGTCGCCAGTCCAAGAGCGCAGGGACAGGCGATGACCAGGACGGCCACGGCATTCACCAGGGCCTCGGAAAAGGGCGCGCCGACCAGGAGCCAGCCCCCCAGGGTCACCGCCGCCACCGCGCACACGGCGGGCACGAAGACCGCCGCGATGCGGTCGGCAAGACGCTGCACGGGCGCCTTGGAGCCCTGCGCCTCTGCCACCAGACGGATGATCGCTGCCAGCAGGGTATGCTCCCCCACCCCGGTGGCCCGACAGCGCAGCATGCCCGATGCGTTGGCGGTGGCGGCGAAGACTTTGTCTCCCACCCCCTTGTTCACGGGCAGGCTCTCGCCGGTGAGCATGGCTTCGTTCACCGCCGAGGCGCCTTCGATCACCTCGCCGTCTACCGGCACGCTCTCGCCGGGACGGACGATGAAAATATCGCCCGGCATCAGGCTATCCACCGCCACCTCGACCAGAGTGCCGCCCCGCTCCACCAGTGCTGTTCTGGGGCGCAAACGCACCAGGGCCTCGATGGCTTCCGAGGTCCGCGTCTTGGCCCGGGCTTCCAGCAGTTTCCCCAGTAGGACCAGGGTGATGACTGCCGCCCCACCCTCGAAGTAGACGTGGCCCGGCAGGTCTGCCACCGTCAGCACCGCAGAATAAGCCCAGGCCATCGAGGTGCCCAGGGCCACCAGCACGTCCATGTTGGCACCGCCCCCGCGCAGAGCCTTGTAGGCGCCGTCGTAGAAGCGCCAGCCGATCCAGAACTGGACGGGGGTCGCAAGGAGAAGCTGGAGCCAGCGGGGCAATTCGGCGCCATGGCCTACTCCGAACATGAGGCCCATCTGGGCGACGAGAGGCGCCGTCAGCAGCGCCGCGATCCAGAAGCGCTGCAATTCACCGCGGTAGCGGACCTGGCGCTCCTCCCGCTCTCTCTCGCGGCTGCGGGAATCAGCCGGCTGGGCGCTGAATCCGGCCCTGGCCACCGCAGCGATGACCGCTGCCTCGTCGGCCGCCCCCGTCAGCCGCACCCGGGCCCGCTCGCTGGCAAGATTGACCGCGGCTTCCATCCCCGGCTGCTTGTTGAGCACCTTTTCCAGACGGGCGGAGCAGGAGGCACAGGTCATGCCGCCAATTGCGAATTCCACCACCCGGCTGCCTTCCTCACCTGCCATGAGCACTCTCCCGAAATACCCCTACCCTTGGCCAAGGCCCAGTCGGACCGCCGCAAACAACCCCCAGAGGCCGAATCCGACGATCGCCAGACCGGCAGCGGCGCGTACCGCAGGCCGCTTCAGCAACCCATCCAGACGACCGACGAAAAGCCCCGCCAGTAGGAGATTGGGAAGCGTACCCAGGCCGAAGGCCAACATCATCAGTGCACCGCGCCCGGCAGAACCCGCCGTGAGCGCGCTGGCCAGGGCGCTATAGACCAGTCCGCAGGGCAGCCAGCCCCACAGGATACCGAGAGGAAAGGCCTGGCCGACCGAGCGGACTGGAAGGAAACGCCGGGTGAGCGGCTGAATCCGCCGCCACAGGCTACCGCCCGCCGCTTCCAGCGGCGCCAGGAAGCGGGTGAATCCAAGCAGGTAGAGCCCCAGGGCGATGAGCAGCAGGTTGGCCAGAACGTAGAGCAGCAGGCGAACAGGCCACTGACCCGCCAGCGCCGCGCCGGCACCCAGAGCCCCCGCCACGGCGCCTGCTGTGGCGTACGAGGCGATGCGTCCACCGCTGTAGGCAAGGTGGAGAGACCACCGTGGGGGCCCGCCCAGGGAAAGCGCTCCGACGATACCCCCGCACATCCCGAAGCAATGGGTTCCGCCCAGGAGACCGACGAGAAAAAGCGCCAGAACGGCGGTATCAGGCATTCAGGACAGCGAAGGAAACAGGAAGGGGAAGTGTACCGGGTTTCCCCTTCCCCTACCCCGTTGACAGCCTCAAATTACCTTCGAGTAGCGGGTGCGCTGGCGGTCGGCCCGCAGATAACGGTCGAAGACCATGGAGATCACCCGCACCAGCATGCGCCCTGGCGGCAGGACAGTGATCCAGTCTCTGTCGATGCGCACCAGACCTGCCCGCTCCATGTCCTTCAGATCGTCGAGTTCATCGGCGAAGTAGGCCCGGAAATCGATCAGATGGGCCGACTCGATGGATTCGATGGACAATTCGAAATGGCACATGAGGGCCTGGATGATCGACCGCCGCAACACATCGTCTGCATTGAGCTCAATGCCCCGAAATACCGGCAGCTCCTGCCGGTCGAGGCAATCGTAATATTCGTCCAGGGTCTTCACGTTCTGGGCATAGGTGGGCCCCACCTTGCTGATGGACGAAATACCAAAGGACAGCATGTCGCAATCGGCGTAGGTCGAATAGCCTTGGAAATTGCGGTGCAGCCGGCCCTGGCGCTGGGCGACCGCGAGTTCGTCGTCGGGTTTGGCGAAGTGGTCCATGCCGATGAAGACGTAGCCGGCGTCGGTGAGCTTCTTGATGGCCAGGGACAGAATCTGCATCTTCGCATCGGGCGAAGGCAAATCGGGCTCGGCGATGCGACGCTGGGGCTTGAAGAGCGTGGGCAGGTGCGCGTAGTTGTATATCGAGAGGCGGTCCGGATCCATGGCCAGAACCCGCTCCAACGTACGGTTGAATCCCATGACGGTCTGCTTGGGCAGCCCGTAGATGAGATCGATCGAAATGGACTGGAAGCCGTTCGCCCGTGCGTTCCGGATGACGTCGGCAGTCTCTTCCTCGGTCTGGAGGCGATTGACCGCCTGCTGAACCCGCTCGTCGAAATCCTGCACGCCGACGCTCATGCGGTTGAAGCCCAGTTCGCCCAAAAGCGCCACGGTGGCCCCATCCACCTTGCGCGGATCGACCTCGATGGAATACTCGCCGCCGTCGAGAAGCTTGAAGTGGCGCCGGGTCGCCTCCATGAGCTGACGCATTTCGTCATGGGACAGGAAGGTCGGCGTCCCGCCGCCCCAGTGGAGCTGGATGACTTCGTGCTCGCCGTCCAGATACTCGCTCTGGAGAGCCAGTTCCTTGGCCAGATACTTCAGGTACTTGGCGCTGCGCCCGTGATCCTTGGTAATGATCTTGTTACAGGCACAGTAATAGCAGATGGTATTGCAGAAGGGGATGTGGAAGTATAATGACAGTGGCCGGCTGAACGCCCCGATGTTGCGTTTCCCCAGCCAGGCGCGCGCAGCCTCGGCGCCGAAGGCTTCGACGAAGCGATCGGCAGTCGGATAAGATGTATAACGCGGTCCATTGACGTCGAACCGGCGAATTATCTGGGCGTCAAATACGAAGTTCTCTGTTGCGATGTTCATCAAGCACGTCACCCATGGGTAGGCGGATTATGGTCAGATGGCACAGTAACACGGTTGACTTGGATCAAGCGAAGACAGGTTGAAAATGCCCCCACAGACCGCTGTTCAGGAAGTTTTGTTGTCGGTTTTGAAGACTGCCTGCTCCAACTGCAACCTGCGGGAACTTTGCCTCCCGGTAGGGCTGACCGTAGACGAGATGCAGCGGCTCGACGATCTGGTCTCCACCCGGCGTCGGGTCAAGCGGGGGGATCATCTTTATCGCGCCGGCCAGGGTTTCGATTCCATCTACGCAGTGCGCAGCGGCTTCTTCAAGACCGACGTCCTGCTCGAGGATGGTCGCGATCAGGTTACCGGCTTCCAGATGGCGGGGGAACTGCTCGGGCTCGACGGCATCAGCACGGAACATCACACCTGCAACGCCATCGCCCTGGAGGACAGCGAGGTCTGTTCCATCCCTTTCTCCCGTCTGGAAGGGCTTTCGCGCGAGATACATAACCTCCAGCACCATTTCCACAAGGTCATGAGCCGCGAGATCGTCCGTGACCACGGCGTCATGATGCTGCTCGGTACCATGCGGGCCGAGGAACGACTGGCCGCCTTCCTGCTCAACCTCTCCCAGCGCTTCACCTCGCGCGGCTTCTCACATTCGGAGTTTTACCTGCGCATGACCCGGGAGGAAATCGGAAGCTACCTCGGCCTCAAGCTGGAAACCGTCTCCCGTGCCTTCTCCCGTTTCCAGGAGGAAGGCTTCATCGCCGTGCAGCAGAAGCACATTCGCATCCTTGACATCCCAGGCCTCAAGCGCCTGATGAATCACCAGGCCAAGTAAGGGCTGCGAGTCAGCGCGACACCCACGATGTAGGCGAAAGCCGCCAGCGCGGCGACCAGGAAGCCCAGGCGGATGCGGGGCGTACGACCGCGCTTCAGGGCCATCGTCCCGCAGCCGATGTAGACCAGCAACCCACAGACCTTGGCCGTGAGCCAAGGCGCCACCAGGGGATACTGGCCACTCCACACCGCGAGGGTCAGGGCGCTCACCAGCAGGGTGGTGTCGATCATGTGGGGCACGACGCGCACCCAGCGCGCACCCAGGCGGGGCGAACCAACGAGCATCCATCCCCCGCGCAGGCAGAATCCCAGGCCGCTCAGGACGACGCAGGTGACGTGCAGGTGCTTGATGGCAAGGTAGGAGATCATCCCGGTTGTCCATCAGGCCTTGGGCGAAGGTACATCGGTAGATACAGCGCCGCCAGTATCCCGAAGATCACCAGCCAGCCCAGCCCAGCGGCGACGTTCGCCCCGGGGAAGAATTCGCCCAGAAGCCGTAGAACTACCACCCCCTGGAACAGGCGGAACAGGGGCCAGGCCCAGCGATCGTCGGAGATGGGACGGCCAGAATGCCCTCGGGTAACGCGGGCGGCCATGCCGATGAGCACCGAGGTGAAAAACCCTGCCCCGACGGCGTGCAGCGGCAGCAGCCCTCCCCAGGCGATTCCGGCCAGGAAAAGCAGCGACTGGAGGGTGTAGAGCCCAAAGCCTACCCCCAGCCAAAGGGCTCCCAGGTGCAGCATGGCCAACATGGGTGCCTTGAGACCCGCTCGCAACTGCCATTGCCAGGACAGCCTGAGGGCCGCGCCGGCCACCACCCCATCGCAGAGCCAGCGCCAGGAGAAGAGATTCAGCGCCTGGGCCAGTCCATGCCCCAGGAGCGCCAGGAGCAGTACGACCAACAGGGCAAAGGAGGCATCGCAGCGATAGCGGGGGACCACGGCTCCGGTGAAGAAGGGGAGCATGCGATGCAGGACGGTGACGAACACCGGCGCCACACAACCCCAGAGACCTGCTTCGATTGCCCAACGGAAAAACCCGGCATCACCGCGCAGCAAAGCCCAGGCATAGAGCACTTCGGCCACAACGCCGATGGCGAGGGCGGCGACGACCAGACTTCCGTGACGCCGATCGCTTTCCGAACGTCGCAGGATCGCCGCGAGAGTCGCCGTCCCCACCGCCTGACCCAAGGCGGCTAGGACGACGCCCGGGGCAAGCAGGAAAGGAACAAACAAGCCGAGCAAGAAACTCGCCCAGCCCGCCGCCAGGAGGAAGAAAGCCGGCAGATACTGGCGCGCCTCCAGGGGCGGCGCCGCCATCCATTTCGGCAGCGCCGTCATCAGGAAGCCGAAGATGAAAAGGGGAAAAACGCCGAACACCAAGCTTCCCCCGTGTCCCCAGGCGGGCGGCACCCCAAGAGTAAGGGGGTGCACGGCGACACCAGCCCGCAGCAGCAGTTCCGGCAGCCAAAAAACCATCGCGACGACAAGCTGTACGCTACCGGCAGCGAACATGACGCGGTGCGGCGCAGAAAGGAAGACTGGCGTCAAGGGCCTTGCCTCAACGAAGTCGACATTTCGCCACGCACCCGGTTGTAATGGCGCAGCACGGAAACCAGATTGGCTTCAAGCCAGAGGGCAGCCACCAGCAGCGCCAGCCCCGCCGGGCGCGCCGCATGGTCAGGTAGCAGCGCAGCCAGCGCCAGAAGGAGCACCCCCACCCCATGGGCCCCTGCCTGAGCCAGGGCATGGCCTTCGGGTAGAAGCTTGCTCACCGACGGTACCGGCTTGCCCTGGGAGAAATTGCGCAAGTGCAGCCAGGCGAGGAAGGGGACGATTTTGTAGAGCATCCCGACGATGAGGGACATATAACCGCCCACCCCGATCAGAACAGCAAACAGCGCGGTCCACCCCTGCAAGGTCGCAAGTGCGGGAAACAGGGCATCAGCGACCCCCAGGGCCAGCGCGGCCAGCAGGGAAATGAGTCCCAGTTGCCACAGGCGGTAGGTCGCGTCGGTCCGCGCCCGCCGCCGTTTGCCCTGCAAGCGCAAGGTGTAGGCCGCAATGAAAATGCCGGCCAGGGCCGCACTACCCTCGGCAAACCTCGCCAGAACTGGCAGATCGAGTACGACAGCGGCGCTCCACAGGAGCAGCAAGGCAAAGAGTGCCCAGGGAAAGAACCTGCTCAGGCTGGCAGGGTATCCCGGAGTCAACTGGAACATGGGAACGACCACGTAGGCCAAGGAAGCGAGCAGGATCCCCACCCAGGCGGAGAATCCCCAGCCGGCATGGAGATCAGTCAAGGCCACTAGGGGTAGATCGGCACCAAAGGCCAGGGCCCCGAGCAGGAGCACACCGAGACCACCAACGCCGGCCAACCCGCCGAAGGCGAGCTTGAGTCCGACAATGGTCGGGCTGGTCGACGGAACTCGGAACAGCGCGCCTCCCGCCACGACCAGAAAGCCTGCCACACTGGCTCCTAACAGCACGGCCGCCAGGAGATACAGGCGGGGATCGGGCGCCAGGAAGGCAAGGACCAGAGCAATCGCCCCCAGGGTCAGGCCCCCGTGCAAGGGAACCGCCAAGGCGAGGGGATGCGGCACATTGGCCCCCGCCACCACCGGCAGAATCTGGATCAGCGCCCCCAGCATGACTTGCAGGAAGAAACCCACGGTCACGAGGTGGGTCGCTGCCAGGGCGGCGGGAGACCAACGCGAGGAGAAGACATCGGAGCCCTGGAAAAGAAGCAGGAGGCCCAGCGCAGCGACGAAGAGGGGCGCCGTCACAAGAAAGCGCAGTGGGGCCGCCAGGGGCGGAGCCCGGTCGAAGGAGAGAAGGGCCTGCACGCGGGCGTCGAGGAGTGCTTAGCGTGAAGGACGCGAAGCGTCTCTGTTGTCTCCCCTCGCCCGCTGCGCACGAGGGGAGCCTGCCCTGCAACTGTCGACGAGGCCAAAAGTGTGTATGAGGGGCATGGCAGCGCTTTTCATCGCAAGGAATTGCCTGGGGAGATAGCTCTCAGCCCCGCCAGATCAGGATCTCGAAGGTTCCGTCCGCCACTTGATCGGTTTCATACCGGTAACCGTTCTGTTCCAGCACGCGATAAAGTGGATGGGGCTCCCGATAGAGGAGCAGAAGCAGGCGCCCCCCCTCGGGCAGGGTATCCAGCGCCTCCATCGTCTTGACAAAAGGCTCGGGCGGTTCGAGAAAGCGAGCGTCGACGACGTGGGGGGATTTGGGGTGGCTCATGCTTCTGTGAGTTCGCTTTCGAGCTGTTCCACCAGTCCTTCCGCCTGCCCGGCGAGATGCTGGTCGCACATGGGATACAGCACGTTCTCTTCCTTGAGGTTGTGCTGCTGAATCATGATGAGGAGCGTGTCCGCATGGCCCAGGTAGGAGTCGACGTCCCCCTCGGCCAGCGCTGCCAAAGCGTCGTCAAGGAGTGCGCGCATCTGAAGATGTTCCTGGCGCATGACCTGGGTCGGCCCCATGGTCATCCCGGTGCGCGCTTCGAAGGCGGGGAAGAGGGTCTTTTCCTCGCCGTCGAAATGAGCCAGGGTTGCGCCGCGGAAATGCTCGAAGGCCGCCTGGGCAGCGGCAAGATTGTTCTTGGCGATGGCTTGCTCGGCTTCGGCGAAGAGATCGTCGCAGCGACGATGGTCTTCGGTCATGAAATGGCGGATGGAAGACATGATCGGGGTTCTCGGTTGGGGGGTGGCCCATTTTCCGAGGCGTCCCCTAACAGCACCTTGACCCTCGTCAAATCCGGTCGCCCGGTCTCGCCAATTTATGGCGCGGGGACATCCCCCGGCAAGGCGATGCAGTTTTCCTTGCTATAGAGGTAGTCCAGGAAAACGTGCTCGGCCGAAAGCAGGCGGTAGCTACCGTCCGCCTCGAGCCGGGTCGTGTCCTTGAGCCGATAGGCCATGTGGCCGCAGGTCCACAATTCGAAATTGCGCATCTGGGTGCACAGACAGGTCTTGTCCGGCACGGAGATGCGCCGGGCGCCAGGATGGGCAGCGATTTCGCGATTGTAGGCATTGATGTAGGCGCAGTTGCCCTTGGCGTCGAGCAGGTAGCCGTAGGCCTCGCAATTGGGCCGGATACCGTCTCCGATGGCCGGGCTATTGGACAGCATGCGCATGGGGTAGCCGGTGGGAGAGATCATGTTCACTACGATCTGGTCTTCGCTGGCCTTGAAATATTCCTGCTTCACGTCATCCGGCAGGCCACACTCGTGGGTGACGGTGAAGCGGGTCGCGACCTGGACCGCACCGGCACCCCTTTCGAGGAAGTTGACCGCGTCCCCGCCAGTAAAGATTCCCCCGGCCGGAACGAGGGGAATATCGAGTTGCTCGGCCTTCAGGAAGGCGTAGATTTCAGCGACGATGGTGGCCAGGTCGAATTCCGCCCAGTCCAGGCCAAAACCCAGATGCCCCCCCGCAAGCGGCCCCTCGACGACGATGTAGTCTGGCAGACGCTCGGTGCGTGCCGACTTCTTGAGAAAGAGTTGCAGGGCACGCAGCGAGGACACGATGATGCCCAGCTTTGCGTCACGGAACCTGGGGTGATCCTCGATGAGCGCGAAGGATCCAAGATGCAGGCCCGCCGCCAGGGTGATGCCGTCGATACCTGCATCCAGGGCCGCTCCCATGCGCACCCGAAGGGTCTCCTTCGGAGCGTTCATGGTGAGCTTTTCCATGCAGTTGATGAACACCATGCCGCTGCCCCGCTTGGAACCCATGGCGGCGTCGACATGCAGGCGTGTGGCCTCGGCCAGGCGTCCCAGGTCGAACTGGACCGCCGATTTGTCCGGATTGGCGACGTTGTGCTTGTAGAGCTTGAGCTTTTCCTTGACGAACTTGGTGTTGTAGCGGCGATCGGCCACCGTTTTCACCATGGCGTCGGATATGTGGCCGATACCCCCAAGGCGCGCGGCCTCCAGGGCGAGATCCACGGTCGAGATGTCGACCCCCATTCCGCCGATCATGAGGGGCACCAGTTCGTGCCTGCCGAGCCTCAGGCGGAAATCATCCACGCACTTCATCTGTCAGTCTTCCCCAGGGCGCCGGCTTTTGCCGCCGGTTCGCACAATTCGTTCGAGGGCGCCATTATCCTCTAACACCGGGCGGCTTGCAGGAAATTTGCTCACCGGCGCGGCGCTCATTTTTCCAGGACGTAGGTGCCTGGCGCAGCGGCAAGAGCGGGGTACTTGCGGCAGGCCGCCCCATAGGCCGGAACGCGCTCGCCGGTCCTTTCGCCCAACCAGGCAATCCAGTCTTCCCACCAGGTTCCGGGACGTTTTTCGGCCTTCTCCACCCACTGTTCCCAGTGCTCGTTGCGTTCTGGCTCGGCCACCCGGTAGGCGCGCTTGGGCGGATTCGCCGGTGGATTGACTATCCCCAGGATATGCCCGGAAGTCGAAAGCACGAAGCGCACCGGCGCCTTGACGTTCACATACTTGCGGATGCGGTAGCACTGCTTCCACGGGGCAATGTGATCGTCTTCCGCCGTCACCGCGTAGAGGGGCTGCACGATGCGATCGAGGTCCATGGCCTCTCCGGCCACGGTCAGGTGGTCGCGCTTGACCAGATTGTTGGCCAGATAAAGTTCCCGCAGGTACCAGGAATGCATGGCCTGGGGCATGCGGGTGGTGTCCATGTTCCAGAAGAGTACGTCGAAAGGGGGCAGCGGCTCCCCCAGGAGGTAGCTATGGACCCAGTAGTGCCAGATGAGCGGGTTGGAACGCAGCATGCGGAAGGCCGAAGCCATTTCACCGCCATCCAGATAGCCCTTGCGGGCCATGGAATCCTCCAGGGCGCCGACGCAGGCTTCGTCGATGAAGACGTCGATGTCCCCGGGGTGGGAGAAATCGGTGAGGGTCGTGAAGAGCGTCCAGTGGGCCACGGGCACCTCCCCAGCCGCAAAGTGCCGATTGGCCCAGGCCATGTAACTCGCTACCAGGGTACCGCCGATGCAGTAGCCTGCCAGGTGAACCTTGGGCACCTTGCAGAAATCACTGGCCACACGCACCGCCTCGCCGGCCCCCTCGCGGAGGTAGTCGTCGAAACGCAGGCTGGCCATGTCCGCCCCGGGGTTCTTCCAACTGGTAATAAACACCGAGAAGCCCTGATCCACCAGGTGCTTGACGAGGCTCTTCTTGCTGGTCAGGTCGAGAATATAGAACTTGTTGATCCAGGGCGTGATGATGACGATGGGCGTCGCCCGCACGGTTTCCGTGGTGGGCGCGTAATGAATCAGTTCCAGCAGGCGGTTGCGGAAGATTACCTTGCCCGGCGTGGTGGCCAGGTCCTTGCCCACATCGAAGGCGTCGGGCTCGACCATCTGGATGTTGCGCGCTTCCAGGTCGCGGAAGAAATTGACCGTACCCTGGTAAAGGCTCTCCCCCTGTGTATCGACGAAGCGTTGCAAGGCCACAGGATTGCAAAAAAAGAAATTGGTCGGCGCCATCATGTTGAGCCACTTGCGCAGCCAGAAGGCAGCCCGGCTCCTTTCCTTGTCCGAAAGGCCCGGCGTGTCGTAGAGCATGTCCTCTAGGCGGTGGGTAAAGGCCAGGTAGTATTCCTTGACGATGTCCCAGGTGGCGGAATCCTTCCACACCGGATCGGCAAAGCGCGCGTCGTCGGCGTTGGGTTCGATCACGTCCTCGGAGGGCATCCCCAGAGCACGCAGGAAGACATGGGTCTGAAGCGCTGCCAGGTCGCCGGTGAGCGAGTGAGCGGCCCGCATCAGTTCCTGGGGATGCATCATCCAGGCAGCCTGGGCGTTCATGAGCGAGGTCGTGACGCCGAAAGGGTCAAGAACCTTGCTCATGGCCTTGAACGCGGCCTCGGCGGGATTTTCACAATCGACGCTGAACCCGTGGGTGTGACTGGAATCGCTGGACATGACGCTCCCTTTCGACAAGTGACGGCCTGCATGCGGAAAACGAGCCCGGCAGAAGAATCCTGCCCCCCGACCCGCGGCTTTTCGCAGCGCTTGAAAAGCTCCCCGCTTGGCGTAGCATGAGCCTTGGCGGGGCGACTGACAAGCCGCCTCGCTCACAAATCAAGACAACAGCGGAGGCCAAGCATGTTCAAGCACATTCTCGTCCCCACCGACGGATCGGAACTTTCCCGTCAGACCGTACGTCGCGCGGTGTCCTTCGCCCGGGAAGCGGGTGCCCGCATCACCGCTTTTTTCGCCAAACCCGAATACCCCATCGCCTACTTCGGCGAGGGCGCCCTGATCGACCCGACCACCCCGGAGAAATTCGCCGAAATGGCCGATCAGCAAGCCAGCGACTACCTGGAGGAAGTCCAGCAGCTTTGCGCAGAAGCGGGCGTCGAATGCGATGCCGTGGCGGCAACCAGCGACATCCCTTACCAGGCGATCATCGACGCGGCGACTGCCGCCGGCTGTGATCTGATCTTCATGGCTTCCCATGGCCGGCGCGGGCTGAGCGGTTTCCTGCTGGGCAGCGAGACCAACAAGGTGCTCACCCACTCCACCATCCCGGTCCTGGTTTATCGCTGAGAGGCAGTGGATAAATCTGCTGCGCTGCCCGATTGCTTCGATGGGCGGTGCTCGCTCCTTGCCTATCGCCCTGACAGGCCTCGTCGCCGCGCTCCATCCGCCTCGCACTCGGGCGGATTGCTATGGTGTCCTCACTGCCTCTGAGACTGCGGCCGCAAGACCGCCAGCACGGCGCCGCTCTCCTGATCCACGAAGCGGATTTCCAGCAATTCCGCCATCAGGTAGCGCTTCTTGAGGCTGAAATCGACCGGCTTCCGGTAAGTGGCCTTCCAGAAGGTACTGCTTTCGCGGGTCCAGGGTTCGATCAGACGGGCGACGGCGCGCAGGCCGATGTGCCCGACGCGGGCCGCCGGAACCAGGGCGAAAAAGCCGGCATCGTCATCGGTCGAGCGGGGATAGAAGTCGTAAAGATTGGCGAAGGCCAGAAAGTAGTCGTAGCGCCAAACGATCCTGCGGTGCTCGACTTCACCGATCTTGTCTTCACCGTCGTACTCGCCGCGTTCCTCCACGACTGACGCCAGGGGAAGGTACTTCCAGGCGTAGTAATCCTCCACGGCCGGATTGGCGAGGGGGTTCCAGTTCCAGCCCTCGGCGACGTTGTTGAAAACCATGGGGTAGCGGACTTCGAGCAGCCCATCCCGCGGGGACACCGTCAGACCGGCCGAGGCTTCGGGCTGAATGGCGACTTCCACGATTTCGGCCGCGACCGTACCGACGGCCCCGGCAGCGCGGACCCGCTCGAAGCATTGGGCGGCGGACTCTTCCGCCTGAGCGGAAAAGAAAATAGCGACGGCCGAAGCCGCCGCTAGCAAATGTCCGATTCGTGTGATTCGGGACATGATTCCATGGTCAAGGAGACAAGGCCGGCAGGAAACGGCACCGGCCTGACACCGCCCGCATCTTCTCCCACCCCCAATCCCTATGCCTATGATGCAAATCAACATTCCAGGAGCCCCATGAAGTAGTTGACCAGATTTGTAGGATAAATTAGCCTGTACGCGTCCCAAGGGGGAGTAGCTCTTAAGCCGCAGCGTCGTCACCACGGGCAGGCCCGCCTGCCCCGGCGCTCCGGGTGGTCATCGGCAGATGCCCACGAGCAAGACCTTTGCCGCGATGGCAAAGGTTCCATTTTCAGTCGCACCCGTGCCATTGCCGGACAAGGTCCGTGTCCGGTGCCCCCGCGCCGCCACGTCGTGCAATGCAACTGAAACGGAGTTCACCCTATGGAAACCATCGGTACACCCGGGATGTGGGCAGCCTTCTTCGCCATCGTCCTCGTCATGCTGGCCGTAGACCTTTTCGTGGTCGGCGGCGGCAAGGAGCATCGCGTCAGCATCAAGGAGGCGGCCACCTGGTCCGTCGTCTGGGTGGCGGTGTCGCTCGCCTTCGCCGGGCTGCTCTGGTGGCACCTGGACGGCAGCCTGGGCCGCGAAGTCGCCAACCAGAAAACCCTGGAATACATCACCGGCTACCTCATCGAGAAATCGCTGGCGGTCGATAACGTGTTCGTCTGGCTGATGCTCTTCAGCTTCTTCGCCATCCCGGCCGAACTGCAGAAGCGCGTGCTGGTGCTGGGCGTGCTGGGCGCCATCGTGCTGCGCACGGTGATGATCTTCGCCGGCGTCTGGCTCATTACCCAGTTCCACTGGCTGCTCTATGTGTTCGGCGCCTTCCTGCTGGTCACCGGCATCAAGATGTGGTGGTTCGCCGACCAGACGCCCGACCTGGCCAAGAACCCGCTGGTCCTCTGGCTGCGCAGGCACATGAAGATCACCGACACCCTGGAGGGCGAGCGCTTCTTCGTCCGCCGCCAGGAAGGCGGCCGCTGGGTGCGCTACGCCACGCCGCTGTTCCTCGTTCTGGTGCTGGTCGAATTTTCCGATGTGATCTTCGCGGTGGATTCCATCCCGGCCATCTTCGCCATCACCACCGACCCCTTCGTGGTGCTCACCTCCAACATCTTCGCCATCCTGGGCCTACGCGCCATGTACTTCCTGCTGGCCGACATGGCGGACCGCTTCTCGCTCCTGAAGTACGGCCTGGCCCTGGTGCTCGTCTTCATCGGCGCCAAGATGCTGCTCATTGACCTCTACAAGATCCCGGTGCTGTTCTCCCTGGGTGTGGTGGCCGCCATCATCGGCACCTCCGTCGTGCTCTCCCTGGCCAAGCGATCCCGGGAACCGGCGAGAGCGTCGTCCAATAACCGCAATTCGTGAGGCGAAGATCATGGAAAAGAAAACCCAATTCTCCCTCTGGTACTTCGGGCTGGCCCTCCTGGCCATGGTCTTGATCCACGATCTCTGGCGTGGCGCCCAATCAACCGCTGCCGTTCCCTACAGCGAGTTCCGCACACAGTTGAAAGAAGGCCTGATCGCCGAAGTCGCCATCGGCAGCGATCGTATCCTGGGAACCTACAAGGAGCCCGTCGAAGGCAAGACCCGCTTCGTGACCACCCGTGTGGATGGGGACTTGGCCAAGGAGTTGGCTGCCCATGACGTCAAGTTTGCTGGACTGATAGAAAGCACTTGGCTGGCCGATCTCCTGGGCTGGGTCGTCCCGGCGGTCGTCTTCGTCGCCATCTGGATCTTCGCCATGCGCCGCTTCGCCGGCAAGCTTGGCGCCGGAGGAGGCTTCATGTCCTTGGGCAAGAACAAAGCCAAGGTCTATGTGGAAGCCGACACGGGGGTCAAATTCTCCGATGTCGCCGGCGTCGACGAAGCCAAGGATGAACTGACGGAAATCGTGGCTTTCCTGCGCGACCCCACCCGGGCCGGACGCCTGGGCGGGCGCTCCCCCAAGGGAGTACTGCTCGTCGGCCCGCCGGGAACCGGCAAGACCCTCCTGGCCAAGGCCGTAGCCGGGGAGGCCGGCGTGCCCTTCTTCTCCATCTCCGGTTCCGAATTCGTAGAGATGTTCGTCGGCGTTGGCGCCGCCAGGGTGCGAGACTTGTTCGAGCAGGCGCGGAGCAAAGCGCCGGCCATCATCTTCATCGACGAACTCGATGCCCTGGGCCGCGCGCGCAGCGCCGCCGGTGCCCTCGGCGGCCATGACGAAAAAGAGCAGACCCTCAATCAGCTCCTGGTCGAACTGGACGGCTTCGACTCGACGAGCGGCGTCGTCCTGCTGGGCGCCACCAACCGCCCGGAAGTCCTCGACCCTGCCCTGCTCCGCGCCGGCCGTTTCGACCGCCAGGTCGTCGTGGATCGCCCGGACCGTCTGGGTCGCGTGGCCATTCTGGAGGTCCACATGCGCAAGCTGCGCCTGGCCTCGGATACCGACAAGACCAAGATTGCCGAGCTGACCCCTGGCTTCACCGGGGCCGAACTGGCCAACCTCTGCAACGAGGCAGCGCTGGCGGCCACCCGGCGCAATGCCGAGGCTGTCGGCCTCGACGATTTCACCGTAGCAATCGAGCGTATCGTCGCCGGCCTGGAGAAACGAAACCGTGTGCTTTCCGCCCGGGAAAGAGAAACCGTCGCTCATCACGAGATGGGCCATGCCCTGGTGGCCATGGCCCTGCCCGGGAGCGACCCGGTGCATAAGGTCTCCATTATTCCGCGCGGCGTCGCGGCCCTGGGTTACACGCTCCAGCGACCGACCGAGGAACGTTACCTCATGACCCAAGCCGAACTGGAAAACCGGATGATGATCCTGCTCGGCGGACGCGCTGCCGAAGAACTGATATTCGGGCGCATCTCGACCGGCGCGGCCGACGATCTGCATCGCGTCACCGATATCGCCCGAGCCCTCGTCACCCGCTATGGCATGGACGCGGAGATCGGCCCCGTGGTGCTGGAGGCCGAGAAACCCCGCTTCCTCGGCACGCCCTTGGCTTCCCCGCCCAAAGCGTACAGCGAGGCGACGGCGCGGGAAATTGACCTCGCGGTCCGCCGACGGGTCCAGGAAATCTACCGGCGCACCCTGGATCTGCTCCATGTGCGGGAGGCCTTGCTGCGGGAATCGGCGCAACAACTGCTCGCCGAGGAAACTCTTGGCGAAGGGGCTCTGGAAGCGATTCGCCAACGTTCGGCCGAAACGCCCTAGTGGAGCGGGGGGAGGGGTTGAACTCCCTCCCGCAGCGCGAGAATCGCAGGGTGCTGGATTCGCCGGGGAACCACAACGCCGTACCAGGATTCCCGCACCCCCTGGAGCGTGCCCAGGCTCGAGGCATCGTAGGCACGATGGATTTCGGCCGCCAGCCCGGCAGGTGCCGGGAACAGCCCCAGCCCCCCGCTCCCGAAGGTCTTGAGGAGAGCACTGTCGGTAAATTCCCCGACTACCTCGGGACGAATCCCCCGGGAGACGAACCAATGGTCTAGGGCGTCCCGCATCGGATGTGTACGGGCGGGGAGCAAGAGGGGAGCCCCCTCGAGGCGGTTGGGGAAATCCGCACACCAAGCGGCATGCAAAGCCTCCACTCCAAACAGGTCAACCGCCATTTCACCGAGCCGGAAATCCTCCAGCTTCTGATTGGCCCGGCGCGGCGCTGACTGGTCGGCAATTACCAAGTCCAGGCGATTCAATTGCAGTTCCCCGAGGAGGTGCCCGATCTCTCCTTCGCAACACTCCAGGCGGACGGCGAGCGGAGGACGGAGGAGCGGCGCCAGGAGCCGGAAGGCCACCAACTTGGGCACGGTCTCTGCGATCCCCACGGCGAACCTCGGCCGCAAGTCCCGGAGGCTTCGCAGATCGTCAACCAGCAGGTCGCCCAGGTGAAAAATACGTTCTGCATATTGCAGCGCGACCCGCCCGGCTTCCGTGAGGATCAGAGACCGCCCCTGGGGAGCGAAAAGTGCCTGGCCCAGTTGCCGCTCCAGCAGACCCAATTGCGTGCTCACAGCCTGTACCGAAAGATCCAGGCGCTCCGCGGCACGGGTGACGCTGCCTTCCTTGGCCACGCTCCAGAAATAAAGAAGATGGCGGAAATTGAGGTCGTCCGGAGCCATGATTCTATCCAATTTTTTGGGATATAACCATCAATATAAATCCATTTATATGGAACACAAAGCCACCTATTCTTGCGCCGTGCCCACGCCACCGCGGGGCCTACCTCGAGGAGACCACGATGATCACTCTGGAAGACTGCAAGGCTTTTTGCGATGCCCCGGCCGAGAAGGTCGACACGGTGGGCCGGGAGCACCACCTCGTTCCGATCGTCGCCCTCGCCTGCGCCCATGCGCGCGCCGGCAAGCGCAAACCGACCCCGGCCCCGCGGCGCTCACCGGAACCAGAATGGCCTTTGGCAGCCTGACTCTCTCCGACCCAAGGCCTAATGAAAGAGCGCGACACCCAGGCGCACCGACCTGGCCCGGGATGGGTCTGGATCGGTCCCTGGGTCATGGCCGGCCTGGCGCTCGCCATCCTTCTTCTTGGCGGCCTTTGGCTCTGCCCCTGGGGCACCTGCCGTATCCCCGCCATTGACTTGGCAACCGCGTCTGCCATCGGCCATGGTCTTCCGCCAAAGCTCACCCCCTCTTTGGCAGGGCTCACATGGCTGGGCTCCCTGGCCGTACTGCTCCCCCTAGCCCTCATCACTGTCTTCGCACATGAGAAACAGCCCTGGCCCCGGCGGCTTTTCGTACCCGCTGCCCTGGGCGCCGCGACGCTGCTCGCCCATCTGACGAAGTTCGCTTTCGACCGTCCCCGCCCCCTGCTTGAAAATCTGTCCTCCCTGCCCCCGGACGCAAGTTTTCCCAGCGCCCACGCCATGCAGGTCACAGCCTTCGCCCTGGCGCTGCTATGGTCCTCGGCGGCCCGACCTTCCCCACTTGCCTGGGCGTGTGCCGGCACATTCATTGTTTCCGTTGGCTTTTCGCGGGTGGCTTTGAATGTCCATTTCGCCACGGATGTCATCCTGGGCACAGCCGCTGCCGCCTGCCTGACCAGCGCTCTGCGCGGCTGGCTCTTGAAATCGGAGTTGCGTCCGTGAGAAACAAGTTTCTCGGCATCGGCGAGCCGGGGTACCACCCCCTGCGCAAGATTCGCAACGCCTACGCCGGCATCCGGGATGCCGTGATCTACGACGGATCGGTGGCTTATAAGCTCGTCCTGTCGATATTCGTGCTCGCCGGCGCCTTTGCCCTGCGGGCCTGGGTAGACTTTCTTATCATCCTGCTCGCCACAGGATTTCTGGTCGCCATGGAAATCGTCAACAGCGCCATCGAGGCACTCTGCGATTTCGTGGAGACGCGGCACAATGAGAAGATCCGCGTGATCAAGGACATGGCCGCAGCAGCTGCGGGAGTCGCAATCTTGGTTTGGCTAACCATCATCGCCCTGGAAATAAGCGAATTCGCTCGCCACTGGGCCAACACATAAACCTGGGCGCATAGGTCGCCCCAACTCTTGGCACGCCATTCCTTGTGCTTCCGTGCCACACGAGGGAATCGGCCTCCTTAACGGCCATACAGCGAGGGCACAGCTAGGACCCTTGTGCTCAGCTTCCGCAGGCTGCGTGACAGCGATCGTAGGCTTCCTGGCACCCGGTTCCGGAACCCTTACCGGGGCAGCGGTAGAGACTGTCGCCGCACTGGCGCACGCAGGCGTCCCAATCCCGCTGCCGGGAAGTCGCCGGCCTGGCCTCGGGCAGAAGCAAACCGCCGGAGCGGGAACAGGTGGCGAAATCGAAGCGGCGCCGCGGCCCCGGGAGTTGCTCCCAGGTTTCCTCAGGCAGGCTCAGGTCGGCTTGCAGGCGGGCCAGGGCAAGCTCGTCTTGGCCCAGGATTCCTTCTTCCCGCAGCATCTGGAGCGCGGAACAGTCGGCACGGCGCACGGCGTCCGGGCGGTTCCCGGCCAGGAGTCTCGCGCAGGCCTGGGCATAAAAGAAGGCCTTGGCCGCCGGGCCGAGCTGGGGCAGCAGTTCCGGGTTGTAACGCAACACGCGCCGGCCTTCTTGGCGCCCCGCCCGGACCAGGATGGGCAGACTCGAATCGGCCAATCCCTCGATACTTTTTCCGGCAGGGTCGGTGCAGGTCGTGAGGTCCAGGGCCTGCCCGGAAAGCGGCAAGACGGCGAGCGCCAGGAGCAGGATGGTGGCGAAGATCGACAGGCGTTTCATGGGTGTGTCTCCAAAGCAAGGCAACTTAGCACGAAGTCCCGCTCGCGCCGGCAGCCCCTCTCCACCAGCGCATGTCGGGGCGGCCGGAGCAGCGAACGGGCGTGAACGGTGGACACAGGGGTCCAGGCGGCGCCACTCCCGTCAGAGCCTATGCATTTTTCGGGCGCCCCCGAGCGGCGTACACGGGTGTGCACGATCGCGGCGCAAAGCGCAGCCGTAGCGTGGGCCATGGCGAGCATGGACACTACCGAGCGGGTGCAGCAGGGCGTGACGGGCGGGGGCGATGGGAATTTTCACAGGCTCTCAGTAGCGTTCGCGGCTGTAAATGATGGGCGCCCGCGGACCGCAGGCGCCGAAGCAGGCACGCACGTCGCCGGGCTGGAGCAGCCACGCCGGCGCATTGAGTTTGGATGCAATGATATCCACGTACCCGAAATTCCCCGCCCCCGGGGCCGAAAGGGAAAGCAGGGCATCGCCATTCACCAGGCGCCCGGCGGGAGTGCCCCCCATGGTGGCTACGGTTTCCCCGGCGGCGAGTTGGTTGCGGGTCGTCTGCGCGGCGAAGACGAGGCCGCCGTTGGCGCTGCTGGGAACGGTGAGCTGGGTGCAGGTATCGGCCGTATTCCTGACCCAGCCAGCGGCGCTCCAGTACTGGGCGTAGGCCGGAATGGGCAGTTTGAGGAATTCGTTGCCGTAGGCGTTGCCCAGCCGGAAGGCTCCGCTGCGCAGGGCAGCCGCCTGTTCCCCATGGGTGGCCGAGGTGACGCCGTCGGTGTCGGTGGCCCGGACCTGGATCGAGGTCGGAGGCGTGGAGCGACTGGCGAAGGTGTAGGCGATGGTCGACGCGGTGCCCACGCCGCTGGCGAACCCGGTGGCGGCGATGGTGTTGTTGGTGAAGACGCCCAGGCTGCCGCCGGCGGCGTCGCTCAGGGTGACCCCTTTGGCCCAGGTGGCACCGGCGTAGTTGGCGGTCACTCCGCCCCCGGCGGCCCGGGCGGTGACCGTCGCGGCAAAGGGCTGGCCGGAATAGGTGAAGGTGCTGCACGCCTGGGTCACAGTCGTATCGAAATAGGCCGGTTTGAAGCGGCCGACGGCGGACTGGCTGCCGCTCGCATCCAGGCCGGAACCCAGGTAATTGGTGGTCGAGGCGCTGAGGTCGATGGTGCCCACTTCGCTCCAGGTCAGGCTGGCGCTGGCCTGGCCCGCGCTGAAGCCACCCAGGGACTGGTTGATCGCCGTGGCGTTACCCAGGCCGGGAAGCGGATTGCTGGACACCAGGGTGACCGTCGCCGCGGTGGGCGCTTCCTGGCCGAAGTTGGGGGTGGCGGCCGGCGTAGCACACTGGTTGAGGGCGGTGACGGTGACGTTGAAGGGCGTTCCCGCCGTCAGGGGCGCGGCTGGAATGCCATTCAGGCGGAAGCTCTTGGGCGCCGCGATGAAGGTATTGCCCGACACCGCCGCCAGGGAGAGCCCGCTGTCCCCCGTGGCATTGCTCCCGGTATAGGTCGGATAAAGGGCAAGTTGGCCCACGTCCTGGTAGATGAAATTATTGAGGGTGGCGGTGCCGTTGGCGTCGAAGTACAGACTGGTCAGTGCCGTGGGACTGGCAGAACTAGTGGACAGGGCCGCCACGCTGGCCGTGGCCCCTCCCGCACTGGTCACGTAATTCAGGCTGGGCGCCAGGCTTCCGCTAGCCGGATTGACGTAGGCGGCGTAGAGGGAAACGCTGCGATTGACCCCCGCGAAGGCCGGCACGCAGGCGTTGCCTGTGGCGTCGGCCTGGACCGCTTGCAGGGTGACGGTCTGGGGCGCACAGGAATAGTGGTTGGGCGCATTCACCAGAAAGCCGGCCGCCGCGAAGCTGATATTGCAGGCGCTGCCCGAATCGGTGGCGCCGGTGCCGGTGTGGGTGCACTGCACCGTGGTGTTGGTGGCGCCGCTGGCGGTTCCAGCCAGGGTGTCGGTGCGTACGTTGTGTTCCTTCAGGTACACCGTTCCGCCGTTGGCGACGCTCACCGAACCGGTGATGGGCGAGGCGCAGAGGGCGTCGCTGCACCACTGGGCGCCGGCGATGGCGGTGGGGGTGAAGCTCACCGAACCGCTGGTCTGGGAGGCGGGAACACCGTTGCAGGATGCGCTGGACGTGCAGCCCAGTACGGTGATGGCCTTGGCGGTACAGGTGAGTCCGGTGCCGTTATGGACCAGCTCGACATGGTCGATGGTCGAGCACAGGCGGGTGCGGGTCATCAGGGCCTGGATGGTCGCCTGGCTGAGGACGCCGGAAAAGATTTCCAGTTCGTCGATATTGCCGTAGAAGTGCCACGCCGGTTGTCGCCCTTCGGACGATGCCGCACTCTCGCCGCCGATGGCCGCGAGGCCGGTGCCGTCGGTCCAGGTCCCGGAGAACGCGCCGCTGGTGGTCGCCAGGGGATTGCCCGAGGCGTCGAAGACGTAGAGCGTGACCTGCTTGGCGACCGTGTCGATGGTCACGGCGACGAAGTGCCATGCGTTGCTGGTGATGACCGGATTGGTATCCAGGCAGAAGACGCCACATGCGGGATTGCTGCCCTGCCCCGTCACGGGACCGCTATTGCTGATGTTGCGGTTGAAGAAGCGCAGCTTGGCCTGCCCGGTGCCGTCGGCCAGACTGAAACCCCAGCCGTTCTGCGCATCGTCCCGCACCAGGATGCGCTGGTGGTGGGAGCTGGCCGCGGTGGAACGGATCCAGGCCATGAAGGTGAAGCTGGTGGGCAGGGTCGGGATGGTGGGCAATTCCACATAGGTATAGCTGCGCACCGTCGCCGTGGTCTTGTCGAATTCGCCGTAATTGCAGGTGCTCTGGCCGCCACTGCTGTAGGCAGGCGTCCCGGAGACGGCCGTAGGCCGGGCCGAAGAACCGTTGGCGATCTTGGCCGTGCCGTGGTGGCCATTGCCGCTGCTGTCCAGCACCTCCCCGGAAGCGCCGCTCCAGGACGTTTCGTCCATACGCCAGTCGGCCAGGGGCGCGAGGATCGATACCGCCGGCGCCGAGGCTGTGAGAACCGGGCTGCCGACGTTGGAGGAGAGGGTATTGGTCACTGTTCCCGCACTGCTGCCGCTCACCGTGAGGGTCGCCGTGTAACTCGTGTTGGCGGCCATGCTGCCGACCGTCCAGGTCACCACGCCGCCTGAATAGGAGCAGGTTCCCCGGCTGGTGGTGCAGGAGACATAGCTTAATCCGGCCGCCGCCACGTTGTCGGTGATGGTGACGCTGGCGGGGCTGCTCACCGCCGTCTGGCCGTTGACCGCATGCAGGGTGTAAGTGAAGTTCTGCCCCACCGCAGCCGTCGTCGTGCTGGTGGTCTTGGCCAGGGAGAAGGTGCCCCCGTTGACGTTGTCCGCGCACAGGGAATTGGCCGTGTTGCTGGTGCTGGTACCCCCCCAGTTGCCGGTGCCGTCCGGATTGCGGTACCAGTCCTTGACCGAACTGCCGCTGCCCCGCTGGGCATCGTAATAGGTGTTGCTCGATCCCGTGGCAGGCAGCAGGCTCTCGATGGCGGGGCAACTGCCGTAGGTGCTACCGGCGCCGTAGAAGGAGGTGACGTTATTGCCTAGGCGGAGGATGTCGATGATCTGGTTGCTGGAAGAATCGTAGAGCACCGCATTGAAGGGCGGGCTGCGGGTACGCAGAAAACTGAGGGCGGCATCGGAAAAGCGAATCCAGGGGGAGGCCGTGCCGCAACTGTTGATGCTGCTGCTGGCGAAACCGGAATCGACGTTGGTGTTCTGCTTGGTGGCATTGTCGCCGGCGTAGAGATCAATTTTCCAGTTGGCGAAATTGCCGCTGGCGCTGACCACCGTGGGATCGAGGACGCGCAGTTCAAGGTAGCCCGCGCTGTTGGGCAGGTGCACTTCGTTGAACACCACCTTGCCCTGGTACGAGGAACAGGCCCCGCGCGCAAGGGGACTCGCTCCGAAGAGGCAAGCCAAAAGCAGGCCTAGTCCCAGGGCACTAGGGAAAGGTCCGAGTCTCATCGCGAAATCCGGGAAATGCGGCGCATGCCTCATGTTCCCATCAATGGTGCATGGACTTCAACAGGGCAGGGTGCAGACGCCGTGCGCCACTCCCGCGTGGGCACTGTCGCAACCCCCCGTCCCAGCACCCAGCGCCCGGTGCCTGACCATTGACACCCCAATGCCCTTGCGACGCGAGTTCCGCCTTTTTCTTGCCTGCCCGACGGGTCACGCCTAGAGTGTGCGCGATCGATTCCCGCGAGGTTTTCTCATGCGCTTCACCGCGCTGAACTGGCAGTCCCTCAAGGTCAGGCTGACAAGCCTGACCCTCGCCATCCTGCTGGCAACCTTGTGGTCACACTCCATTCTCAGCTATCGCAGCTTGCGCGACGACCTCGAGCGCGTCCTGGGCAATCAGCAGGTTCAGTCGGCTGCCATCGTTGCCAACGAAATCGACCAGGGGCTCAAGCATCGCCTGAGCACCCTGGAGACCATTGCCAGCGGCATCCCCGCCGAGCGGCTGTCGAATCGGCAAGAGCTGCAGACTCTGCTGGAAAGCCGGCCGATCTTGCGGGAACTGTTCAACGACGGCGTCCGCATCGTCGGACCAGATGGCCTGCCGCTGGCTTCGCTGCCCCCTACCCCAGAGCGCATGGCGCCGCTTGACCCGGAGGAGGCCACCCTCGTTGCAGCGCTGCGCGAGGGCCGCAGCTCCGTCGGCCGCCCCGCCATCGGCAAGGGGAGCGACGCCCCCACTCTGGGAATGGCGGCGCCGATTCGCGATGGCTCAGGCGGCATCGTCGCCGCCATCACGGGCAGCACCCGTCTCGGGCGAGCCAGCTTTCTCGACCGCATGATCGCCAGGCGCAGCGACTCCCAGATCGGCTTCCTGGTCATATCACCCCAAGACCGCGTCTTCGTCACCGCCACCGACACCACGCGCGTCGCCAAGCCGATTCCACCCCCCGGCATCAACGCCATGCATGACCGCTACATGAGCGGCTATCAGGGCTACGGCGTCGCAGTCAATTCCCGTGGGGTGGAGGAACTCTCGGCGGCACAACGGGTGGCCACCACCGGTTGGTTCGTCGTCAGCGTTCTCCCCACGGAGGAAGCCTTTGCCCCCATTCATGACCACAGGCGCCAGATCTCGCTGGCCACCCTGCTTCAGTCGTTGATCGCCTGCGCGCTGACCTGGTGGGTCACGGCGCTGCTGCTGCGCAAAAGGCTCAAGCCCATCCTGGCGGCAGCCCGTCAACTCGAGGCGCCCTCCGAGCACCAATCCCTGCCGAAAGAACTCCCCATCGTCTGCGCCGACGAAATTGGCGAACTGGTCGCCGGCTTCAATGGACTCCTCGATACGGCCCGCAAGCGCGAAGCGATGTTGCGCCAGAAGACGGATGACCTGGCGAGGGAACACCAGATCGCCGACGCGTATGCGATTCGCCTGGCCGAGGTGAATGCCCGACTTATGACGCTGATCGAAAACCTGCCCGACCTCCTCTGGATGAAGGACGCCGACGGCATCTACCTGGCCTGCAATTCGCGCTTCGAGCAGTTCTTCGGGGCCTGCGCGGCGGACATTCTCGGACGGACCGACTACGATTTCGTCGACCGGGAACTGGCTGATTTCTTCCGCGAGAACGACCGCCGGGCCATGGCCAAAGGGGGACCGGCGGTCAATGAGGAATGGATCACCTTCGCCAGCGACGGCCACCGGGAACTGGTGGAGACGACCAAGGCCCCGGTTCACGATCCCCAGGGCAGGCTGATCGGCGTGCTCGGTATCGGGCACGACATCACGGAGCGCAAACGGAGCGAATTGCTGCTCCAGCAAAGCGAACAGCGTTATCGCAATCTGCACGAAAGCCTGCGCGATGCCTTCGCCCGCTGCGATCTCGCCGGCCGCATCGTCGAGTGCAACCACGCCTTTCTCGATCTGCTCGGCTACGACGAGTCCGAACTCTTGGGCCTCAATTTTCGCCAGATCACGTCGCCACGCTGGCACGAATCCGAAGAAGGCATCCTGCGGGACGAAGTCATGGTTTCAGGGGCTTCGAACGTCTACGAGAAGGAATACGTGCACAAGGATGGTCATCTCATCCCGATCGAAATACGGACCTACCTGCTGCGCGACGAACATGAACAGCCCGTGGGCATGTGGGCCATCATCCGCGACATTTCGGAGCGCAAACGCCAGGAAAACCTCCTGGCCAATCACCGGCAGCACCTCGAGGCCCTGGTCGCCGAGCGGACCTCGGAACTGGTCCTGGCCAAGGAGGTGGCCGAATCCGGCAGCCGCGCCAAGAGCACCTTCCTCGCCAACATGAGCCATGAACTGCGCACGCCGATGAACGCCATCATGGGTATGACGGCGAGCGCCCTGCGGCGCAGCACGGACCCGGAGATTCAATCCCGGCTAGACAAGGTCATCCGGGCGTCAAAACACCTACTGACGGTCATCAACGACATCCTCGATCTTTCCAAGATCGAGGCCGAGAAGATGGTGCTCGACCGAAGCCCCTTCACCATGCGCGGCCTTGTCGACGAACTCGACATTCTGGTTCGCGAAAAAGCCGACGAAAAAAGCATCGAGCTATGCTTCGCGCCTGCCGCGGACTGCGCTGCGGAAACCTTGATCGGGGACGCGGCAAGGCTGCGGCAAATCCTGCTCAACCTGCTTGGCAACGCCATCAAATTTACCGAATCCGGCGGATCGATCACTCTGCGCATCGAGTGTCTAGAACGCAACGCCGCTGAAGCGCTTTACCGGATGGAGGTCAGCGACACCGGCATCGGCATTCCCGAGGACATCCTGCCGCGGCTGTTCAACGCTTTCGAGCAGGCCGACAGCACGACGACCCGCAAGTACGGCGGTACCGGCCTCGGACTCGCCATCTGCAAGCGCCTGGTCCAGTTGATGGGCGGGCAGATCGGCGTGCGCAGCACGCCGGGCCAGGGCAGCACATTCTGGCTCACGGCACGCTTGGGAGTCTGCGCCCCATCAGTCGAGCATGCTCTCCCGGACGACGACGCGGCGGCCGAACTCAGCGCCCGCTACGCCGGAACACCCATCCTTCTGGCCGAAGACGAACCCCTCAATCAGGAAGTGGCGGCCGAGCTGCTCACCGGCGTGGGGCTCCACGTCGACGTGGCCGAAAATGGCCTGCAGGCCGTTGAGCGGGCTCGCGCAAAACCCTACGCCCTGATCATTCTCGATGTGCAAATGCCGCTCATGAGCGGCAACGACGCAGCCCGCGAAATTCGCGCCCTGCCCGGGTACCAGGGCGTTCCCATTCTCGCCATGACCGCCAACGCCTTCAGCGAAGATCGTCAGGAGTGCCTGGACGCCGGCATGAACGACCACATCGGCAAACCGGTCGATCCCGACGCGATGTACCGCATCCTGCTGCACTGGCTGTCCGCCGGAGATGGGGGGCGATCCGGCCCGGCGGGCCCTTGATCGGCGGGAAGCCGGACCCGTTCTCCGTCGGCTTTCTCTCTCAGCCCCGCAACTTTCGGCTCAGATCGGCCAGTGCCCGCATCTGGGCGGCTACCTGGCCGATCAGCTTGGGGTCGATCAGGTTACCGTCGGCATCGAAGCCGCCGGCAAAGGCGCTGGCGAAGACTTCCGGCTTATTGACCACATGCAGGTCGAGGTACACGCAAACCTGGCGCAGGTGGTACTGCGCCCGCGACGTCCCCATGCCCCCGCCGGCCCCCATGATCGCCGCAGCCTTGCCCGCGAGCAGCGCGTTGTCCGGCTCGCGCGACAGCCAGTCGAGCGCGTTCTTGAGCGACGGCGCGATCGAGTAGTTGTATTCCGGGCAGGCGAAGACCAGCGCGTCGGCGGCGCGGGCCTGGTCCATCAGCCGCTGCACCGCGACCGGCCGCTCGGACAGATCGACGTTGTAGAAGGGCACCGCCGAGAGGTCGGCGATTTCCAGCGTGACGCCCTCCGGCAACTCCGCCATCGCCGCCCGCAATAGACCCGCGTTGGTGGACTGGCGGCGCAGGCTGCCGCAAATACCCAGCAATTTCAGTTCGTGCATGTTTGGTTTCCTGTTCTTCAATTGGACAAGATCGGGGTGCGGGGACCGCGACCGGGAGGCGGAGTCCCCCGCAAAGTTAGGCGTGCAAGCGCCACGGAGAGAGTGTCTTCGCTCAGGCAAACCCCCGTCAATCGGGAACCTGGTGCAATCGATCCCTGTGCCACTCGCACCGTTGATTGAAAAAAGCGCAGGGCACCGATCGCTGATCGCTGAAGGGCGGGCCGCTGCTCAGGCGCCGACGAAAGGCCGGTGACTCTTCCCTTTTCCCCTCGACAGTGCCGACCGCATTAGCCGATCAGGACAATCATGCGTCTGCTTAACGTCTTGAAGTACTTCTCCATGGGCGGCGCCTTCCCCGCTACCCTGCGCTTAGAGAAATCCTCGGCATCCCGCGATCCGGCCTCGACCGCCCTATTCCGGCATCCGTAACGGCGTGGCGTCGGCTCGCTATGCCAAAAAATTGCGTTTCCCCAGCCATGACCTCAGAATCCGGCGCTGAGAGAATGGGGTCGGCACGGACGGAAATGAATCGGACGGTTATCGCTGTAGGCGTCGTGGCTATGCTTGGCCTGGGTCTTGGCATCGGCGCCTGGCTGGGGAAGGGTGCGCATGTGCCAGCGACTGCCGGGGTGTCAGCGGATCCTTTGGCCGATACTGCCCTGCAGAGGGGGGCCAAGGATGTCCTGGCCGCCTACCGCCAGATCATTGTCCTCTTTGCCGACGAAAAGGCGCTCTCCGCCTCGGAGCGCGACATTGCCAACCAGGTGGGCCAGGCCCTGTTCCACGAAAACCGCGAGCGCATTGCCGCTTTGGAGGCCGCCTTCGATACGCTAGGTGCCAGTGGCCAAGGGCGTTTCGCGATTGTTTCCCGGTTGCTCGATTACGTGGAAAGCGATCCCGATCTTTACGACGCCGACCGCCTTGCCTTCCGCGAGCTATTGCGCAGCTTGCAGGAGACCTTGGCTCGGGATGGCTCCTTGCCCGCCATCAAGCTGCACCGGCGCATCGGCGAAGACCTCGATGCGCTCGCCGAGATCGAGCGCAATTACGAAAAGGAAATCCGCCAGGTTTTCGGGCGCTTCGAGAACCGCGCCATCGAGTTGAAGCGGGAGCGCTGGGAGGACTACGTCGCCAAGCTGAAGATCCGCTACAACCGCGACCAGATTCTCAAGGATCATGGCGTGGTCCTGCCCTATGCGGCAGCCCCCGAGGCCACCGAGCCGGGAATGCGCGGCAAGGCCAGGCCGGCGAAGGATGAGCGGGAAGGGGAGGTCTTCGGCGCCTCGCTCCCACCCAAGACCCTGGTGCTCACCTTCGACGACGGCCCTCACGCCACGTATACCGGCGAGATTGCCGCCATCCTGAAACAGTATGGCGCGCCGGCCATCTTCTTTCAGGTGGGCAGCAACCTTGGCGCCGTCGGTGCGGACGGCAAGCCCAAACTCGTGCCTCGGGCCGAGGTGAGCCGCAGGCTGCTGGCGGCCGGCTACACCCTGGCCAATCACAGCCTGACCCACGCCCAGCTTTCCAAGAAAAGCGGCGACGCCCTGAAGGCCGAGGTGCTCAGCACGGA
Source organism: Dechloromonas sp. (assembly GCA_016790965.1). Classification (GTDB taxonomy): domain Bacteria; phylum Pseudomonadota; class Gammaproteobacteria; order Burkholderiales; family Rhodocyclaceae; genus SSSZ01. The sequence continues at coordinate 49,750 of JAEUNZ010000014.1, forward strand.
CGAGTTGCTCAAGGCCGTGGACGCCCGCCGTTCCATCCTCTTCCGCTTTCCCTACGGTGCTCGCAACGCAGAGGGCCTGAAGCTCCTCGAGAGCGCGCATCTGCGCTCCATCATGTGGAACATCGATTCCCTCGATTGGGCCGACCCGGTGCCGGCCTCCATCGCCGACCGCGTGCTCAAGGAAGTGGCCAGGGAAGGCCACGGCATCATCCTCTTCCACGACATCCATGAGCGCACCGTCAAGGCGCTACCTGCCATCCTCGATCGTCTGGTGGCCGAGGGCTACCAATTCGCCGGCTGGGACGGCGAAGGGTTTTCCGTGGCCAAAGGGGCGGCGCCGGCCGCCGCGGCCACCGCCGCCAGCGTCGCCGGCTATGCGGAATCCTGGGCCATCGTCATCGGCATCGATGATTACGCCCGCTGGCCCAAGCTCCAATACGCCGTGCGCGATGCCCAGGCGGTGAGGGAGATGCTCGTCGGTCGCTTCGGCTTCGCCGCCGACCACGTGGTGAGCCTGGAAAACGGTGCCGCCACGCGGGCCGGCATCCTCGCCGCCTTCCACGACAAGCTGGCCCACGCCGGCGTGAAGAAGAACGATCGCCTCTTTGTCTTCTTCGCCGGCCATGGCGCCACCCGCCAGCTCAGCTCGGGCCGCGACCTTGGCTATATCGTGCCCGTCGAATCCGACCCTGCCCAGCTCGCCACCGACGCCATTCCCATGACCGAGTTGCAGAACATTGCCGAAGCCATCACCGCCAAGCACGCACTCTTCATCATGGACGCCTGCTACAGCGGCCTCGGCCTCACCCGCGGGGCCGGCAACGCCAACTTCTTGCGCGACAACGCCAAGCGCCTCGGCCGCCAGATGCTCACTGCCGGGGGCGGCGACCAATTGGTCGCCGACGGTGGCCCCAACGGCCACTCGGTCTTTACCTGGGCGCTCCTGCAAGGCCTGGGCGGCAAGGGCGACCTCAACGGCGACGGTCTCATCACCGCCACAGAACTGGCCGCCTACGTCGCCCCGGCGGTCGCCGCGGCTTCCCGCCAGACGCCGGCCTTCGGCAGCCTGCCCGGTTCCGAAGGCGGGGATTTCGTCTTTGAATTGCCGACCGATACCGAATTCCTCAGCGCCGAATCCAAACAATTGCCCAGCGAGGCCATTGCGCTCAACGGCAAGCTGGACGCCACCCGCCAGGCAATGCCTGCGACCGTCGGGACCGCGGCAGCGCCGCCGCCCGCTCCCGTGCTCGTGAAGGACCTGCAGGGTGGCGACCAGAAGCTCACGCCCCCCACGGCTGTGCCTTCCAGCGCCCGGCAATTGGCGCAGCGCGCCAACGACCGTGGGCTGCAGCTCTATCGCGAGAAGCAGTACGCCGAGGCCGAAGCCCAATTTACCGAGGCCCTCAAGCTACGCCCGGACTTCGCCCTGGCCGCCAACAACCTCGGCTTCGTGTATTACAAACAGGAAAAATACAAGGAAGCCGCCCGTTGGTTCGAAAACACGCTCAAGATGGACCCGTCGCGGGCCGTCGCCTACCTCAACCTGGGAGACGCACAAAGCAAGGCCGGCGAAGCGGACAAGGCCAGGAAAGCCTACCAGACCTACCTGGAACTGGCGCCCAATGGCGCCGGGGCGGCCTATGTGAAGCAGCAACTCGGGACCGGCTGATCCGCGACAGCGCAGGAGCAAGAGCGCCTGTCGCCGGGAAATCCATGGTGGATTGCCGGTTACGGCATCGATCCGGACCGTCGTAATTGCCTGCGCCGTGCCTACTTTCGGTCCTTCCGGAGGCTGGTGAGCGAATTGGGCGTGCATCGCGCCATCGTCCTGATTGGCCCGCGTCGCGTCGGAAAACCCCCGCCGCGCCCGCAGGGATGCGGGGCGTATCCATCGGCCTTGTCCAGCAGGCCGCGCCGGATGAAGACGCTGACGATGCTACGGACGCAATAACACCACGACAGCCCTCAGCCGCCGAGCAATTCGCAAGCCTCGATCCATGTCGCAGACTCGGGCTTTGACATCAGCGTCTGAAGCAAGCGCCAAGCCTCGTCCGCATACCCCGCAGCCGCTTCGCGCAGCCCCTCTCCCAACTCGAAGCGTTCCCCCCGCACGCAGAGGACAAAGCATTCCGGCGCCGGCCCCTGGCAGGTCCGGGCGAAGACGCGCAAGACGGCGCCGGGTTCCAGGGCGTGAGTGCTGGAGCCGATGTCTGGTGCGGCTTGCAGGCGGGTGAAGGTATAGGGAGCCGGGGTGCCAGTGCCGGCGTCGATGAAGAGGGCGAGGCGGCGTCCTTCCAGGTCGAGGGCGTGCTCGATGTTGAGTTGGAAGTCCTCGATCAATTCGATCTCACCAGCCTGGCCGCTAGCTTGGAGCCAGGTTTCGAGGCGCTCCAGCAGCAAGGGGCCGAGGGCGTCGTCGCCGCGGCTGGGGTTGCCGACGGCGATGACGACGACGGGGGCCGTCATCCGCGAGTCAGGGCGTGCAGCTGCTTGCCCTCCGCATCGACCAGTTCCACCTCAAGCGGCATTTTGCCCAGGGCGTGGGTGGCGCAGGAGAGGCAGGGGTCGAAGGCGCGGATGGCGACCTCGATGTGGTTGAGCAAGCCTTCGGTCACTTCGCGCCCGTGCAGGTAGCGGCGGGCCACGTGACGCACGGCTTCGTTCATGGCCTGGTTGTTGTTGGTGGTGGAGACGATGAGGTTGGCCATGGTGACCACGTCATTCTCGTCCACCCGGTAGTGGTGGAAGAGCGTACCGCGTGGAGCCTCGATGACCCCCACCCCTTCAAGCTGGCGCTCGCCCTGGGTCATCAGATCGTCGCCCAGGATGTCGTCGTCGTGGAGCAGTTCCTTGATGACTTCGACCGCGTGCAGCATTTCGATCATGCGCGTCCAGTGGTAGGCCAGGGGCGCGTGCATGGGGGTGCCCCCGGCGTAATCGACGAATTCCTTGCGCTCGTGCTCGGCAAAGGGGGTGGGAATCTGGTCGCAGTTCTGCACCCGGGAAAGCGGCCCCACCTTGTACCAGCCGTGCTCCTTGCCGATGGCGCGCAGGTAGGGAAATTTCATGTAGCTCCAGGGCTTCACTTCTTCTTCGATGTACTTGCCGTAGTCCTGGTAATCGACGCCGTCGAAGATGAGGGCGCCGTTGTCGTCCCGGGTGCGCAGGGTGCCGTGGTAGAAGTCCAGGTTGCCGTCATGGCCGACCAGGGACATGAAGTTGGAGCGGAAGATGCCGAAGCTGTTGTAGAGCCCCGGATCCTGCATATGGACCTTCTGGATGAGATGCACCGCATCCCGCGCCCAGCCGATGATGGGGTAGATGTCTTTGAGCAGGCCGTCCCGCTCGGCGACGGTAAGGGACTTATTGACCCCGCCCGGTACCGAACCCGTACCGTGAATGCGTTTTCCGGCGGTGACGCGGATCACCTCCTGGCCGAACTTCCTGAGCAGTACGCCCTGACGGGCGATCTCCGGGTGCTCCTGGGCGACGCCGACGATGTTGCGGCGGGTGAGGTCGGAATCGAAGCCGAAGAGCAAATCCGGGGAGCACAGGTGGAAGAAGTGCAGGGCGTGGGACTGCATCATCTGGCCGTAGTGCATGAGACGGCGAATCTTCTCGGCGGTGGGCGTGAGCTTGCGCGCGCCGACGATCACGTCCATGGCCTTGGAGGCGGCAATGTGGTGGGACACCGGGCAGATGCCGCACAGGCGCTGCACCATCACCGGCACTTCCCAGTAGGGGCGACCCTGGATGAACTTTTCGAAGCCCCGGAATTCGACGATGTGGAGGCGCACCTGGTGCACCTTGTTCTGGTCGTCCAGCAGCAGGGTCACCTTGCCGTGGCCTTCGACGCGGGACACGGGATCGATGGCCACGCGGCGAAGCTTTTCGGGGTTCTGGGCGGTTTCGAGTTGGTAGCTCATGTTCTAGCTCTCCCTAACCATGGCGCCTGGGTCCCAGGGCGCGATGACGAGACGAAGACAGTGGGCATTGCACGGCGAGGCGACGTCGAGAAGGCCCTGGGGCGAAGGCGGCATGGCTTCAGTCATAGTGCATCAAGCCGTGGCCCAGTTCGGGTTCCTTGCCGGCCAAGAGGTCGGTCAGCACCTTCCAGATGGCGTCGCCCGAAGGCGGGCAGCCGGGGATGAAGTAGTCGACCTTCACCACCTCGTGGATGGGGTGCACCTTGTTGAGCGGCAGGGGCAACTCGGGATCGTTGGGGATGAGCCCGTTCGCGAGCCCGGGGCTGCTGTGATAGACCTCTTCCAGAATCACGGTCAGCGGCAGGTGATTGCGCTGGGCGGGCAGGCCGCCGTTGATGGCGCAGGCGCCGAGGGCGATGAGCACCTTGCACTGTTTGCGGAATTCGCGCAACACATGAACGTTTTCTGCATTGCAGAGGCCGCCTTCGATGAGGCCGATATCGACGCCATCCCCGACGCTCTTGATATCGGTCAGCGGCGAGCGGTCGAATTCGATGTGCTCGATCAAGGTAAACAGCCGCTCGTCGATATCGAGGAAGGACATGTGGCAGCCGAAGCACCCGGCCAACGAAGTAGTGGCGACGCGCAGCTTTTTCTTCGCGGGAGTATTCATCAGCCTTCCTCCTTCACCAGCACTTCGCCGATGGGCGCCTTGTCGAAAGTGCGCTCGCCGATAGGCACGGCGAAGCCCCGGCGCTTCTTGAGAATGACCCCCACCGGGCAAACGTGGGCGGCCTTGTCGGCGAGGGCGAAATCGGTGTCCGCCAGGCGCCCGGACTTGGCATTGACGATGAGGTGGGTCTTGATGCCCCGGCCCGAGAGGGCGAAGACGTTCTTGCCATCCACGTCCCGGCTGGCACGCACGCAGAGGGAGCAGAGGATGCACCGGTTGAAGTCGAGCAGCACCTCGGGGTGTGAGGCGTCCACCGGCCGGTCGGGAAAGAAGTGGTCGAAATGGGGCGACATCATGCCCAGGTGGTAGGCGGTGGCCTGCAGCTTGCAGTCGCCGCTCTTTTCACAGGAGGGGCAGAAGTGATTGCCTTCCACGAAGAGCATCTGGGTCAGGGCCCGGCGCTCGGCGTTGAGCTCTTCGGTCTCGCTTTCCACCACCATGCCGGCGGCGGCGCGCATGGTGCAGGAAGCCGTCTGGCGGCCATTGACCTTGACCGTGCACAGCTTGCAGGAACCGTGGGGCTTGAACTCCGGGTGGTAGCAGAGATGGGGAATGAACACCCCGGCCTTGCTGGCGGCCTGGAGGATGGTTTCGCCGTCCTCGAAGGGAACGGCCTTGTCGTCGAGGGTGAAGGTCTGGCTCATGATGTTTTTTCCTCGCCGAATTCTTCGGGAACGATGTGGGCGCCAGGGTCATCGCGGCCCGTCATCTGGCGGGCCGCGGCCAGGGCCCGATCGAGGTCAAAGGCCGGCGTGAAGTCGGTGTGCTCCAGGCGCCGCTCGTAGGCAGGGCGGAACTTGGCGATGGTGTCCAGCACCGGGTTGCAGGCGGTGTGACCTAGGCCGCAGTGGCTCATGGAGAGCAGAATCTGGTTGAGCCTTTCGATCTCGGTGAAGTCGTAGGGCGAGCCGTGGCCGTTGTGCAGTTTGTCCATGAGGTTCTTGAGGAGCGAGGTGCCCACCCGGCAGGGGGTGCAGAAGCCGCAGCTCTCGTGCTGGAAGAAATGCACGAAGTTGCGCGCCACCTCGAACATGTCCCGGCTGTGGTCGAAGACCATGAAGGCGCCGGCGGTGGGCAGGTCCTCGAAGCCGATGCGGCGGTCGAACTCCTCGGCACTGACACAGATGCCGGAGGGACCGCTGATCTGCACGGCCTGGACGTCTTCAGCGCCGCAGTCGGCCAGCACCTGGCGCACGCTGACGCCAAAGGGGTACTCGTAGATGCCGGGCCGGGCGCAATCGCCGGACACGGACAGGATCTTGGTCCCCGCCGACTGCTCGGTGCCGATGCCGGCATACCAGTCGCCGCCCTTGAGGGCGATGAGGGCGGCCGCCGCGAAGGTTTCGACGTTATTGACGATGGTCGGCTGGTCCAGATAGCCGTTGGTCACCGGGAAGGGCGGACGGTTGCGGGGCGTGCCCCGCTTACCTTCCAGGGATTCGATGAGGGCCGATTCTTCGCCGCAGACGTAGGCACCGGCACCGAGGTGGATTTCGATGTCGAAATCGGCACCGGGAATACCCAGGATGTCGCTGCCCAGCAGTTTGGCCGCGCGCCGCCTCTCCAACGCGGCATTGAGGGGATCGAGCAGGTAGCGGTACTCTCCGCGCAGGTAGAGGAAGCCCCGGCGGGCGCCCACGGTGTAGGCGGCGACAGTCATGCCCTCGAACACGAGATCGGCATGGGCGGTGAGGAGCACGCGGTCCTTGAAGGTGCCGGGCTCGCCCTCGTCGGCGTTGCAGACGACGAAGCGCTGTTGGCCGGCCTTGAGGGGCGCGTTGCGACAGGCCTCCCACTTGAGCCCGGTGGTGAAGCCGGCGCCGCCGCGGCCGCGTAGATTGGCGCGCTTGATTTCGTCCAGCATAGCGGCGGCCCCGCCCTCCTTGCAGTCCGCCCCTCGCGCCAGCATGGCCTGGAGGGCCTCGCCGGGGGCCAGGGTGGAACCAAGGAGAGAATCGGCCCGCTGCACGTTGTCCTGGACCCGGAAGAATTCCGCCGGCCACTGGGCCAGGGGGACGGCGCTGCGCACCAGATCGGCGATGGCGTCGATGCGCGCCTCGGAAAGGCACGTGATGGCCAGGTTATTGACCAGCATGGCCGGCCCCTGATCGCACATGCCGGTGCAGGAAGTCTTGTCCACGCTCACCAGGCCGTCTTCGGACACTTTGCCGGGCTCGATCCAGAGGGCGGCGCAGAGGCGCTCCATAAGGGCGATGTTGCCCCCCATGCGGTCGGTGATGTTGTCCGAGAAGAGGATGCGGTAGCGGCCCCGGGGGCGCGTATAGAAGAAGGAATAAAAGCCGGCGACGCCCTCGATCTTGGTGCGCGGAACGCCAAGGACCGTCTGCATCCGGTCGATGGCTTCGGGCGGTATCCAGTCGCAGGCCTCTTGCACTTCGCGCAATATCTGGACCATGCAGCTGGGATCCCGCCGGTATCGCTGGGCAACGCGGTCGACGATACCGGCGACCGCAGCGCCGTGGAGTTCGGGCCATGCCATACCAACCTCCCTGGGAATCAGTTCTTGAGTACGAAAAATTAGCAGTTTCCGGGCCAGAACCCTAGCCAGCGCCTCTTCGCCGGCCCGTCTTGCTCTCGGCATGTATTGTGCAACAGCCTAGCCCGCCGTTTGAAGAAACATTGAAGACGTGCCGATGACACACCGATGAAACCCCGCGCCGGTATTCTGCCTCAGGCCGTTGTTTGCTGCATCGCAGCACCCTATACTTGAAGCAGAGAGGCGCCTCGAGCGCCACCAACCAGGGAGAAGGCCATGAGCCAGAGCACCACGGAACGACGCTACCTCGTCAACAAGACTTTCGACGAGATCAATATCGGCGACCACGCCACCCTGCAACGCACCTTGCGGCCTGAGGACGTCAAGCTCTTTGCGGTAATGACCGGGGACGTGAATCCGGCGGTGGTCGACCCTGAATACGCCGAAAGCGGCATGTTCCGCGAGGTCATCGCCCACGGCATGTGGAGCGGTTCGCTGATTTCCACCGTCCTGGGCACCCAGTTCCCGGGGCCGGGAACCATCCTGGTCGATCAGACCCTGCACTTCGCTCGGCCGGTCACCATCGGCGACACCATCACCATCACCATTACGGTGCGCCAGAAATTCGCCCACAACGAGCACGTTCTCTTCGACTGCGTCTGCACCAATCAGGAGAATCTGCAGGTGGTGAAGGGCACCGCCGAGGTGCTTGCCCCCAGCGAAAAGATTTCCCGTTTCCAGGAAGTCCATATTCCCGAAGTGCGCATCGACGACAAACACGAGCGCTACGAACACATGCTGGCCCGGGTCAAGGGGCTGGAGCCCGTGCCCACCGCCGTCGCCCACCCCTGCGACGCAGAATCCCTCAAGGGGCCGGTCATCGCCTACCAGGAAGGCATCATCGAACCCATCCTGGTCGGCCCGGAAGCCAAGATACGTGCCGTGGCGGAGGAGAACGGCCTGGACCTCTCGGGTATCCGCATCGTCAATTCCAGGCACAGCCACGATTCGGCCGCCATCGCCGTATCCCTGGTACGCAACGGAGATGCCGAAGCCCTCATGAAGGGCAGCCTGCACACCGACGAACTGATGGGGGAAGTGGTCTCCCGCGCCAACGGACTCAGGACGGCGCGGCGCATCAGCCACGTCTTCCTCATGGACGTGCCCACGTACCACCGGCCGCTGCTGATCACCGACGCGGCGATCAACATCGCGCCGACCCTGGAAGAGAAGGTGGACATCATCCAGAACGCCATCGACCTCGCCCACATCATCGGCATTCCCGAGCCCAAGGTAGCCATCCTCTCGGCGGTGGAGACGGTCAATCCCAAAATCCAGTCGACTCTGGACGCCGCCGCCCTGTGCAAGATGGCCGACCGCGGCCAGATCAAGGGCGGCATTCTGGACGGCCCGCTGGCCTTCGACAACGCGGTGTCCATCGTCGCCGCCAAGACCAAGGGCATCCGCTCGGCGGTGGCCGGCCACGCGGAAATCCTGGTCGTTCCCGACCTGGAATCGGGAAATATGGTGGCCAAGCAGCTCGAATACCTGGCCAATGCCCTCACCGCCGGCATCGTCCTCGGCACCACAGTACCCATCGTTCTCACCAGCCGCGCCGACACTGCCGAAACCCGCACCGCCTCCTGCGCCATCGCCGCCCTCATCGCTCATTCGCGGAGGAAGACCGGCCAATGAACCGTGGCATCCTCACCATCAACGCCGGTTCGTCGTCGATCAAGTTCGCCCTCTTCCCGCTGGCCGGAGAGCTGTCCGCCAAGCCCGAAGTCTCCGGGCAGATCGACGGCCTGGGGACCGCCGAGGCCCGCTTCGAGGCGCGCGATGCCACCCGCGCATCGCTTGCCGACACCGCCATTCCCGGCGGAAAACTCGACCACGCTCAAGCCTTCGACTTTCTCCTCAAGTGGTTCACCGATCACGAGGCCGCCTGGCAGATCGCCGCCGTCGGGCATCGGGTCGTTCATGGCGGCGAAGCCTTCTCCCAGCCCACGGTGATCGACACGGCGATCCTCGAACGCCTGGCCGGCTTCATCACCCTCGCTCCCCTCCACCAGCCCCACAATCTGGCCGGCATCCGGGCGCTCCAGGCCCTGCTTCCGGGCGTCGCTCAGGTGGCCTGTTTCGATACCGCCTTTCACCGCAGCAACCCTCTCGTGGCCCAGACCTTCGGCCTGCCCCGAGCCCTCACCGAGGAGGGAGTGCGCCGCTACGGCTTCCACGGCCTGTCCTATGAATACATCGCCTCGGTGCTCCCCCGTGTCACTGAGCGCGCCGACGGCCGCGTCGTCGTCGCCCACCTGGGCAACGGCGCCAGCATGGCCGCCTTGGTCGGACGCCAGGGAGTCGCATCGACCATGGGCTTCACCGCCGTGGACGGCCTCCTGATGGGCACCCGCAGCGGTGCTCTCGACCCCGGTGTAATGCTCTACCTGATGGACAACAAGGGCCTGGGAGCCAAGGAACTGACCCGACTGCTCTACAAGGAATCGGGGCTGCTGGGCGTTTCCGGCATTTCCCAGGACATGCGCACCCTGCTCGCCTCCGACCGCCCAGAAGCCCGCGAGGCGGTGGACCTCTTCTGCTACCGCATCGTGCGCGAACTCGGATCTCTGGCCGCTGCCGCCGGCGGGCTGGACGTCCTGGTCTTCACCGGCGGCATCGGCGAACACGCCGCCGAAGTCCGCCGCCGCGTCTGCGAACGATGCGCCTGGCTGGGCATCGCCCTCGACGAAGAGGCCAACGCCCGCCACGCCACCCGCATCGGGCGCGGCCCCACCGAGGTGCTGGTCATCCCCACCAACGAGGAATGGATGATCGCCGACCATACGCGGGAACTTTTGAGTCTGTAACGGGCGGCGCCGGGGGCGCGACGATTTGCCGCAGGAGCCGCGCAGCCTCCCCGCTTAAAATCGCACCCTTTCGCCTTTCGTTCGCCCATGCCCTGCCCTCGCCTCGCCCTCCCCCTCGTCTTGGGCAGCCTTGCCCTGGCCGCCAATGCCCACGCCTCCTGCGGGTCCGCCTTCTGCGTGCTCAACACCGACTGGGACGTGGTGGCCGCCCAGACCACACCGGGTCACGCCAGCGTCGATCTACGCTTCGAGTTCGTCCCGCAGCAGGCGCTCTACTCGGGGAGTTCGCGGATTTCAAGAGCTTCGGTGGTCGATGAGGAAGCGGTCGAGACGCGCACCCTGAACCGCAATTTTTCCGCTTCCCTCGACTACGCCCTTACCGCCAACTGGGGCATGATGCTCACCCTGCCGCTGGTGAGCCGTTCCCATAGCCATGTGGCGGAACCGGACCTGGACCCCCATCGCGAATCCTGGGATTTCTCGCGCCTGGGCGATGCTCGCATCCTCGGCCGCTACCAGGCGCCCCTGGGGGAGAACAACAACGGTGGCATCCAGTTCGGCTTCAAGCTCCCGACCGGCAGCACCCACCTTGCCAACGGCGACGGCGACCGGGCCGAGCGCACCCTGCAACCGGGCACCGGTAGCACCGACGCCGTCCTGGGGGTGTATTACACCTACCGGCCAAAGTTCGTCGGCCTGAGCTGGTTCGCCCAGGCCCAGTTCCAGGCGGCGGTCGCCACCCGGGACCATTACCGCCCCGGCAACCAGTTCTCGGCCTCCCTGGGGTTTTCCGCTCCTCTTGGGGAGCGGGTGTCCTTCCTGCTCCAGGCCAACGGCCTCGTCAAGGGGCGGGACTCCGGCGCCCAGGCCGAGCCGGAGCTGAGCGGCGGCCGCTATCTTTTCCTAAGCCCGGGCATCGGCGTCAACCTCAGCCCGGCAAGCCGCCTCTACGGCTACCTCCAGGCCCCCCTCTACCGTCACGTGAACGGAATCCAACTCACCGCAGACTGGTCTGCGGTACTGGGCTATACCCAGCGTTTCTGACCCTCCCCGCCCTCCAAAGCCTCCCGTCCCCAGGATGGGGGGCTTTGTTTTTGTGGCCTTTTTTTCGTACAAGCCCCTCGCCCCTCCGCCTGCCAAAAGCGCAACATCTAGTCAACGTCTTGCATCGACCTACTAGATATAGTAGCTTAGAAAAAACGGGCCGCCATGAGTCCGTCATCCGATAAACAACCTGGAGGAGTGACCATGAGTCCTGTTGCCGAACAACTTTCCCTCACCGACATCCCCGCCGCGCCGGCGATTCCTCCCCTCCAGGAGCAGGAAATTTCCGGCGAGGTGCTGATCGAGAAGTACGCCAAGGGTAAGGAAACCAACGTACACGACGTGCGCAAGCGGGTCGCCTGGGCGCTGGCCCAGGTCGAGGCGGAGAAGGACCAGGCCCAGTGGGAAGCCAAGTTCCTCTGGGCTCAGGAAAACGGCTTCGT
>JAEUNZ010000027.1:0-174982 GCA_016790965.1 Dechloromonas sp.
GCGCAACTCTTCCCCGACCCCGAAGTGCGCGAACGCGAGCGCCCGGCCTACGATGCGCGGCTGAAGATCGAGACCGACACCATCGTGCAGATGGGCTTCCCCGGCTACTTCCTGATCGTGGCCGACTTCATCATGTGGGGCAAGAACAACGGCGTCCCGGTCGGCCCCGGACGGGGTTCCGGCGCCGGCTCGCTTGTTGCCTACTCGCTCGGCATCACCGACCTCGATCCGCTTGCCTACGCGCTGCTCTTCGAGCGCTTCCTCAACCCGGAGCGGGTGTCGATGCCCGACTTCGACATCGACTTCTGCCAGGACAACCGCTACAAGGTCATCGAGTACGTGCGCGAGCGCTACGGCAAGGACGCCGTCTCGCAGATCGCCACCTTCGGTACCATGTCGTCGAAGGCGGTCATCCGCGACGTCGGGCGCGTGCTCGACATGCCGTACATGTTCTGCGATTCGCTCTCGAAGCTGATTCCGGTCGAACAGAACAAGCCGCTGTCGCTGGCGAAGGCGCTGGATGCCGAACCGCAACTGCGCGAGAAGATGGAAGCCGAGGAAGAGGTCAGGGAACTCTTCGAACTGGCCGAGAAACTGGAAGACCTGACCCGTAACGTCGGCATGCACGCCGGCGGCGTGCTCATCGCGCCGGGCAAGCTCACCGACTTCTGCCCGCTCTATTCGGCCGACGGCGGCGCCTCGGTGGTCTCGCAGTACGACAAGGATGATGTCGAGAAGGTCGGTCTGGTGAAGTTCGACTTCCTCGGTCTGCGCAACCTGACCATCATCGACCTCGCGGTGCGCTACGTCGAGAATCTCACCGGCACCAAGCCCGACCTCGCCGCGCTGCCCTTCACCGACCCGGCTGCCTACCAGATCCTCAAGGACGCCAACACGACGGCGATCTTCCAGGTGGAATCGGACGGCATGAAGAAGCTCTTGAAAAAGCTCGCCCCGGACCGCTTCGAAGACATCATCGCCGTGCTGGCCCTCTACCGGCCGGGCCCCCTGGGTTCGGGGATGGTGGACGACTTCATCCTGCGCAAGAAGGGCCAGCAGAAGATCGACTACTTCCACCCCGACCTCACTGCCTGCCTGTCGCCCACCTATGGCGTCATCGTGTACCAGGAACAGGTGATGCAGATCTCCCAGATCATCGGCGGCTACACCCTGGGCGGCGCCGACATGCTGCGCCGGGCCATGGGCAAGAAGAAGCCCGAGGAGATGGCCAAACACCGGGAGACCATCGCCGCCGGTGCGAAGGAGAAGGGCTACGACCCGGCCCTGGCCGAGCAGCTCTTCGACCTGATGACCAAGTTCGCGGAATACGGCTTCAACAAGTCCCACACCGCCGCCTACGCCGTCGTCACCTACCATACGGCCTGGCTTAAGGCCCACCACTGTGCCGCCTTCATGGCGGCGACCCTGTCCTCGGACATGGACAATACCGACACGGTGAAGATCTTCTACGAGGACACCGTCGCCAACAACATCGCCATGCTGGGGCCGGATGTGAATGCGTCCGCCTACCGTTTCGAGCCGGTGGATAGAAAGACCATCCGCTACGGCCTGGGAGCGGTGAAAGGCACTGGCCAGCAAGCGGTGGAGTGCATCCTCGCCGCTCGGGCGAAGGACGGGCCGTTCAAGGATCTGTTCGATTTTTGCAAGCGTGTGGACAAGCGCCTGGTCAATCGCCGCACCATCGAAGCGCTCATTCGCGCCGGCGCTTTCGACGCGCTGGATGACAATCGCCACAAGCTGTTGGCCTCGGTGGGCATTGCCATGGACTTCGCCGAACAGGCGGAGAAGAACGCCATGCAGGTCAGCCTTTTCGACACGGGTGCGGCGGCCGAGGAGCACGCGCCCCGGTATGTCGACGTGAAGGCCTGGGAGGAGAAGGAGCGCCTCATGCAGGAGAAGCAGGCTCTGGGCTTCTTCTTCTCGGGCCACCCCTATGACGCCCATCGCCGGGAACTGGCCCGCTTCGTGAGGCGCAGCCTCGTCCAGATCGAACCGTCCAAGGAGACGACAGCGATCGCGGGTATCGTGGTTGGCGTGCGTACCCAGATGACCCGCCGGGGAAAAATGCTCTTCGTCCAGTTGGATGACGGGTCGACCATGGTCGAAGTGTCGGTTTTCAACGAACTGTTTGAGGCCGAGCGCAGCAAGATCGTCACCGATGAAGTGCTGGTGGTCGAGGGCAAGGTCAGCTACGACGATTTCTCCGGGGGCAACCGGGTGGTGGCGGACAAGCTGATGACCTTGGGAGAAGCCCGCGCCCGCTTCGCCAAACATCTGCTCATCCGCATGAACGGTGGCGCCGATGCCCGCCGTTTGAAGGCCCTGCTGGCGCCCTTCGGACCCGGCCCGGCCGCCGTCCGGGTGCGCTACCGCAATGCCAGCGCCGAATGCGAACTGCTCCTGGGTGATTCTGCCCGGGTGCGCCTGGACGATGCCCTGATCGCCTCCCTCAACGAGTGGCTGGCGCCGGAAAACGTGGAAGTCGTGTACCAGTGAATTCACCGCTCCATATGGGCGGAGGCTTGCACCCTCGGGGTCCATCCGCTCCTTTGGACTGAACCTGTCGAAGGGCTTCTGAGTGCGGGGTGCAAGGCGCATCCCGAGTTGCCTCAGAGCCGTCCGGAACGCAGTCCCGCGCTCCGTCCCCGCGGAGAGCGGACGGGAATCAGAACCCGCTGCCGGGCTGGGCCAGATATTCCGCTTCCTCGGGTGTATTCGCCCGCCCGAGAAGGGCGTTGCGGTGGGGGAAGCGCCCGAAACGGGCGATGACGTCCCGGTGGCGCCGGGCGTAGTCGGCGAAATTCGCCAATTCCGGCGCTTCCGCGGCCAGCGCTTCGAACAGCACCACGGCCCGCGCCTGGGCAGACGCCGACTCGGCATGTTCAAAAGGGAAGTAGAAGAAGGCCCGTTGGATGGGGGCGAGTACCTGGTCAAATCCCGCCGCCAGGGCTTCCTCGGCGAGGGCCAAGGCCTTACCGTCGCTGGCGAAGGCCTTGGACTGGCCGCGGTAGATCTGGCGGGAGAACTGGTCGAGGACCAGGGTCAGGGCGAGGGCGGATTCGGCCTGCTCGTCCCAGGCATTCAGGAGGCCCCCATGGGCCCACTGGTGGAGGGCGCGGAAGCGGCTGCGGATTTCGGCATCGGCCGCGGCATCCTTGTTGAACCACGCAACCCGGGGCTTGCCGAAGCAAGGATCGTCGGGGTGGCCGAACCAGTAGGCTAGGACGTCGCGAAAACCCGCTGCAGCCACTTCAGCCCCACATCACGGCAAGCCGTCGCCCAACGCTTGCCGTGCCCACGCTCCGGACCTACTTCACCATGTCGGTCTTGAAACCGATGCGCACCGCGCCCCAGTGGCGACCACCGACAGTGATCGGCATGGAGAGGTCGTTGAGGATTTCGCCGGTGTCGCGGACGTAGGTCTGGAAGAGCGAGGGCTTCTGGTTGGTGGCGAGCTTGATGCCAACCGGGTCGTTGAACATGCGCTTGTGGCGACATTTGGCAGTGTCGACGACCGGGTCGCCGCTCGGCGCATTGGAGAAGATGCTGTTGTGGGCTGGGGCATAGCCCTTGTTATCCACCGCGAGAGAATAGATCAGTCCCGGCATGTCGCGCAGCAGGTCGTCGTAGATGCGGGTCAGTTCGGAATCGCACTGGCTGTCGTAGGCCGTGGTGAAGCGCTTGGGGTTGGAACCGGGGATGTCCTTGTAAGCCTGGTCGAAGACGTTCACACCCCGGTCGGCGAGGCGCTGCAGCACTTCAGCAACCTTGTCGCGGAAGGCGGCGCTGGCATCGTGCAGTTTGTCGAACATGCTATTGCCAGTGCGGAAATCCGCCAGGGTGCCCTGCAGGTCTTCGGTGGAACCGCGCAGGGTCTTGGAGGAATCCTCGCATTGGCGCACCTTGCCGGAAATATCCAGGGCCAGATTGCGGATTTCCTCGACCTCGCTGTGGATCGACTGGTTGCTCTCGCGCAGATTACGGATGGCGCCGGCGATGGTGCCCAGTTGGTCTGTGGTCTGCTTGAAGTCCTCGACCATGGCGCCCAGGTCGCGGGCCGAGGTTTCGATGTAGCTGTTGGCTTGGGTCACGTCGCCGACGATGGCGCGGGTTTTTTCCGAGGTGTCGACCACAAGGTTGATCATGGACTGGGTGTTCTGGCCGATGACCTGGGTCGCCGTCTTGACCTTTTCGGCCAGCTTGCGCACTTCGTCGGCCACCACCGCGAAGCCGCGTCCTGCTTCGCCC
This sequence comes from Dechloromonas sp., assembly GCA_016790965.1. GTDB lineage: Bacteria > Pseudomonadota > Gammaproteobacteria > Burkholderiales > Rhodocyclaceae > SSSZ01. Next base: position 4,270 of record JAEUNZ010000027.1, read on the forward strand.
GCCCGGGCCGCTTCGATGGCGGCGTTGAGCGCCAGCAGGTTGGTCTGGTCGGAGATGTCGTTGATGAGGGAGACGATCTCGTTGATCTTCATCGAGCTAGTGTGCAGTTCGCCCACCGTGGTGGCGAAGTGCTCGATGTGGGCGTTGGCCGACTGCATGGTGTCGGCCACGGTATGCATCTGGTCCAGGGAGCGCTGGGCAAGATCCAGGTTGTTGTGGGTCGAGGACTCGATGGCGTCGGCGTTGAGGGCGACTTCGGAAACGGCCTGATTGACCCGGTTGCTGGAGGCGAAGACGGCTTCAGCCAGGTCTTCCTGCTTTTTTACCGCGCTGCCGGTCAATTGCACCAGATGGTTCATTCGCGCGGCGTCGGCGGCGATGCTGACGCTCTTTTCCCTGGCGTGGACGATGAGTCCGCGGACTTTGGAAAAGAAGCGATTGAGGTTGGCCGAGATGCGCCCTGCAGTGCCGCTGTCGCCACTGCCGATGGAGCAGGAAAGATCTGCGTTGCCGTCGGCGATGGCCGCGATGTCGCGGTCGATTTTGTCGAGGGAAGCGTTGCCGCCGAATAGCCCCATAATTATCTCCTCACCCTGTCGTTCTTGTCTGTGCGCAGGATTGTTCTGCGAATGATACGTTACCGGAAAAGCCCTCGCCAGCGGATTTCTTCCCGATTACGGCCTGGATCGCTGCGACTTGAAGGAAATCCCTCCAAAGTCATGTTCAGCTCCTCCGTCGCGTGGTCAGACGCGCCTGGGTGTAGCCTTTGAGCTCGTGGAAGGGAACAGGTTTCTGGTACACATTGACCGCCGGCGGAAGCCCCCCGGCAGCCTCGATTTCGGCGTCGGAAAGCGAACTCACCACGAGAATGTCCATGGTGGCGAGTTCAGAGCGCTCGCGCAAGCGGCGGACCATTTCGAAGCCGTCCATGGCCGGCATGACCAGATCGGCTATGAGGATGTCGGGTACGGCGCGGCCCACCTCCACCAGGCCATCGAAGCCATTGTCCACCAGGCGCACGCGGAGGGGGAACTGCCAGGAAGCCAGGGTGGTTTCGTACAACCTGCGTTGCAGCGGGTCGTCCTCGGCAATCAGGATGTCTAGGGGACGTTCCGCATTGTCGGCCCGGGTGGCCGGGTGGGTGCGGGCGATATAGGACTCCACCGAGTTGGCCAGGATGCGCCGGTGGCCACCGGCAGTCTTCCAGGCTTCGAGCGCGCCGGACTCCACCATCTGCTGCACGGTGCCCAGGGATACGCCCAATCGGGCGGCGACTTGCCGGGTGGTCAGGTAGCGATCGTCAGCCATGATCCGTCGAAAACCTCAATGTTCCCGGATTGTACATAAATGGCAAAATTATCACAGCGCTTTCGCGGGGGTACAAAAAACCCCGCCGGGGCGGGGTTTCTTCCATCGATGCGAGGCCAGGCCAGGGGTTGCCGCTGCAATCCGGTGCTGGACTTCGCGGGCCATGGGGCGGGGCCGTCAGCGATCAGAGTTTCTTGGCGTTCTTGGCCAGATAGGCGGCGACGCCTTCCGGGCTTGCGGTCATGCCGGGTTTGCCCTTGTTCCAGCCCGCGGGGCAGACCTCGCCGTGTTCCTCGAAGAACTGAAGGGCGTCGACCATGCGCAGCATTTCGTCGATATTGCGGCCCAGGGGCAGCATATTGACCACCTGGTGCATGACCACCCCGTTCTTGTCGATGAGGAAGGAGCCGCGCAGGGCGACACCGGCGGCTTCCAGTTCCACGTCGTAGGCGCGGCAGATGTCGTGCTTGACATCGGCCACCAGGGGGTAGCCGACCTGGCCGATGCCGCCTTCCTTGATGGCGGTATTCTTCCAGGCCAGATGGGTGAATTGGGAATCGATGGATACGCCGATGACTTCCACGCCACGCTGCTCGAACTCGCACAGGCGGTGGTCGAAGGCAATCAGCTCGGAGGGGCAGACGAAGGTGAAATCCAGAGGGTAGAAGAACAGGACCACGGGCTTGCCGCGGTAGCTTGACAGCTTGAGTTCCTTGATTTCGTTATTGCCATAGACAGCGGTGGCGGTGAAGTCCGGGGCTTGCTTGCCGACGAGAACGGCCATGGGAATCTCCTGCAAAGGGGGGGCTGGACGAAGGACGCGAAAAGGGGCGCGACCGGGTTGGAGAGGGGACGACTGTAGCGAAAGGTCTTTGCCGCTGTCAAACCGTGGAATGCTGGTGAAAACCCTGAGGGGGAACCTCCTGGCTTTCTCGGACCGCCACGGCTTGGACGACAGCTCCGGCCGGACCCCTGCGGGTCCATTCGGCCAGAAGGGCAAGGGCTGTCTCGTCCCCGCGGGCCAGGGCTTCGACGCTGCCATCCCGCCGATTGCGCACCCAGCCGTCCACCCCCAGGCGAGTCGCTTCGGCGACCATGGACCAGCGGTAGCCGACCCCCTGGACGCTACCCGTGATGGTGAAGTGGCGTGAAACCGGCGGCTTCACAATTCATCGCCTCCCATGAGGTCGGGGAGAAGCATGTTCGCCCGCCGCAGGGCGTGGGCGAGGTCGGGGCAGACGTTGTCTTCACCCAGGTGGTCGACAAATCCCGAACGATAGACCAGGGAACCGGGCTGTGAATTGAGGCCGCACAGCAGCAGGTGGCAGCGGCGTTTGGCGAGTTGATCGCGCAGGCTTTCCAGCCCCTCCAGTCCCGTTGTGTCGAGCTGGATCAGGCGGCTCATGTCCAGAATGACCACCTCCGGGTGCCCTGCCGCGGGATCGAGGAGGGTCTCCAGTTTGTGAACGGCCCCGAAAAAAAGCGAGCCGAAAATCTGCCAGGTGGTCACCCGCAGGGAGCCATCCGGGTACAGGAAGCGGGCCTCGGTGGCCGCCTCGCGCAGGGGGCGGTGCTCGACGGTGGTGAGGTCCGACATGCGGTAGATGAAGAAAAGGCAGGCCAGCACCATGCCGAATTCGACGGCGATGGTCAGGTCGAAGACCACGGTGAGGGTGAAGGTGGCGAGCAGGATGGTCCGGTAGGCCAGGGAATAACGGCGCAACTCACGGAATTCGTGCCACTCGCCCATGTTGATGGCCACCACCATGACGATGGCCGACAGGGTGGCCAGGGGCACGTAGGCCGCCAGGGGCGCGGCCACGAGAACGACGGCGAGCAGTACACCGGCATGGACCATGCCGGCTACCGGCGTGCGCCCGCCGCTGCGCACATTGGTGGTCGTGCGGGCGATGGCGCCGGTGGCAGCGAAGCCGCCGAAGAAGGGAGCGGCGATGTTGGACAGGCCCTGGGCGATCAGTTCCTGGTTGGGGTCGTGGCGGTCATCAATCTGGCCGTCTGCCACCCGGGCCGAGAGTAGTGACTCGATGGCCCCCAGCAGGGCGATGGCCAGGGCTGGTGAGATGAGCTTGCCGAAATCGTGGATGGAGAGGGCGGGGAGGCCGATATCGGGCAGGGTCTGGGGAATGCCATTGAAGCGGCTGCCTATGGTTTCCACCGGCAGATCGAGGGCCAAGGCCGCCACGGTGCCGGCGACGAGGACCGCGAGGGGGCCCGGTGCGCGGCGCAACAGGGCGAAGCGCTGGGCCAGGCGGTTGTAGAAAAGCAGGAAGACAAAGGACGCCACGGCCAGCCCCAGGGTGGCCGGATCCACAGTGTGGGCATGGGCAGCCAGGGTCTTGAGGCGCAGGAAGAACTCGGCCGGCAGGTTGTCGATCTTCAGCCCGAAGAAATCCTTGATCTGGGCAAGGAAGATGACCACAGCAATGCCGTTGGTGAAGCCGATGACCACGGTCACCGGAATGAAACGGATCAACTGCCCCAGTCGGGCCAGGCCCATGGCAAGCAGGAAGATGCCGGCGAGCACGGTGGCGCCCAGGAGGTTGGCAAACCCGTGGGCGGCGACGATGCCATAGACGATGGGGATGAAGGCGCCGGTGGGGCCTCCGATCTGCACCCGAGAGCCGCCCAGGGCGGCGGTGATGAAGCCGGCGACGATGGCCGTCCAGATGCCGGCTGCGGGGGAGCAGCCGGAGGCGATGGCGAAAGCCATGGCGAGCGGCAGAGCCAGGACGCCTACGGTGAGGCCGGCTGCCATGTCCCGCCCGAACTGCCCCCGGGAGTACGTGGGGAGACAATCCAGCAACTTCGGGCGGAAGGCGATTTTCATGGGGCCGGGTCAAAGAGGGGCGGGCGCCACCGTTGACGCGCTGCCATGGCGCACATTACATTCGCCTTGCATTGGGTGTCAATGTTAATAAGATGATAACAAAGCCGCGGTGGGTACGGCCCTCGCGGCGCTCTTGCAGGAAACAGCACATGGTGGAGAATCGAACAGCCCGCCTGACCCTCCTGATCGATCCCGTGAAAAAGCGGCTCTTAGAGGATATTTGCGCGGCCCAGGATCTGACCCCCTCCCAGGTGGTGCGCCGTCTCATCCGCCAGTACGTCATCGACAACGCCGGCGGACGGGAGCTGCCGGAGTGGTTGCAAGGCGGCGGGCGGGGAGAGGATGGGGCCTAGGGCGTGTTCCCAGTAACCGGCGGGACAGCCCGTCGCTCACTGGGCAAGCCCTAATCGCCCTGCGGCGGCGGCTTGGCGCCCGGGTGATTGCGGGCGATGTATTCGGCGTAGCGCGCCTGCAGCTCCGGGCCCTGCTTTCCGATTTCTCGCAGGATGCGGGCGACGGCCCAGATCATGACGGCGATACCGCCAACGGTGCAGGCCACGGCTTCGGCCATGGAGGCGGGGAAGCCGGCGATGAAAAGCCCTTTTCTGTCCGCAAACCAGGTGGCGCCCAGGGCGATGCAGACCAGGCCGAAGACATCGGCCAGGGCATAGGCCAGGATGCGCAGGGTCAAGCGGGGGCGGGGCGGGCGGTTCAGGCTGAGCATGGGGCGGCGGCTATAATGGAACGATCCCCATTTTCGCCCAGGACGGCTCTTCGCGATGTCCAGACTTTCCCTGATAGTGCTGCTGCTTGCTCCCTGCTTGGCCTGGGCGGGTTCCACCCAGCCGGTGGTCGAGATTCACATGCCTTCGCCGTGTCTCGCGTGCATCGAATGGGGTGCCCATCTGGCCGACAACGGCTTCAAGGTGGTTTACAAGGAGATTGCGGACATGGCCGCGGTGAAACGCCGCTTCAAGGTGCCCCCGGACATGGAGTCCGTGCATACCGCCACCGTGGCCGGCTATTTCGTCGAAGGCCACGTGCCCGCCGAAGACATTCACGAACTGCTGCGGGAAAAGCCCAAGGCTCGGGGTCTCGCCGTTCCCGGCCTGCCGCGGGGGGCGCCGGGCCGGGAATTCAGCAATCCTACCTGTGAGACGGCCTGCACCATGCTCGACCCGACCTCCGGTGAGAGGCAGGTCCAGCACGAACTTTACGAAACCTTTCTCATCCTGCCGGACGGTTCCACGAAACGCTGGGCGCGGCACTGACGGTGCTCAGGGGGCTGCGCCGAACAGCTCGTCGATCATGGCTCGCTGCCAGGCTTCGTCCTCCCCCGAAGGCTGAGCGTTGTAGGCCTGTTGCACGGTCTGCTGGATGACCCCGTCGCCGCGCAGGCGGTAGCGGGTGTCGACGCGCATCACCTCTCGTGGCTCTGCCCGGGCCACGACATAGCAGGTGCTCTCCGGCAGCCGCGTTTCCGGCTCCCGGTCCTGGCTGCGGGCGGCGATGGCCTGGGCGGCGACGCGCCCCAGCCGGGCGGCCATGTGGCCGGTCTTGGGGTAATGGCCGAAGAGCAGCGAGGCTTTATCCACCAGATCGCCCACCGGATAGACATGCGCATCGCCGGGAGCGTGAAGTTGGACGGGGTCTATGGCCGCCCAGCCGGTGGGTTTGCCGGAGGTGTCGCGGCCGATGAGGTCCGCCTGCCAGGCCAGCTCGCCCGCCTGCTGGGGCGGCAGCAGGATGGCCTCGCTGAAGGAAATGGTGTCGAAATCCGTGGTGACGACCTGCTTGACCGGGTCGAGACCAACGATGCGGGCCTGGGGCAGATAGTTGATGCGATCCCGGTAGGCGCTCTTAAAAATGCGGTCGAAGCCGAGTGCGGCCGGGTTGGGGTCGAGAACGTGGATACGGCCGGGGAGATCGCGCCTTTCCAGGGACCAGGCCAGGAGCCCGGCCCGCTCGTAGGGGGCAGGGGGGCAGCGGTAGGGCATGGGCGGCACGGTGAGCAGCCAGTCGCCGCCGGTGAAGGCGGCGATCTTGCCCTTCAGAGCCAGGGCTTCGCCAGGGCCGGTGAAGGCCGCGGGGAAGTGCTTGCGGCAGTGGTCGGCCGCAGCGCGGTCGTCGCCGAACCAGGCGCCGTAGTCGTGGCGGATGCCGACAGCGAGAATGAGCCAGTCGTAGGCCAGGGTTCCCGCCGCGGTAACTACTCGGCGGCGCTCCCGGTCGATGGCCGTCACCTCGGCGGTGACCAGCCGATAGCCGAAGGTCTTGGCGGCAGCGCCGAGGTCACGGGTGAGTTGCCGGCCATCGTTCAGCCCCACCAGCCAGAGGTTGGACAGCGGGTTGGACCAGAAGAGGGCTTCCTTCTCGACCACCACCACCTCCAGTTCAGGCGCTTTTTCCCGCAGGGTACGGGCAGCGGCGAGGCCGCCCCAGCCGCCGCCGACGATGACGACACGGCGGCCGGTGGAAGCGGGCAGCAGATCGGCCCGGGCCGTCAGCGAGGCGCCGAAGGCCGCCGAGGCGGCCAGGAAGTGGCGACGGCTGAGGCCCACTGGCTGTGAGCGCTTACTTCACCCGCATGCCGGGCTGAGCGCCGGAGTCGGGGGAGAGGATGTAGAGGCCGCCGGTCTTGCCTTCCGGGTCGGAGGCGGCCAGCACCATGCCCTCGGACAGGCCGAATTTCATCTTGCGCGGCGCCAGGTTGGCCACCATGACGGTGAGGCGGCCGACGAGGGCGGCCGGGTCGTAGGCCGCCTTGATGCCGGCGAAGACCTGGCGCGGCTTCTCCTCGCCGATGTCGAGCTGCAGGCGGATGAGCTTGTCGGCGCCTTCGACGTGGCTGGCGTCGACGATCTTGGCGATGCGCAAATCGACCTTCATGAAGTCGTCGATGCTGCAGTGGGCGACGTCGGCGGGGGCCGGATGGGTGGCCTTTTCGGCGACCTTCTCCTGATGCTCGGCGTGGCGCTGCTGCGATTGCTGCTCGGCGGCAGGGGCCAGACTTTCCTTGTTGGCATCGACCAGCTTTTCGATCAGCTTGGGATCGACGCGGGTCATCAGGTGCTCGTAGGCGTTGATGCCATGGCCGCCAGCGAGCAGGGTGCCGGCATCGCTCCAAGTCAGCGGGGCGATGTTGAGGAAGGACTCCACCTTAGCGGCCACTGCCGGGAGGACGGGCTTCAGCAGCACCGTGAGCAGGCGGAAGAGGTTCAGGGCGTTGGTGCATGCGGCGTGGAGTTCGGTCTCCTTGCCTTCCTGCTTGGCCAGTTCCCAGGGCTTGACGCTATCCACGTACTGGTTGGCGGCGTCGGCCAGGGCCATGACTTCGCGCATGGCCTTACCGAATTCCCGGGCTTCATAGAGGTCGGCGATGCGCGGGGCGGCCTCCTGGATGGCGCGAATGGCGGGCAGGCCTGCTTCCGCCGGAGCCAGGCGACCGTTGAAGCGCTTGGCGATGAAGCCGGCGGCGCGGCTGGCGATATTGACGTACTTGCCGATGAGGTCCGAATTCACCCGGGCGACGAAATCCTCCAGATTGAGGTCGATATCCTCCATGGTGGCCGATAACTTGGCGGCGTAGTAATAGCGCAGCCACTCGGCGTTGAGCCCGGTCTTGAGGAAGCTTTCGGCGGTGATGAAGGTGCCGCGGCTCTTGGACATCTTGGCGCCATCCACGGTGAGGAAACCGTGGGCGAAGATCCTGGTCGGCGTGCGGTAGCCGGCATGGGCCAGCTCGGCGGGCCAGAACAGGGCGTGGAAGTAGAGAATGTCCTTGCCGATGAAGTGGTAGAGCTCTGCCTTGGAGTCGGCCTTGAAAAATTCGTCGAAACTGAGGCCCTTCCTGTCGCACAAGTTGCGGAAGGAGCCCATGTAGCCGATGGGGGCGTCGAGCCAGACGTAGAAGTACTTGCCCGGCGCGTCGGGAATCTCGAAGCCGAAGTAAGGCGCGTCCCGGGAAATGTCCCAGTCGGTGAGCTTGTTCTCGCCCGGCTCGCCCAGCCATTCCTGCATCTTGTTGGCGGCTTCGGGTTGCAATACGCCGCTGTCGCGGCTGGTGTAGGCGCGCAGGAAGGCCTCGCAGCGCGGGTCGGAGAGCTTGAAGAAGTAGTGCTCGGAATTGCGCAGCTCCGGCTTGGCGCCGGAAACCGCCGAGTACGGGTTCTTCAGCTCGGTGGGTGCGTAGGCGGCGCCGCAGGATTCGCAATTGTCGCCATATTGGTCCTTGGCGCCGCACTTGGGGCACTCGCCCTTGATGAAGCGGTCGGGCAGGAACATCTGCTTGACCGGGTCGTAATACTGCTCGATGGTGCGGGTCTCGATCAGCCCGGCCGCCTTGAGACGGGTATAGATGTCTTTGGCGTAGAAGCGGGTTTCGTCGGAGTGGGTGCTGTAGTAGTTGTCGAACCCCACGTGGAAGCCGGAAAAATCGCGGGAATGCTCGCCATGGACGCGGGCGATGAGGGCTTCCGGCGTGACGCCTTCCTTTTCGGCACGCAGCATGATGGGGGTGCCGTGAGTGTCGTCGGCGCAGACGTACCAGCAGGCGTTGCCACTCATTTTCTGGAAGCGTACCCAGATGTCGGTCTGAATGTATTCCACCAGATGGCCGAGATGAATGGCGCCGTTGGCGTAGGGCAGGGCGGAGGTGACGAGGATCTGGCGGGACATGGGGGATTGGCGTGGGGCCGGCGGGAAAAGAGGCCATTCTAGCAAATGCGACAGGGAGCCCCGTTCATGTTATCCTTACTAAATTAGTCAGGTATATTCAGGAGAAAAACGATGAGCGTTACCGTCGAAACCGTCCGTGCCGCCCTGGGCCAGACCATCGACCCCAATACCGGCAAGAGCTACGTGGCCGGCAAGGCTGTCAAGAACATCCAGGTGGACGGCGAAGACGTCTCCTTCGACCTTGAGCTGGGTTACCCGGCGAAAACCCAGATCGACGGCATCAGGAAGCAGGTCATTGCCGCCGTGCGCGCCCTGCCGGGCGTCGGCAATGTTTCCGCCAATGTGTCGGTCAAGATCGTCGCCCATTCGGTACAGCAAGGCGTCAAGCTGCTGCCGGGGGTCAAGAACATCATTGCGGTGGCTTCGGGCAAGGGCGGCGTAGGCAAGAGCACCACGGCGGTCAACCTCGCCCTGGCCCTGGCCCAGGACGGGGCCACCGTCGGTATTCTCGACGCCGACATCTACGGCCCTTCGCAACCCCAGATGCTGGGCCTGGTCGGCCGCCAGCCGGAGTCCCGTGACGGCGCCAGTATGGAGCCCCTGGAGGCCTACGGCCTGCAGGCGCAGTCCATCGGCTTCATGATCGACGCCGAAACCCCCATGGTCTGGCGCGGCCCCATGGTTACCCAGGCACTGGAGCAACTGCTGACGCAGACCAACTGGCGCGACGTGGATTACCTGATCGTCGACATGCCCCCGGGCACCGGCGACACCCAGTTGTCCCTGGCCCAGAAGGTGCCCGTGACCGGCGCGGTCATTGTCACCACGCCCCAGGATATCGCCCTCATCGACGCGAGGAAGGGCCTCAAGATGTTCGAGAAGGTGAACATCCCCATCCTCGGCATCGTCGAGAACATGAGCATCCACGTCTGCTCCAACTGCGGCCACGCCGAGCACATCTTCGGCCAGGGAGGCGGCGAGCAGATGTGCAAGGACTACGACGTCGAGTTCCTGGGCAGCCTGCCCTTGGAAATGTCCATCCGCGAGCTGGCTGACGGCGGCAAGCCGACGGTGGTCGGCGCCCCCGATTCCAGGGCGGCCGAAATCTATCGGGCCATCGCCCGGCGCATCGCCATCAAGGTGGCGGAGAAGGCCAAGGACATGACCTCGAAGTTTCCAAACATCGTCGTCCAGAACGCATAGCCTTCGGCTGTTTTTCGCCATTTTCCTGAGCAAAGGCGGGTACAATCCCGCCTTTGTTTTTGGGTGCGTCCGGGTAAGGAAAAATGGCCATAAAATCAGATAAGTGGATTCGCCGCATGGCCCGGGAGCAGGGCATGATCGAGCCCTTTTCACCGGAACTCGTGCGCGAGGTCAACGGCCACAAGATCGTCTCCTACGGCACTTCCAGCTATGGCTACGATATCCGCTGCGCCCGGGAATTCCGGGTGTTCACCAATATCAACTCGACCATCGTCGATCCCAAGGCCTTTGATCCCAAGTCCTTCGTCGAGATCGAGGGCGATCACTGCATCATCCCGCCCAATTCCTTCGCCCTGGCCCGCACGGTCGAGTATTTCCGCATTCCCCGCTCGGTGCTGACCGTCTGCTTGGGCAAATCGACTTACGCCCGCTGCGGCATCATCGTGAATGTCACTCCCTTCGAACCCGAGTGGGAAGGCTACGTGACTCTGGAGTTTTCCAACACCACGCCCCTGCCTGCCAAGATATACGCTGGCGAAGGCTGCGCCCAGGTGCTGTTCTTCGAGTCCGATGAGGTTTGCGAAACCTCCTACCGCGACCGGGGCGGCAAGTACCAGGGGCAGGTAGGCGTCACCTTGCCCAAGATCTGACGGTCGTGCCCGACAGATTTACCGCATATCCCGACCCGCTCCGGCGGGTCGCTGCATTTTGAGGACTGACATGCGTTTTCACTTTCCCGTCATCATCATCGACGAAGACTTCCGCTCCGAGAACGCCTCGGGGCTGGGTATCCGCGCTCTGGCCGAAGCCATCGAGAAGGAGGGCATGGAAGTCCTCGGCGTCACCAGCTATGGCGACCTCACTTCCTTTGCCCAGCAGCAGAGCCGGGCGTCGTGCTTCATTCTCTCCATCGATGACGAGGAACTGGCCAATGAGCCCGAGGAAACCCTGGCCGAATTGCGCGCCTTCGTCACCGAAATCCGTTGCCGCAACAGCGATATCCCCATCTTCCTGCACGGCGAGACGCGAACGTCCCGCCACATCCCCAACGACGTGCTGCGGGAGCTGCATGGCTTCATCCACATGTTCGAGGACACGCCAGAGTTCATCGCCCGTTACGTGGTGCGCGAGGCACGGGCCTACGTCGATTCTCTGCCGCCGCCCTTCTTCCGGGCGCTGACTCACTACGCCGCCGACGGATCCTATTCCTGGCACTGTCCGGGCCATTCCGGCGGCGTCGCCTTCCTGAAAAGCCCGGTGGGCCAGATGTTCCACCAGTTCTTCGGCGAAAACATGCTGCGCGCCGACGTCTGCAACGCCGTCGAAGAACTCGGCCAGCTCCTCGACCACACCGGCCCGGTAGCCGCTTCCGAGCGCAACGCTGCCCGAATCTTCAACGCTGACCACCTCTACTTCGTCACCAACGGCACGTCGACGTCGAACAAGATCGTCTGGCACTCTACCGTGGCCCCCGGCGACATCGTGGTGGTGGATCGCAACTGCCACAAGTCGGTGCTGCACTCCATCATGATGACCGGCGCGGTGCCCGTATTCCTGATGCCGACCCGCAACAACTTCGGCATCATCGGCCCCATCCCGAAAAGCGAGTTCGCCTGGGAGAACATCCAGAAGAAGATCGCCGCCAACCCCTTCGCCACCGACAAGAACGCCAAGCCGCGGGTGCTGACCATCACCCAGTCCACCTATGACGGTGTGCTTTACAACGTCGAGGCCATCAAGGACGAACTGGACGGCAGAATCGACACCCTGCACTTCGACGAAGCCTGGCTGCCCCACGCCGCTTTCCACGACTTCTACGGCGACTACCACGCCATCGGCGCAGACCGGCCCCGCTGCAGGGAATCCATGGTCTTCGCCACCCAATCGACCCACAAGCTCCTGGCCGGCCTTTCGCAAGCCTCGCAAATCCTGGTGCAGGATGCCGAGAACCAGCGCCTGGACCGCGATATATTCAACGAGGCCTACCTGATGCATACCTCGACATCGCCGCAGTACTCCATCATCGCTTCCTGCGACGTGGCGGCGGCCATGATGGAGGAGCCTGGCGGTACAGCCCTAGTGGAGGAATCCATCGCCGAAGCCCTCGACTTCCGCCGTGCCATGCGCAAGGTGGATGAGGAGTGGGGCACTGACTGGTGGTTCAAGGTCTGGGGGCCGGACGACCTTTCGGAGGAAGGCATCGAGGAGCGCGAATCCTGGATGTTGAAGCCTGGCGAGCGCTGGCACGGCTTCGGCCAGTTGGCCGAGGGCTTCAATATGCTCGACCCCATCAAGGCCACCATCATCACCCCGGGCCTGGACGTGGACGGGGACTTCGCCGACGACATCGGCATCCCGGCGGCCATCGTCACCAAGTACCTGGCCGAGCACGGGGTCATCGTCGAGAAGTGCGGTCTCTACAGCTTCTTCATCATGTTCACCATCGGCATCACCAAGGGCCGCTGGAACACCCTGGTCACCGCGCTGCAGCAGTTCAAGGACGACTACGACAAGAACCAGCCCCTGTGGAAGGTGCTGCCGGAATTCGTGCAGAAGAACCCGCGCTACGAGCGCGTCGGCCTGAAAGAGTTGTGCACCCAGATTCACGGCGTCTACAAGCAGAATGACGTGGCTCGGCTGACCACCGAGATGTACCTTTCCGACATGGTGCCTGCCATGCGCCCCGCCGATGCCTTCGCCAGGATGGCCCATCGCGAGATCGAGCGGGTGCCGGTGGATGCCCTAGAAGGCCGCGTCACGGCGGTGCTGCTGACGCCCTACCCGCCGGGCATTCCGCTCCTCATCCCCGGCGAGCGCTTCAACGCTACCATCTGCAGTTATCTGAAGTTCGCCCGCGAATTCAACGCCGGCTTTCCCGGTTTCGAGACCGACATCCACGGCCTGGTCAAGGGCGAAGATGGACGGTATTACGTGGATTGCGTGCGATGAGCAGGGCGGTGCCTCTGGTGGCGCTCCTCCTGCTCTGGGGATCGGGTGCTTCGGTCGCAGCTGCCGAGGTTGCGGCGGGAATTGTGTTCTCTGCGGGGGCCGCGAGCATCGTCACCCCGGACGGCCAGCGCCGTCCTGCTTCCCGCGGGGGCGAACTGCTCGCCGGAGAATCGATCGAAACCGGCGACGACGGCCGCGCCCAACTGCGCTTCCGGGATGGTGCCAGCATGTCACTGCAACCCGCCACGCGCTTTCGCGTGGACGACTTCCGCTTTGCGGGCGGCAAGGGCAGTCCGGAGGACAAGGGCTTCTTTACCCTGCTCAAGGGTGGCTTCCGCACTATCACCGGCTTGATCGGCAAAGGGCGCCGCGAGCAATACCAAGTGGGGACCACGGTCGCCACCATAGGCATCCGCGGGACCGAGTATTCGGCCAACCTGGGAAGCGGGGGCCTGGTCGTCACGACAGTTTCTGGTCTGGTCGAAGTGTGCAATGCGGCAGGTTGTGTCCTCGTGAGTCCGGGCGAGACCACCACGGTTGTCGACAAGGACGCCAAACCCGGCCCGGGCAGTCCGCCCAAGGTCGGCCAGGGCGATCTGCTGCCCCAGTTGCCCAGCGGTCCGGGGGCGGATGATCGCAGTCGCGTGCCCGTGCGGCCCGTGGAGCCGCCGCCCATCAACCGAAATACAACAAACTGGTAGGGTTTTTCCCCTATCCGGCCGTACGGGATATGCCCCCGTTGTGATAAGATTCAGCTACTTATCGCTGGTAGGGGGAAGATTCGGTGCGTGTCGTTCGTGAGTTGAAAAAAATTGCCGTCGTCGCTGGGCTCGCCCTGGCCGCGGCGCCGCTGCCGGTTCTGGCCGATGCGGTGACGGATCAGGCCAAGGGCCTCATCGAGCAAGGCAAGGGTGCCGAAGCCTACCGCATGCTCGACATCCTGGAGAGCGAGCGGGCGGGGGATCCGGTCTATGACCTGCTGCTCGGCATCTCCGCTCTGGATGCGGGCCAGGGAACCCGGGCCATCTTCGCCCTGGAGCGGGTGCTGGCGGTGGAGCCCAACAACGTTCGCGCCCGGGCCGAAATCGCCCGCGCCTACATGCTCGTGGGTGAGACAGAGACCGCCAAGGCGGAATTCGAAACCACCAAGAAGCAGGGGGTTCCGCCCGAGGTCGCCGCCACCATCGACAAGCTGGTGGTCGCCATCGACCGCATGGCCGACGCGAGTCGCAGCTCGATCAAGGGCTACATCGAGGGGATCGTCGGCCACGATTCAAACGCCAACGCCGCACCCAGTCGCACTACGGTGGCGGTTCCCGTCCTGGGCGGGCTACCTTTTACCCTCGATTCCGACAGCCGCAAGCGCAGCGACTGGTTCGGCACCCTGGGAGGCGGGATCAGCATCCGCCACCCCGTTTCACCCGGCGTCGTCCTGTTGGGCGGGCTTTCTGGCTCCCAGCGCTGGAATTTCGATCATACCGACCTCGACACGGCCAGCATCGACGCCTACGGCGGCGTCCTGCTCAACCAGGGGCGCAACGTCTATTCCATTACCGCCCAGAGTTCCACCCTCTTCGTCGATGACGAAGACTTTCGGCGGGCCAACGGGGTCACCGGCTTGTGGCAGCACAATCTCGACTCGCGCAACCAGTTGAGTGCCTTCGCCCAGTATTCCAATCTGAGTTACCTCACCCAGTCGGTGCGCGATGCCGACCGCTATGTCCTGGGCGGTGCTTGGGCTCACGCTTTCCGCGAGGGGCAGGTTGCGTTTCTCAGCGCCTACCTCGCCAACGAGCGTCCGGAAAAATCCAATGTGGAGCACCTGGGGCACCACGCCTACGGGCTGCGGGCCGGGGGCCAGTGGGGGCTGGATGCCAAGTTCTCGCTGTTCGGCAGCGTGGCCTTCGAGCACCGCCGCTACGGCGGCGAGGATCCTTCCTTCCTCAAGCGGCGCAGTGACGACCAGTTGAACATCAACCTGGGGGTCACCTACCTGGTTACCAAGGAACTGTCGGTGACGCCGCAGATTTCCTTGACCGACAACCAGTCCAATGTGCATTTCAATGATTACCGGCGCGACATCGTTTCAGTGACGGTTCGTCGTGAATTCTGATTGACGGGATTAGCCATGCCATCCAAAACTCGCATCGCACAAGCCGCAGCCCTGGTTTCCCTGGGCATTGTTCCCACGCTTGCCCCGGCGGCAGGGGCTGCGCGCGTCGATTTCTCTTCGGGCAACGTGTCGGCCATTTCTGCCTCCGGTGCTCAGCGCCCCCTGGCCAAGGGAGCCGAGGTCGCTCCCGGCGAAACCATCGCGACAGGCGACAACGGGCGCACGCAACTGCGCTTTGCCGACGGTGCCCAGATGTCCCTTCAGCCCAAGAGCGAGTTCCGCATCGAGGCCTATGAACACAAAGGGGGCGAGGGAGACAAGGGTTTCTTCAACCTGTTGCGCGGCGGCCTGCGCACCATCACCGGACTCATCGGTCGCGGCAACAAGGACGCCTATCGGGTCACCACTCAGGTGGCCACCATCGGCATTCGGGGCACCGAATATTCTGTGGGCTACACGGGTCCCGACGGCCAGGGCGTGTTGATCCACACCGGCGAAGGCGCCGTGGAAGTCTGTAACGCCGCGGGTTGCGTCATTGTGTCGGGGGGCGAGTCGGCTCTGGTGACCGGCAAGGATACCAAGCCGACGGTGGCCGGAAGCCCGCCGGTCCTGCCACCGCAGCAACCGCCCGGCGAGGCCGTGACGCCCTACGGTGCTGGCGATTGCACCGGATCGGGCGGTGGATCTTGCGTGCTGGGCGCCGACCTGACCTCCGGCAAAAAATACGCCGTAGCCGTTGCCGCCGTGTTCGACGGTTCGGCGGACGTCTACAGCTTCGCTGCACCGGCCGACGCCGTTTTCGGCGGTGGTTCCACGCTCCAGTCAGTGTCCGACAGCGACGGCCAGCACCTCACCGCCGGAAACGTCAAAGGTGCCCTCGCCATCGACGGCGTGATCGGTTGGGGTGTCTGGACCACCGGTTCGGGGGTGGTCAATTGCGACGGCGCCTGTTCCGTCAACGCCACCCAACTGCACTACATCGCGGGCCTGCCGACCTCGACGGCCGACATTTCCGCATTGCAGAGTGCCAACCTCGTCGGCACCTACAGTCTGGCGGGGTATTCTCTGCCTACCTCCGAATCCGGCGTGGTCGGCAACGTGACCGGCGGCACCCTCACGGCCCATTTTGCGCCCGCCCATGTGACCGTCGGCGTCAGTCTCGGTGTCGCGATCGGCGGGTCGAGCTATGCCCTTTCAGGTACCGGCAGCACGGGCGGTGGCTCGAGCTTTTCCGGCTCAGGAGGCAGCGGCTTCGGATTCAACGGTTTCTTTGCGGGAGCCAATGCCTCCCACGCAGGCATTGCCTACAAGTTCAGTGCCGGTGGCCTGGACGAGCATGTCATGGGCGCCGCCGCCTTCCGCCGCACCAGCACGACCAGCGCTGGCGGCAGTATCGCCTTGGATTGACCGAGCGACAGCGCCTGTTTCGGCCGACCCATGCAAAAGCGCCTCGCAGATGCTGCGAGGCGCTTTGCTTTTGGCTGTCGCCGTGGCGGCCAGTCGGCTAGGATTTTCTCTGGCGGGCAACCCCGATGCCCAGGAGACCGAGGGCAATGAGCGCCAAACTTGCGGGTTCGGGAACTGAACCCGTCGCGCCGGTCCGGAAGTTGGCCCCGAGCCAAGCACCGTCGGCATGTCCATCGGTTTGAGTCGGGAACGAGAAAATCGAATTGAAAGCGCTGTACCGATCAACGATGACGTCCACGTCCGGGTCGATGCTGCCGGAGCCACCCTGGAGGGTGTTGAGAGACGAGGCCAGATCGGTGGTGTAGGCGCCGATGACGTAATGCGTTCCCGCGACCAGCGAGAAGCCGCTGATATTGACGTAGCGGAACAGGCCGTCCAGTTGCCCCGTGCCTGCCAGGATCGTGGTGGAGGTGAGCAGATTTCCCGAGGTATCCCAAATGCCGATTTGCGCATTGGAACTCAGCCCGTTTGCCCCGGAGTCATAGACACCCAGGGAGGTGATGGTCCGGTTGGACGAGACGGTGAATTCAAAGCCAAGCGTGTATTGCCCGCCACCATACTCGGAGCCGGGGGTGGTGAGATTGATGGCCGCCCCATGGGCATAAAGCGAAGTGCAGAGTCCCAGCGCCAGGGCCAGTGCCTTTCCGGTGTTGAGTGTTGCCATTGATATACCTCCTGTTGAGGGTTGGATTACTCGATTCTCTGGGTTCCGAGGGTTTGCATGTTCCCCCTGCGATACGCTAAAGCAATATTTACGCCGACTGTTGTACTGGAGGCGTACTTTTCGAAGAAACAGAGGCTTGGCCTTGTGCCTGCGGTGCTGCGCGCCGCACGCCGAGCGCCAGGTGTAAAAAAAATCGACAGGCTTCTCCGGCACTTGCGCGCGGCCTTGCGCCTGGCGTCCCTTACCGTAGCCGCCGGCTCACAAAGGCAAAGCGGATGCCGTCGGCCGTTCGGTGTTCCTCCCGCTCCGCCTCGTACCAGGTGTCGTCCCGAATGTCTGGAAATCGTACGTCCCCCTCCGGGGCAATGTCGACTTCCGTAAGTTCAAGGCGGTTGGCATAGGGCAGTGCAAGGGCGTAGAGCTCGCCACCGCCGATGACGAACAAGGAGTCTGCGCCGGCCTTGGCGACGGTTGCCAAGGCTGCAGGAAAGGACGAGACGACTTCCGCACCGGGGGCGTCGTAGCCGGACTGTCGGCTCACCACCAGATTGCGCCGGCCGGGCAGGGGGCGAAAGCGCAGTGGCAGGGATTCCCAGGTCTTGCGGCCCATGACCACGGTTCCCCCTTGGGTGAGGGTCTTGAAATGCTGCATGTCCAGGGGATCACGCCAGACCAGCTCGTTACCCCGGCCGATGATGCCGTTGCGGGCGACGGCCGCCACCAGGACGACGGCGGGGGAAGTGGCGGGGGGATAGAGCATAGCTAGCATTCTAGCGGCGCCCGCAGGCCTCCCGGTAAAGCCGCTGGTAGTCGCGCGCGGCGGGCTTCCAGGACCAGTCCCGGCGCATGCCGTTCTGCTGCAATCGATGCCAGGTACGGCGGTCACGCCAGGCGGCGACGACCCGCTCCAGGGTGAGCCACAGGGCGTGGGGCGTGGCGTCGTGCAGGACGAAACCGTTGGCCTGTCCGGCGGCCAGGGACTCGGGGCCGAGATCGACCACCGTGTCCGCCAGGCCCCCCGTGGCCCGAACCACCGGCGGTGTACCGTAGGCCAGGCTGTACATCTGGTTGAGGCCGCAGGGTTCGAAGCGGCTGGGCATGAGGAATGCGTCGGCGCCGGCTTCGATGCGGTGGGCGAGACCCTCGTCGAAGCCGATGGTGACGGCCACCTGACCGGGGTGGGCGGCGGCGAGCGCCGAGAAACCCGCCTCCAGTTCCCGTTCGCCGCTGCCCAGCACCACCAGTTGGGCCGGCAGATGGGCGAGGCCTTCGCCCAGGGTGAGCAGCAGATCGAGACCCTTTTGATGGGTCAGCCGGCTGATGACGCCGAAGAGGGGACGGTCGTCACAGACCGTGAGCCCCAGGGAATCCTGAAGCACCGTGCGGTTGCCCCGCTTGGCCCCCAGGCGGCCGGCATTGTAGGCAAAGGCTAAGGCGGGATCCCGGGCCGGGTTCCAAAGCGTGGTGTCGATGCCGTTGAGGATGCCGCTCAGGGCGTCGGCCCGGTGGCGCAGCAGCGGAGCCAGGCCGTAGCCCAAGGCCTCCCCCTGGATTTCCCGGGCGTAGGTGGGACTGACGGTGGAAATCCGGTCAGCCAGTTGCAGCCCGGCCTTGAGGAAAGAAAGCTGGCCGTGGTATTCGACACCGTCGAAGCGCCAGGCGTGGTCGGGCAGCCCCAGCTCGGACGCCAGGGATTTGGGAAAACAGCCCTGAAAGGCGATGTTGTGGATGGTGACGAGGCTCGCTGCACCGCCTTCGTAATGCAGGAAGGCGGCCGCGAGGGCGGTCTGCCAGTCGTGGGCGTGCACAAGATCGGCCCGCCAGGGAAGGGGCGAGTTGTCCTGGCCGAGTACGGCGGCCACGCGGGAAAGCAGGCCGAAGCGCAGACCGTTGTCGCTCCAGTCCTGCCCCTGGGCGTCGAGGTAGGGATTGCCGGGTCGCTCGAAGAGGGAGGGGCAGTCAAGCAGGATCAGAGGCAGGCCGGCCGCGTCCGCCCCCAGGAGGCGGCAGGGCGGAAGTGCCGGGGCCAGCGCCGGCAGGGCGGCCAGTTCCCGGGCGGCGGGGAAGGCCTTACGCAGGGCTGGATAGGCTGGCACCAGGACGCGCAGATCTTCGCCGACCGCCCGCAGCGCCTGGGGCAGGGCGGCGGCAACATCGCCCAAGCCGCCGGTCTTGACCCAGGGGGCAACTTCGGAGGTGGCGAAAAGAATCTTCATCCCGCAATCCCTCGCCCGGGAATGGCCGCCCCTGGCCTGTTCCCGGGTGTGTCGCTTGCGACCCAGAGGAGCGGCCTCAATCCGCCACCTGCCAGAGGCCTTCCGGACTGCGCACCACCACCAGCCGGGGCGGATAGGCGACGCTCAGGGAAATGCCCACGCACATCTGGGTGTCGTTGCCCTTGAGTTTGGCGAAGGCTTTCTGGTCGGCGGAAAAGAGATCGCCGCCGCGGCGGGCCACGGCCACCGCTGCGCTGCCCGTGGTGGCGATGTCCAGGTCGGCGGGCGCCGGTCCCTGGATGCGCACGCCGGCCGCGTAGGCCTTGTCCAGGCACTTGAGCTTCTTCACGTCGGCGACCTGGATATTGGGCCGCGCTTCGAGAATCTTGTAGAAGCGGTCGAAATTGGGGGCGAAGGCCTCGGCGCGTTCCTTCACCAGGGCAGCGATCTTCTGGCGGTCATCGTCGGAAAGGTTGCTGACCGCAGGGTAGCGGTGCCAGGGGCGATCGGGGGCGAAGTCGGCGACAAATTCCTTTTCCACCACCGCCTTGCCCTGGGCCTTCTTGCGCTCCTGGCCTTCACCTGCCTGATTGGTGGTGGTCGTGGCATTGCCTCGGGTTTCCTGGGTCACCTGATCGGTGACCTGGGCCCACTTGAGGCTGGTCTGATAGGACTGCTTGGTATCCGCCGGTTCGAATTCGATGCGCAGGACGTTCTTGCCCTTCCTCAGCCCCAGGGCCATGGACTGGCCGGTGATCCAAACCGCCGGCGCGATCTCCCGCCGCTCGAAGAGCACCGGCATGGACTGTTTGCGGATTTCCTGCTCGCCGATGGGGATGTTATTGACCAGGATGCGAGCCTTGCCCGGCACCGCCTCGACTTCGGGCTTGGCCACGTCGCCGACGAAGGGGGTGAATTCGAACTCGATGTTGATGACCGCGGCGGGGGCGAGAACGGACCACAGCGCGATGGCGAGGGCAGCAAGAAATCTTCTCATGGGGAAGCTCCGGGGGGTGGGAAAAGTATCAGCCTCGCCTCAGGGCTTCGATCAGCCCGCGGGTGGAAGCGTCGAATGCGTCGCTTGCCCCTCCCTCCAGAGCGGGGGCGAGGCGGCCGGCCAGGGTCTTCCCCAGTTCGACGCCCCACTGGTCGAAGGAATTGAGGCCCCACAGGACACCCTGGCAGAACACCTTGTGCTCATAGAGGGCGATGAGGCGGCCCAGGTTGTAGGGGTCGAGGCGGGGCAGCACCAGGGTCGTCGAGGGCTGATTGCCGGGAAAGACCTTGAACGGGACCAGGGCTTCCGGCGCACCGGCGGCGCGGGCTTCTTCGGCGGTCTGGCCGAAGGCCAGGGCGGCGGACTGGGCGAGGCAGTTGGCGAGCAGTTGCGTGTGATGGCCGTGCAGGGGGAAATCCGGTTCCTTGAGAGCGATGAAATCGCAGGGGATGAGGCGGCCCCCCTGGTGGAGGAGCTGGTAAAAGGAATGCTGCCCATTGGTGCCCGCTTCGCCCCAGAGCACCGGGCAGGTGGAGACGCCTACCAGCTGGCCGTCGCGGCCCACCTGCTTGCCGTTGCTTTCCATTTCGAGCTGCTGCAGATGGGCGGGGAAGAGCTCCAGGGACTGGCTATAGGGCAGGACGGCGTGACTGTCGGCGCCGAGGAAGCCGCTGTTCCAGACCCCCAGCAGGGCGAGCAGCAGGGGAAGATTGTCGGCGGCGGGGGCCGTGAGGAAATGCTGGTCGAGGTCGTGGGCTCCGGCCAGCAGTTCCTCGAAGGCGTGGAAGCCAGTCGCCAGGGCTATGGGGAGGCCGATGGCGGACCACAGGGAGAAGCGGCCCCCCACCCAGTCCCAGAATTCGAAAACATTTTTTGGCGCGATGCCGAAGGCGCTGGTGGCGGCGAGATTGGTCGACAGGGCCACAAAGTGCCGCGCCACGGCGGCGCTGCTTCCTGCGGCGCCGACCAGCCATTCCCGGGCGCTGGCCGCATTGGTCATGGTCTCCAGGGTGGTGAAGGTCTTGCTGGCGACGATGAAGAGCGTACGGCGGGGATTGAGGCCGTCCAGGGTGGTGGCGAGATCTGCGCCGTCCACGTTGGCGACGAAATGAAGGGTGATGTCCGGCAGATGGCGGGAGGCCAGGGCCCGCACCGCCATGCGGGGACCCAGGTCGGAGCCGCCGATACCCAGATTGACCACGTCGGTAATGCGCTCGCCGGAATAGCCCCGCCAGGCTCCGTCGTGGATGGCGGTGCAGAAGTCCCGCAGGCGCGCCAGTACGGCCTGCACGGCCGCCGGGGCGGAGGTTCCGGCGCGCAGGTCCATGTGTCGTACGGCGCGGCCTTCGCTGCTGTTGATCGCCTCTCCGGCAGCAAGTTTCTCGCGCCAGCCTTCCAGGTCCGCGGCTTGGGCCAGATCCAGGAGGGCAGCGAAGACTTCCAAGCTGATGCGCTGCTTGGAAAAATCGATCAGAAGGTCGCGCTGGCGACGGGAAAAATGCCCGAAGCGCTCTGGGTCGGTGGCGAACCGCGCGCGCAGGTGAGTAGAACCCTGCGCGGCAGCCAGGGCTTCGAGGGCCTTCCAGGCGGGGGAGCCGACGGCGCTCATGACGCCCTACTGTGGACGGGCTTCACAGCCAGGCCATGAGACCCAGTTCGAACTTGTGGGTCAGCAGGGGGTGGGAGGGGAAGGCGCGCAGCCGGTATTCCAGCTTGCCGCACTGCTCCGGCGTCAGGTCCAGGGCGAAAATCTGCTCACCCCGGTCGTTGGCGCCGATGGGGGCCAGTTCGTAGTGGCGGGCGCGGGAGTGGTAGTGCTCGCTGTCCGGCCGGCCGAAGAGGGCTTCAACCGTCACGTCCGAAGGTGCCAGGCCATCGAGTTGCACTGCCACTTCAAGGCGCAGGGCCTGACCGAATTTCATGCGCCGGGTGGGTTCGTCCAGGCGACGCAGGCGGACCGCCGGCCAGGCGGCGCGGACGCGGGCCTTCCAGGCGGCTACGTCGCAGGCCGGGGTGTAGCCGTCGGCGGCGTAGCGGCGTCCCTGGCGAGCGGCGGGGGCGTAGAACTTCTGGGCGTATTCGCCCACCATGCGGGCCACGTTGAAGCGCGGCGTGATGCTGGCGATGGAGCGCTTGGCGATGGCCACCCATTCGGGGGAATAGCCCATGGGACCGGTGCGGTAGTAGGTGGGGACCACCTGGTCCTGCAGCAGTTCGTACAGCGTGCGGGCCTCTTCGGCGTCGCGCCGGGCTTCGTCCAGATGGCCCGAGGCGGGCTTGATGGCCCAGCCATTGGGAATGCCGTCCCGCACCTCGTAACCCTCGCCCCACCAGCCGTCGAGGACCGAGAGGTTGATGGCGCCGTTCATGGCCGCCTTCATTCCGGACGTGCCTGAGGCTTCCAGGGGGTAGATGGGATTGTTGAGCCACACGTCCACCCCGGCCACCAGACGGCGCGAGAGGTGCAGGTCATAGCCTTCCACCAGCAGGATGCGCCCTTCGAACTCCGGCCGGCGGGCCATGTCGGCGATGCTGCGGATGATCTCCTGGCCGGGTTGGTCCGCCGGGTGCGCCTTGCCGGCGAAAAGGAAGAGCACGGGCCGTTCCGGGTCGGAGACGATCTCCTCCAGCCAGGCAGGGTCCTGGAAGAGGAGGGCCGCCCGCTTGTAGGTGGCGAAGCGGCGGGCGAAACCGATGGTGAGTACATTGGGCTTGCCCGGGTCGGCCAGGCGGAGCAGGCGATCAAGATGGGCGGGGGAGCCCTGGTTGCGGCCATGCTGCTCGCGAATGCGGGCGCGCACTAGGTGCAGCAACTGGGATTTGAGCAACTGACGGATGCTCCAGAAGGTCTGGTCCGGGATGCGCTCGACGCCCTCCCAGCAGGCCCCATCGGTTTGCCGTTGCTGCCAGCCGACGCCCAGGTAGCGGTCGAAGGTCTCGTACCATTCGGTGGCCAGGAAGGTGGGGATATGGACGCCGTTGGTCACGTAGTCCATGGGGTTTTCCTCGGCCGCCACCTGGGGCCACAGGTGGCCGCAGATGCGGGCCGACACTTCGCCGTGGATGCGGGACACTCCGTTGTGGTGGCGAGAGCCTCGGATGGCCAGGGCGGTCATGTTGAACTCGCTCTTGCCCGGTTCCATGCCGAGGGCGACGACCTGGTCGCAGGCGATGCCCAAATCCTGGCACCAGCGGCCGAAGTACTCGCGGATCATGGCTTCGGAAAAATGGTCGTGGCCCGCCGGGACCGGGGTATGGGTGGTAAAGACCACGTTGGCGGCCACCGCCTCCAGGGCGGCGGCGTAGTCCAGGCCCGCTTGCATCAGGCCGCGGATGCGCTCCAGGATCAGGAAGGCGGCGTGGCCTTCATTCACGTGCCACACGGTGGGCTTGAGTCCCACGGCGGCCAGGGCGCGTACACCGCCCACCCCCAAAAGGATTTCCTGCTCGATGCGTGTGCTGCGGTCGCCGCCGTAGAGGCGGTGGGTGATTTCCCGGTCGTGGTCGGAGTTTTCCGGCAGCCAGGTGTCGAGGAGGATAAGGCGCACGTGGCCGACCCGCACCTCCCACACCTTGACCTGCACCGTGCGGCCGGGCATGTCGATGGAAACCCGCACGTCGCCGCCCTCCGGCGTGGTGAGCGGCGTCACGGGCAGGTCGTCGAAATCGGAATCGCTGTAGGTCGCATGCTGGCGGCCGTCGCCATCCAGGGTCTGGTGGAAGTAGCCCTGGCGGTAAAGCAGTCCGACGCCGACAAAAGGCAGGCCCAGGTCACTGGCCGCCTTGCAGTGGTCGCCGGCCAGGATGCCCAGGCCGCCGGAGTAGATGGGCAGGCTTTCATGAAAGCCGAATTCGGCGCAGAAATAGGCGATCAGATCGTCGTTCCGGAAAGGGCGCGCGTGGGGATGGCTGCCCACCGGAAGGCCGTGGTACGTGTCGTAGGCCGACAGGACGCGATTGAGCGAACCCAGATAGACCGGATTGTCCGCAGCGGCTTCCAGGCGTTTCTGGTCGGCACGCTTCAGGAAAGCCTTGGGGTTGTGGCCGGTGGCCTGCCACAGGGCGCTGGACAGGCTGGCGAACAGCGCCCGGCTGGGACGGTCCCAGCTATACCAGAGGTTGTTGGCCAGTTCCTCCAGGCGTTCGAGGCGGGGCGGGATTTCCGGATTGACTTCGAGGTGATAGAGAGTGCCGGTCATGGGCGGATGGCCTCGACGGTGAGTTGGAGTCGGATGTGGCAGTCGTCGCCGGGAATGTTCCAGGCCAGCACGATTTCCGCTGCCTGCATGATTTTCTCAAAGCCGGCCTCGGATTGGGAAACCGTATGGTGGGGCCGGCCAGTGATGGCTGCCGGCGGCGCGCAGGCAAGGCGCAGGGCGCCGCCGAGAACGCCATCTTCCAGGGTCACGCCAGGGGCCTCGGCGAGGGCCAGCGGCTGGCCGAATCCGCCGGGGATGCTGCCGTCTGGCGCCACGTAGCGGCCGAGGAAGCCGTCGCAACTGGGCATGGCCAGATTGAGCACGGTTTCCAGGCGGTGGCCGGCGAGGCCGGTGAGGCGCCAGGTGACGGTGAGGGTGGTGCCGTCGAGGGCGTAGGTCTTGGCGACGCCGGAACGTGCGAAGGCGAGATCCCCGGCCGGCAGGTAGTCGGTGAGGGGCTTGCCATCCAGGCGATCCAGGCCGACGGCCCGGGGCAAGGTATCGGGGACCACATCCTCCGCACCCACCGGATGCTTGAAGCGCACGATGTCGTGGGCCGAGGCGATGCCCTCGCCGGCGTGGGCCGAGGGGCCGCTGTCGATCTTGGCGTGATAGTGCTCGGGATAGCGGCGCAGGGTGTCGCCGAAATTGTGGCACAGGGCGTAGCTGGTGAGTTCGTGGGCGGCGCCCAGGCCGTCGTCGCGCAACACCAGTTGCAGGGCGCAGGTGTGGGCCAGGGTTTCCTGGTGGCCGTCGTGGTCGAGGTCGCCGGCGGTCACCGGCGGGCGCGCCGCCAGTTTGTCCAGGCCCGCTTCCAGGGCCGCCAGGTTGTTCCACACCGCCCGGCGCAGGTGGGGCAGGTAGAGGCCGCCGAACAGGCCGTGCCAGTAGGCGTCGTTGGCCTGGGCGCGGTAGAGCTCGGCGGTGAGTTCCTGCGGCGGAGAAGGCAGGGCGGCGAGGCGCTTGGAAAGCCCCAGCATGCGCTTGTGCATCCAGTTGGCTTCCGGGTAGCGGGTGAGGAAGTTGCGCCAGATGCCGCCGCGCAGGAAGGGCCGGTGCAGGTCGCCGCGCCCTTCGGCCTTTTCCTTGGTCAGCAGGGCGGCGTAGGTGGCGGCGGCGGGCATGGGCAGGGTCCACTCGTTCATCTCGCTGTAGGAGGCGGTGGGCAGATAGACCACGCCGCGGGTGGCGTGCTGGCGGTGGAAATCGGCGTAGGTGCCGGTGCGCACCTTGGGGCTGGCCAGCACGCCCTCGATGAAGGCCCTGAGCCAGCCGCGGTTGTAGACCCACTCGTAGGTCTCCGGCCAGATGCCGAATTTCTCGATGTCGTCGAAATAGACGGCCCCTGCATGGTCCTGGTCGGCCAGGTGTTCCAGGTAGCCGACCACCTCGTGGGCGGGCGAGAAGGGCAGGCGGTAGCGCAACGCTTCCGAGATGGGAAAGAGGTCCAGGCGGGTGCCGCCCTCCTCGGTGGTGAAGCAGCCGTCCAGGTCGGCGGCATTCTTGCCGGTGCAGAAGAAATGGTAGTCATCCACCGTCACGTAGCGGATGCCGGTTTGCGCCAGGGCAGGCACCACCGCCGATTCCCACACCCGCTCGGTGAGCCAGGCGCCAGTGGGGGTCACGCCGGTCCAGGCCGTCAGCTTGTCGTTGAGCGCCTTGATCTGCCCTACCCGGTCCCGGTGCGGGATGGCGGCCAGCACCGGCTCCGTGTCGCCGGAGCTGAACAGCTCCACCTGTCCCCGCCGTACCATGGCCGCCAGTAGCTCCATGTCATCCGGGTGCCTTTCCCGCAGCCAGTCCAGTAGCCAGCCGGAGAAATGGGCGGCGAAGCGGAAATCCGGATAGGCGAAGAGTGTTTCCAGGAAGGGCTTGTAGCAGCGCTGGTGGGCGTCTTCGATGACCTCGGGAAAGTTGCCCACGGGCTGGTGGGCATGGACGCCGAGGAGGAGGGTGACGGGGTGGGTCATGGCAAAAGAATTTTCTCCAGGTCGCCGAGGTCGCGGGGGCGGCCCGAGGCGCGTTTGTTGGCCTTGAGGTCGGCGAGGCCGAAAAAGTTGATGGGCAGGCCATCGTGGGTGACGACTTCCCGCCTAGGCCCGGCCGCATAGAAATCAAGGCCGTCGATGCCGGTTACCAGATCGTTACGAAAGGGCGGGCATCCCAAATGGAGGCCGTGATTCTCTTCGACGAAGTCGTGGCTATCCCGCCCCAGGCTGCCAGAGCCGGACTGGTGGAGGCAATTCACGCGCCGGGCGGCGTTGCCGACGTCTCGCCCCATCCTTGCTCCAAGCCCCGGGGGCCTCGTCGAAGACCTGATGCAATCGGCCTGAAAGTTGGCTTTGATAGGCTCGAAGCGATTCTGCGGTCGGAGCCACGGAAAAGGATTGGGCCGTATTGCGCAGGAGGGATCGACGCTCAACCCTGGCTCCCGCTCGTGCTCTGGCGCATTGCCAATGGCAAGGAGGCCAGAAAACGTTCTGGGGCCGAATATTCGCGAAACTGGGCTGCGAGCCCGCGCGCAGCGGCGCGGGGAGGGTCGGTGTTGAGGAGGCGTTCGGCTGTGGCGCGCAGGGTCTTGGCTTCCACCCGGTCGGCCCGGAGCAGGGCGCCGGCGCCGGTGGCGGCGATGGGGGCCATGTTGAGGAACTGGTCAAGATTGGTGGGGATTCCCAGTACCGGGACTCCGGCGGCGAGGGCTTGCTGGCAGGTGGGGCTGCCGCCGTTGCAGACGACCAGCGCGGCGCGCCGGGCGGCTTCAGTGCCCGGCAGGTAGTCGGCCAGGAAAAGCTTGGGGGCAGCCGGCAGGCGGGTGGCCTGGCCGGCGCTCGCGGCGATGATGCTCACCGGCAAGGGGGCCAGGGCTTCGATGACGGTGGCCAAAAGGGCGGCGTGCCCGGAACTGCCCGGAGTGGCATAGACGATCGGGCGGTCGGGGGGCAGGGCGTCCCACCAGGGGGGAGGGGCTCCCGGGGGTGACCACAGGATCGGTCCGATGAAACTGTGGCTCTCCGGTGCTCCGGCCAGGGGGAAGAGAGCGGGGTGGTCGACGTAGAGAACCGTGTCGGCGTCGGTATATACCCGGCGCAAGTCGAGACCCAGGGATGGCAGTCCATGCCGCCGCCGGACGCGATTGAGGGCCAGGGCGTGGTAGCGGAAGGCGAAGGGCCGAGCCAGATTGAAGAGGGCGTCGGCCATGCCTATGGGCAGAAAGCGGGTGAGCGGCAGAGTGGGGACGGTGTAGCGCTGGGTACCGTAGGGGCTCCAGTAGGCATTGGTGAGGGTGGTGTAGGGAACGCCGGCCAGTCGGGCGCTGACGCTCAGGGAGAGGCGAAAGTCGCCGACGACGACATCGGGCCTGATGCGCTCGATGAGGCGCAGGTCGTCGGCTACGTAGCGTTCCAGAGTTGCGGCGTCGTAGAGGGGGCTGCCGGAGGCGAGCGCGGCGGCGAATTGCCGCGGGGCAATGGAATCCAGGGGCGCGCTGGCAAAGGGGTAGTGGGCGGCAATCGCCGCGTAGGCCTCTGAACGGGCGATGGTGACCTGGTGGCCGGCTTCGGCCGCCGCGCCGGCCAGAACGAGGGGGCGGGCCAGGTGCGCCAGGGTCACGCACTCGGAGAAGAAAAGAATCTTCACGGCTTAGACGGAGGGGGCGACGAGCAGATCGCGCACTTCGAGGCGGGTCGAACGGCTGCGCGGGGCCGCGCAAACACCGACCCGGGCGAAGAAGCCCATGGGGTCGCCGGGGGAAGCACCCGCCAGATCTTCCAGATTTGCAGCCAGGGCGCGGGCCTGCTCGTGCAAGCCGGGACTCGCCGAGAAGCGTTGCCCCGCCTGGGCGTACCAGCGAAAGATCACGGGGGTCATCTGCGGCTGGAGGTGGAGGCCCTGCTGGGCGGCGGTGAGCCAGATGCGCTGCATGGCCCGGCCCAGGGAGACCCAGTCGGCCAGGGATTGCGGCGGCCGAGTGGGACACAGGAGGATGTGGGCGGCGCACCCCAGGGCGGGCAGCACATCGAGCTGGATCCGAGGCAGAACGGTTCCCATGAGGTAGCGGTTGAAGAACTCGACCCGCGACCAGCTTCCCATGACCCACTGCATGAGCCGGGCAGTGAGGGGATCAACCCCGACGGCCTGTTCCGGGATGCGGTCCCGGCTATAGCGGGCACCCCACTCGATGATCGACTTATGGACCGGGTAGGCCTCGGGGCAGGTGAGGCGGATGCGGGCGTTGTCCCAGAGCAGACGGGCAACCCGGGCCCGCGCGGCGAAGCCCTCGAAGAAGCGCAGCTCGGCGTCAGGCCCTGCGGCGGCGGCAAGGGCGCCGCGCTGCGCAGCGGTCAGCGGGGTCGTGCGCATGGGGCGACGTTGCACGGTGCGCCGCTCGACGAAAGGCAGGAGGGGGTGAGGGCCGCCGGCGAACGCCTCGAAGCGGACCCGGTAGCGGGGCGCGTCGTCCGGCGGCGCTGACTCGATGCTGGCGTGGGCCGCGTAGCCGAAGCCCGAAGCGGCGATGTGCAGGGTCTCGAGGAGGGCACCATGGGCCATATGACTGGCATGGCCCTCGAAGTCGTACAGAATTTCCAGCCGCGTATCGTGCCCATACACCGTGAGGCCGCCGTCGGCTTCGAGGGCGAAACGCCAGGGCTGCGTGTTGTCGCCGCTGGGCGCCCAGCGGGCCAGATCCAGGATCTTGAGCAGGGTATCGCGGTCCATGCGGGCTCAGCTCTTGCGGTTCTTGTTGAGCTGTTGCTTGACCAGCGCCCGCATCAGGCGCTGCAAAGGATTGCGATGTCCCAGGGGCCTCCAGGTGCGGACATAGCGCATGCGGTAGGCGTCGAACTGGCTGCCCCAGGGGGCGAGCTGCACGCCGGGCCGGTCCAGCAGGAGCTTCAGGGTTTCCACTGCGGCGACGCCGGCGCAGAGCTGACAGGCGGCGATGCACGAGGGCCCCTTGCGCGCCGCCAGGTCCACACGGCTCATGTCGGCCACGTAGCCCCTTTGCAGCATGGCGGGCGAAAGACCGACGAGGAAGCGGATGGCCATTTCCATCTCGTCGCAACCCTCGAAACCGAAGTAATCCTCGTAGGACATACCGCCGGGCCCGAAGACGAGGAGGGCCGTTCCCAGGCCCAGCGGCGCCGCGGTGACGACGGGAATGCCCTTTTTTTCGCAGGCGGCGAAAGTCTGGCGGCGGGCGGAGAAGGCGAAGAAGTCGAGGCCATCCACGTAGACGTCCACGCCTTCCAGAAATGCCTCGATGGTCTCGGGCTGGATGCCCTGATGAAAAACCCGGAGGTCCATCTCCGGGTTGATGTCCAGGGCCATTTCGGCCAGGGCCTCCGATTTTGGGCGCCCCAGGGTGCTGACTACGGCCCCCGCCTGGCGATTGAAATTGACGATGTCGAAAGTGTCGAAATCGGCGATGGTGAAGGCGCCGATGCCCAGCCGGGCCAAGGTGAGCAGGTGGATGCCGCCGACCCCGCCCAGGCCGCCAATGGCCACCCTCTTTTGCTTGAGGCGAGCCTGTTCGGCCTCGGTCACCCAGCCGATATTGCGCGAAAAGGCCTGGTCGTACGAAAACTGGATCTGCATGAGCGGTTCCCCTGAGCGTCGCTTGGTTGCTATCATAGTCCATCTGAATTCCGGAATGGATTCCCCGCCCCATGAACGCGAAAAACCTGCTTGGCGACATGCAGCTTGCAGCGCGCAACGTTCTGCGGCACCGGCGGAGAGCCCTGTTCGCCCTGGTCATTATCGTGGGCGGCATCGTGTCCTTCCTGTTGGCGGGCGGATTCATCCAGTGGCTGCTCATCAGCATGCGCGAATCGACCATTCATTCGCAATTGGGCCATATCCAGGTGGTGCGTCCAGGGTATTACGAAGTCGGTATCTCGGACCCATACGCTTTCCTCCTCCCGCCGGGGACGGAGGCGGAGGACGCCGTGCGCAAGGCTCCGGGTGTGGTCGCGGTGACGCCGCGGCTGTCCCTCACCGGGCTGGTGAGTATGGGTGACTCGACCGTATCCTTCATCGGCGACGGGGTGGATCCCGAGGGGGAAAAGGACCTGAGCACCTCGATTCGCATCGCCCGAGGCGAAAATCTGAGTGCCGACGATCCTCGCGGCATCATCATGGGGGCGGGGCTGGCGGCCAACATCGGCGTCAAGGTGGGCGACAAGCTGGTTTTGATGACCAGCACTGCCAAGGGGGGTATGAATGCCTCAGATGTGACGGTGCGCGGCATATTCATTTCCACCGCCAAGGCCTACGACGACGCAGCCTTGCGAGTGCCCATCGCCTTGGCCCGCAAATTGGTGAAAGTTGATGGATCAACTTCCTGGGTGGTCCTTCTGGACGATACCGCGCGCACCGACGCGACCCTGACGGCCCTCTCGGGGCGCATGGATCCAAAGGAATTCCAGCTCGTCCCCTGGCGCGATCTCGCCGATTTCTACAACAAGACCGTCACCCTGTTCTCCAAGCAGGTCCTGGTGGTCAAGATTCTGATCGCGGCGATCATTGTGCTCAGTATTTCCAATACCATGTCCATGGCGGTCATCGAGCGTACCGGGGAGATCGGTACGGCCATGGCCCTGGGGGTCCGCCGCCTCGGGGTCTTGCGCCAGTTCGTCCTCGAAGGCCTGGTCCTCGGTTTCGTGGGCGGCATGACCGGCGCCCTATTGGGTTGGCTGCTGTCCCTGGCCATTTCGTCCGTCGGAATCCCTATGCCGCCGCCTCCCGGCATGGACCAGGGCTTTGACGCCGAAATCCTGGTCACTGCCGACCTTGCCTTCGACGCCTGGTTCCTCGCCGTCGTCACGACCCTGCTGGCCAGCCTCTTCCCGGCCTGGAAGGCGTCCCGCATGGTGATCGTCGACGCCCTGCGTCATCAGCGCTGAACGGACCCCCCATGATCGGACTCGCCTTCAGGAACGTGGTGCGGCAAAAAATCCGCACTGGCATGACGCTCGCTGCCATTTCCTTCGGCGTTACGGCGCTCATCCTTGCTGCAGGGTTCATCGAGGACATGTTCGTCCAGTTGGGGGAGGCGATCATCCACTCCCAGACCGGGCACGTGCAGATATTCAAATCGGGCTTCCTGGAAAAGGGAACGCGCTTTCCCGAGCAATACCTGATTGATGAACCAGAAAAGCTCGCTGCATCCATCGCCGAGGACCGCGACGTGGTGACGGTGAGCAACCGGCTCTATTTCGCGGGCCTCCTCAATAACGGCAAGCGCGACCTCGCGGTGATCGGCGAGGGGGTCGAGGCGGCCAAGGAAGCGCAGCTCGGCAGCTTTCTTTCCATCGTGCAGGGGCGTCAGCTCGCGGCCGAGGATACGGACGGCATCCTGATCGGCCAGGGGGTCGCCCAGGCGCTAGCGGTCAAGCCTGGAGATAAGCTCACCCTGGTGCTGAACGCCGCCGAGGGGGCCATGAATACCCTCGATTTCACCGTGACGGGGGTCTTCCAGAGCTTTTCCAAGGAATTCGACGCCCGTGCTATCCGCATCCCCTTGGCTGCGGCCCAGGAGCTCCTGCTGACCGCTGGGGCGAATCAGGTCGTCGTCTTGCTGCACCGCACGGAAGATACCGAAAAGGCCCTGGGCAAGATTTCTTCCCGACTCGTGGAACAGGGCTTCGACGTCAAAAGCTGGCGCACCCTTTCCGATTTTTACGACAAGTCCGTTCAGCTCTACAAGGCGCAGTTCGGCGCCCTGCAACTCATCATCCTGCTCATGGTGCTGCTCTCAGTGGTCAATAGCGTCAATATGAGCGTCTTCGAACGGCAGGCCGAATTCGGGACCATGCGGGCCATCGGTGACCGGTCGGCGCGGGTGTTCAAGCTGATCGTCCTCGAGAGCACCCTGGTCGGCCTGATCGGCGCCGTGCTGGGCATGGCCCTGGGCTGTGCCATGGCGGCGCTCATTTCCTGGATCGGCATCGAGATGCCTCCGCCTCCCAATGCCAACCTGGGCTATGTCGCCAGTGTCCGTCTTTCCGTCACGAACGTGCTGCTGGCCGGGGGGGTCGGCTTCGTCGCCACGGCCCTGGCTTCGATCTTTCCCGCGGTGCGTGCGTCGCGCCTCGACGTGGTCGATGCTCTGCGCCAGGCGGTGTGATGCGGATTTCGTGAAAAATTCCGCCGGCCTTGCGGCGGCCATGGCGTCGGTAGGGGGATTTCCGCTAGAATGCCGGGGTTTGTTTGCCCAAAAGGTGAGGGGAAGTCATGACGGTTCGACTCAAAAGAGTGGCAGGAGGCTGCCTGTTGGCTGCGACGGCAGTGCTCGCGTCGCTCGTTTCCGGCTGTGCGTCCTACCCGCCGGCTCCGGCTGCGGCCGCTTCCGATGACTACAACTACATCATCGGTCCCGGTGACCAGTTGAATATCCAGGTCTGGCGCAATCCGGAATTGTCCATGGGTGTTCCGGTTCGGCCCGATGGAAAGATTTCCGCGCCCTTGGTCGAGGATCTGGTCGCGATGGGCAAAAATCCCACGGCCTTGGCTCGCGACATCGAGAAAGAACTCGGCAAGTTTATTCGCGACCCGGTAGTCACCGTCATCGTGACGGGGTTCGTGGGGCCCTATAGCGAACAGATTCGCGTCATCGGCCAGGCGGCCAAGCCCCAAATTCTGGCCTACAAGCAGAAGATGACCGTCCTGGACGTCATGATTGCGGTCGGTGGCCTTACCGACTTCGCCGACGGCAATAGCGCCAGCATCCTGCGGACCTCGGAAGGCAACAAGCAGTACGGTGTTCGCCTGAAGGATCTGGTCAAGAAGGGCGACGTCTCCGCCAACGTCGAGCTCAAGCCCGGCGACGTGCTGATCATTCCGCAGAGCTGGTTCTGAGCCAGTCTGTCCGATTTCCGATAGGACGGGGCAAGCCCTGAGGGGCCCCTTGTCCGCGACTACGGCGAAATTTCGATGGATGAAGTCTTACAGCAGGTACGCGTCCTTCTCAAATCCAGTTGGCGCCACCGCTGGGTTGGCTTGGCCGTGGCCTGGGTGGTGGGGATAGTCGGGGCCGGCATCGTCTTGCGGGTTCCCGACAAGTACGAGGCCAGTGCCCGTATCTATGTCGATACGCAGTCGATCCTGAAGCCGCTGATGTCAGGACTGGCGGTGCAGCCCAACATCGAGCAGCAGGTCAATATCCTGAGCCGCACCCTCATCAGCCGTCCCAATGTCGAGAAGCTCATCCGCATGGCCGACCTGGATCTCGGACAAACGTCCAAGGCCAACCAGGACGAGTTGATCGAGAGGATGATGAAGACCCTCCAGATCAAGAGTACATCGCGAGATAACCTTTACACCCTGGCTTTTCGTGATCCGGAGCCCGAAAAGGCCAAGCGCGTTGTGCAGTCTCTGGTGTCGATCTTTGTCGAGTCCGGCCTGGGGGAAAAGCGCAAGGATTCGGATTCGGCGCGTAAGTTCATTGACGACCAAATACGCTCGTACGAAAAGAAACTCGAAGAGGCCGAGGGGCGGCTGAAGGAATTCAAACTGCGCAACATCGACATTCAGACCGCCGACGGCAAGCTAGGCACGGAGCGCCTCGGGGATGTGAGCGCTCAATTGGCTCGTTCCCGGCTGGACCTACGCGAAGCGGAGAACTCCCGCGACGCGCTCAAGCGGCAGATCGTCGGCGAAGACCCGATACTGCTGCCTGATCACAGCGCCTCCAGTGCGGGGGTTTCCATTCCAGAAATCGATGGTCGCATCGATTCGCTCAAGCGCAACCTCGACTCGCTCTTGCAGCGATACACCGAGCAACACCCAGATGTGGCCAACACCCGTCGCCTCATCAAGGAATTGGAGGAGCAGAAGACCCAGGAAGTCGCGGCGCGCAAGAAGACCGCGGCCTCGAATCCA
Organism: Dechloromonas sp.; assembly: GCA_016790965.1. Classification (GTDB taxonomy): domain Bacteria; phylum Pseudomonadota; class Gammaproteobacteria; order Burkholderiales; family Rhodocyclaceae; genus SSSZ01. Next base: position 38,790 of record JAEUNZ010000027.1, read on the forward strand.
GCGGCTGCTGTGAGTAATAACCCTGTCTATCAGCAGTTGAAGGTTTCCCTGGCCGAGGCCGAAGCCAACGTGGCGTCCTTGCGCACGCGGGTAGCGGAGTACGAAGCTCGCTACAAGCATCTCGTGGAGCGCATGAAGACCATGCCTGAGATCGAGGCCGAGTATGCCGCGCTGAACCGCGACTACGATGTGCAGAAAAAAAATTACGATGCCCTGCTCGCGCGGCGTGAATCGGCCAGCATGACAGGCGATCTGGAGTCGGTGGCCGGACTTGCGGATTTCCGACTCATTGATCCGCCGATGGTGTCCAAAACGCCAGTGGCGCCCAATCGTATGCTGCTCCTTCCCATCGGCCTCATCGCGGCGCTGGGGGCAGGTCTTGCGGCGGCGGTGCTGATGAGCCAGTTACGGCCGGTGTTCGTGGATGGAAAGTCTCTGCGCGAGACGACTGGCCTTCCTTTGCTGGGGACGATTTCGATGGTTGCTGACGTCGAGATGGTGAAGCGCGAAAAACAGGGTTTGCGACGCTTCATCGCCGGGGTGGTCGCCTTGTTTGCCAGTTACGGAGCGGGTCTCACGGCGCTCTTTCTTCTGGCTCCCGGGGGAGGCTGAATCATGGATCTGATCGAACAGGCCGCCCGGCGGCTAGAGCAATTGCGCCAAGCTGGAGTCGAGGTGCCCGCCGACGCGGGGGAGGGTTCGCTGCAGCCCCCGCCCATGGACGCAAGGGCGTCGTCCGTGGACCCGCAGGCAGCATCCACAGCCGCGGCACCAACGGCGCCTGCGAAACCGACGGTTCAGTCCCGGCGCATCGAACTCGATCTCGACGCCCTAGCCAAGTCCCATATCCTTGGGCCCAATACGCCACGCTCCCAGGCGGCGGACGAATACCGGGTTATCAAGCGCCCCTTGATCGACAATGCTATGGGTAAGGGAGCTGCCCCGGTCGAGAAAGGTAATCTCATTATGGTGACCAGCGCCCTGCCGGGCGAGGGGAAGAGCTTTACCGCGATCAATCTTGCCATGAGCATCGCCATGGAACTAGACAACACGGTGATGCTGGTCGACGCGGATGTCGCGCGGCCATCGGTGCTTAATATGCTAGGACTGCCGCCGGCCAAGGGGCTGCTTGATGTGCTGGCAGAGCAGTCGGTTGATCTGTCCCAGGTTCTGTTGCGTACCAATGTCGAGAAGCTCACTCTGCTTCCAGCGGGAACGCAGCACCCCAGAGCGACCGAACTTCTCGCCAGCGATGCCATGGTCAATCTCCTGGAAGACATGGGGAGCCGCTACTCCGACCGAATCATCATCTTCGATTCGCCACCGCTCTTGCTCACTACGGAGTCTCGCGTTTTGGCGACTCACATGGGGCAGGTTCTCATGGTTGTGCAGGCAGAGCGAACCTTGCAGGCCGACGTCAAGCATGCCCTAAGTACCATCGAGTCCTGCCCGTTACGCATGGTCGTGCTCAACAAGACCCGTGGCGCGCAGACCGAAGGATATGGATACGGTTACGGCTATGGATATGGTTATGGGGCGTAGCAGCGGCCATGCAGGTGGCCGAGGACGGGCTCCGTCGCGTGACCGGTGGCCGATTCTGTTTGCCGCTCTTGTCGGGGGCACTCTTGTTGCCCCCGTTTCTGCACAGCAATCAGCCTCAGGAGGGCCAAAGCCGGCCTGGGTTATCGTGCCGCGCATTTCGCTCACCGAAACCTTTACCGACAACGGTCGCCTCAATGCCAGCCGCGGCGATTCCGGGAGTGAGCAGATCACCCAGATCACTCCCGGAATTCGTATTCAGGGGGAATCGGCGCGCCTCAAGGGTTATTTCGATTACGGGCTCAGCCAGATCTACTACGCGCAACACTCGAGTGCCAATAAGACGCAGAATTCCCTCAACGCCTTTGGCACCCTGGAAGCCGTAGAGAACTGGTTGTTTCTCGATGCCGGCGGCAACATCTCACAGACCAGCATTTCGGCCTTCGGCACCCAGTCTTCGTCGGATGTCAGTATTAACGCCAACAGTACGGAGACTTCTTCCTTCCGGTTCTCTCCCTACACCAGGGGGCGTCTTTCCGACTTTGCGGAATATCTGGTGCGCTACACCCGTTCGACCACGCGCTCCGACGGCAGCACCTCCACCAATACCGACAGCAATCAATGGAACGCCAATCTGCACGGAGGCGTCGGGTTCGGCGGCCTGAGCTGGTCCCTCGACGCCCTGCGCCAGGAAATCCAGCGCAGTACCGGGCGCAATAACGAATCCGAGCGGCTTTTTGGCAACCTTTACTGGGAGCCGCTCCGCCAGTGGCGCTTCCGCGTCTCGGCCGGCCGCGAGACCAACAACTTCACCAGCCCCGACAAGGAAACGCGAACGACCCACGGTTACGGGCTCGATTGGCGTCCTACCGACCGCACCAACGTGTCTGCCTTCCGGGAACGCCGTTTCTTCGGTGATGGGCACAGCTTCACCATGACGCACCGCACGCCGCTCTCTTCCTGGCGCTTCAGCGATACCAAGGACGTCAGTGCTATGCACCAGTCGGGGTCCACCGTCATTGGGACGCTCTATGACCTGGTCATGGCAATGGTTCCTGCTGACGTGACCGATCCGGTAGAGCGTGCCGCTCGGGTCGATAACTTTTTTCGTCAGTCCGGACTTTCACCGGAGTCCAAGGTCTATTCGGATTTCCTAACATCCTCGGCAACGATAATGCGCCGTCAGGATCTGAGTTTTGCCCTCATCGGGGCGAACAACACGCTCACTTTTACCGCCTCCCAGAGTCGTCGGCAGGCGCTGGCCAATCAGTCTCTTGCGCTGCTCGACCTCAATCTATCCCTGGCTAGGGATATCGAGCAACGCGGACTCAACGTCAATTGGTCGCACAAGCTCTCGCCGCTTTCTTCGCTGTCGGCTGGAGTTTCAGCCTCTACCACCAGCGGGCAGAAAGGGACCGCGGGCAATGTGCGCTCCACGCAAAAGTCGATGAACGTGACTTACTCCACAAAGCTCGGCGCCCATACCAGTGCATCATTGGGCCTGCGCCGGACCGAGTTCGAAAGCGACACCGCAAATCATTACTCGGACAACTCGGTTACGGGCGCCATTACCGCCCACTTCTGAGAAAATATGTACGAGTCATATTACGGGCTGGCGAACAAGCCGTTCCAGCTCAACCCCGATCCGTCCTTCTATTTCGGCAGCAAGCAGCATCGCCGGGCGACCGCGTATCTCGAATACGGGATGCACCAGAACGAAGGGTTCATTGTCATTACCGGCGAGGTCGGTGCGGGCAAGACGACCATCGTGCGCGGCCTTCTGGATAGCCTCGATCAGAGCAAGGTCGTCGCCGCCCACCTAGTCAGCACCCAACTCGACGCCGACGATACCTTGCGTCTGGTAGCGGCGGCCTTCGGAGTGCGCACCAAGGACATTTCCAAATCCGACATTCTGATGGCCCTGGAAGCCTTTCTGGTCACCATCACCGGCAAGGGCAAGCGCTGCCTTCTAATCGTCGATGAAGCGCAGAATCTCACCCCCCGGGCTGTCGAGGAATTGCGCATGCTCTCCAACTTCCAGTTTGGCAACCATGCCCTGTTGCAGAGCTTTCTGGTCGGCCAGCCGGAGTTTCGCGAGATTCTCCAGAGCCCTCACATGCAGCAGTTACGCCAGCGGGTTATCGCCTCGTGCCATATCGGGCCGCTCGACGAGGAAGAGACCCAGGGCTACATCGAACACCGCCTGAAATGCGCGGGCTCCAAGGGCAGCCCCGCTTTCGACGCCCGCGCCTACGAGGCCGTCCACAAGGCCAGCGGTGGCATTCCCCGGCGCATCAACGGTCTCTGCGATCGCCTTTTGCTGTTTGGTTTTCTGAGCGGCAAGAAGTCGTTCACCGCGGACGATGTGAACGAGGTGGCCAAGGAGATTTATGAGGAGACTGGCGCTCCCATCGTGCCGGGGGCCGCGGTTCCCGCATCCGGGGTGCGCCTCAGTGCGCCGGTATCGCCTTCTGCAGCCGTCGACTTAGATATTTCGCGCCTTGAGCTCGACCTCGCGGCGGCCGAGGAGGCCGCCAACGCCTTGGCCGGCCTGCGCAAGGGCCACGTAAGCGAGCGCATTACGAGGTTGGAGCAGAGTCTGCTTCGGCTGGAGCGCATCAATTCGGCTACCCTGGCCCTGATGCAGCAGTTGGTGGCCGCGGCGGCAAACCAGAAGACCCCCCAAGGAAACAACAAGAAATGAAAGCGACTTCCTGGCCGTCCGATCTCGGTCCCGTGCTGTGCATCGTCGGTGCCCGCCCGAATTTCATGAAAATGGCGCCCATCCTGCGGGCTTTTGCCGAGCACCAGCCGCCGATCCCGACCGTGCTCGTCCACACGGGACAGCACTACGACAAGGATATGAGCGACAAGCTGTTCGAGGATCTCTGCCTTCCCCGGCCCGGCATCAACCTGGAAGTGGGTTCCGGCAGCCACGCGGTACAGACCGCCGAGGTCATGAAGCGCTTCGAGCCCCTGCTCGACGACTTCCGGCCCTCGGCCGTGCTCGTGGTGGGGGACGTCAACTCCACCCTGGCGTGCAGCCTGGTCGCCGTCAAGCGGGGTGTGCCCACCGTGCATGTGGAAGCCGGTCTGCGTAGTTTCGACCGGGCCATGCCGGAAGAAATCAACCGCATCCTCACCGACCAGATCGCCGACCGCCTCTACACCACCGAGCGGGACGCGGCGCCCAATCTGGAGCGAGAGGGCATTCCGGCCGAGCGGATCCGTTTCGTCGGCAACGTCATGATCGATTCCCTGCTCTTCCACCGCGAGAAGGCCAAGCGGCCCCAGGATATTCTGGCAGCCGCGGGCGTCAATCCGGAGATTCTGACGGGCGCGCGCGGTTACGGACTCGTGACCCTGCACCGTCCGTCCAATGTGGACAGCCCCGAAACCCTGGGGCCGCTGCTCACCACCCTGCGCACCATTTCCGACAGCATCCCGCTCATCTTTGCCCTGCACCCCAGAACCCGCGCCAATATCGAGCGTTTTGGCCTGGGCGGTGTGGTGGCGACGCCGCGCATGATTCTGCTGCCTCCCCAGGGCTACCTCGAAATGATCGGTCTCATGGCCTCGTCGCTGGTCGTTATCACCGATTCCGGCGGCCTGCAGGAGGAGACAACCGCCCTGGGCGTGCCCTGCCTGACGGTGCGGGAGAATACCGAGCGCCCCATCACCATTGACGAGGGCACCAATACCCTGGTCGGTTGTGATCCCGCTGCCATCCTGGCCGCAACCGAAAGCGTTCTTTCTACTGGAGGCAAACGGGGGCGTGTGCCGGAATTTTGGGACGGGCAGGCGGCCCGCCGCATTGCCGAGGATCTGGCCCGCTGGCTTCTGGATCGGGCTGCCGCTGCGCAGGAGGCGCGGTGAGCGCTTGCCACCCGGTCAACGCCCTCACGGTCGACGTCGAGGATTATTTCCAGGTTTCGGCCTTCGCGCCGCGCATCTCGCGCTCCGAGTGGTCGACGCGAGAATGCCGCGTGGAGCGCAACGTCGACCGCCTGCTGGAGCTCTTTGCACGCCACTCCGCCCGGGCAACGTTTTTCACTTTGGGCTGGGTCGCCGAGCGCTACCCGAGACTGGTGCGCGACATCGTCGCCGCGGGGCACGAACTGGCCAGCCACGGCTACGGTCACGAGCGTGCCCACGACCAGACCCCGGAAGCCTTCCAGGCCGACGTCCGGCTGGCCAAGGTGATCCTGGAAGACCTCTCCGGCCAGGAAATCAAGGGTTATCGTGCCCCCAGCTTTTCCATCGGGCTGCGCAATCCCTGGGCCTTCGACATTCTCGAACGGACTGGGCACCGCTACAGCTCCAGCGTCTATCCCGTGCGCCACGATCACTACGGGATGCCCGATGCTCCCCGTTTCGCCCACCGTGTTGGGGGCTTGGTGGAAATTCCTCCCACCACTGTCCGCCTGGGGGGGCGCAACTGGCCGGCCAGCGGTGGCGGCTACTTCCGCCTGCTGCCCTACGGCGTGTCCCGCCGGCTGCTGCGCGCCGTCAATCAGGGTGAAGGCCGCTCGGCCGTCTTTTACATGCATCCCTGGGAGATTGATCCCGGGCAGCCCCGGGTCGATGGCATCGCGCTTAAGAGCCGCTTCCGGCACTACGTCAATATCGGCCGCACCGAGTCCCGTCTCGCCCGGCTGCTGCAGGACTTCTCCTGGGGCCGCATGGATGAGGTTTTCGCCACCGAGCTGGCCAGCCCCCAGGGCCTGGATGCCATGCGCTACGACGCTATGGCGCCGGCGGATGACGAGGCCCTGACCCCGCAGCAAGCCAGACCATGCTGACCTGTAGCCAACTGAACCTCGGCGACGCGCAAGCGGCCGCGAGGTGGGACAAGTTCGTGCGGGCTTGCCCCCAGGCGACCTTCTTTCATCTCGCTGCCTGGCAGGACATCACGGCGCGGGTCTTCCGCCACAGGACCCATTTTCTCTACGCGGAACGGGACGGCGCCATCGTCGCCGTCCTGCCCCTGGCCCACGTAAAGAGCACCCTGTTCGGCAACGGCCTGACCTCGCTGCCCTTCGCTGTCTACGGCGGCATCGCGACGGCAGACGCCGAAGCGGCGGCGCTCCTCGAAGAGCAGGCCAGGGCTCTCGCCCTCCGCCTGGGGGTCGAGCATCTGGAATACCGCAACCTGTGCGGCCGCCACGAGGACTGGCCGCGGCAGGACCTCTACGTCACCTTCCGCAAGGCGATTTCCGACGACGACGAAGCCAATATGCTGGCCATCCCGCGCAAGCAGCGCGCCATGGTGCGGAAAGGCATCAAGAACGGTCTCCTGAGCGCTATCGACGCCGATGTGGAGCGCTTTTTTGCCCTCTATGCCGACAATGTGCATCGCCACGGCACGCCGGCCCTGTCGAAGGGCTACTTCCAGGCCCTGCGGGAGCACTTCGGCGACGATTGCGAAGTGCTCATCGTCACTACCCCCGAAGGTAAGCCCCTGAGCGGGGTGCTCAGCTTCTACTTCCGCGACGAGGTGCTCCCCTACTACGCGGGGGATGACCTTCTGGCGCGGGATTTGGCGGCCAACGACTTCAAGTACTGGGAACTGATGCGCCACGCGGCGTCCCGCGGAGCACGCCTGTTCGATTTCGGGCGAAGCAAGCGGGATACCGGACCCTATGCTTTCAAGAAGAACTGGGGCTTCGAGCCGCAGCCTCTGTCCTACGAATACTGCCTGTTCAAGCGGGACGGCATTCCCCAGAACAATCCGGCCAACGCCAAATACCGCCTGTTCATCGAAGCCTGGCGCCGCCTGCCCCTGGGTTTCGCCAACTGGCTCGGGCCCCATATCGTTCGCAACCTGGGGTGACATGACCTCCGTTGGCGTCGACTTGCACGAGAGCGATCTCCCGTCTCCCCTGGGGAAGTGTCCCTGCGGAGTGAAGTCTTGACGCCGGATTCTGCCCCCTTGTCGTCCGCGGCCCGTCGCGAATGGCGGGCCACGGGTTTGGTGCTCCTCCTTGTGGGCGGCGCGATCCTCCTCCTGTACGGACCAAGTTTTGCCTCCATGGTGGCCATCTGGGCTCGTTCGGAAACCTTTACCCATGGATTCGTCGTCCCCCTCATCAGCGCTTGGCTGGTCTGGCGTTCTCGCCACCGGATCGCACACTTGGCGCCGGAGCCCTCTGTGGCCTGGACCTTGGCCCTGCTACCGGTGGGTCTCCTCTGGCTGCTTGGGGAACTCGCTTCGGCCAATGCGCTGGTTCAGTTGGCGGTGGTTCTCACACTGATCCTCGCCATACTGGCCCTGCTCGGTCCTGGCCTAGCCTGGCGTCTTTCCTTTCCCCTCGCGTTCCTGCTTTTTGCCGTTCCGGTGGGCGAATTCGCCCTGCCACGGTTGATGGAATGGACGGCGGATTTTGCCGTCGCTGGCCTGCGTTTCACGGGGGTTCCGGTGTACCGCGAGGGCCTGAGCTTCGTCATTCCCTCGGGCCACTGGTCCGTGGTCGAAGCGTGCAGCGGGGTGCGCTATCTGCTGGCGTCGACCATGGTGGGGACGCTCTTCGCCTATCTCAATTTTCGTGCGCCATGGCGTCGGCTGGCGTTCGTGGCCCTCTCCGTCATCGTGCCCATCGTCGCCAACTGGGCGCGCGCCTACATGATCGTCATGCTTGGCCATCTGTCCGGGAACCGTTTGGCGGTCGGCGTCGATCACCTCGTCTACGGTTGGGTCTTTTTTGGCTTTGTCATCCTCCTCCTGTTCTGGATTGGAGCCCGCTGGGCAGAGAGCGCAGAGCCCGGGGGAGGTCTCCCGGATGCCCTGGAAACTCCGTGGCCCTCGCGTTTTTCGTCCGGGCGGCTCGGCGCTGTGGCTGCCTTGCTGCTTGCCTTCGCTGCCCTGCCGCCAGCGCTCATGGTCTGGATCGAGCGCGGCGAGGCCGGCGCTGCGGGGGCTCCGGCCCTGGATATCAAGTCATTGAGTTGGGGGAACTGGCAGGCGATCGCCGCTCCGACGGTTTTCGTTCCGGCCTATCAGAAGGCATCGGCTTCAGGCAACGCCTACCTGACTCGCGACGGTGCCGGTGTCGATGTTTTCGTGGCCTACTACCGGCAGCAAAGTCCTGAGAGGAAGCTCATCACCTCGACCAACGCCGTCGTGCGTGCGGACGATCCACATTGGACTGTGGCCGGCACGTCTCGCCACGCCGTCACCCTGGCCGGGCGCAGCCTGGACGTTCCGGTCTTCGAATTGGCTCCCAAGGCGGGTACGGCGGGGTCTGATGCCCTGAGGCGGACGGTCTGGCGCTGGTACTGGGTCGGTGGCACTCTCTGTGCGAGCGATATCGAGGCCCGCTTGCTTACCATCTGGTCGCGGCTCCTGGGTCGCGGAGATGCCTCGGCGGTCATCGTGATTTCCACCGAAAGTTCGGCCGGTGCCGTGCCCGGCTCCGTCCTGGAGCGCTTTGTCGCCGAGGCCGCACCCACCCTGCACGCCCTGCTCGACCGTGAGGGGGCGGCCCAGTGAGCGCAGCCGATCCCCGGCCCCTCATCATCCACGTCGTCTATCGCTTTGCCACCGGCGGGCTCGAAAACGGGGTGGTCAATCTCATCAATCGCCTGCCCCGGGGCGCATACCGCCACTTGGTCGTGGCTCTGACCGAAGTGACCGATTTTCGCCAGCGGGTCACCGCCGAGGATGTCCGCTTTCTAGCCCTCGACAAACCTCCGGGCCACGCCTTTCACCTCTATCCGCGTCTTTTCCGTCTTTTCCGTGCCGAGCGGCCGGCCATCGTCCATACCCGCAATCTGGGCGCGCTGGAAGCCGCCTTGCCCGCCTGGGCCGCCGGCGTGCCAGTACGCGTGCACAGCGAACACGGCCGGGACGTGGGCGACCTGGACGGTTCGAGCCGCAAAGGCCACTGGATTCGCCGCCTGTACAGCCCCTTTGTGACGTATTACCTCGCCCTCTCCCGCGATCTCGAACACTATCTCGTCCATCGGGTCGGCATATCTGGGCGCAGGGTGGGACAAATCTACAACGGAGTCGATGCGGAGCGTTTTGCGCCCGCCGCCACACGGCAAGCCATTGCCGGCTGCCCCTTCGGTCCCGGCCACTGGCTCCTGGGTACCGTGGGCCGCATGCAGGAAGTCAAGGATCAGACCAACCTGGCCCGGGCCTTCGTTCTCGCCCTGCAATCCTGTCCCGAGCTCGCCGACCGCCTGCGGCTGGTCATGATCGGCGACGGTCCCCTGCGCCAACGCTCACTCGCCATCCTGGAGGAGGCTGGAGTCGCCCATCTGGCCTGGCTTCCCGGAGAACGGGCCGATGTGGCCGACGTTCTGCGGGGTCTGGACCTCTTCGTCCTGCCTTCCCTGGCCGAAGGCGTCTCCAACACCATCCTTGAGGCCATGGCGTCCGGGCTGCCGGTTATCGCCACGGCGGTGGGTGGCAACGGCGAACTCGTGGTGCCGGGCGCGACGGGCGAATTGGTGCCGGCCGCCGACTCCCCGTCCCTGGCCGCAGCCATCGTCGCCCGCGCCCTGGCGCCCGAAGCCACGCGCCACATGGGCCTGGCCGGCCGCCAGGAAGTCGAGCGGCGTTTTTCCATCGGTGCGATGATCGCCGCCTACGACCGTCTCTACGGCGGACTCATCGCCGACCGTAACCTCTCCACGGTCCGCTGAGCACGGCGCCGGCGACCCAACCCCTGACCAACAGAGACTCAAAGACAACCATGTGCGGCATTACCGGAATTTTCGATACGCGGGGCAAGCGGGCCATCGATCCCGCCGTATTGCACCGCATGAACGAAACCCAGTTCCACCGCGGCCCCGACGAAGGCGGAACCCATGTGGAACCTGGCGTCGGCCTGGGCCACCGGCGACTCTCCATCATCGACCTGTCCACCGGACAGCAGCCGCTCTATAACGAGGACGGCAGCGTCTGCGTCGTCTTCAACGGCGAAATCTATAACTACCAGGAGCTCATCCCCGAGTTGCAGGCCCTGGGCCACGTGTTCCATACCCGCAGTGATACCGAAGTCATCGTCCATGCCTGGGAGGCCTGGGGCGAATCCTGCGTGGACCGCTTTCGCGGCATGTTCGCTTTCGCCCTGTGGGATCGCAATCGCGATACGCTATTCCTGGTACGCGACCGGCTGGGGGTGAAACCCCTCTACTACGCTCTGCTCGACGACGGCCTGCTGGTCTTCGGCTCCGAACTGAAAACTCTCCTGGCCCACGGCGGCCTGCGGCGCGACATCGACGCTGCCGCCATCGAGGAGTATTTCGCCCTGGGCTACGTTGCCGAGCCGCGCACCATCTTCCGCCAAGCGAAAAAGCTCTGCCCCGGACATTCCCTTCTCGTGCGGCGCGGAATGGCGCTTCCCGAGCCGCGGGAATACTGGGATCTGCACTTCCAGGCCGGTCCCCGTCCCAGCGAGGAAGAGGCTCGCGAGGAGCTCCTGCGCCGCCTCAAGGAATCTGTCCGCCTGCGCATGGTGTCCGAAGTGCCCCTGGGTGCCTTCCTGTCCGGCGGCGTCGATTCCAGCGCGGTGGTCGCCGCCATGGCCGGTCTTTCCGGCGAGCCGGTCAATACCTGCTCCATCGCTTTTTCCGACCCGGCCTTCAACGAGGCCGAATTCGCCCGCATGGTGGCCGACCGCTACCGCACCAACCACCACGTCGACCTGGTCGAGAGCGACGATTTCGATCTCATCGACACCCTTGCCCGGCTCTACGACGAGCCCTACGCCGACAGCTCCGCCATCCCCACCTACCGCGTCTGCCAACTGGCACGCCGCCACGTCACAGTGGCCCTTTCCGGCGACGGGGGCGACGAGAGCTTCGGCGGCTATCGCCGCTACCGCCTGCACCTCATGGAAGAACGCATGCGCAGCCTGCTGCCCCTGGGGGTGCGCAAACCGGTCTTCGGCCTTCTGGGCAAGGTCTATCCCAAGGCCGACTGGGCGCCGCGGGTCTTCCGCGCCAAGACCACCTTCGAGGCCCTGGCACGCACCTCGGCCCAGGCCTATTTCCACTCGGTTTCCATCCTGCGCGACCCCATGCGGCGCCAGCTCTTTTCTCCGCGGCTCAAGGCCGATCTGGGCGGCTACAACGCTTACGAAGTCTTTGCCCGTCACGCCGGGCGGGTGCAGACCGACGACCCCCTGGCCCTCATCCAGTACCTGGACATCAAGACCTATCTGGTGGGCGACATCAATACCAAGGTGGATCGGGCGTCCATGGCTCATTCGCTGGAAGTGCGCGAACCCCTCATGGACCACCCCCTGGTCGAGTGGCTGGCCACCCTGCCGCCCGACCTGAAGATCCGCGGCAACGAGGGCAAGTGGCTGTTCAAGAAATCGCTGGAGCCGCAGTTGCCCGAGGCCGTGCTCTATCGTCCCAAGATGGGCTTTGCCGTGCCCCTGGCGCGCTGGTTCCGCGGACCGCTCAAGCAGCGGGTGCGGGATGCCCTCCTGGGCAGTACCCTGGCCGATACCGGGCTCTTCAACCGAAATTATCTCGAACACCTGGTCAGCGCCCACGACAGCGGGGCGCGGGATTACTCCAGTTCCATCTGGACGACGCTCATGTTCGAAGCCTTCCTGCGCAACGTGCTGGCCGAAGATCAGCCCCGCAAGCTGGAGATCGCCGCGTGATCGCCGCTGATCGTCCCCTGCGGGTACTGCACGTCCTCGACCACTCGATTCCGCTGCACAGCGGCTATGCTTTCCGCACCCTGGCCCTCTTGCACGAGCAGCGGGGCTTCGGTTGGGAGACCCTGCATCTCACCACGCCCAAGCAGGGCCCTGGCGAAGCCCAGGAGGAAACGGTCGACGGCTGGACCTTCCACCGCACGCCGGCCACGGCGGCCATGGCCGGCCTGCGCGGCTACTTCCGCCAGATGGACGCCACCCAGGCGCGACTGGAGGAACTGATCTGCCTCTACGAACCGGACATCCTGCATCCCCACTCCCCGGTGCTCAACGCCATCCCGGCCCTGCGCGCCGGCCGGCGGCATGGCGTGCCCGTGGTCTATGAGATGCGCGCCTCCTGGGAGGACGCAGCCGTCGATCACGGCACCACCCGCGAGGGCAGCCTGCGCTACCGCATCGGCCGGGCCCTGGAAACCTGGGCCCTGCGCCGTGCCGCCGCGGTGACCACCATCTGCGAAGGGCTGCGGGGCGACATCCTCTCTCGGGGGGGGGTTCCGGCGTCCAAGGTCACCGTCATCCCCAATGCGGTCAATGTCGAATCCTTCGCCTACGGCCAGTCGGCCGACGCCGAATTGCGACGGCGCCTGGGGCTGGAAGGCGCCACCGTCCTGGGCTTCGCCGGATCGTTCTACGGCTACGAGGGCCTCGACCTGTTGCTGGAAGCCTTTGCACTGCTGGCCCCGCGCTTTCCCGATCTCAAGGTGCTCCTCGTCGGGGGTGGCCCCCAGGCGGCGGCGCTGCGCGATCAGGCCGTCGCCCTGGGGCTTGCCGACCGGATCGTCTTCAGCGGCCGGGTGCCCCATGCTGAGGTGCAGCGTTATTACAGCCAGATCGATCTTCTCTGCTACCCCAGAAAGCCCATGCGGCTGACCGAACTGGTGACGCCCTTGAAGCCCCTGGAAGCCATGGCCCAGGGCAAGCTGCTCGTCGCATCCGACGTGGGCGGCCACCGGGAGTTGATCCGCGACGGCGAGACCGGGATCCTCTTCCCCGCCAACGACAGCCAGGCCCTCGCGGTCGCGGTGGCCCGCCTCCTGACCGACCGCCATTGCTGGCAGGCCATACGCGAGGCCGGTCGAGCCTTTGTCGAGCGTGAGCGGACCTGGACGCGCAGCGCCGAAAACTACCGCGACGTCTACCGTCGCCTCCTGCCGCCGCAGCGGCAGGCCGTGTTGGATCTCCGCTAAGGAAGAGCGCGGCCATGTGCGGCATTTACGGCATCATCCATCTCGACGGCACTCCCGCCGATCCCGCCCTCATGCCGCTCATGGGGGACGTCACCCGCCACCGGGGGCCCGACGACCACGGCTGGCACCACGACGGCAATTGCGTCATCGGCATGCGCCGCCTGTCGATCATCGATCTGGCGGGGGGGCACCAGCCGCTCACCAACGAGGACGAGACACTCTGGCTGGTGTGCAATGGCGAAATCTACAACTTCCGCGAGCTGCGAGACGAACTCACGGCCCTGGGCCACCGCTTCCGCACCGGGTCCGACTGCGAGGTACTCCTGCATGGCTACGAGGCCTGGGGCGACGATTTCGTCCTGCGCCTCAGCGGCATGTACAACTTCGCCCTGTGGGATTCCCGCCGCCGTCGTCTGCTCATCGGGCGTGACCGCATCGGCGTCAAGCCGCTCTACTGGCGGCGGGACGGACGACGCATCGCCTTTGCCACCGAAGCCAAGGCGCTTCTCGCCCTCCCGGGCAGCACGGCCGAGGTCGACCCCGTAGCCCTGGCGAGTTACCTCAACCTGGGTTACGTTTCCGCCCCCCGCTCCATGTTCGCCGGTATCGGCAAGCTGCCCGTGGCCACCCTGCTCGACATCGAAGGGGGCGAAGCGCGCCAGCGGCGCTACTGGTCTCCGCCGGAACGAATCGATACCCGCGTCTCCGAGGCCGAATGGATCGCGCGCATCGCCGACGGCATCGACCGGGCGGTACGGGCCCAGATGGTTTCCGACGTACCCATCGGCGCCTTTCTTTCCGGGGGCATCGATTCCTCCGCCGTGGTGGCCTGTATGGCGGCCGCCACGACGCAGCCGGTCAAGACCTACGCCATAGGCTTCGGCGGTTCGGCGGCGGACAATTTCTACAACGAGCTGCCCTACGCCCGCCGGGTGGCCGAGCTGTTTTCCACCGACCATCGTGAAATCGTGGTCAAGCCCGACGTGGTTTCCCTCCTGCCGCGGCTCCTGTGGCATATGGACGAACCCATCGCCGACACGGCCTTCATCACCACCTACCTGGTGAGCGAATTTGCCCGCCGCGACGTGACCGTCATTCTCTCCGGCGTGGGCGGCGACGAACTCTTTGGGGGCTATCGGCGCTATCTGGGCAACCACTACGCCGAGCGCTTCAATCGCCTACCAGGGGCCTTGCAGGGCGTTGCCAAGGGGGTGGGGCGGCTCCTGCCCGCCGACCGCCACTCCAAATGGCTCAATGTCGCCCGGCTGGCCAAGGGCTTCCTCGCCACCGCCGAATTGTCCTTCGAGGAACGCTACCGCGCCTATCTGCAAATCATGGATCGTTCCCTGGCCGGACAGTTGCAGCGCGCCGCGCCGCAGGAGGCCTGGGATCCCCTGGTGGACGCCTTCGCCGGCGCGAGGCAGGACGACTCCTGCAACCGCATGCTGGCGGTGGATATGGCCTCCCAGCTGCCCGACGATCTCCTCATGCTTACGGACAAGATGAGCATGACCGTCTCCCTCGAATGCCGGGTGCCCCTGCTCGACCACGAGTTGCTGGAAATGGCGGCCACCATGCCCGAGGCCGTCAAGGTCAGGGGAGGCGTCCTCAAGGCCGCCATGAAAAAAGCCCTCGGTGCACGCCTTCCCGCCGACATCCTGCACCGCAAGAAACGGGGCTTCGGCACTCCCATGGGAGCCTGGCTCAAAGGGGAGCTGGGCCGGCTTCTCGACCGCCTGCTGGCTCCGGAAGCCATGGCCCGCCGTGGCCTCTTCGATTCCGCCGTGGTGCAGCGTCTGGTGGCCGACCACCGGGCCAGCCGGCAGGACTACACCGACGCCCTGGTGGCCCTGGTCAATTTCGAAGTCTGGGCTCGCGTCTATCTCGACCGGCGCTCCCACGAAGACGTGACCGTCGAACTGCAATCCTATCTCGCATGAACATCCTCTACGTCTGCCATCGCTTTCCCTTTCCGCCCAAGCGGGGCGGGAAGATTCGCCCCTTCAACATGATTCGCCATCTCAGCGCCCAGGGGCACCACGTCACGGTGTGCTCACTGGCACGCTCGCCCGCCGAGGCCCTGGAGGGGGAAGGCATCGCCGGCCATTGCCATCGCTACGAGATGGGGCGGGTGAGCAATCCCATCCAGGTCGTGCGCATGGTGGTGCGGCTGCCCCTGGTCACGCCGTCGTCCATGGGCTTCTTCTATTCGCCGGAGTTGAAGCGCAAGGTGGATGAACTGCTCGCCGTGGAGCGCTTCGACCTCATCTTCGTGCATTGCTCTTCGGTGGCCCAGTACGTGGAGCACGTGCAAGGCATCCCCAAGATCCTCGATTTCGGCGACATGGATTCGCAGAAATGGCTGGAGTACGCGAATTACAAGCCCTTTCCCCTTTCCCTCGGCTACCGCCTGGAGGGCGCCAAGATGGAGGCGGCGGAAAAGCGGCTGGCCCGCAAATTCGACCTGTGTACCGCCACGACCCGGGCGGAGTGGGAAACCCTTGAAGGCTACGGCGCTGCCCATGCCTCCGACTGGTTCCCCAACGGGGTCGATGCCGGCTTCTTCAAGCCCGACGGCGGAGGCTACGACGCCGACACCCTCTCCTTCATCGGACGCATGGACTACTACCCCAACCAGGAGTGCATGTTCGATTTCTGCCGCAATACCCTGCCCATCATCCAGGCCACGCGGCCCCAGGCCAAGCTCCTCATCGTCGGTGCAGACCCCAGCCCGGCGGTGCAGAAACTCGGCGAACTGCCCGGGGTCACCGTCACCGGATCGGTGCCCGACGTGCGGCCCTACATCCTGCGTTCGGCAGCCATGGTGGCGCCCCTCAACATCGCCCGCGGCACCCAGAACAAGATCCTCGAAGCCATGGCCATGGGGGTGCCGGTGGTCACCAGCCCGGCCGGGGCCGGCGGCGTCGATGCCCTCGATGAGGAACATTTCCTGGTCGGGGACGGCCCTGCGGCCTATGCTGCTGCCTGTTTACGCCTCATGGAAGACGCCGGCGAGCGGGAACGCCTCGCCCGGGCTGGTCGGGAGCGGATGTTGAGCAACCACGACTGGCAGGCCTCCATGCGCCGCCTCGACGGGATCATCGCCCGGGTCGTGGCGAAAAACTAGAATTTCACCTTTGCACGATTGGAATCGCACTATGAATATCAGCATCTTCGGTCTGGGCTATGTCGGCGCCGTCTCCCTGGCCTGCCTCGCGCGGGACGGGCACCGGGTCATCGGCGTGGACGTCGATCAAACCAAGCTCGACCTCATCGCTGCCGGCAAGACCCCGGTGGTGGAGGAGGGCATGGTGGACCTCATGCAGAAGGTGGTGGCCTCCGGCCTCGTCTCCGTGACCCAGGACGCCGCCAAGGCCATGGCTGAATCCGAAATTTCCCTCGTCTGCGTCGGTACGCCCTCGGCCGCCAACGGCAGCCAGGACCAGAGCGCCATGCTGCGCCTGGCCCAGCAGGTGGGCGAAGCCATGAAGAACAAGTCCGCACCCCATGTCTTCGTGTTCCGTTCCACCCTGGTGCCGGGTACCGTCGAGGATGTCATCCGGCCCATCATCGAAGAGGCCTCCGGCAAGAAGGAAGGCGTCGATTTCTTCTGCTGCTTCCAGCCCGAATTCCTGCGCGAAGGCAGCTCGATTCGCGATTACGACAAGCCGCCCTTCACCATCGTCGGCTGCAACCACGACTACCCGGCGGACCGCCTGCGCTCCCTCTTCGGACATCTGCCCTGCGAGTTCTACCGCAGCAGCGTGCGCTCCGCCGAAATGGTCAAGTACTGCTGCAACAATTTCCACGCCCTGAAGATCACCTTCGCCAACGAGACCGCCCGCCTGTGCGAGGCCCTGGGGGTCGATCCCTTCCAGGTCATGGACCTGGTCTGCCGCGACAGCCAGCTCAATATCTCCAAGGCCTACCTGAAGCCCGGCTATGCCTTCGGCGGCTCCTGCCTGCCCAAGGATTTGCGTGCCACGGTGTACCTGGGCAAGCAGCGCGATGTGGAACTTCCCATGCACGCGGGCATCCTCTCGTCCAACAAGGTTCACGTCGAGCACGCCCTCAGCAAAGTGCTGTCCACCGGCTCTCGCAAGGTGGGATTCGTGGGCTTGTCCTTCAAGACCGGCACCGACGACCTGCGCGAGTCGCCCCTGGTTACCCTGGCCGAGCAACTGGTGGGCAAGGGCGTGCAACTGCGGGTCTATGACCCCGAGGTGATGC
Source organism: Dechloromonas sp. (assembly GCA_016790965.1). Classification (GTDB taxonomy): domain Bacteria; phylum Pseudomonadota; class Gammaproteobacteria; order Burkholderiales; family Rhodocyclaceae; genus SSSZ01. Next base: position 56,428 of record JAEUNZ010000027.1, read on the forward strand.
TGTCCCGCCTGCTGGGCGCAAACCGCCGTTTCATCGACCAGCACGTTCCCCACTTGGGCGAGCTGATGCGTGACAACCTGGCCGAAGTGGCCGCCGAATGCGAAATCCTGGTCGTGGGCCTGGCCACGCCGGAAATCTTCGCCGCCCTGGAAGAGCATGTGCGGCCCGAGCATCAGGTCATCGACCTGGTGGGCCTGCCGGCCAACGTGCGGCTCAAGGGCCGGGTCGAAGGGCTGTGCTGGTAAAGGTCAGGCCCCCCCTCGTGCCCAGGGTCCCGTTTGCCCATGGCTAGGGGACTGTCGCGCAAGACCAGGCTGGTTGGGCTCCTGGCCTGTCTAGCGGTGATCCTTGTCATCCTGGCCGACCTCGGCCGCTCGGCGCGGCCTTCGTCCGAGGCGGTGCGGCTGCGCAATGCGCTCCTGCTGCTCCCAGTGGCAGACGAGCGCTTCGACTGGCGACCACCCGATTATCCGGCCGAGTTCAAGACCGACACGGTGGCCGCTGATCCGCGACTGGTCGATGTCGTCCAACGGGTTGCGCCGGAAGGGAGCGACTGGGAGCGATCCCTGCGTCTGGCTGGCCATCTGACCGAAAATGCCCGGGATGGGGGGGCGATCCAGGCCGATACCTGGACTGCCTATCGCAAGATTCGCGACGAAGGTCGTGGCTATTGCGCTGATTTCACCCAGACCTTCATCGCCCTGGCCCACGCGGCTGGTATCGCCGCGCGCGAGTGGGGCTTTTCCTTCGATGGTTTTGGCGGCCACGGCCACGCCGTGATTGAGGTCTTCGATCGCCAGACGGGGCGTTGGGTCTTCATCGACGTCTTCAATAATTTCCATGTCACTGCACCGGATGGTCAGCCGCTCAGCGTCGCCGAATGGCGCGCCGCCCTGGCCGGGGTGGGGGCGGTCGGACAGATCGTTTCCAACGGCCCGGGCCGCCTGGGCTTCATCCGTGAAACGGTGTTGAGAGACTATTATCGGCGTGGCCTAGAAGGCTGGTATCTCTGGATGGGAACCAATCTCGGGGCCTACGAAGGGCAGCCCCTCGTGCGCCTGGCAGGGTCGTTTTCTCGCTCGGCAGAGCAGGCTGCCGCGATCCTCACAGGCGTCCATCCGCGCATCCAGATCTTGGTGACCCCCGGAAACGCTCAAGCCATCGAGCGCATGGAGCGCTTGCGCCAGCGGCTCCTGGTCGAACTCCCGCTCCTAGTCCTCGCCTTGGGTGGCGCCGTTTTTCTCTTATTCCGCAAGCCGCCTTCGCGGGGGGACGAGAGCGTGGGGGACCCACCTGCTGTGCTGCTGGTCGGCCCCCTGCCGCCGCCCTCGGGGGGCATGGCCAATCAATGCCGCCAGCTGCGCGAATTTCTCGCCGCCGAGGGATTGGACGTCCATTTTGTCCAGACCAACGCGCCCTACACGCCTGCCTGGGTGGGATCGCTGCGGGGCCTGCGCGCCGCGTTCCGCTTCGTACCCTACCTTTTCAGGCTCTGGGTGGGACTGGGGCGCAGTCAGGTGGTGCATCTCTTTGCCAATTCGGGTATCGCCTGGTACGTCTTCGCCCTGCCTGTCATGGCCCTCGCCCGCATGCGTGGGGTTCCGTGCATTGTCAATTATCGGGGCGGCGAAGCCCGGGCATTCTTTGCTGCGGCCCCCCGCTGGGTCGCACGCAGCCCGGCTTGGGCCACGGCCCTGGTCGTCCCCTCCGGCTATCTGGCCGAGGTCTTCCGGGAACTGGGCCACCACGCCGAAATCGTGCCCAATATCATCGACTTGTCGCGCTTTTCCCCCACCCGCAGCCAGCGGTGCCTTGAGGCGCCACATCTCATCGTCACCCGCAATCTGGAACCCATCTATGACATTCCCACCGCCCTAAAGGCCTTTGCCCGGGTGCGCAGGGAGTTTCCCTCGGCCCACCTCACGGTTGCCGGTAGCGGCCCGGAGGAGGCTACTCTACGTTCGCTGGCCGCCGATCTTGGGATAGGCGATGCGGTACGTTTCTCAGGGCGCATCGAGAACCGCGATATTCCAGCGCTCTACGCGCAGGCGGACCTGATGCTCAACCCAAGCCGCGTGGACAACATGCCTATTTCCATCCTGGAAGCACTAGCCAGCGGTGTCCCGGTGGTGAGTACAGACGCGGGCGGAATCCCCTATGTTGTCACCCATGGTGTCAACGCCCTTCTGGTGCCCGTGGGGGCGGTGGAGGCCATGGCAGAAGCAGCCTTGGGAATCCTGCGGGATTCGGCCCTGCGCCAGCGGCTGGTTGCCGCCGGGGTGGAGGCGGCAGCAGACTACGCTTGGGAACGCGTCCGGCCGCGCTGGCTGGAAGCCTATCGGAGCATCGCGGCGACCGGGAGAGTGGCGAATCATGCGTGATTTCGCGCTGGTGGTCATCTTCGGCGTGCTGGTGCTCATGTGCTTCCGGCGCACCTACATCGGACCTCTGCTGTGGGCCTGGATAAGCATGATGAGCCCTCACCGTCTTACCTTTGGCTTTGCATACAGTCTGCCCTTCGGGCAGGTCGCCGCGGCTATGACCTTCCTCGGCCTCTTGGTCACCAAGCAGCGCTTCAAATTTCCGACCAGTGCTCCGGCCGTGCTCCTGGTCTTTTTCTTTCTCTGGAACTGTGTGACGGCAGCCATGTCCTTCAACAGCCCGGACGTGGTCTGGGCCATGTGGAACAAGGTCGCCAAGATTCAGATCATGCTTTTCATCAGCCTGCTGCTTATCGGCGGCAAGCAGCAGATCAACCTTCTGGTCGGAGTGGTGACTTTCTCGGTGGCCTTCTACGGGGCGAAGGGGGGATTGTTTACCTTGCTACGCGGCGGGGGCGGGACAGTTTGGGGCCCCCCGGGGAGCTTCATCGAAGGCAACAACGAGTTGGGCGTCGCCTTCGTCATGGTCATTCCGCTTCTTTATTACCTAGCGGGGCAGATGAAGAATGTCTGGCACCGGCGGGCGATGTTTGCCGCCATGTTCTTCACCTTTGTCTCCACGCTGGGTACGCATTCCCGTGGCGCCCTCTTGGCGGTGCTCACCATGGCATTCTTTCTTGGGGTCAAGAGTAAGCGCACCGTCGCTACGCTGGTGACACTCGTGCTGGTCCTGGGGGGCATGGCGGCCTTCATGCCCGACAACTGGTCGGATCGCATGTCGACCATTTCTAGCCACCAGGACCACTCCGCCCAGAGCCGGCTTTACACTTGGCAGATGATCCTCAATATGTCGGTCTCCAACCCGATCTTTGGAGGCGGCTACAATGTGACGGAAAATCCAGCCACTTGGCACCGTTACGCGGTCACCGAATGGGCCAAGGCCTATTCTCCCCACAGCATCTACTTCCAGGCCCTGGCCGAGCATGGCTATGTGGGATTCTTTCTTTATCTGGCCATCGGAATTCTCACCTGGCGCCTTGCCTCCCGGGTGGCCAAGGTGGCGCGGGATGGCCCAGATGCGGATTGGGTTCCACCCTTGATGCGCATGATCCAGGTTTCCCTCATGGGTTTTGCCGTGGGGGGCGCCTTCGTGAATCTGGTTAACTACGATTTGCCCTACTACCTCGTCGCCATTGTCGTACTTGTCGCCAGGGACGTGGGTGACGGCCGTGCGCCGGCTCCCGTTCCTTCGCCCGCGCGCCAAGCGTCGCGCAATCCGCGTTCCGTCTCCGCTCGTCCCTCCCCATGAGTGTCTACACCTCCCTGTGCAGTGGGGTGATATTCCCCTTGCACGAGCGCTTGAAGCATCACGACTCGGTGGCCGTCCGCCAACGCCTCGAAGAGCAACAGTACTGGTCGCGAGATCGCCTGGAGGCCTGGCGCCTGGAGCGCCTGCGGGAATTTCTAGCGCGCATCGGTAAGACCGTACCCTACACGCGCCGTCTCTTCGCCGACTTGGGTTTCGATCCCCGCGGTCTGCGCGAGATCGGCGATCTGGCCGGCCTGCCCCTGTGCGACAAACCGACCCTGCGAGCCGCCGGGGACAGCCTGCGGGCCGAAGATGCCGGTCCACTCAGCCGCTACAACACCGGCGGTTCCTCGGGCGAACCGCTGATCTTTTACATCGGCAAGGCCAGGAAGAGCCACGACGTGGGCGCCAAGTGGCGCGTGACCCGCTGGTGGGGCGTCGATATCGGCGATCCGGAAATGGTCGTCTGGGGCAGCCCCATCGAACTCGGGGCCCAGGACCGCGTCCGCCTGCTACGCGACCGCCTGTTGCGCACCACCTTGTTGCCGGCCTTCGAGATGTCCGAGCGGCGCCTGGACGAATTCGTCGCCGCCATCCGCAAGCGGCGGCCGGCGATGCTCTTCGGCTACCCCTCCGCCCTATCGCTCATCGCCCGCCATGCCGAAAGTCGGAGCATCGCCATGGACGACCTGGGCATCAAGGTTGCCTTCGTCACCAGCGAGCGTCTCTACGACGACCAGCGGGCGACCATCCGCCGCGTCTTCGGCTGCCCGGTGGCCAATGGCTACGGTGCCCGGGACGCGGGCTTCCTGGTGCACGAATGCCCCCACGGCGGCATGCACCTCCAGGCCGAGGACATCATCATCGAAACCGTGGGGGGCGATGGCCGTCCGGTTGCGCCCGGGACGGCCGGAGAAATCGTGGTGACCCACCTGGCGACCCACGAATTCCCCTTCCTGCGCTACCGCACCGGCGACGTGGGCATCCTGTCCGACCAGACCTGCTCCTGCGGTCGCACTCTGCCCCTGATGCAGGAAATCCAGGGCCGTACCACCGACTTCGTGGTGGCGGCCGACGGCACCATCCTGCACGGGCTGGCGCTTATCTACACGGTGCGCGACCTGCCGGGAGTCGAGCGCTTCAAGATCGTCCAACACACCCGCCAACTCGTCGAGGTTCTGGTCGTCGCCGCAGCGCCCTTCGGTGCCGAATCGGAAGCCCGCATCGTGCGCGACTACAAGGCCCGTCTGGGCCAGACGGTCGACGTGCAGGTGAAGCGCGTCGACGACATCCCGGCGGAAAAATCGGGTAAGTACCGCTACGTGGTCAGCCATGTCGAAGGTGCCGCACCGGGGGGCGGTGGCGATGCGCGTTGATCCGCCGCGTCACCGCGGCGGAACGGGCCCCGTCCTGGGCGCGGCCCTGCGCCGCTACGCCGGGCTCCTCTCCCGCGGCGCTGGCAAGGGGCGGCTCAACATCCTCATCTTCCACCGCGTGCGGGCGCACCGCGACCCGCTCTTTCCCGGCGAGCCCGACCGCGATGACTTCGACCGCCTGATGGGCCTGGTGGCGGAAAACTTCCACTGCATCGGCCTGCCGGAAGCCGTGGCGCGTCTTTCGGCCGGGCGGCCCCTACCGCCCCGCGCGGTGGCCATTTCCTTCGACGACGGCTACGCCGACAACCGCACCGAGGCGGTCCCCGTGCTCCAGGCCCACGGGCTCACCGCCAGCTTCTTCGTGGCCAGCGGCTTCCTGGATGGCGGCTGCATGTGGAACGACCGGGTCATCGAACTGGTGCGGGGCTACGGCGGGGCGGAAATCGATCTTTCCCCCATCGGCCTCGGCCGCTATGCCAGCGGTACGGTGCCTGAAAAAGCGGCGCTGCTCGATACCGTCCTCATCGATCTCAAGTACCGGGAGCCGGCCGCCCGCAGTGATGCCATCGACGGGCTGGCGGCAATCACCGGGGGCTCGGTACCCCGCGACCTCATGATGAGCACGGCCCAGGTGCGGGAAATGCAGGCGGCGGGCATGGAAGTGGGGGGGCACACCCTGAGCCATCCGATTCTGGCGCGTCTGGACGATGCGGCGATCCTGCGCGAAATCGGCGAGGACCGCGCCCGTCTGGCGGATATTCTCGGGGCGCCGCCGATCCTCTTTGCCTACCCCAACGGCAAGCCCGGCAAGGACTACCTGCCGGGGCACCCCGACCTCATCCGGCGCTGTGGCTACCGGGCTGCCTTTTCCACCGCCTGGGGCTCGGTCAACGAGTCCACCGACCTCTTCCAAGTGCCCCGCTTCACGCCCTGGGACCGCAGCCCGGCCCGCTTCGTCCTGCGCCTGGCCCACAACTACCTGCGCACCGCCTGCGACCGGGTGTAGCGCGCCTTAGGCCGGGGTGCGGGCGTCCTGGGCGGCGAGCCACTGCTCCAGCATCATCAGAATCCACACCATCTCGCCGTAGTAACCCGGGTGCTCGGGCAACAGATTGGCGAACAGGCGGCTGACGAAGTCCTGGCGCACGATGCCGCGGGCGGCGAGGGAGTCGAGCGATTCCTGAGCCAGGCGCCGCAGGCCCGGGTGCTTCACCGTCCAGGGGCCGAAAGGCAAGCCGAAGCCATGCTTCTTCTTGGTGAGGATGGCGTCGGGCAGGAAGCCGCGCAGCGCTTCCTTGAAGAACCAGCGCAGCTTCAGCTTCCTGAGCTTCCACTCCGGTTCCAGGGTGAGGGAGAAGTCGGTCAGCTCGGTATCGAGTAGAGGGAAACCGACGCCGATGCCCGCCATGCGGGTGGCGCCGCGGACCTTGGGCAGGTCGCTGTCGGCCAGGGTGAATTTCCAGTCGTAGGCCAGCATGCGATTGACCAGAGCACCGGTCTCGCATTGGCGCCAGGTCTCGCGACGCTCTTCCATGGGCGACTGGAGATTGATGGTGGCGAGAAAATCCGTGGTCAGGACATGGTCCGGCCCCAGGCGGTCCAGCAGGTTGAAGCTCTCCATGCGGTCGGGCAGGGGGATGCGCGAATGGCGCATGTAGCCGCCGGCCTGGCGCAGACCGGGGATCTTGCGCGGCCAATCGGTATCCGCCAGCACCGGCTCCAGCAGGTGACGCCGGATGAGGCCCGGCACGTGCCGGTAGGCGTCGAAGAGGCGCTGGGTCGCGTAGCGGGAATTGCCGCCGAACAGCTCGTCACCGCCGTCGCCGGCCAGCAGGTGCTCCATGCCGTCCGCCTTGGCCACCTTGGCGCAGTAGTAGGCCGGAACAGCCGAGGAGTTGCCGAAGGGCTGGTCGTGGAAGCGGGCGACGGCAGGGATGCCGCTGACCAGATCCTCGGGGGTGATGTAGTACTCGTGGTGGCGGGTGCGGAAATGCTTGGAGGCGATGCGGGCGTACTCCATCTCGTCGTAGCCTTCGGAATCGAAGCCGATGGAGTAGGTGTCGCAGGAAGCGCCGGTGGCCAGACAGAGCATGCCTGCCACGGTGGAACTGTCGGTGCCGCCGGAAAGGAAGGCGCCCACCCGCTCGTGGCCGATTTCCCGGCGCACGGCGTTTTCCACCAGGAGGCGGAATTTGGTCTTGGCCGTGGCGAAATCGAGCCGCTTGTGCTCCTCAAAATGGGGGCGCCAGTAGGGACGCACCTGGGAGGCGCCGTCCTGGAGCTGAAGCGCGGCGGCCTGGGGCAGGCGGCGCACCTGGCGGAAAATGGTGCGCGGCGCCGGAATCATGTGGAAGTGCAGGTAATTGAAGATGGCCTGCGGGTCGAGGCCGCGGTCCCGCACGGCCACGTCGTCGGCGCGTTCGGCGAAGGCGATGCGCGAGCCTTCCCGGGCGTAACAGGCCGTCTGGATGGCGAAGCGGTCGATGGCCAGCAGGAGCCGCCCCTCGCAGGGGGCCAGGATGACCACGCTCCAGCCTCCGCCCACCTGGGCCAGGCCGGCTTCGCCGCGCTGGGCGTAGAGCGTGAGCCAGCGTTCGGCGGCGTTGCCCCCGGCGATCTGGGGCGGAAAGGCCGGGTGGCCTACGGCGACGCACAGGCGGTCTTCCCGACGGGCGAAAACCACGTCGGCGGCGTCGCTCCAGGCGAGGGCGCCGCCATCCCAGTCGACGCGGCGGTCCCCGACGCGGAGGCCCTCCGGGGTGGGAAGCTGGCGGCCGTCGAAGTGGCCGGAAAAAAGCGAATTCTTGGACATGAGGGAAACTCGGGGAAAGACGCGGGTCAGACGAGGACTTCGACCGGGGCCGAATGGCTCAGGAAGGCCTGGGGGCTGGCGCTGGGGCCGTAGGCGCCGGACTGGAAGACGACCACCAGATCGCCGGGACGGGCAGCGGGCAGGTCCATTCGGTCGGCCAGCAGATCGAGGGGTGTGCACAGGGGGCCCACCACCGAGGCGGTTTCCCGCGGGGTATCCGGGGCCAGGCGGTTGCCGATGGTCACCGGGTAATTCTTGCGGATCACCTGGCCAAAATTGCCCGAAGCGGCCAGATGGTGGTGCAGGCCGCCGTCGGCCACCAGGAAGACCTGGCCCCGGGAAATCTTGCGGTCCAGAATGCGGCAGACGTAGATGCCGGCCTCGCCCACCAGGTAGCGGCCCAGCTCGACGGTCAGCTCGCAGCCCGGCGCTTCCGTCTTGAGCCGCTGCACCAAGGAGCCGAGGTTTTCGCCAATGGGGGCCAGGTCCAGGGGCGTTTCACCCGGGAAGTAGGGAATGCCGAAGCCTCCTCCCACGTTGAGGCGCCTGAGGGGCAAGCCGGCCCCGCTGGCAAGGCGCAGGGCGAGGTCCACGGCATTGCGCTGGGCTTCGCAAATCGATTCGGCGCGCAGGTTCTGGGAGCCGGAGAAAATGTGGAAGCCTTCGAAGGCAAGGTCCAGGCGGCACACCTCGGCCAGGGCTTCGGGTACCCGTTCCGCGTCGATGCCGAACTGTTTGGGACCACCGCCCATCTTCATGCCGGAACTCTTCAATTCGAAATCCGGATTGACCCGCAGAGCGACCCGGGCGGGAAGTCCCAGGGTGCGGGAGGCCGTGGCCAGCAGGGGCAGTTCCCGCAGGCTTTCAACATTGACCAGGATGCCTGCCGCGACGGCCTGGAGAAGTTCGGCCTCGGACTTGCCCGGGCCGGCGAAACTGATTTCCGCCGCAGCGACGCCGGCGTCCAGCGCCACCCGCAGCTCGCGGCCGGAAGCCACGTCCATGCCGTCCACCAGCGGGGCCATATGGCAGGCCAGGGCGGGCATGGGGTTGGCCTTCAGGGCATAGTGCAGGCGGACCTCCCGGGGCAGAACCTGGCGCAGGGTGGCGACCCGGGCGTCGAGCAGGCGGCGATCGTAGGCGTAGAAGGGCACCCCGGCGCCCACCCGGGCGGCGAGGCGGGTAAGGGGAATGCCGCCCACCAGGAGTTCGCCGTGGGCGACGGGAAATTGGTGCATGGGGGTGTGTACGGGAGCGCTCATGGCGACTTACTCGTAGAGATTCTGGAATTCACCGGAGAGGAGCTTGCGGTCGATCTTGCCGTTGGGGTTGCGGGGCAGGGGGCCGGGGCGCACGTCGACCCGGGCGGGCAGCATGTAGATGGGCAGGCGCTCCCGGGCCAGCTTCAGAAGGGCATCCACGTCCAGGGTTTCTCCCCGGGGGGTGGCGACGACGACGACGGCCTGGCCCAATTGCGGATGGGGAACGCCGAAAGCCGCCACTTCACCCACCAGTTGGGTTCCGTAAAGCACTTCCTCGATTTCCGTGGGGCTGACGCGGTAGCCGGAGGTCTTGATCATCTCGTCGCGCCGGCCGATGAAGTACAGGTAGCCTTCCTCGTCGCGACGTACCGTATCGCCGGAAAAAACGGCGATTTCGGGCAGCACGAGACCGGCCTCCCGGTGCAGCAGGGGCTTGTAGCGCTCGGCGGTCTTTTCCGCATCGTTCCAATAACCCTGGCCCACCAGGGCGCCGCGGTGCACCAGTTCCCCCGGTTCGTTGGGGGCACACTCGCTGCCGTCTTCCCGCAGGACCAGGATTTCCGCATTGGGGATAGCCTTGCCGATGGAATCGGGGCGCCGGTCCACCTGCTCCGGTGGCAGGTAGGTGGAGCGGAAAGCCTCGGTCAGGCCGTACATCAGGTAAGGCTTGCTGCGGGGCAGGGCGCGACGCAGGGCATCCAGGGTCTCCCGCGGCATGCGGCCGCCGGTATTGGCGAAATAGCGCAGATGGTCGGTGACCGTCTCCGGCCACTTCAACTGGGTGAGCTGGATGTAGAGGGGGGGCACCGCGGTAAGTCCGGTGACCCTCTCACGGGCTATGGCATTGAGCACGTCCTTGGGTAGCAGGTAATTGAGCAGCACCACCCGGGCGCCCACGTGGAAGGCCGTGGTCAGTTGGCTGAAACCCGCATCGAAGGACAGGGGCAGGGCGGCGAGCAGGGTGTCGTCGGCGCGGTTTTCGAGATAGCTGGCCACGCTCTTGGCTCCCGCCACCATGTTGCGGTGCGAGAGAACCACGCCTTTGGGGCGGCCGGTGCTGCCCGAGGTGTAGAGGATGGAGACCACGTCGGTATCGATGACGCGGTGCGGCTCCCCGCGGGGGCCGGCCAGAGTATCGCTCCAGCACTCCAGGGCGAAGGGCAGGTGTTCCCGGTCGGCGGGCAGTTCGCCGATGACGATCACCCGGCGCAGGTCGTGGCAGGCGGTGAGGGTCTCGCGCAGCACCTCGAAGCGTTCGGCCGAAGTGATCAGGATGCGCACGGCGCAGTCGGCCAGGATGTAGCCCACCTGCTCCGCCTTGAGCAGGGGATTGAGCGGAACGAAAACACCGCCCGCCGCCGCGGCGCCGAAGGCGGCGACCACGAATTCGAAGCGCTTTTCCAGGTAGATGCCGACCCGCTCGCCGCGGCCCAGGCCCAGATGGACGAGGCCGCCGGCCAGGGCTTCGATGTCGCCGGCCAGTTCGCCGTAGGACAGCGTCTTGCCGGTATAGGTGAGGGCGGGCGCAGCCGGGGTTCTGGCGGCGGAGGCCAGGGGCAGGTGGTGCAGGAGGAAGGTGTTCATGGCGACTGGATCAGGCGGTTCGTCTGCGGCCGCGCCCCGCCGCGGCCGAAGGCCGGCGTTGCCGGCGGGCCGCCGGGTCAAGGGGCGCAGTTTATCCGCAATGGGCAATCTTTGTCGTGAAGTATTAGGCAAACCGAGAGGCTTCCAGCGCCTATAATCGCGGCTGGCCATCGGGCATATGCCCGATGCCTTTTTCCCGCTGAAGACAGAGAGCAGTTCCATGCAAACAATGCGATTTCTTTCAGTCATGGCCGTCCTGGCCCTGGCTGCAGCCTTGGCCCGGGCCGAGCTGGTGACCGGTGAAGTGGCGTGCGGGCCCGTTTCGGGCCCCGGAGCCGGGGTGGATATGGGGCCCTTCGACTATCGCAATCCGCCACCGGGCAAGCTCCAGGTCGTCGAGGCCCATCACTTCACGCCCCGCGTCGCAAGCCTGAAATCGGGCCAGAGTACCGCGACCATAGGCACCGATATCGATTTCACCCTGCGTTACTTTCCCAATCATCACCGGGCGCTTAACGCCATGGCACGGCTGGCGGAGCGGGAGAAGACCGACCGTCCGCGGGGCTCCAGCCATACAGTGGCCTGCTGGTTCGACCGCGCCGTGCGCAAGGCGCCGGACGATGCGCAGGCGCGCCTGCTCTACGGCATCTGGCTGGCCAAGCAGGGAGAAAAGTCCCTGGCCAGGGAACAGCTCCAAGTCGTCGCCGATGCGGAATACCGTTCTCCCAGCACGACCTACAACATGGGGCTCGCCTACTTTCAGATCGGCGACCATGACAAGGCGCTGGAGGCAGCCCACGCCGCATACGCCCAGGGATTCTCGCTCCCGGGACTCAAGGGCATGCTGAGCAAGGTAGGGAAGTGGACTGAGCCACCACCACGAGCGGCAGACAAGGCCCCGGAGGCCGACTCTGCGCCCGCGCCGGAATCGGCACGCTGAAAGCCCAGCGCGTGTCGTTCGCGCCGCTTTTTGCGGCGTGGGCGAATCTGTTGCCATCGGGTGCCCCTGCACCTGCCCCTGTGTGAGTTTTGACCCGTCTTCTCCATGACCCCTACGTTTCTCGCTACCGTCCTCTCTACCCTCATCGGATATTCGCAACTGGCCGGCGCGGAATTGCGCTGCCTGGCCTCGACGATACGCCCTGCTAGGGGAAAGCCGGTTAGAGTGGCCCTCATCGTGCGGGATTTCGCGCCGGCCATCACGGGTGGGGTATATAGGCCCGCCGCCCTGGCCCGTCACCTCGTTAAGGCGGGAATGGAGGTAGAGGTGCTGGCCGTCACCGGGCCGGAGGCGCCGACGCCGGCGGGCCTCCAACTGCTGGCGCAGATCGGCAGCGCCGTCGTGATTCACCGTATTCCGGAATCGACCCGCGTCACCAGTTATCGTTTGTTTCCTCGCGTCGATGGGGGTTTGCTCAACGCTATCGGGATATTCGACTACGCTCGCAAAATTTGGCGCCGCGACCCGCCCCAGATCGTCATCGCCTCCGGTCCCCCCTTTCATACCTTCATCGCGGGATACCATCTCGCCCGCTACCTCGGCAGCAAGCTCATCCTGGATTACCGGGACGAGTGGTCCCTGAATCCCTTTGATTTCGTTCGCAAAGAGCCGCAGGACCGCGAGTGGGAGGCGCGCTGCTTGGCCAGGGCCGACCTCGTGACGGTCACTACCGCTTCCCAGCGCGACTTGCTCGACGAGACCTATGGCGGAACCCTGGCGCCCAAGTGTGAGGTGATCGCCAACGGATGGGAATCGGAAGGGGAACCGTTCCGGCCTGCCGTTGAGCCACACCGCGATAAGCGTGCACTGCTCCTCTTCGCCGGAAAACTGGGCGGACACACAGATCCGGAACGCTTTCTCGGTGCCCTGGCCCGCATATTGCGGGAGCACCCCGGTCTTGAGGGCAGACTTGTGGTCCGTTTCGTGGGCAACAAGACTCAGGCTACACAGGATGCGCTAGCCCGCTTCCCCTTTCCCGGGGTGGTCGAAAGCCATCCCCTCGTCCCGCTTCACGAGGTCCAGGCCATGATGGGTGCGGCGGATGCGCTCCTACTCTTCCACGATGAGCGTTTCGAACGCTACCTTCCGGGCAAGCTTTACGAATACCTTGCAGCGAGGCGACCTGTTCTGCTCCTTGACGACCGAGGGGAGTCGACTCGCCTGGTCCAATCGCTCAAGGCGGGTTGGAGTGTCCAGAGTTCAGATGTGGCGGCCATTCACGCCATGGTGCTCAACGTCCTGGAACTCAAATCGAGGCGGGAGCAGGAGGGGCAGCCTGAAAACCCCGACCTTGACCGTTGGCTACAGGCCAACACGCGAGCTCGCATGGCGGCCCGCTTCCAGGAACAGATCGAGCGGCTCCTGGGGCAATAGGCCGAAGGACGTACGGCGTTTCTGAGCCCTCGGCGCGCCCGCTGGGGAAGACCGCGGCGCACCATCGTGCTGGACCCTCAGATGCTGCATGGGTCGGTGCGAGTCGGGGACGATGGTGTTGCCGAGATTTTTGGCCTTCGAGGGCCGACGGAGAAGACGGCAGTGGCGGGGAGCGTGGGGGACTACTGTCCTCGCGGCGCGATCGTGAGCACGGTGCAGCCCTTTTCGCAGGAGATGTTCGACTCCTTCAGGCCGTAGGCTTCGCGCCAGCGGCGTACCGCTTCCTTTTCGTCGGGCCGTGCCGCATCGTCCAGGAAGATCACGGCTGCCGGGGAAAGCAACTCGCGCAGCACGGGAACGGCCGGGTAGCGGGCCTGGGGTGCGGTGCTGGCCGGGGGGCCGTCGATGACCAGCATGTCGACCTTGCCCTTGAGGGTGGCGGGCAATCCGGCGGTGTCGTACCAGGGCTGAGGGACATCGCTACGCGTGACCAGGGGGGCGTCGACCACGGTAGCCCAGGTGCTGAGACCCTGGCGCTCCAGTTCCAGCCGCGTCTGCTGGGCGTAGTAGGCGTCGTGCTCCAGACTGTAGACGTGCCCCTGGCCGTTCAACTGACAGCAGCGGGCCAGGGTCAGGGTGCTGCTGCCCGAACTGCACTCCAGGAGGGTGAGCGGCTGCTGGCGGCGGGTGTGGCGGGCAATTGTGTAGAGAAAGTCCGGCGAGGCGGCCCAGCCGCGCAGGGGGGGCAGGGGCTCGGGGAAGTCGAGCAGGCGCATCAGGCTGTCGTAGGCCTGGAATTGGGCGAAGAGCGCCAGGGTCTCCTGGCGGGTCTGCTCGCTGCTGGGGAGCAGGGTATAGGTGGCCAGGTGAATCTTGCGCACCTTGTGGAGGCAAAGGGCGGCAACGCCCAGGGTCAGGAGGCTTGTCGCCAGGGTCAGCCAGTGCATTTGAGGGCTCCGTGAGATGGAAGGTGAGGGGTTTGGGAAAGGGTCGATGATAGGGGCAGTCGCCGCCGGTGGCTCAGGCGCGTTCAGGAACTTCGCGCGAGGCCGATCCTGGCGAGTAGGGTCTTGATGCGTGCGAAGGCCGGGTCGTCCAGGAGCGGGTGTCCCAGGGTGGCGAGGGCCAGCATCCAAGCCAGGGCACAGAGTGCGGCCGAGGTGACGAATTCTGCAAGAGAGGACTCTACGATCCCGCCTGCTTGCAGGGCGCGGACCAAGATGGCGGGCGATAGGGTCGCCAGGGCGAGGCTGACGCTCGGCCTGAGGCGGGCGAATAAACGCTGGAATTCGGTCGGCAGGCGCGTCTGCTTGAGTCCCAGGGCGACAAAGACGTTGAGGGCATAGACCAGCAGAAGCGCCCAAGCGAAAGCCTCCAGGCGCGGGAAGAGGTAGGCGCAGGCTGCAAGAAGGCCAAGGCGGATCGGCTGGATGGCGAGTTCGATGCGCGTGGTGGTGCCGATGTGGCCGCAGGCGGTGAGGGCCGAACTGGCGAAGGACCACAGCACGGCCAGGGCGCCGGCGGCGCAGAAGACGGGTACCAGGGGAGCGGCGGCGTCCCACTGGGGGCCGAATAGGAGGCGCAGGGCCTCCAGGGGAAAGAGAGCGAGCAGGCCGTAGAAGGGCCAGGCGAAGGCGGCGGCGTTGGCGACGAACTTGGCGTGCAGGAGATCGACGTCGCTGCCCTCGCGGTGGGCCTTGGCAAAGGCCGGCAGGGCGACGTTGCGGATGGCGTTGAGGAAATCACGGTGGGCGAGATTCATGACCCCCTGGGCACGGCTCAGGATGCCGACTTCGGCGAGGCCCAGAACGCGCCCGACGACCAGATCGTTGAAGCTCAGCGAGAGTTCACTGACGATGCGTCCTGCGACCAGTTGACTGCCGAAGTTGAGGACGCGCCGCCATTCGCCCAGGGTGGGCTTGTGTAGGAGCCCTCCCCGGGCGGCGATGGCGGCCCCGGTGACACTGACGCCGGTGGCAACGAGGGATGACCAGACCAGGCTCCAGTAGCCGAAGCCCAGGGCGGCGAAGCCCAGGGCCGCCAGTTGGCTCAGGACCGCTGAACTGGTGGATATCCAGAAGAGTGCCTTGAAGCGCATGTCGCGGTTGAGGATGGCCAGGGCCGTGCTGCCGAAGGGAATGAGTAGGAAGGACAGGGCGAGCACACGGGTAACGGCTTCCAGGCGGGGTTCGCGGTAGAAATCGGCGATGGGTCGGGCCAGGACGAGGACCGCTAGGCAGAGCGTCGCGCTGAACAGCAGGGAGAGGGTGAACGCGGTGCGGATGCGGGCCGGGGTCAGTTCCTTTTCCTGGATGAGGTAGGTGCCGACGCCGAATTCCCGCAGCACCTGGGTCAGACCGATGAGGGCGGCAGCGACGGAATAGAGCCCCACGTCTTCCGGCGTCAGCAGACGGGCCAGGACGACGAAGGCGAGCAGTTGCAGGGCCAGGGTCAGGTAACGGCCGCCGACCGACCAGAGGAGGGAATTGCGCAGCGTGCTCATGGAATGGAAACACCCGTCGGCGGGGGGGGTTGAAGCGGGCGCCCATAATAGCCCGGGCATGGGTCGGACTCGCCAAAAAATGCGTGCCTTCCGAGGAGGAATGCGCATCCGGCCCCACGGTCGGGAATTGGGGCGATCACTGAACTGGTAGCATGCCTTCCTTCTCGCTGCGAGCGTTGGCAAGCAGATTTCAGCCCCCGTCCGGAAATGTCGTGACCCTGCGCAAGGCCCTGCTGATCAATTTTGCCCAGAACTACGGCATCATCGCGCTGCAGTTCGCGGGGTCGATCATCCTTGCGCGCCTGCTGTCTCCAGGGGAAATCGGTATCTTCTCGGTTGCGTCGGCGCTCATAGCGCTTGCTCAGGCGGTGCGCGATTTCGGCGTTGGCCAGTACATCATCCAGGAGCGTGAGCTGACCCAGGACCGCCTCCGGGCGGCATTTTCGGTTTCCCTGCTGGTGGCGGTGGTTCTCGCGGCGATTACCGCTGGTCTGAGTGGTGTCGCGGCGGACTTTTACCGGGAGCCGGGGGTGCGCAACGTGATGTTGGTGCTCTCGCTCAATTTTCTCCTCATACCGTTTGGGCAGATCACCTTGGGTTATCTCCAGCGGGAGATGAATTTTGCCGCGGTGGCTCAGGTCAAGATTGGCTCGACGGTGGTCCACTTTGGCGTGTCCCTCGCGTTTGCCTACGCGGGGCACAGCTACATGAGCCTTGCCTATGCTTCCTTGGCCAATGTGCTGGCTTCCGCCGCCATCGCCAACCTGCACCGCCCCGCGGAAGTGCCCTGGCGCATGGGCTTTGGAGAGATCCGGCGCGTCCTGAACTTCGGTTCCCTTTCCGTGGTGTCCAATCTGGCGGGGGCGCTGGCGAAGGGAACAGCCGATCTGGTCATCGGGCGCATGATGTCCCTCGTTGCGGTGGGGCTCTTCAGCCGTGCCGGTGGATTGATCGAGATTTTCAATCAGGGCGTCATGAATGCCCTGTGGGCCGTGGCTTTGCCGCATTTCTCCAAGACGGTGCGGGAGGGGGGGGATGTCCGGGGCGACTACCTGCGTTCGGCAGGCTTCATCACCGGGGTCGCCTGGCCATTTTTCGTGGTGCTCGCCCTGCTGGGCGAGCCGGTCGTGTTGCTGCTCTACGGCGAGGGCTGGAAGGACTGCATCCCGCTGGTCAAGTGGTTCTGCCTGGCGTACTGGGTGATCGCCCCTTTCTACCTGTTTTCGTCGGTCTTGATTGCCATCGGCCAGATTGGAAAAGTGATGTGGGTCGAACTCGCTTCTCTGCCGGTCCAGTTCGGCTTGTATGTTGCGGGTGCGCTCACGGGTGACCTGGAAGCGGTCGCGGCGGCCAGCGTCGCCTATCAGGGATTCAAGGCTGTCTTTGTCTATCTGCTGCTCAGCCGACATCTTGGTTTTCGCCTGACGGTGTTTGCGGGAGCCCTGTGGCGGAGCCTCGGTGTCACAGTAGGGACGGCGGGAATCACGTTCCCCGTTGTGATGCTGAGTGAAAGCATTCATGCGGCGGTCTGGCTTCAGATTCTCCTCGGGGGGGTGGCGGCGACCCTTGCTTGGATGCTGAGCATCTTCGTTCTGCGCCATCCCCTACGGGGCGAGGCGCTTGCCCTGATCGGACGAGGCGTCGCCGTCCGTTAACACCGATCATTCGTTGTATTTTTCTCCCTATGAAAGTGTCTCCCCGTCTAATCGCCTTCTATCTGCCGCAGTACCACCCGATTCCGGAGAACGACGAGTGGTGGGGGAAAGGATTTACCGAGTGGACCAATGCTGCGAAGGCCAGGCCGCTCTATCCCGGCCACTACCAGCCCAGGCTGCCTGCCGACCTCGGGTTTTATGATCTCAGGGTTCCGGAAACCAGGGATCAACAGGCTAGACTGGGCATGGACTACGGTCTGGAGAGCTTTTGCTATTACCACTACTGGTTTGGCGGCAAGCAGCTCCTTGAACGCCCGCTGCAGGATGTGGTCCGGGCAGGAAAGCCGGATTTCGGTTTTTGCGTGTGCTGGGCGAATCAGACCTGGACTGGAATCTGGCACGGATGTCCGGATCGTGTCCTCGCGGAGCAGACCTACCCGGGAGACGACGACCATCGGGCACATTTCGACGCATTGCTGCCGATGTTTGCTGATCGGCGCTATACCCGGGTCAATGGAAAACCGCTGTTCCTGATCTATCGGCCGATGGATATTCCGGATACGCGGCGCACCCTCGATTTCTGGCGAGATATGGCCGTCCGGGCCGAGCTTGGGGGTTTGCACATGGTCGCGGTTCACGAGTCACCTGATTGGTGTCCCGGCGAACAAGGCTTCGATGCCTTCGTGAACCCGCGGCTTCCCCAGCGCAGGGGTTGGGTCTCTCGGAGAAATACGCTGAAGTGGCTTAAGCAAAAGCAGGAAATTCTGCGCGGATTTCCCACCATCCACGAGTACGAGAAGGTGCTGCCCGCCTTGCTGCCGGACACTGAACCCCGTGGGAGAAGGTACCCCTGCGTGATACCCAACTGGGACAATACTCCGCGGAGCGGCTCCAACGGCCTTGTCCTGCACAATTCGACCCCGGAACTTTTTCAGCGCCATTTCCGACAGGCCCTGGCCATGACGGCACAAGACCAAGGCGATGACCGCTTGATTTTCGTGAAGTCCTGGAATGAATGGGCCGAGGGAAATTACCTGGAACCGGATCGTCAGTATGGCTTGCGCTATCTCGAGGCGATCCGGGACGAGCTCGTCCAGGATGCGCAGTGCTCGTGACATGGCTGGCGCTAATAGGCCCTCGTGTCCGGAGCCTTGCCTAGAAAGGATTTCATATGAACTTGCAAGCGAACTCGGCTGACATCCATGGCCCCGATCGCGGAACCCCAACGGTTTCCGTCATCATGCCGGCCTACAATTCGGAGGCTTACATTGAGGAGGCCGCTTTGTCGGTGCTCGGTCAGACCTACCGCGACCTCGAACTCATCGTAGTCGATGATGGTTCCAAAGACGGTACGCTGAGTGTCGTGCAGGCATTGGCCAGGAGCGACTCTCGCCTGACGGTGCTTGCCCAGCCCAACAGCGGCCGCCCCAGCATCGCCCGCAATCGGGGCCTGGAGCGCGCCCGTGGGCGTTATCTCGCCTTCCTCGACAGCGACGATCTCTGGTTTCCGGATCGGGTCGAGCGCATGGTGGCCGGGCTTGACCGCCATCCGCACTGGGTTGCCGTTTTTCACGATCTGAAGCTGATTGCGGCGGACGGCAGCGATCTGGGACAGACCTATCTGGCCGACGCCGATTTCCTGGAGCGGGCGAAGCCGTGGATTAAGCCCTGCGACGAGGCCTGGTGGGAGTGCGACGCGCGGTTTTTCGTCTTCATGTCCCTCCAGTATGCGGCGGTTCATACCCAGTCCGTGATGATCGCCCGGGAGCGCCTCGCCGATTCGCGGGTCGACTTCGATTCGGGTTTTGTCGTCTGCGAGGACATCGACCTGTGGATTCGTGTGGCCATGCAGGGGAGCATGGGCTACCTCGATCAGATCCTGAGCGCCTATCGGCAACATCCGACGAGCGTCACCCGCGATCCATACCGTTACGTGAGCGAATCGGTACGGTTCCACGAGCACAATCGTCTCCGCCTGGACCCCTTGCTTGGCCGGGAGGACAGATTTCTCTATGCCAAAAAGGTGGCGTCTTACCTGCGTGATCTGGGGTATGCCGCCTATTCGCGTCAGGACATGGCCAAGGCCCGTGAGGCTTACTTGAGGGCACTGCGCCTGGCAGGCGTTGCTGGAGACTGCCTGGCGCTGGCCAAGACGGCGCTGCCGGGCTGGATTCGCGGCCGCAAGTAGTCAGTCAAATAGGTTTGCGTGAATGCCGAGGCGCGCATCCGCGCCCTGGTCGCGCGAAGCGAGCCACAGCCTTAGCCGAAGCTATGGTGAGGATGAGTGACGAGCGGGGATGCGGGGGGCGCCGAACATGGCTGAACCTGTTTGACCGACTACCAGTTCAGGTGCCGAGACCTTCGAGTGCCGCGTCGATCCGGCCGCAGAAGCGGGCCCAGGTAAAGTCGCGCCGGGTTCGTTCCAGGCCGGCATGGCCAAAACGGGCCATGGTGTCCGGCGATTCCGCCAGGGAGCGGACGGCCGCCGCCAGCTCTGCCGGGTCTTCCGGGTCCACCAGCAGTCCGGTCTCCCCTTCGGAGATGGCGTCGGCGATGCCGCCGGAGCGGCCGCCGATCACCGGTTTTGCGCAGGCGGACGCCTCCAGGAAGACCATGCCGAACCCCTCGACGTCGTCGTGGTCCAGGCGTGCCCGGGACGGCATCACGAAGAGGTCGCTGGCGGCGTAAAAGGCCGGTAGATCGGCGTCGTCGCCGCGCCCGACGAAATTCACGAGGTCCTCGACTCCGATCTCCCGGCACAGGGACTCCAGTTTGGCCCGGTCGCGCCCCCCGCCGACGATGGCATAACGGATGGCAGGGAAGGTACGGCGCAATTCCGGTAAGGCGCGCAGGACGAGATCCTGTCCCTTGCGCTCGACCAGATTGCCTACAGAAAGCAGCAGCGGATAGGCATTGCGGCAGCCGGCGAGCCGTTCCCGCAGGCCGTCGGGGACCGGGACCGGACGAAAGCGATCGACGTCGCAGCCGGGATGCACGATATGGATGCGTTCGGGGGAAACGCCCAGGCGCTCCTCCACCAGGCCCGCGGTGTAGCGGCTGTTGGCGATGATCGCCACCGCGTTCTGAAAGGCGCCCAGGGGCTTTGCCCAGCGGCTGCGGGCCAAGGCAAGGATTTCGTTGCCATGGGCATAGATGAGGTGGGGCAGGCGGGTTAGCCGGGCGGTGTACCAGCCGATCCAGGCGTCGTCGGCGGTGGCGAACTGGAGGAGATCGGGCCGCTCGCGGGCGATGGCGCGGCCCAGGAGGGCAGCCAGGGCGGGCAGGTGGAGGCGGGAAGCCGTGTTGAAGGCGGCGGGAGAACAGTAGGTGCGCAGGCCCTGGCGCAGGGTGAGATCGCCGCCGTCCTGGCCGGACACTGCCGCGATCCGGTCCGGTCCGAGGTGCTGGCAGACTTCGGCCATCATGCGCGAAATGCCGCCGACCTGGGGCGGGAAATAGGTGCCGCTGATCAAGAGGCTCTTCAGGGAGGTGGGCGCGTGCATACCGGGGCTGTTCAAGTGAGGTGGTAGGCAAGAAGGAAGGTGACGCCAGCTGCCCAGACAAACGCGAAAAGTACGTGGCTCTGGAGTATGCGCGTTTGCCCGGCGCGCCGACGGACCAGGCAGAACGCCAGGATTTCGATCGCCATCCATAAGGCGCCCAGGCCATAGCTTGCCTCAACGCGATAGGGGGTGAGGTCGCGCCAAGGGGGGTATGCGGCGACCGCGGTTGCATAGGCACGCTTCAGCGCACTGCTGGCCGCGGCGACGTCGGGCCCCGGACGCCAGGGGACTGTTCGGAAACCGGCGGTGTCTATCACGAAGAGGCGGTCGTTCTGGCGCTCCAGGGTGAGGGTCTCGGAGCCGGGCCACTCCAGGCGCCACGCTTCGGAAGTAGCCCCTGGTGCGAGCACGGGGGGCGGCAAGGCTTCGCCGGTTCCGAGCAGGTGGAAAGTGGTCACGGTCAGCGACTGGGATTCGGGTCGCTCGACCCGCAGGGCAGGCGCCGGTGTTGGTCGCCCCGCCCGCACGACCCAGCCGGCGAACGGGGACTCTGAACCCCGATGACGGGTCAGCACCGCGGCGACGGGCAAAACCGCCACCTGCATGCGGGCCTCGCCCCGGGTCACCAGCAGGGTATCGGTCGCGGCGTCGGGGGTGAGTTCGGTATCGGGGGAAAAGGTCCATACCGTTTCCGCGCCGGCACGGAGCCCGCTGGCGGAGTCGATAACCACGACGCGGTCACCCCCGATCTGCACGATCTGGCGACGGAAGGTTTGCCCTCCCGCATTGACGCGCTCGAAGTCGAGGGCGCGGATCCCATCGCCCTCGGCGGACTCACGAAGGCGTACGCTTCGGGGGCTTTTGGCTCCCTCGCCGACCTCATGGGGGGCGTTGGACGCGTTCCAACCGTAGGAAGTCCGGGTCAAGGGGTGGCCGTAGGGCCAGTACCCTGTGGAGGTCAGCCAGGATACGCCATCGGACCACAAGAGCAGACTGCCCTCGTCGGGGCGCTTGTGACCATGGCCGTCGTGCTTGGCCCAGACCACCACGGTCTGGGTCGAGCGGGCGCGGGCGCTTTCTCTGGCGGCGGTCCACCAGAGGGCGTAGCCGGCCACCGGGAATAAATGATTACCGGGCGCCGGGTCCGGCCCCGGGGAGGGGGAAGGGCTACCAAAGTCCGTATTGCCGAAGGTAGGTAGCGTTCCGTCGGGGCGTCGCAGCAGGGCGAGGACTTCCCGGCTACGCCGAGCGGCGTCGGCGAGGAAGGGCGGGGGCTCGACCTGGTTGAGCTCGCACAGGCGCAGGGCGACCGCGAAGAGTTCGCTGCCGTGGGCGTGATAGCCAGCCGAATGTTCGAGGACGACCCCCTCGGGGGAAATGAAGAAGCCAGCCTGGACTTCCAGGCGCTCCAGCGCCAAGGCAACGAGCTTGTGCTCAGGATCGAGGGCAGGGAAGCCCGCGGCGATTTGCAGAAGGGCCAGATTCTGCATTACGCCATGGTTGGTGCGTACCGTGAAATGATCCGGTTTGGTCAGCATGCGGGCAGCCTGCTGGACCACGGCCAGGGGAAGCCCAGCGTTCTCGCCGGCCAAGTCGGGGCGTTCCCGCAGGTGCCGCCAGAGTCGCGCCATGGCGGCTATACGGGCCGCGATGGCATGATCGTTCCAGAGAAAGCCGTTGTCGATGTGCCGACTCTTTTCATAGGCCGCGAAGGCGACGGTGCGGCGCAGGGCTTCCCTCAGGAAGCGCTCGTCGCCGGTGGCTTCGAAGGCCCGCAGCAACTGGTCTTCCAGGGCGAGGCCAGCCAGGGCCAGGCGCAGGGTCGGCGGCCCCGTTTCGATGTCCGCGGGGTAGCCCAGGAGCGGGCGCGGCTCGTCCAGGTAGGCGGGGGCACGCAGCTTGCCGCGCAGCGCGTCTTCCGACGCCGGCACCAAGTCAGCGGCGGATATGCCCAGCACGACGGTCAGGGGCATCTCCGCGATTTCGGTGAGGACAGCGGCGGTCGGTGTGCTGCGCCCGGCCTCGATGGCTGCGACGCCGGGCGGTTCCTGTGCCACGCGGTAGTGCAGGAATTCGGGGAGCCAGAGGGCGGCAAAGGCAAGGGCGGCGAAGCCGAGGCGCAGCAAGAACCAGGCGAGGAGCTTCCGGGGGCGGCTTGCGGGGATGGGGGCGCCGAGGGCGGTCATGAACGGAGGGGTTGGGGTGATGGGGGATCAGCGACCCTGGGCCGGCGCCGAGGCGGGATGGCTTTCGTCCACCGCAGGGAGTGTTGCGGCGGCGAAGCGGCTTTTCAGGCGCAGGAAGGGGATTTCGAAGAAGTGGTAGGAGAGGGGTGCGGCCAGAAGCAGCAGCAGGAGGCCGACTTCGGGGGAGGGAGGCCAGGCCTGCTCCGGCGTCCGGGTCGGGTCGGTGGTAAGAAAGAGTCCCTGGAAGAGATACAGACCGTAGGAAATGAGCCCGATGTATTTGAGGGGTCGGAGTTCCAGGAAGCGGGTCAGGCGACTGGTCTGATTGAAGTAGATCCAGCCGATGAGCAGGGCGATGCCCAGGTTGCGGGCCAGGCCGGAACCTGCGTGCTTGAGGAACCAGGAGTCGACCTGCAGGTAGAGGGAGTTGGCGAAAAACAGCAGGCCGGCGGCCAGGGTCCAGGGGGAGGCGATCGTGCGGCGGAAACGTGCTGCGGTCCTGGGGTCGTGGGCCAGGAGGGCCATGAGGCAGCCCAGGGCGATGGCGGCCCCGGCGATGAAGGAAAAGCGGCCGACGAAAAATTCCTTGCCGATGCCCAGGCGGGTGAAGGCCAGATTGAGGAGGGGAGCGGTGAAGATGAAGACCAGGGTCAGGCCCACCAGGAAGGGCCGGCGCCGGGCGTAGGTGAGAAGGAATAGACTCGGCCAGACGAGGTAGAAGTGTTCCTCCACCGCCAGGGACCAGGTGTGGCCCAGGATGGGCGTGTAATGCTGGGTGGGAGCGAAATTGAAGGCGTAGGCGTAGGCGTAGTAAAGCGAGGGCCAAGTGGTGACGCCGGGCAGCAAAAGGTGGAGAACGGTGACGACGAGCAGGAAGAGGATGTAGAGCGGAAAGATGCGCAGGGTGCGGCGGAGGATGAATTTGCGGATCGAGATGCTTCCCGTGGCGTCGAATTCGGCGATCAGCAGGGAGGTGATGAGAAACCCGGAAAGGACGAAGAAGGCCTGGACCCCGGTGCCTCCGCCGACCATGGCCAGGAGTGGCTCGGAAAGCAGGCCCCGCTCGGTGAGGGCGGCGTAGACGCCGACATGGGAGAGGATGACGGCGATTACGGCCAAGGCGCGAATGCCGTCGAATCCCTTGATATTGCGGTGGGCCATGGGGGCTCGAAGCCGGCTCAGCGCCGGCCTCCGGGGAAGCGGTAAAGGAAGACATTGTCGCGCAGGCCATTGACGACGATATAGGCGTCGTACTCGGGCATATAGCGGAAACGGCCCCAGGTGCCCCGCATCTGTGCCGTGCGCGGGCCTGGAAAGACGTCCCCGGAGGCAGGGTACTTGACCCAACGCAACGGAGACCCTTCCAGCGCGTAGACGTCGCCACCGCTGCACCATGCCACTAGGCGCTCCGCACGGCTGTCGTACTCGAGTCCGGGACCGTAGCACTGCTCGATTTCCCTTTCGCCTCCCGCACCCAAGGGTTTGGGCGGCCCGAGTTCGCCTTTGGGGCCGACCGGGTAGGCTTCTGCCGCCCCGCCGCCGATGAGGACGAAGAGCCGGCGCTTCGGGTCGATTTCGCCCACCGTGCCCAATCGGCGGGAGGCCAAACCTTTGCCGGTGATAGACCAAGTACGGGAAACGGGATCATAACTGGCCGACTGCGTGTAGCCGCGCATCACGACGCGCTTGGAAATCGGGTCGTAGGCCGTGGCCATGTTGTATTCGTATAAGCCGTAGGGCTTGCCGGGCATAGGCTCTCCCTCGGACCAGCCACTCGCGTCGCTCTTGTTCAAATCGAAGATCCAAGTCTTCCCGGTTGCGAAGCCGTTGCCGCTGAAGGTTGCGCCGCCGGCGGCGAAGAACTGGTGCTGCTCAGGCAAGTAGGCCAACTGATCGTAAGAGTGTACCGAGATGGGGGATGGGGGATAGCGGGGGTCGCGCCAGGGCGGGTCTTCGCCGACCAGCTTCTTGCTGTCTTTGTCGTAGCGGACGTCGAGGAGGGGGGGGGTAGGGTCGGTCACCCGTTCCCAGCGTCCTGCCGCGACGTTGTAGGCGTAAATCTCATTCCCGGCGTAACCCGAGTGACCTCCACCCCAAACCAGCAGCCGGTGTCCGCGGTTATCGTAGGCGCCGCCACTGTAAGAGAGGATGGATTCGACGTTGCAACCGATGAGACCGTGACCCAGGCGGTCGTAGGCGGCTTCGATGTGGGGCAGCTTGCAGGCGTTGAGCACTGCCTTGGCGAGGGGGCTAGCGGCCAGTTCGACCCACTCCCCAGGTTTCAGACGTTGCAGGAGCGCCACCGGTTCGCCGCTTGTCGGTGCCGAGCGTGGCACTGCCTGGGGTGCGGGGGGCGCAACGGGAACCGCCGGCTTTGCGGTGCTTACGCTCGGCGGAGCCGGCGAGGTCGACGCAGGGGATGCGCCTGGCGCCGGGCCCGCCTCTGGCGGGGGCGAGAGGTTTTCGCCGGTCTTGCCAGCGCAGGGATTGGCCAGGGGGTGCCCGGGCGCTGCGATGCGACACCGCGAAATGATCACTTCGTCGTACCAGGTGGAAGCACGTCCTGAATTTTCTTGGGGATCCTTGTTGGTCATGTAGGGCAAGAGCCAGAGCTTGCCGTATTTGGCCTCCGAATGTGCATTGGTCGGGGTCCAGCCCGATTTGTAGGAGGAGCGCTCGGCGGGATCGCCGCCGACATAATACTGACCCCGGGGGACGACTAGGGCGACGCGGTGGAGAAGCTGGAAATCCTCGCCTGCATAGGCACCGTACAACTCGTATGTGGAGTCTTCGAAGCCGCGCGGGCTGGCGGGTCCAAGCTTGAGGTGCACCATGTAACTGATCCACTCGTCGGGCCGGTAGCTGAGGCAGCCACTTTTGTCCAGGTGGGCGGGCCAGCCGATGCAGGTGTGACGCCCCTTGCCATCGGTGCGCATGTTCTGGCGGGTGATGGCGGTGCTCCCGCGGGCATCGCCCGCGTACTGTCCTGCGCGTAGCGCTTGCTCGAAGGGGCGGTAGCGGGCGCACTCGATGTAGCCGATGGGGTGGGCGCTACCCTGGTGTGGCGTCGAGGCGACGACGACGACTTGGTTCTCGCTGCACGCCTGGCCTTCGACCATCTTGGAACCGCCGGGGATGGGAATGTCCCCCTGGGCGATGATGACTTGCTTGAAGTTGGCGATGCGGCCTTCCGGGGTATGGAAGCCGGCGATGAAGCGGGCGTCCATCTTCTGGCGCCAAGAGACCCACAGATCGCTGTTGGCGCCGAATTGTCGTGTGGCGAAGTCGCCGAAGGGGATGACGATGTTGCCGCCGCCGCCTTCCGAAGTGCGCGGCAGGATGTCGAAGCGCACCGAGCCCTTGCCCGAGCTGCGCACGGCGGAATCCCAGGCGTTGTTGCGGCAGCCCGCCAGGGAACCATTGACGCGCACCTGGTAGTCCGCATTGCAGCCCGCTTTGTCCCAGCTATACCGCGCCCAGGCCTGGATGTCGTCGAAGCCCTCGGCGATGAGGACGCCGGGAGCCCGGGAGCGCTCGGCCCAGTCCTTCTCGCTATCGACGGCTGCGGCTGCGGCGATGCCCGGCAGGGCGAGGAGCAGGGTGAACAGGGAGGAGAGGGCGGATTTCATGGGGCCTCAGTGTGCATGCTGCGCGGTGGAGCGACGAACTCCCCCTGCCGTCGACGCGGGGCCGGGGGAGGCGGAGCAGGAGGTCGCGGAGAGCCTCATTGGACCATGGCGACGATCTGGTCGAGATCGTCCCTGAGGTCGGCGCGGGAGGATAACAGGGCATCCAGGGTCGGGGCGAGGTCCGGCGGACGCTGGCGCGGAGGGGCCAGCCGGTGGGCGGGCGCCTCTTCTCGGATGCGGCGCAGGATTTCGTCGCCCAGGGCCGCCTTGAAGTGGCCGGCTTCCCAATACCAGCGGGTCACGCTCTGTTTGTCGTTGCGCGGGGGAATGGCTTCGGTGGTCCGTTCGTCGAGGCCCGAAAAATCCCACAGGCGCACGGCAGTGCCCGCCGTGGCCCGGCGATCGGTCAGCGTGACCAGGGCGGACTTCCAGGCCGCAAAGGCCGGCAACAGATCGTAGCGGGCGAAGAGGCCGATCACCTGGGCGTGATAGGGATAGACCACCAGGTCGACGCGGATGTCCCGCTCGGCGGCCAGGGTCAGCAGGCGCTCCAGAGCGCGGTAGTCGTGGGTGTCCTCCCAGTCCGCCGGGGGGCGGCTGTCGCGCAAGCGGCGCGCGTTTTCCAGGCCGCGCTGGCGGAAGAGGGAGAAATAGCCCTCCTTGCGGGCCAGGGTCGGATATTCGCGCAGGGGATTGAAGCCATCGCCGCGCAGCACCGGCGTGTCGTCGCGGTGTTGGGCGGCGACCGTGGCCAGGCTGTCCTTGAGGGCGGTCAGGGTGAACAAGCCCTGCAGGCGCAGCCGGAGCAGGCGTTCCGGCCAGGGGCGGGGTTGCGTCAGGGCGCGACCCGGCCCGGCGCCCCGGCGTTCCAGATAGTCGAGAAATTCGACCCCCACCAGCAGGCGGCGAGGGACGACCCCCTGGTCGAGCAGGGTGCGCAGCTGGTGCAGATTGGTCTCGATGCCGGAGCCCGGCACCGCGAGGTTGTAGGGGCGCTCGCCCCAGCCGTGGGCGGCAAGGCTTTGCGGGTCGAAGCCGATATCGGCGCGGGAATTGCCGAGAATGACCGCGTCCGGCCGCAGGCGCAGGGCGCTGGCCAGTTTGATGTCCCCCAGGGTGAGGTCGGGGCGGGCCTTGAGGGCGTTGAACGCCGTCCAGCGTGGGCCTTCGTAGAGCCCGTAGGGGTCTGCCAGGCGGGTAAAGGCGGCCACCGCGGCCAGGGCCAGGACGAAGGCCGCAAGCCAGAGTGCCGCAAAGTGCCGGCGGGCCGCTGCGGGGGAGGGAGGACGTGGACTCATTTCCGCATCAGAACTGGAAATAGAGGAATTCGGAGGGCTGCGAGAGCATCACCACGCACAGGGCGCAGGCCAGGCCTAGACCGAGGGCCCATCCGCTGCTGAGGGACAGGTGGGCGCGGCGGTCGCTGCTCACCGCTTCCAGCGCCGGGCCGAAACGCCGGTGCCACTCCTGGGTATTGGGCAGGCCGAAGGCGATGGCCGCTGCGAGGACCACCCAGACCCAGGTGGAAACGAACTGGGCGCCCTTGCCGAAGTAGAACTGCACGCCCATTTCGGCCAGGGGGGCCTTGAGGGGGCCGAGTTGGGACGCGATGGCTTCCGGCAGGGCGACGCCGTGCAGGCCCGCCATGCCGGCCAGGATGTCGAGGGCCTGGGCGAGGCTCGTGGCGCGGAAGAAAACCCAGCCGATGATGACGGCCCCGAAGGTGAGCGCCACGGCCAGGGGGCGCGGCAGCCGCCAGCCGCGGGCCAGGGCCGACCAGGCGTGGTGGATGCAGAGGTAAATGCCGTGCAGGGCGCCCCACAGAACGTAGGTCCAGCCGGCGCCGTGCCACAGGCCGCCCAGCAGCATGGTGAGCAGCAGATTCACGTAGCGGCGCGCCTTGCCCTTGCGGTTTCCGCCCAGGGGGACGTAGAGGTAGTCCCGCAGGAAGCGGGACAGGGTCATGTGCCAGCGGCGCCAGAAATCGGTGATCGAAATCGCCTTGTAGGGCGAATTGAAATTGAGCGGCAGGCGCACGCCGAAGAGGCGGGAAAGGCCGATGGCCATGTCCGAATAGCCGGAAAAATCGAAATAGAGCTGGAAGGTGTAGGCCAGGACGCCGCCCCAGGCCACCAGCAGGGTAGGGTTGCCGGTCTGGTCGAAGACCGCTCCCACATTGGGCGCCAGGTTGTCGGCGATGACCACCTTCTTGAACAGACCGAAGATGAAAATGCTGCCGCCGATGATGAAGTTGTTGAGCCGCGGCCGGTAATTCCGCAGGCGGTCGAACTGGGGCATCATCTCGCCATGGTGCAGCACCGGGCCGGCGATCAGGTGCGGGAAGTAAGACACGAACAGCACGTAGTGCACCGGCCGGGTTTCGCGCACTTTGCCGGCCCAGGCGTCCACCAGGTAGGCGATCTGGGTGAAGGTGAAGAAGGAAATCCCCAGGGGCAGGACGATTTCCGGCACCGGCAGGCCGGCGGCCAGGAGCGCGTTGGCCGAACTGGCAAAGAATCCGGCGTACTTGTACCAGGCTAGGGCCAGCAGATCGCCGCCCACCGCGACGGCCAGCAGGCGATTGGCGGCGGGGGTGCCGGTGCGGCGGGCGATGGCGCCCCCCATCAGGTAGTTGAAGGCGATGGACGCGCCCAGCAGCGGCAGATAACGGACGTCCCACCACCCGTAGAAGGCCAGGGAGGCGATGGCCAGCCAGGTGGCGGCGGCGGTGGCCGAGCGCCGCCCCAGGGTGAAGTAGCCCACCAGGGTCAGGGGAAGATAGACCAGCAGGAATTCGTAGGAGTTGAAAAGCATTGCGGGATTCAGCGAAGCGTTGCGGGGCTGCGGCGCGCGACTCGCCGCGTGAGGATTCTCACGCAGGGTGCCCGGTGGCTACGGTTATAATCCCTCGCCCCGCAATCGGCGGGGGACGCCCCGAAACGGTGATTCTTGCCCCTAGAGGAAGTGCCTTGGATATCAAACGCGAACTGATCAAATTGCTGGACGAGACCCTCAACCTCGAAGGGCGTGCGGCGAAATTCACCGAAAGCACCCCGCTCCTGGGAGCGGTGCCTGAAGTCGATTCCATCGGCGTGGTGGCAGTCTTGACGGCCTTCGAGGATCGCTTCGGATTCTCCGTCGAGGACGACGAAATCGACGGCGCGGTCTTCCAGACCTTCGGTACCCTGCTGGATTTCGTGACCGCCAAGCTGGCGGCCTGATCGCCACAGGAATGCCGGGGCGGCGCGCACCTCGCGTCTCCCTCAGCGACCGGAAGAGCCGGTGACGCTGTTCAGCAGGGCTGCCAACTCGGCGGTGCGCGCCTTGCGCGAGTTCTTCGCCGCCATCTCCGGCGCCACGCCCCGCACCGCGCCTCGACGCAAGCCTTCCAGGAAGGATTCCAGACGCAGGGCGATATCCGCCGCGTCCCGAATGTCGGCAACGGCGTCGGCGCCCGCCGCCTGGGCGGCTTCCGCCGTGTTGCCCACTGGATCGGCCACGGTGAATAGGGGGCGGCCGGCGCGAAAATACTCGTACAGCTTGGCCGGGATCTGGTGATTGCACATGCTGCCTTGGAAGAGCAGCAGGCCGTCGGCTTCCAGCATTTCCTGCAGCGCGGCGCGGTAGGGCACCGGCGGTGCGAGTTCGACGAAATCGGTCAGGGCAAGGGCGCCGAGCATCTTGCCGTATTCCCCCTCGTTGCCCGAGGCCCGCAGGACGACCCTCAGATTGCCGGCATGAATGGCCCCCTTGTCGCGCAACTGGGCCAGGGCGGCGAAAAAGGGGCGCGGATCGCGCTCGGCGGGGTAGAGGATGCCGGCGTGGATCAGGGTGAGCCGCTCCCGGGAACCGGCGGGGGCCGGTGCCGCACCCTGCTCGGCGTCGCGGAAGTTCTCCTCGTCGTAGCCGTTTTCAATGATGGCCCAGCGTTCGGTGGGGATTTCCGGATAGCGCTCGGCGTACATGTCCAGGGTGCCCCGGGTGGTGAAGATGGCACGGGTGCAGTGGCGCACCATGGATTGCTCCAGGCGGCGGTTGGTTTTCCAGGTCAGGGGATCGGTGGGGTAGCCGGGCTCGGTCATCGAGTCACGGCAATCGGCGATCCAGGGCAGGCCGCTCAGGTGGGCGAGGGCAAGGCCGATCAGGTGGGCGGTGGCGATGGGGTAGGTGGAAAAGATCGCCTGCGGCCGGTGTTGGCGGATGAGACGCAGGCCGCTCCATACGCCGCCCAGGGTCCAGGCCGCCCAGCGGTCGGGCTGGGCCATCCAGCCTAGGTAGCGTTTGCCCAGGGCCAGGTGGCGCGAGGTGTCGAGGGCGAAGGCACGCTCGACCACCACGCCGGCCGGAATCTCGCCCATCTGGTCGTCGGAGACCTGGGCGTAGGCCCGCGGGTGTACGGTCAGGATGATCGGCTCCCATCCGTGCTCGCGCAGGTAGGCAGAGAACTTGAGGGTCCGCTGGATGCCACTGCTCCCCTTCACCGGGGGGTAGTGGTAGGCGATCATGAGTATCTTGCGCATGGGCTTCACAGGTCGAGGGCGACGGTTTCGGAATAGAGGTAGTCGATGTCCTCGTCTTTCAAGGTCGTGCTCAAGACCATCTTGGGATTGAATCCGCTGCGTACCGCAGACGGCCAGGGCAACTGCGGCAGGCGGCGGCATTCGACGTGGGTGGTGACCATGCCCCGGGCCAGGAAGTGGCCGGCCAGACGGCGGAAGTGGCGGCAGAAGGCGGCGCCGTCGCTCAGGTGGATGATGCCGGCCGCCGGCAGGCGCTTGAAGCGGCGTGGCTTATAGATGACATGGCACCAGTCTCCCGGCCGCCCGACCAGGACGTGCCGTAGCCAGGGGAAATCGGCGTGGTCGCGGTAGACGCGCAGGGCTTCGCCCTGCAGGGCAGCTTCTATTGCGCGGCGTTCGGTCAGCACCTGGCTGCCCAGGGCAATTCCCGGCACGTTGAAGAGGACAGCCTGGCGGTCGTCCAGGGCGCGGAACTTGAAGAACTGGAGGGTTCCCGCCACCACCTTGGTGGGGGAGAAGTCGGTGTAGTGGAAGCCGGGCTGGCCGATGACCGCCATGGCGAGCCGCATGCTCTGCTGGCGGTAGGCGTCGAGGACGCACCAACTGGTGATGTTGCAGAAGCGCTCCTCCCTGCCCCCCAGGGTGCGCTGGGCATAGATGGCGCCGATGCCGCCAACGATGCGACCCTCGTCGCGCAGCACGAAACCGTAGTTGGGCTGCGGGTCGATCCAGGACGTGCGAAAGCGCTGCGACCATTCGGCCGGGGATTGGTCGCGGGACAGGTTTTCGTGCAGAAACTGGGCGAATTCGTCCAGGCTGGCGTCGGTGACGGGTTCGATATGGGGGCGTGCCATGGGAATTGGTTCTCGGGGGGCTTACCAGCTACGCAGCCAGGCGAGGCCCCAGTTCACCACCTGCTCGCGCTGGGCGGCGGAAGAAAAGGTATGGTCGGCTTCAGCGAAATCGAAGCGGGTGACGGGCTTGGCCGCGAACTCCGCCTGCCAGGCGGGGGAGTTCTTCACCAGATCGTCGAATTCCCTTGCGATGAGGTCGCGTCCGCTCATGACCAGCATGACCTTGCCCTTGAAGCGCGTCATGCCGAACAGCAGGCGTTCCGGCAGGGGGCGGTCGGTCGGTAGGGAAGGTGCGGCACCAGGGCCGGGGGCCGTCGGAGCGGCCGGCGCCGCCGCGCTGCGGGCCTTGGACAGCAGGCCCAGGGCCGATGCCACCGACGCCAGGGGGTTGAACTTGAAGCTGAACACCTTTTTCCAGAAACTGGCTTGGGTCAGGCGTTGCAGGTAATAGAACCTGAGAATGGCGCGGGCTTCCCCGGCTTCGGTGCGCACCCAGGGGTTGAGCAGGACGGCGCCGCCGACGGCGGGGTGGCGGTGGGCGTGGAAGAGGATGGCCGAAGATGCGTCGCATTCTCCCCACAGGACTACTTCCTCCAATTCCGGAACGTGGGTCCGGAAGGTGGCGATGGCCGCGTCGATATCCTCGCCGATGTGCTCGAAACCGCGGAAATCGCCGTGGGCGTCCCCCATGCCGCGGTAGTCGAAACGCAGGACTGGGTAGCCCTCCGCGGCCAGCCGGCGGGACCACAGGGTGAGTTGGCGGTGGCCGCCAGCCCGGTACTGCGGGCCACCGCCGACGATGACCAGAACGCCCCGCCTGCCGGGGGTTTCCGGGCGATGCAGTATGCCGACCAGGGCACTGCCCTGGCAGTCGAAGCAAAGGGCTTCTTCTTTCATGCGCTCATTCCAGGCCCACAAGCCAGGCCCTCGTCGCCTCGACCGCGGCGGGTGCAAGGACGCGCTCGTGCAGTTGCCAGAAGGCGGGTCCGGGGAAGAGCCGGGCGGCCACGGGGACGCCGGCGGTATTCCAGCGGTCGATGACGGTCTGGCTGGCCGGGGGGATGGCGGTGTCCTCACTGCCGTTCTCCAGCCACAGACAGGGTGTGCCGGGGGCAGGAGCGGCGGGGGCCAGTTTGAGAGCGTCTAGACCGCGGGCAAATTCCGGGTGCAGTTCGTAGCCGGCCACCTCGACGCATTCGCCGGCGGCAAAGCTTTCGCGCATCCCGGCGGTGGTTTCCTTGGGCAGGTCGGGGCGGTCGAGGTTGGCGGCGATGCGCACGCGCAGGAACTGGGTCAGGTGCAGCTTGCCGTCCGTTACCGGCTGCCACAGGGCGAGGGCCGTTGCGGGGCCCGGGGTCTCGGCGGCCAGTTCGGCGGCCAGGATGGCTCCCAGGCGAATGCCCAGGAAGACCCGCTGCTTACCGGGCTGGGCGCGCAGCCAGTCGCGGGCCGAGCGCAGATTGTCGCGCCAGATATCCCAGCGGGCGTCCCGGGTGTGCCCCTCGCTGTCGCCGGTGCCGAGCGGGTCGACCACCAGGGTGCCGTAACCTGCCTCGGCGAGACGCCGGGCGAGCAGGGTTACCATGCTGCGGCTGCGATTCATTTCCTCGTTGAAGGGCAGGGCGCAGAGCACCTGTCCCCGTACCGGATGCCCCGGCGCCGGGAGATGATGGACGGCGAAAAGGCGGGCGCCCCCGCTTTCCAGGAAGAAGGGATGCAAGGCGCCGCAGGCTGGAGCCGGCCTGGCTCCCATGCCTAGGCGAGACCCTTCTTGGCCAGGACGAAGCCCGCCATGGACTCCAGGGTGCCCAGGTTGTCGATGGTGAATTCCTCGGCGGCGACCTTGATGTCGAACTCGGCCTCGTACCAGGCGATGAGGTCGAGGAGGCCGGCGGAATCGATATAGCCGGTGGCCGGAATGAGTTCATCGGCGGCGAGGTCGCTGGCGTCGCTGCCCAGCATGCGGGCGATGTCGACGATCTTGGCCTTGATGGCGGCCTGGATGGCGTTCTTGTCGAGGGTCATGGTTCGCTCTTTCGGGTTATTGGTCCAGACGAGGCGGCGTGCTCAACTGGCGCAGCAAGGCGGCGACTTCGGAGCCGTTGAGGACTCGGTGGTCGTAGCTCGCGCCCAGGATGCCGGTGCCGTCGGCGCTGGCGGTATGGGCCACCATGAGGGCGGTGTGGGGCGAGAGGATGGGGACGTGACGATTGACCTTCCAGCGCGCCATGCTGGAAAAGGCGATGGTGGCGCCCTGCAGTTCCTCGGGGGCCAACTTGTGGGCTGCCGCCCGGCGCTGGACGTCGATCAGGTCCTGGACGAAGGCCAGGGGTTCCCGGCGGGCGGCGTCGCGTAGCACGGTGAGGTAGAGGGTCGCACCGGCCTGGACCGTAAAGCCCAGGTTCACGTCGCGGTATTCGTGCCGCTCCCGGCCGACCAGGGTGGCGTTGATGCGGGGGTTGTCCCGCGCCAGTTCGACCAGGCGCCAGGCCAGCAGGGGAAGCAGCGGGTTGAGCAGGAGCTTGTGGCGGGCGCCGTAGTCCCGGGCCAGTTCGTCCCAGGGGGTCGGGTCGTAGCTCACCTCGACGTAGCCGGGGACGGCGACGTCGCGATGCCAGAGTACCGTGGCCAACATGCCTTTCTCTTCGCCGCTCAGGCCGACGCGGGCGCCCGGTTCTACGGGGGCGGATTCGGAGGCGGCCGGCGCAGTGGCCGCTGCGGGGCGGCGGCTGAGGCCCAGCCGCTCGGCGTGGGCTTCGATGTCGCGCACGCTCAGGCGGGGGCCCGTGGCGGTCACGTCGGCCGCCAGGAGACCGTATTCGGCCAGCAGCAGGCGGGCCCGTGCGGTGGGGGCGGATTGGTCGCGGGGACTCTTCTCGCCGCCGGCTATTTCCGTTTCGGGCACGGCTTCGTCCGCCGTGTCGCCGACCCAGAGAAGCACCGAGCCCACCCGGAGCACCTGTTCCACTTCGCCCTGGACGGCGAGAACGAACCCGGTGGCAGTGGCTTCCACGTCGACTACCGCCTTGTCGGTCTCCACCTGGGCGACGATCTGACCCTTTTCGATGCGGGCCCCGGCGGCGACCTCTAGACCGACGAGCTTGACCTCGTCGTCGTTGTTATTCACCCGCGGGACATGAATTGCAGCAGCCATAGGGAAATCCGTTTCAATCAGAACAATTCGAGGACGTTGTCGACGATGACGTTTTCGTCGATCAGTTGGGCGCGCTCCAGGCTGCGCGCCGCAGCGATGGGCACCGGCGGCAGGCCAAGGCGGACCACGGTGCCGCGGTAGCCGGCTTCCGCCAGACAGGCGAGCAACTCGGCGCTGACGCCGAATTCGTGGTGGGATTCCTCGACCACCACGATGCGCGGGCTCTCCAGCAGGGCTTCCAGCAGGGTATTGCGGGGCAGGGGGCTGAGCAGCGCGGGGGCGACGATTTCGACTTCGAGTTCTTCTTCATCCGCCAGGCGCTGGGCCGCCCGCTCGATGAAGGGCAGCATGCCGCCGAAGCCCACCAGGGTGACGTCGGGATCGACGGCACCCCGGCGCAGGGTCGGGAAGAGTTCGGCGCCCGCGTCGGCAGGGCTGGCCGGGACGACCGTGTAGTCTAGGGTGTCCTGAGTTTCGCCGTAGAGCAGCTTGTGCTCCAGGAATACGGTGGGGTTGGGCCAACGGCTGGTGGCGTCGACCAGCAGGGCGCCACTGGCGTGGCGGTGGCTGGCGTAGAGCACCGTGAGTCCGGGGACGGACACGAGCAGGTTTTCCGGGCTCTGGCTGTGGGTGGGGCCGTAACCGCGCCGGCCTCCGCAGGGCGCCCGTACCACCAGGGGAACGGAACATTCCTCGAACATGCCGGGAAACTTGACCGCATGGTTGTAGATCTGGTCCATGCACAGGGTCAGGAAGTCGGCGAACATGATTTCGACGATGGGACGCCGCCCGGCGAGGGCCAAGCCGATAGCTGCGCCGGTGATGCCGGCCTCGCTGATGGGGGTGGAGATGACCCGCCCCTTGAAATCCTCGGACAGCCCGGCGGTGACCTTGAAAGCGCCGCCGTAGGGTTCGTGAAGGTCCTCCCCGATCACCAGGCTGCGGGAGTCGCTGGCCAGCAGGTGGCGCAGGGCGTCGTTGAGCGACTGGCGCACGGTTTTCGCCTCGGAGCGCAGTTCGGCTGCGAGCGCCGCCGCGGCGGGGCGCAGGCTATGGGTGGGGAGGTCGGCGAAGGCGGCTTCGGGGGAAGCGAGGGCGAGGGCTTCGACCTGGGCGACAAAGGCACGGTTGCGCGCTTCGATTTCCTCCCGCTCGGGGGCTCCCAGGCGTTCGCCCAGGGCGGCGACCGGGTCGCGGCGGGCGATGAAATCCTTTTCCGCGTCGCTGCGCAGATCGTCGCCCTTGCTGTGGGGGCCGAGGCGGCGCGTATCGATGACCAGCATGCCGGGGCCTTCGCCCGCGCGTACCTCGGCCACCACGTCGGCGACTGCGGCGGCGAAATCGGGGGCGCTGTCGTCCAGGCGCCAGGTCTTGAGGCCGAAGGCCTGGCCGCGGCCCTCGATGCTGCCGGCGACGGTGTCGGCGGTGTAGGTGGTCTGGGCGATGCCGTTGTTTTCGACCACGAAGAGCACGCGGGCCTGCCAGACGGCGGCAAGGTTCATGCTCTCGTAGAGCATACCCTCGCCCAGGGTGCCGTCGCCGATCATGATGGCCACCACGGCCGTGCTCCCGGAAAGGCGGCGGTCGAGGGCCAGGCCGGCACCGATGCCGGTCATCCCCGCCTGGACGCCGTTGCTATGGAAATGACGGAAGGCAATGTGCTGGCTGCCCCCGAACCCGCCGCACACCCCGGCTTCCCGACCCATGATTTCGGCCACCAGGCCGAGGAAATTGCCGGAATAGGTGAGAAAGTGGCCGTGGTTGCGGTGGTTGGACAGCACCACGTCTTGCGGGTCGGACAGCGCCCGCACCACGCTCATCTGGCAGAGTTCCTGGCCGATGCAGGTATGGGTGGTTCCCGACAGCAGGCCGCGGCTGAACAGGTCCAGGATGAGGGATTCGGTCAGGCGGATGAGGTGGGCGTAGCCATACAGTTCGGCGTCGCCCAGGCCGATGACGGGTTTTCCGCAGGCGTCCGCAGGATATCCGGGAATTTCTGGATTCATTGATTCGTCAAGTCTTGGCAGCGACGCCCCGGAACGGGGCGCCTGGTTGAAGTCCTGTCCGGCGGTTCCGGGGAAAAAGCGCGAAGCATAGCAAGGATTGCTCTCTCGCGCGTTCCCCGGGAGGGTTTCCGGGGGGCGCGGGAAGCGCCAAACGCCACCCCTCACAGGCCCCGAGAACATGCTTCCCGCTCGAGCCCCGCAAGGGTACACGCTCACCCAAATTGCGCGCGTGAAATAATCCTTGGTTCCCTGGTCGGGGCCCCAAGGGGCTTTCGGAGCGTCCCTCGTGAGAGTGGCTCGGAGTGTGGGGGGGCTGCCATTCGGCCAGAGATTTCGTGCTGGGGCATGACTCAGCACGAAGGTTCCGCTGGGGGGGGCGACAGGCCGGAGCAGGCCCGAATTGGCCCCTTTTTGCTGCGGCGCAGCGATGGCGCGAATGCCCCCCTATCGGCATTTCCCGGGCGACGTGAAATAATGCCTCCCCCTTTTGGCACCCCAAACCTAAGATGCGCTCCACAGGAATGGGCGGGTGCCGTGTTGGAGCGCCCGCGGAGCGAGGGTCCGGCCTGCAGCCTCCTGGTGGCTTGCGGACCCGCCGACAAAAATTTGCGCCCCGCGCACAAAGCCTCGGAGTAAGCAGTGGTCAGGATGTTCAATCATTGGGTTCGGTGGCGCACGCTGCTGCAAGTCCTTTTCGATTTCTCCTTTGTATTTGTCGCCATGATCATCGCGACCCTGTGGGTCGGCGCCGGCTTGCCCATCGACATCGCCATGGTTGCCGTCTATGCGGTGATCCTGGGGGTGATCATGCTGCTGCTCAATGCCTGGTTCGGGTTCTATCAGCGTTTCCATGGGCGAACGATCCATCAGACTCGAGCCCGGGCGGTGCTTTCCCTCTACCTCGCCGTTCCGCTCGCCTACGGGCTCTTTCTCCTGCTTCCCGTCACGGCGGTGAGCCGCGAATTTCTCCAGTTGTCGGCCATGTCGGCGGTGTTCGGCATGCTGGTCAATCGCGTCAGCACGGTCCATGCCCCCCCGACCCAGATGCTGGTGCGGCGCATTCTGGTCTTCGGCGTGGGGGTCAAGGCCTTGGCTGTGCGCAAAGCCCTCAACAAGTCCGATCCGGCCGCCCTCGTCGTCGGCTTCTATCCTGCCTCCAACGAGGAGGAGATCGTCGTCCCCGCCGACCAGGTACTGTCCAGCGTCAAGCACCTCACCGATACGGCGCGGCAATTGAAGGTGGATGAGATCGTCGTGGCGGTGACCGAGCGGCGCGGCGGCGCCCTGCCCCTGCGGGAACTGCTGGATTGCAAGCTGGCCGGGATTCGCGTTCTCGATCTGGCCAGCCATTTTGAGCAGACCCTGGGCCAGATTCGCCTCGACTCCCTCTACGCCGGCTGGCTGATCTTCGGCGACGGCTTCGGCCAGGGGGCCTGGCGCAGCTTCGTCAAGCGTGCCTTCGATATCGCCTGCGCCCTGGTGCTCCTCCTGCTGGCCGCGCCGGTCATGCTGCTGACGGCCCTCATCATCTCCCTGGAAAGCGCCGGGCCGATCTTTTACCGTCAGGAACGGGTAGGTCTCAACGGGCGCCTGTTCAACGTCATTAAGTTCCGCAGCATGCGCACCGACGCGGAAAAGGACGGCAAGCCGCGGTGGGCGACCTCCGGCGATTCGCGCGTGACCCGCGTGGGCCGTGTGATCCGCAAACTCCGCGTCGATGAACTGCCGCAACTCATCAGCGTCCTCAACGGCGACATGAGTCTGGTGGGGCCGCGGCCGGAACGACCCTTCTTCGTCGATCAACTGACGCGGGAAATCCCCTTCTATGCCGTGCGCCACAGCGTGAAACCGGGGGTCACCGGCTGGGCCCAGGTCAGGTACCATTACGGGGCTTCGGTGGAGGATTCCGCCGAAAAGCTCCAGTACGACCTCTACTACGTCAAGAATCACACCCTGTTCCTGGACATCCTGGTCCTCTTCGAGACGGTGGGGGTGGTGTTGACGGCGAAGGGCGCCCAGTGACCCCCCGTCGGGGAATCGAGACGCCAAGGTGATCGCCTCAGCCCCCCCGCTGGGCGGAGCGGGTGTCCATGTGGCGGGGTCGTGATCCGCCACCCGTCCGAAGGGACTTTCTGATCCATGGATTCCGGTATCGCTGAACTGTCGGCCTGGGGCTATGGCCTGGCGGCGGCGGGCTACGTCCTGCTCTTCGGCTATTTGCTGAGCCGGCGGGGTCAGGCCGAGGGGGAGCGCCAGCCGGCAGCCCTCATGTTGGGAGCTGTGCTGGCCACCGCCTTGTGGGCTCTTGCAAGCCTGGGCATCGTTTACAGCGCTGCCCGCGACTTCCGCGGGGTGGCAGAGGTGTGCGACGCCCTGCGTTACGCGGCCTGGTATGGCCTGATCCTGGTGCTCCTGGGGTCCGGGCCGGAAAAAGGGACGCGGCGCCCGCTCTCCCGCCCGGTCGCGCTGCTGGTCGGAGCCATCGCGCTGGCGGGCGTCGGCTTGCGTGTGGTGGTCTGGCTGGCCGGCGGCGTGCCCCTGGTGGTGGCCAAGTTCTATCTCGTTCAATCCCTGGCCATGGTCGTCGTCGCGCTGCTGCTTGTCGAGCAGTTCTACCGCAGCCTGGCCACCGACTCACGCTGGAACGTAAAGCCACTCTGCCTTGGGCTCTCGGCGGCCTTCGTTTACGACCTCTACTTCTATTCCGATGCCCTGCTCTTCGGGCGCGTCGACCCCGACGTGTTCAGCGTGCGGGGATTTGCCCATGCGCTCATCGTTCCGCTCATCGCCCTGCCGGTCAATCGCAGCCGCGACTGGGCCTCCCGCCTGCGGGTCTCCCAGAAGGTCGCTTTCCATTCGCTGGCTCTGCTGCTGTCCGGCGGCTACCTCCTCTTCATGGCGGGAGTGGGGTATTACGTCCGTTACTTTGGGGGGGATTGGGGCCGGGCGCTGCAGTTTGCCCTGCTCTTCATGGCCTTTCTCGGGCTCTGCATCGTCGCCTTTTCCGGATCCATGCGGGCCAGGGTGCGGGTTTTCCTCGGCAAGCACTTTCTCAGCTACCGCTACGACTATCGGGAGGAATGGCTCAAATTCACCCAGACCCTCTCGGAACAGGGATCGCCGCAGACCATGGGGCTGCACGTCATCAAGGGTCTAGCCGACATGCTGGAAAGCCCGGGGGGCGGGCTATGGCTACGGGATTCCGCCGCAGGCACCTTCGTGCAGACGGCGCGCTGGAACATGCCTGCCGTGGCGGCGCGGGAGGAGGCGGGTTCGCCCTTCAGCCACTTTCTGACCGATAGCGGCTGGGTCGTCAATCTGGAGGAATACCGCTGCTATTCGAGGCGCTACGAAGGCCTCTCGTTGCCGGAATGGCTGGGCGAGATTCCCGACGCCTGGCTCATCGTTCCGCTCCTGGCCCGCACCGAGATGATCGGCTTCGTCGTTCTGGCCAGTGCTCGCACCCGTATCGAAGTCAATTGGGAGGTCAATGATCTCCTAAAAACCGCGGGACGGCAGGCGGCGGCCTTCCTGGCCCAGTTGCAAGCCACCGAAGCCCTGCTCGAAGCGCGCAAGTTCGACGCCTTCAACCGTATGTCGGCCTTCGTGGTGCATGACCTGAAGAACATCGTCACCCAGCTTTCCCTGATGCTGCGCAATGCGGAAAAACACAAAGACAACGCAGAATTTCAGGAAGACATGCTGATGACCGTGGAAAATTCCGTCGAACGCATGCGGCAGTTGATGCTTCAATTGCGGGAAGGGGCCACGCCACCCGGCACGCCGGTGGGGGTGAACCTGAAGTTGATCGCCGAGCGCATCCAGAAGAACAAGGCAGTACTCGGGCGCACGGTGGATGTCGACATCGCGGAGGCTCTCATGACCCGGGGGCACGAGGAGCGACTGGAGCGGGTTCTCGGCCATATGGTGCAGAACGCTCTGGATGCAACCGATCCGCGCGGCCGGGTTTGGATTCGCATCGAGAAGCAGGGGGGCCAGGCAATGCTGGAAGTAGGTGATACGGGGCACGGAATGTCGGCAGACTTCATCCGCGAGCGCCTGTTCAAGCCCTTCCAGACGACCAAGGACGCCGGGATGGGTATCGGCGCTTACGAAAGCTCGCAGTACATCAATGAACTCGGGGGGAAAATCTTGGTAGACAGCGTGGTGAATCAGGGGACGCGGGTGACCGTGCTGCTCCCCCTGTTCGAGGGTGGGTCGCGGGCCGATCTGCGCCAGCAGGAGAGCGCGGCATGAGCGGCGAAAAAACGAGGCCGCTGCTCGTCGTCGAGGACGATCCGGCCTTGCAGAAGCAGATCAAGTGGTCCTTCGACCAGTACGACGTGGTGACTGCCTCGGATCGGGAGTCGGCGCTGGCGCAGTTGAAGCGCCATCAGCCCGCCGTGGTGACCATGGATCTGGGGCTTCCACCGGACCCGGATTCGGTTTCCGAGGGCTTCCGCCTGTTGGAGCAGATGGTCGCCGCCGAGCCGGATATCAAAGTCATTGTCCTCACCGGTCAGAACGACCAGACCAACGCCTTGCGCGCCGTGGCCCTGGGGGCCTACGACTTTTTCGCCAAGCCTTTCGAACCGGATCTCCTGGCTCTGACCGTGGACCGTGCGTTCCGGCTGTATGACCTGCAAAAGGAAAATCAGCGTCTGCACGCCATGCGTCAGCCGGATGCCCTCAACGGGCTCATCACCCGGGATCCGGAAATGCTGCGCCTGTGCCGTACCATCGAGAAGGTTTCAGGCAGCAACGCGACGGTCATGCTGTTGGGCGAGAGCGGCACCGGCAAGGAGGTCTTGGCGCGGGGTCTGCACGAGGCGTCTCCTCGTCGTGCCGAGCGCTTCGTGGCCATCAATTGCGCTGCGATTCCCGACAATCTTCTCGAGAGCGAGTTGTTCGGCTATGAGAAGGGGGCCTTCACCGGTGCGGCCAAGACCACCCCGGGCAAGATCGAAACGGCCCACAAGGGCACCCTCATGCTGGACGAAATCGGCGATTTGCCACTTCCCCTCCAGGCCAAGCTCCTGCGCTTCCTGCAGGAAAGGGTGGTGGAGCGCGTCGGGGGGCGGCAGGAGATTGCCGTGGATGTCCGGGTCGTCTGCGCCACGCACCAGAATCTGCAGGGCCTCATCGACGAGGGGAAGTTCCGCGAAGACTTGTATTACCGGCTGGCCGAAATCGTGGTCAATATCCCTCCCTTGCGGGATCGTCTGGGCGATGCCGCCCTGCTGGCCCATGCCCTGGTGCGTCGCTTTGCCGAGGAGCAGAACCGGGGGGCTATCGCCCTGGGCGACGATGCCGTTCAGGCCATCGAAGCTCACTCCTGGCCCGGGAACGTGCGGGAACTGGAAAACTGCATCAAGCGCGCGGTCATCATGGCGGACGGCAATATAATCGCTCGTGAGGATCTCGGTCTGCGTGACCACGGTTCCCAGGAGGAGCGGGACCTCGACCTACGCAAGGTGCGCGACGAGGCCGAACGGCGGGCCGTCATAGCGGCCCTGAGCAGGGCCAATGGCAATGTGGTAAAAGCCTCCGAAATGCTCGCCATCAGTCGCCCGACCCTGTACGACCTCATGCATCGCTTCGGCCTCAAATAAGCTCTCGTTCACTCGCCTCCGGAAAGATCATTTCATGACCAAGACTTCTTCGCACAGCTTCCGTCTTTCGGCCCTTGCACTCGTTCTTGCCCTGGCGGCCTGTGGAGGCGACGACCCGGCCAAGCTGCTGTCCTCGGCCAAGGATTTCCTGGCCAAGAATGACACCAAGGCCGCGGTGATCCAGCTCAAGAATGCGCTCCAGAAGGATCCCAATTCGGCCGAAGCGCGGTTTCTGCTGGGCAAGGCACTGGTGGATGAAGGCAATCTTGCTCCGGGCGAAGTGGAGCTGAGGAAGGCGCTCGAGCTCAAGTATCCCGCCGAGAAGGTCGTTCCCCTCCTGGTTGGATCGCTCACCATGCGGGGCGAGGCCAAGAAGGCGGTGGAAGAGTTTGCCAAGGTACAGGTTTCCGGGACCGAGGCGAGTGCCGAGTACCATACTGCCATGAGTATCGCCCAGGGGGCTGCCGGCAATATAGAGGCTTCCAAGGCGGCCCTTGCGGCGGCCCTTGCCGCCAAGCCCGACCATGTGCCCGCCCTGCTCGTTTCGGCCCGGGTCAAGGCGACCAGCGACAAGGATGTCCCCGGGGCCCTGGCGATCGTCGACGGCATCCTGGCCAAGGATGCCGATGCGGTGGAAGCCTGGAAACTCCGGGGCGATATCATGCTGGGCAAGGGGGAAGTGGATGAAGCGGTGGCCGCCTACCGCAAGGCGGTGGAGAAGAAGCCCCGCTTTCCCAGTGCTCACATTGCCCTCGTGAATACCCTGCTCAGGGCGGGGCGTCCGGATGATGCCAAACAGGCCCTGGAGCAGGCGCGCAAGGGGATCGGCAATCCCCCGGGCCTGCAGTACCTTCAGGCGCAGCTTGCGTATCAGAACAAGGATTACAAGGCGGCCAAGGAGGTTCTCGAGCAATACCACAAGGCGGTTCGCCCCTCGGCGGTTTCGATGCAACTCGCAGGGGCGGTCGATTTCCAACTGGGGGCCTATACCCAGGCCCAGGACAATCTGGCCAAGGCCTTGACCGCCGAATCCACCCTGCCTCTGG
Source organism: Dechloromonas sp. (assembly GCA_016790965.1). Taxonomy (GTDB): domain Bacteria; phylum Pseudomonadota; class Gammaproteobacteria; order Burkholderiales; family Rhodocyclaceae; genus SSSZ01. The sequence continues at coordinate 100,194 of JAEUNZ010000027.1, forward strand.
CTCGCCGTCTGCTGGTTTCCACCTACCTGAAGACGGGCCAGCCCGACAAAGCCTTGGATACTCTGAAGCCGGTGTTGGACAAGATCGACAAGTCCCCCGCGATGCTGGCCCTGGCCGGCGAGGTCTACGTCCAGTTGAAGGACTACAAGAAGGCGGAGCAGTTCTTCGTCAAGGCGGCGGCCCTCGACCCCAAGGATCCGGCCAAGCGTACCCGTCTGGCGATGATGCACATGTCCGGGGGCAAGGCCGACGCCGCCTTCGAAGAACTGGCAGACATCTCGGCCAGCGACAGCGGGCCCGTCGCCGATCTGGCCATCGTTTCCGCCCATCTGCGCCGCAATGAGACCGACAAGGCACTGGCTGCAGTGGTCGCCCTGGAAAAGAAGCGCCCCGATGATCCGGCGGTGTTCAACCTGCGCGGCGAAATTCTGGGGAGCAAGAACGACTACGACGGAGCTCGCAAGGCTTTCGAAAAGGCTGCAACCCTGAAGCCTGGCTACTTCCCGGCGGCGAAAAATCTGGCGCTGCTCGATCTTCGCGACAAGAAACCCCAGGAAGCGAGGCGTCGCTTCGAAACCGTGCTGGCCGCGGACCCCAAGAATGTGCCCGCCCACCTGGCCATCGCTGAAATGATTACGGCCAGCGGCGGCAAGGCGGACGAGGCCCAGGGTTGGGTGACCAAGGCAGTAAGCGCCAATCCCAACGACATCGTGGCCCGTCTGGCCCTCGTCGAGTCCCATTTGCGCGCCAAGGACGCCAAGAAAGCCGTGGCGGCCGCCCAGGAGGCGCTGACGGCGATTCCGGACCGTCCGGAACTCTACGATGCCCTGGGTCGCGCCCAGATGCTTGCCGGCGATTTCAACCAGGCCAAGGCAGCCTATGGCAAGCTTCCGGCGCTTCAGCCGCACTCGCCCGTGCCCTACCTCAAGTTGGCGGAAGTGAGCGTTGCCGCCAAGGATGAAGGCCAGGCGGTCAGGGACCTGCAAAAGGCCCTGGAAATCAAACCGGATTTCCTCGAGGCGCAGCGCGCCTTGATCTTCCTTCTGGTGAAGGACGGCAAGACAAGGGACGCCCTGAGTCTTGCCAAGACGGTCCAGAAGCAGCGGCCCACCGAACCCGTCGGCTACGCCTTTGAAGGCGACGTTCATACCTCCCAGAAATCCTGGGCGGAAGCGGCCAAGGCCTACCGTCTCGGCCTAGAAAAGGGGCGGGTGCCGGAACTGGCGATCAAGGCCAGTTCCACCCTGGAACAGGCGGGGAACAAAGTGGAGGCGGAGCGGGTCATCGCCACTTGGCTGAAGGACAATCCCAAGGACGTCGTCGTGCGCCAGTATCTGGCCGAAATGGCCTCCAGCAAGGGGGATTGGGCGGGGGCCGCGAAGCAGTATCGCACCATGTTGGATATCGCTCCCAACAGTCCGCGGGTGCTGAACAATCTGGCTTGGGCCCTGGGCCAGTTGAAGGATCCCAAAGCCCTCGAATTCGCGGAAAAGGCGGTGAGCCTGGCCCCTAATTCGCCCTCGCTCATGGATACGCTGGCCGTGCTGCTGGCCGAGAAGGGCGACACCGGTCGGGCCCTCGAATTGCTGCGCAAGGCGGTGGATCTTGCTCCGGGGCAGGCGGAAATTCGCCTCAATCTGGCCCGGACCTTGATCAAGGCTGGCGAGAAGGGCGAGGCGCGCAAGCATCTGGACGTACTCGCCAAGCTGGGGGACAAATACCCGCAGCAGGCCGAAGTGGCAAAACTGATCAGTGGACTCTGATTTGATTCAATTTTTTGATTTAGTTAATCGTAGAGGAAAAAGATGACGACCATCGCTGTAGTAGGACTGGGTTACGTCGGGCTGCCGCTCGCCGTCGAGTTTGGCAAGAAATACCGTACGCTGGGGTTCGACCTGTCGGCGGAAAAGGTGGCGGCCTATCGCCGCTACGAGGACCCCACGGGCGAAGTATCCAGCGAGGATCTCCGCGCCGCGACTCAGCTCGAGGTGAGCACCGATCCGGCCATCATCCGCGAAGCGGATTTCATCGTCGTCGCGGTTCCGACACCCGTTGATGAGGCCCATCAGCCGGACTTCAGCCCCCTCGTCGGTGCCTCCGAATTCGTGGGCAGCAATCTGAAGCGCGGGGCGACCGTCGTCTTCGAATCGACCGTCTATCCCGGTGCCACCGAGGAAATCTGCATCCCCATCATCGAGAAGCTGTCCGGCCAGAAATGGAAGCAGGACTTCTTCATCGGCTACTCGCCGGAGCGGATCAATCCGGGAGACAAGGAACGTACCGTCACCAAGATCGTCAAGGTCGTTTCCGGTGACACGCCCGCCACTCTGGATCTGGTGGCCCGTGTGTACGGGGATATCATCACTGCCGGCGTGTTCAAAGCTTCCAGCATCAAGGTCGCCGAGGCCGCCAAGGTCATCGAAAACACCCAGCGCGACCTGAACATCGCCCTGATGAACGAACTGGCCATCATTTTCGACCGCATCGGCATCGACACACTGGAAGTGCTGCTGGCGGCCGGAACCAAGTGGAACTTTCTGCCCTTCCGTCCCGGTCTGGTGGGGGGGCACTGTATCGGCGTCGACCCGTACTATCTGACCCACAAGGCCGAAATGCTCGGCTACCACCCGGAAGTGATCCTCGCCGGCCGGCGCATCAACGACGGCATGGGCAAGTTCGTCGCCGAACAGACCATCAAGCACCTGGTGCGCAATGGCTGGGTGGTCAAGGGCGCTCCCGTCGTCGTCCTGGGCCTGACCTTCAAGGAGGATTGCCCCGATCTGCGCAACTCCCGCGTCATCGACGTGATTCGTGAGTTGCAGTCCTACGGTACCGAGGTTCTGGTGCACGATCCGGTGGCCGATGCCGCCGAGGCGCGCCACGAGTATGGCGTCGATCTGGTTTCCTGGGAAAACCTGCCCAAGGCGGCGGCCATCGTCGCCGCGGTCTCCCACAAGGAAATCAAGACCCGTCCGGTGGCCGACTACATGGCCAAGTTGCAGGCCAACGGGGTGGTCATCGACGTTAAGAGCCAGTTCGACCAGGCGGCCTTCGAGGCGGCCGGGGCGACCCTCTGGCGCCTGTGACGGAGCGGCGGGCCATGCTTTTCGGGCAGCGCGCATCCTGGGGCCGGCAATGGGCCGGCCTGGGCCTGGCGCTCGCCCTGACCTGCGGCGGCGCCGGGGCGAGCGAAAGCCTCAGCTCCCACAAGGGCGAGTTGCTGCGCAGCCAGGCGCGGGCCTACGAGCACGGTGAAGGCGTGGCACGGGACGTCGCCGAGGCCGTCAAGCTGTACTGCGAGGCCTCCCGCCTCGGCGACGGCGAGGCGCAGTACAGCGTGGGCTGGATTTACGCCAACGGACGCGGGGTTCAGCGCGACGACGAACTCGCGGCCTATTTCTTTCGCCTCGCTGCCGACCAGGGGCATGCGCACGCCCAGCGCATGCTTCGGTTTTTCGCCGATACCTCCAGTCGGAAACCCGAGTGCATGATTGATCCCGAACCGCCGGAAGACATGGCGGGCCAGGAGATCATTGCCAATGCCTCGGTCGAGGCGCGTAAGGTCTACGAACTGGTGGCGCGGCTGGCCCCGCAATACGGGGTGTATCCCCGCCTTGCCCTTGCAGTGATACGGGTGGAGTCCAACTTCAATTCCGCGGCCGTATCGCCCAAGAACGCTCAGGGGCTCATGCAATTGATTCCGGAGACCTCGGCCCGCTTCAACGTCAAGAAACCCTTCGACCCGGAAGACAACGTTCGCGGCGGCCTCGCCTACTTGCGCTGGTTGCTGGCCTATTTTCGTGGCGATGTGGCCCTCGTGGCGGCGGCGTACAACGCGGGCGAGGGTGCCGTCAATCGCTACCGCGGCGTGCCGCCCTACCAGGAGACCCGGGGCTACGTGAAACGGGTCGTGGAGATTTTCCGCAAGGAGGAGCACCCCTTCGATCCCGCAGTGACCGATCCGTCGCCGGAGCTTCCCCGTATTCGCAGCTCGCGGCTCATGTGATGGTTGTTGGCGCGCTGGGGAATCGCGCGTGCTGAGGCTGCTCGTCGGCGGGCTGCTCTTCCTGCTGGGCTGGGTGACGGCCTGCGCGGGGGGGCCTTTGCCCGATACCGTCGCCCGCATCAAACCTTCGGTGGTGGCGGTAGGGAACTACAAGACGCTCGCCGCGCCGCCCTTTACCCTGCGGGGGACGGGATTTGCCGTGGGCGACGGGCGGCACATTGTCACCAATGCCCATGTGGTCGCGGTACTGGCCGGCGAGGAAGGCGCTTCCCTCGCCGTTCAGGTGGCCGGGGCCTCCGAAGGAGGTGGGCAATTGCGGCGGGCGCGGGTCATCGTCGAAGACAAGGCCCACGACCTCGCCGTCCTGGAAATCGACGGGTCGCCTCTGCCGCCCGTCGTTCTGGGCCGGGCCGAAACGGTGCGCGAGGGACAGGAAATCGCCTTCACGGGCTTCCCCATCGGGTCTGTCCTGGGTTTCTTTCCCGTTTCTCATCGGGGCATCGTTTCGGCGATTCCCCCCATCGTCCTGCCCGCGGCCAATGCCCGCGGCCTCAACGTCCAGGTCATCAAGCGCGCCCAGGCCGGCGCGTTCCGCATCTTCCAACTCGACGCCGTGGCTTACCCCGGCAATAGCGGCAGTCCGGTGTACGACGTCGAAAGTGGCGAAGTGATCGGCATCATCAACATGGTCTTCGTCAAGGCCACCCGGGAGTCCGCCCTGAGCCAGCCCTCAGGCATCACCTACGCCATTCCCGTCAATCATCTGCAGTCCCTGCTCGAGGAAAGAGGGCGGTAGAGCGCGAGCCATACCTTAGCCGGGCAGCCCCGGCTCGTCGTCATGCCGGGTCCGTTCCGGCTCGGGGAAGACGCCGCGCCAGGCCTTGCGAGTGAGATGAACGGCGAGCAGATGGGGGGGCATGCGCAACCAGTGCGCCCGAACGTAAAGCAACCACAGGGCAAAGCCGCTCATCGGGCCCAGGCAGCACGGGTGCTGTGGACGCAGGGCATGGGAAAACAGGGTCTCCAGCAGCCGCAGGCCTGGCGCCGACGGTGCTCCCGCCGCTGCAGCCGCCGCCAGCACGGCGGGCGGGATAGGGCTTGCCAGCACCTGCTGTGCAAAATGGAGCCCCAGGAAGAGGGGGTAGGCCAGCTGCAATTGGGTGGCCCGTGGCACCAGGACGTCCCAGAAACCGGAGTCCCTGGTCGAAAAATGGCGTAGCAGGCCGTCGATGTCCGCCAGGTCGCGCAGGCCGTTGTGGAATTCGCCTTCGTGGAAAAGGTGAGTGATGCTGTGGATCACCAGGTCGGCCGGCGAGGGCGTCCGCAGGCAGGAAAACCCGGGTAGGGGCTCGGCCGCGGCAAAGAGCAGCGCCGGATCCGGGTGGTGGCGGCTGGTGAGGGGCAGCAGGGTGTGGTGAATGTCGAGGATTGTGCCCCGGCGGACGTTGAGCATCGGCGGGAGCTCGTGCATCCACTGGCGGTAGTAACGCTGGTCGTAGGGATGCAGCTTGGCCGAGGTCCAGCCGGCGGTCATCATGGCGACTTCCACGGCGCCCAGATGCTCGCGGGGGACCAGGATGTCGATGTCCCCGAACAGGCGGCCCCGGGCCACCGGGAGTTGGCGCAGCACGTAGGCCGAACCCTTCAGGAGGACGACCGGAATGCCCAGGGGGGCGAGGCAGCGGTCCAGAAGATGGGCTTCCCAAAGCACCGACTCCCGCTGCCGCGCGCTAAGCTGTGCCACCCCGTGCAGATGGCGCGCCAGCCCGACGGGCAAGGGAATTCCGGCGGCGTCGATGCGCTCGGCCAGGGTGCCGATGAGATTGGCGGCCCGGGCCTGGCAGAGCAGCGTCTCCCACTGGGTCGGCGTCAGAGACGCGGTGGCCTGAGGCTGGGCGAGGAGATCGAGGAGAAAGCGATGGGGTTTCCCCGGGCTCATGGCACCTCTCCGTGGCGGATGCGGGCGACGAGATCGAGGGCTTCCGCGGTGGAGCGGTAACCGATTTGGTAGCAGGCAGCCCCGTCGAGCATGGCCGCCAGGGCGTTGAACCCGGTCACCCCCATGCGCTCCTTGTTGAAGGACTGCTCGGCGATGAGGGCGAAACTCTCGGCGCGAGATATCGGCTCGCACCAGGGATCGCCATCGTCGATGAAGGTGGGAAAGACGACCCAGCGGCAGTAGGCCGGGTCTTCGCCCCGGGCCAGGGAGTCGGCCGGGGGGCCAGCCAAGGCCACGGTACCTTTGCGGGTGTCGTGGTAGCGGGGGCTGAGCCGGCTGCCGGGAAAGGCGCTGACGATATCGATGGAGCGATTCTTCAGGTTGATCGGCCGGGGGTGCGGCGCAAGGGAAACCGTAGCCGGGTCCAGCAGTGCGAGCTCGTCGGACAGGAGACGCCAGCCGTCGAGGAATACCAGGGAGGAGCAGAGGGTACTTTTCCCGGCACCCGGAAAGCCGGGCAGCACAAGGGCATCCGCGCCGCGGGCGACCACGGCGGCGTGGATCGCCAGGTAACCCAGGGGGCGGCTGGCCATGCACCAGTTGAGACCCCATTCGAGCAAGGGGGGCGCCTGCTCGACCGGCAGGGGCAGGAAGGGATCCTGGCCGTCCAGGAGAAAGCTGACCTGGGGACGCCAGATGCGCCGCAGTCCCCCCACGGCCATCAGGGCGATGTCGAAGTCGCAGAACACCCCGCTGTCAGCGGGTAGCAGGCGATCGGCGTAGAAGCGGGCCAGGTGGGCTGAGACGGAGGCCAGGTCGGAGCGCACCCGTACCGTCACCGGCGGGATGCGGACGACAAAAATCCGCACGGTGGAAGGCGTTGCCAAGAAGGGAGCCCGGAATCAGGAAGCCCGTATGATACCGTGGGCCAGAAGGCTGTCGAGGACTTCGGCCGGGAGTCCGCTCAGGGCGGCAGAATCCCGCTGTACAGCAGCCATTCGCAGGGCGGACCAGACGTCCCGGTCTACCGCCCAGAAGTCGCCGGAGCGGCCGTCAAACACGACGCCTCCCCCGTCCCAGTCGGGAGAAAAGGCCAGTTGCCGGGCCGGGTCTATGCGCAAGGCCGGTCCCGACCCTGCGTCAGGGTGCCTTGCAGAGGTTGGGGACCGCCGAGTTGATGTCGTACATCCCCTCAATGTAGGCGATGATCTGCGCCGCGCTCATGGCGTTTCCGTTGCAGACCATGCCCGTCGGGCAATAGGTGCCACCGTCTTTCACGGCGTCCCACATGGCGACGATCTGCAGGGTGGAAAGGGGGTAATCCTGACTGGTGGAACTGAAGTACATGGCGTTCAGGTACGCCGAGGAGAGGTGGCGCAGAAGCTGCCCCTTACCATTGAACTTATCGGTCATGGTCTTGGTGCCCGTGCAATTGGCGCCGGAATAGGTGGGGTAATTGGTCGGCCACTGCAAAACTTCCCAGACCGAGAGTTGGCCGTTGGGGGCACCGGTGAATATGCTGCCGATGGTCGTGCCAGGAGCTGAAATGTCGCAGGGCGAGACATTGCCGGTGCCGCTGGAACACACCACGATGCCGTTGTTGAACGTGGGGTAGCTGATGCCCATCCAGTACGGAAAGTGCTGCGGATTGACCCAGAAACCGGGGGAGCGCCCCCCCGAACACTGGTGACCGTTTCCGGTGCGGGGACTGTGGTTGCCGGAGATCATCGCCGACGGGCTCTGGCAGGTGACCCCGGTCCCCAGGGCGGTTTTGGCTTGCATGGCGAGGAGCACGCCAGCGCCGGCCGTGGTGCCGGTCAGGAGTCTGCGCCGCCGGGGCAGGGTCACGCCGGCTGCTTCCCCGGAGGGGGCAGGAAGGGAAGTGTTCTTGTCTTGATCGGTCATGATGCGCTCTTTCGAAATTCCTGCAGTGCCGGACAGCACGGGTCAAAGGGATTTAAGCAAAAGTTGTGCCGCGTTTTTGCCGGTGCCTGAAAGGCCGGCCGTTGCGGGGTTTGTCCAATTCTGGCCTGAACGTTGACGGCGGAGATGTAAAAAAAACCGACAAGCCGGGTCCGGCGCGGCCCCCTGCGGTGCCGCGCCGGACCCGGCGGTAGAGGCGGCGTGCAGCGCGTTCAACTTGACTCCGTGGGTTCGGCGGCGGGGCTTGCCGACTGCCAGCGCCAGGCGTCTTCGCACATGGCTGCAAGCCCGAGTTGCGCTTGCCAACCCAGGAGTTCCCGCGCCAGGGTGGGGTCGGCGTAACAGGCAGCGATATCCCCCGGACGCCGGTCGGCGATGCGGTAGGGCACCGGGCGGCCGCTGGCCCGCTCCAGGGCGGCAATGAGCTCCAGGACGCTGTAGCCCCGGCCGGTGCCCAGGTTGACGCAGAGCATGGGGTGCTGTGGCGAGATTTTGGCCAGGGCGGCCAGGTGTCCCCGGGCGAGGTCCACCACATGGATGAAGTCCCGCACGCCGGTACCGTCCGGCGTAGGGTAGTCCTTGCCGAAGACATTGACCTGGGGCCGCAGGCCCAGGGCCACCTGGGTGACGTAGGGCATGAGGTTGTTGGGAATGCCCTGGGGCGACTCGCCGATGAGCCCGCTGGGGTGGGCGCCGACGGGATTGAAGTAGCGCAGGATGGCGATCTGCCATCTGGGGTCCGCCCGGCTCAGGTCGCGCAGCATTTCCTCGATGTGCAACTTGGTGCGGCCGTAGGGATTGGTGGCCTGGAGCGGAAAGTGCTCCTGGATGGGGAGGGCGTGGGGATCGCCATAGACGGTGGCCGAGGAACTGAAGACCAGCTTCCTGACCCCGGTTTGGTCCATGGCTTCCAGCAGCCGCAGGGTACCGGCCACGTTGTTGTCGTAGTAGGCCAGGGGTTCCTGCACCGACTCGCCTACCGCCTTCAGCCCGGCGAAGTGCATCACGGCCTGGACAGGGTGCTCGCGGAAAAGACGAGCCAGCAGTGCGGCATCGCGGATGTCGCCCACCACCAGGGCAGGCCGGCGGCCGGCGATGCCTTCGATGCGGTCGACCACTTCGGCCGTGCTGTTGCACAGGTTGTCGAGGATGAGGACGTCTTCCCCGGCGGCGAGCAGTTCCACCACCGTGTGGGAGCCGATGTAGCCGGTACCGCCGGTCACCAGGATCATGGGGATGTCTCAGTTGCGGCCGTAGGTATCTTCGAAACGGACGATGTCGTCCTCGCCGAGGTAGCTGCCGGACTGGACTTCGATCATCTCCAGGGGCACCTTGCCCGGGTTTTCCAGACGGTGGGTGGTGCCGAGGGGAATGTAGGTCGATTGGTTTTCGCTCACCAGCAGAGTTTCCTCGCCCCGGGTGACCCGGGCGGTTCCCTTGACCACGATCCAGTGCTCGGCGCGATGGTGGTGCATCTGCAGCGACAGGGCGGCGCCGGGGTTCACCGAGATGCGCTTGACCTGAAACCGCTCGCCGGCATCGACGCCGTCGTACCAGCCCCAGGGGCGATGCACCTTGCGGTGCCACTGGGCGACGCTCCGGCCCGCAGCCTTGAGGCGATCGACCACCTTCTTGACGTCCTGGGTGGCGTCGTGATGGGCCACCAGGACGGCGTCGTCGGTTTCCACCACCACTAGGTTGGCGACGCCGACGCAGGCCACCAGTCGGCCCTCGGAGACGACCAGGGTGTCGCGGCAGCCCTCGAGAAGGGTGTCTCCGCGAGTGGCGTTACCGGCTTCGTCCTTGGGCAGAACCTTCCACAGGGAGTCCCAGGCGCCCACGTCGGACCAGCCGGCGGAGAGGGGGATCACTGCTCCCGGCGGCAGGTCCGCGCCGCCCTGGGTGAGGCGTTCCATGACCGCGTAGTCGATGGAATCGGAGGGGCAGGCGGCGAAGGCCGCGGCGCCCACGCGAACGAAGACATCGTCTTCGCGGCAATCGTCCAGGGCATTGCGGCAGGCGGCCAGGATGTCGGGGCGGCAGCGCTCCAGGGCGGCAAGCCAGACCGAGGCCTTGAGGACGAATATGCCGCTGTTCCAGAGGTAGTCGCCGCGATCCAGGTAGGCTTCGGCGGTGGCGCGGTCGGGTTTTTCCACGAAGGCATCCAGGCGAAATCCCGGGCTGCCCGCAGTCAGGGCCGCGCCGCGCCGAATATAGCCGTAGCCCGTCTCGGGGCAATCGGGGGTGATGCCGAAAGTGACCGCCATGCCGGCTTCGGCGAGTTGGGCGGCATGGCCCACGGCGACGCGAAAGGCAGCTTCGTCCAGGATGGCGTGGTCGGCAGGCATGACGACCAGGATGGGGTCGGCGCCGTCGCGCACGGCGAAGAGGGCGGCCAGGGTCAGGGCAGGAGCCGTGTTGCGGCCGGCCGGCTCGAGGACGACGCGGCCCCGTTTGCCGAGGAGCCGGACCTGCTCGGCGACGACGAAGCGATGCTCCTCGTTGCAGACCAGGATGGGGTCGGCCAGATCCGGCAGCCCGTCCATGCGCGCTACGGTGGCTTGCAGCATCGATTGCGGCCCGCACAGGGGCAGGAGCTGCTTGGGATACTTTTCCCGCGAAAGGGGCCAGAGGCGGGTTCCGGATCCACCGGAAAGAACGACGGGTTGTAGTTTCATCGCGACTCGGTCATCAAGAGGGGCGGCCGGTGGACTTGCGCATCGCCAGGATTCCCGGGGGGCGGACCTGGCGAGGGGCCGGGGAGCGAGAGATTATAATTTCGCCTGCGGGGCTGCTGGTTTAACTATTCTTTCGCCTTTGGGGAATTTTTCCTCCGCTGGCGTTCCCCGCGGGAGACTCGGCATGCTGAAGTGGATTCTTCTCGGGCTCATCGCAGCCTTCGTCTGGCTGGCCTGGAAGCGGAGCCGGCCCCCGGCGGGCGGGCCGCAAGAGGTCGAACGCAGGGCTGAACGTCCGGCGGAGACCATGGTGGCTTGTGCGCACTGCGGGGTGCACCTCCCCGAGGCGGAGGCACTGGCCCAGGGAGCCGCATTCTACTGTTGCCCGGCCCATCGCGCCGCAGGGCCGAGGGGCCGATGAGATTCTGGCGCTCTTCTCCCTGGGAGCCCAACTGGCGTTCGCTCCAGTATTTCAATCTTTATCGCCTGGTGGTCGTGGCCCTTCTGGCCGCAGGGCTTTGGATCTCGCCTTCCTGGCTTGGGGTCTTCTGGCTCGTCCCGCAAGGCACCCTGGCTTGGCTGACGGCGCTCTATGCCCTCGTGGTCGGCGCAGGTATGCTGTCGGCCCTCGTCTGGCAGCGGCGTTTCAACGTTCAGCTCTCGGCCCAGGTGGCGGTCGATGTGCTGGCCGTCAATGGCGCCATGTATGCTGCCGGAGGCGTTTCCAGCGGTTTCGGCATCGTTTTCCTGGTTTCCCTCGCGGCGGCCAGTCTGGTTGGCCGCGGCCATCTGGTCCTCTTCTACGCCGCCATCGCCACTCTTGCCTTGCTGTCGATGCAGGGCTACGGCGTCCTGACGGCGGGCTTCGACACGGGATCCTTCGTGCAGGCCGGCTTTCTTTCGGCCGGGTTCTTCGCCACGGCGATCCTGGCGCGGCTCCTGGGGCAGCGCGCCATGGCGGAGGAAGCGCTGGCCAGACGCCGGGGAGTCGAACTGGAGAACCAGAGTCGTATCAGCCAGCAGATCGTCGCTCGGGTGCTGGATGGCGTGCTGGTGGTGGCGGGGGACGGACGGGTACTGCGCAGCAACCCGGTGGCGGCGGCTCTTCTGGGGGAGGATTTTGGCGCCCATCGGCCCCTGGCCTACTATTCCCGTGCGCTTGCCGAGGCCTTCGAAGCCTGGCGCAGGGGCGACGGAGCGGCGGAAACGAGCGTCGTCGCCGAGGGCGGGGAGTCCCTGGGGGTACGCTTCGAGGCCACTGAAAGCAGCGACCGGGAAGCGCTGGTTTTCCTGGAGGACATCGGTCGGGTCCATGAACGGGCGGAGCAACTGAAACTTGCGGCCCTGGGGCGCCTGACGGCGAGTATTGCCCATGAAATCCGCAATCCGCTGGCCGCCATTTCCCATGCCGGGGAGTTGCTGCGGGAGGAACGTCGGGGGGAGATGCAGGAGCGCCTGCTGCGCATTCTCAACGACAACGTGGGGCGCCTCGACCGCATCGTCCAGGACATTCTCGATCTGGGCCGTCGCGACCGCGCTCAGGCCGAGGCGCTACCCCTGGATACGGTTCTCGCCCAGTTCGCCGCCGAGTATTGCGAGGCCGACGGCCAGCCGGCGGATCTGATTTCCGTCGGTAGCGAGGGCGGGCTGCTGCTCTGTTTTGATCGTTCGCACCTGCACCAGGTGTTGTGGAATCTGGTCGCCAATGCGGTGGCCCATTCGCGGCGGCGGGCCGGCAGTGTCGAGATCAACGCCCGCCCCGGCGACGACGCGGGGCAGGTAGAATTGCACGTCATCGACGACGGGCCCGGCGTCCCGGCCGAGTTGCGGGGGCAGGTGTTCGAGCCCTTCTTCACCACTCGCGCCTCGGGCACGGGGCTCGGGCTCTTCATCGCCCGGGAGCTTTGCGCGGCCAACGGCGCGAGTCTCGATCTGGGGCCCGAGGCCGGGTATGGTCATTTCATCGTGAGCGGGAGGTGCGACACGTGTCAGCAGGACGTTCCGAGCGCCGGGTTCGCGGCGAACTGATCCGGGTTCTGGTCGTCGACGACGAACCCGATATCCGGGAGCTCGTCGATCTGACCCTCTCCCGCATGGGGCTGGCCGCGGATTGCGCCGGCAGTGTGGCCGAGGCCAAGGGCTTGCTGGCCGAAACGGATTACCAGCTCTGCCTTACCGACATGCGCCTACCGGATGGCGACGGCCTCACACTGGTGCGCCACGTCGCCGAGCACCACGGCGAGACACCGGTGGCGGTCATCACCGCCTTCGGCAGTGCGGAGAATGCGGTGGCGGCGCTCAAGGCCGGGGCCTTCGACTACCTGTCCAAGCCGGTGGGGCTCGACCAGCTACGCGCCCTGGTCAAGTCCGCCCTGAGTCTGCCGGGCCGGGACGAGGGCGGATCGCCCATCCATACCCTGATCGGCGATTCGCCCGCCATGGAGCAGGTCCGCGCCACCATCGACAAGCTGGCCCGCAGCCAGGCGCCCATCTATATCTCCGGCGAATCGGGCAGCGGCAAGGAACTGGCGGCCCGACTGATCCATACCCAGAGCGCCCGCAGCACGGCGCCCTTCGTTCCGGTCAATTGCGGCGCGATTCCCGAGAACCTCATGGAAAGCGAATTTTTCGGCTACCGCAAGGGGGCGTTTACCGGCGCCGACAGCGACCGCGATGGCTTCTTCCAGGCGGCCAACGGCGGCACGCTCTTTCTCGACGAGGTGGCGGATTTGCCTCTGCCTATGCAGGTGAAGCTCCTGCGCGCCATCCAGGAAAAGCGCGTGCGCAAGGTGGGCAGTGCGGTGGAAGAGCCCGTGGACGTGCGCGTCATCTGTGCCACCCATCGCAATCTGCGCGAGCGCGTCGACAAGGGGGCCTTTCGGCAGGATCTCTATTACCGGCTCAATGTCATCGAACTGCGCATGCCCCCGCTGCGGGAGCGCAAAGAGGATATTCCGGTCCTCTCCGAGGCCATCCTCAATCGTCTCGGTAGCGGAACGCCCCTGACGCCCGCCGCTCTGGGCGCCCTGCGGGAATATCCCTTCCCCGGCAATGTGCGGGAGCTGGAGAACATTCTCGAAAGGGCCACGGCCCTGTGTTCCGGCGAGCGCATCGAGACCGAGGATCTGCAACTCGCCCCGGAGGAGGTGAGCGGCGAAGCCCTGGGCCGCGGGAGCGAGACCCTGGACGACTATCTCAACCGGGTCGAACGCCAGGCCATCCTCGACGCCTTGCAGAAAACCGGCCAGAACCGTACCGCGGCGGCCCGCCTCCTGGGGGTGACCTTCCGCTCCCTGCGCTATCGCCTGGAACGGCTGGGCATCGAATGAGCGCGCTCCTCGCCTGCGGCCAGAGCTTCGCCCCCCGGGGGTCCTGCGGCCTCCGGCGCCGGGCGGGGGGCGCGGGCAAGAGACGCTGCGGCGGAGCGAAGGCCCCTCGTCGCTTTCTGCCCTCCCGGCCGGGAGGGTCTTCCTTGCCCCCGCGGGCAGGCGTCGCCTGCCGCCGGACCCGTCCCCCGGGGGCGCCATGAGCCCCTGGCGACCCCGGGGCTGGCTGGCGGGGGCCGCTCGTCTTCCCTCGCCCAACGAGGAGGCACGTCCTCCCGGGAGCGTCGTTTCCCTCGCGGTGATCCACGCTATCAGCCTGCCCCCGGGCCAATTCGGTGGCGACTGGGTCGAGCGTTTTTTCCTCAATCGCTTGCCCGCCGAAGCCCATCCCTATTTTCAGGAAATCGCTGCGCTGCGGGTCTCGGCCCACTTCTTCATCGCGCGGGGCGGGCGTCTGTTGCAGTTCGTGGCCTGCGACCGGCGCGCCTGGCACGCCGGGGCCTCGTCCTGGCGTGGCCACGGGAACTGCAACGATTTCTCGGTGGGCATCGAACTTGAAGGTTGCGACGAAGAGTCTTTCACCGACGCCCAGTACGAAAGCCTCTGGCAGGTGCTCGACGCCCTGCGGCTGCGCTATCCCCTCGATGCGATCGCCGGCCATAGTCACGTGGCGCCGGGGCGCAAGACCGATCCCGGCCCCCATTTCGATTGGGCGCGGGTGCGGGCCCGCTATCCCACCCTTGGATTACCGCCGGAATAACTGCTCCAGGCGTTGGACGGCTTCGCCCAGGCGATCGACCTCGGTGGTGTAAGCGAAGCGCAGATGGCGCCCGGGTGCGTGGGTGCCGAAGTCGAGGCCCGGCGTGGCGGCGACGCCCGCTTCTTCCAGCATCCTTGCCGCAAGGGCGAAACTGTCCTCGGCCAGGGCGGAACTGTCGCAATAGAGATAGAAGGCGCCCTGGGGGCGGGCGACGACGTGCAATCCGATGGATTCCAGGGCGGGAGCGAGGAAATCGCGCCGACGCTGGAATTCCCGTCGCCGGGCTTGGAGGATGGTTTCGGTTTCCGGTTCAAAGGCCGCCAGGGCGGCGTACTGGGCCGGCGTGGGCGGCGAGATGAAGAGGTTCTGGGCGAGTTTTTCGACATCGCGCAGGTAGGGCTCGGGGACCACCAGCCAGCCCAGGCGCCAGCCCGTCATCTGGAAGTACTTGGAAAAGCTCTGTACCACC
Organism: Dechloromonas sp.; assembly: GCA_016790965.1. Taxonomy (GTDB): domain Bacteria; phylum Pseudomonadota; class Gammaproteobacteria; order Burkholderiales; family Rhodocyclaceae; genus SSSZ01. Next base: position 115,295 of record JAEUNZ010000027.1, read on the forward strand.
CAGATGTCATCGCCGCAAGCCAGAGCGCTGGGGCAGGGGTCGCCGTAGGTGAGGCCGTGGTAAATCTCGTCGACGATGAAGTGCCCCTTGCGTTGACGCACGCTTGCCGCCAGGGCCGTGAGTTCGGCTCCGCCCAGAAGGGTCCCGGTCGGGTTGGCCGGCGAGGCGACCAGCAGACCGTCGGTGTCCGGGCTCCAGTGGGCTTCGAGGTGGGCCGTGGTGGGCTGGAAATTGCTCTCCGGACCCACCGGGATCGCCGTCGGAACCCCCTCGAAGGCCCGCACGAAGTGGCGGTTGCAGGGGTAGCCCGGGTCGGCGAGGAGCCAGCGGCGGCCGGGTTCGCACAGACAGGCCAGCGCCAGGGTGAGCGCCCCCGAGGCGCCCGCGGTGACGACGATGCGGGAGGCCGGAATCTCGAGGCCGTAACGCTCGCCATAAAAAGCGGCAATCGCTGCGCGCAGTTCCGGAATTCCCAGAGCCGGCGTATAGAACACCCGCCCGTCGGCGATGGCCCGGGCCCCCGCGGCGACGATAGGTTTCGGCGTTGGGAAATCCGGCTCGCCTACCTCCATGTGGATGATGTCCCGCCCCGTCGCCTCCAGCGCCTTGGCCCGGGTGAGCAATTCCATGACGTGGAAGGGCGCAATCTCCCGAGTCCGCGAAGCAGGGCGATACATGGCGATCTCCAAAAAACAATGGCTGCCGGCAAGGCCGGCAGCCACGATTTCTCAACCAGTCACGAAATGGCCTGAAAACCGTAGCGAGCGGTTCGAGTCCGGTTCGAGAAGCACAGCCGTACTGCCGTACGGCGAGCATCGCAGGACCGGAATCGGGCCGCGCAGTAGGTTTGCAGGCCGTTTCGTTAGGCGGCGTCCTTGAAAATGCCCATCTCGAACAGCTCGCGTTTCAAGACCAGTTCGCGGGGCATCTTTTCGCCCATCTTGTCGAACCACTCCTTGTGGCCGGCCAGTTCGGCCTTCCAGGCTTCGGCGTCGATGGTGGTGAGGGCTTCGAACTCGGCCTTCTGGATGTCCAGGTCGGTCCAGTCGATGTCCTCGAACTTGGGCATCCAGCCGAGGGTGGTTTCCTTGGCGGCGACCTTGCCCTTGCAACGGTCGACGATCCACTTCAAAACGCGCATGTTGTCGCCGAAGCCGGGCCACATGAATTCGCCCTTCTCGTTCATGCGGAACCAGTTCACGCAGAAGATCTTGGGGGTGGCTTCGACGGTGTGGCCCATCTTCAGCCAGTGGTTGAAGTAGTCGCCCATGTGGTAGCCGCAGAAGGGCAGCATGGCGAAGGGGTCGCGCCGCACGACGCCCTGCTGGCCGAAGGCGGCAGCGGTCGTTTCGGAACCCAGGGTGGCCGCCATGTATACGCCGTAGTTCCAGTTGAAGGCCTGGTAGACCAGGGGCACGGTAGTGGCGCGGCGACCACCGAAGATGAAGGCGGAGATGGGCACGCCAGCCGGATCTTCCCAGGCGGCATCCACTGACGGGCACTGGCTGGCCGGGGCGGTGAAGCGGGAGTTGGCATGGGCGGCCTTCTTGCCGGCCTTGCCGTCTTCCGGCGTCCAGTCCTTGCCCTGCCAGTCGATCAGGTGGGCCGGGGCTTCCTTGGTCAGACCTTCCCACCACACGTCGCCGTCATCGGTCAGGGCGACGTTGGTGAAGATGATGTTTTCCTTGAGGGTGGCCAGGGCGTTGTAGTTGGTCTTCTCGCTGGTGCCCGGGGCGACGCCGAAGAAGCCGGCTTCAGGGTTGATGGCGTAGAAGCGGGTGATGCCGTCCTTGTCCACGCGGGGCTTGATCCAGGCGATGTCGTCGCCGATGGTGGTGATCTTCCAACCGTTGAAGGTCTTGGGCGGAATCAGCATGGCGAAGTTGGTCTTGCCGCAGGCGGAGGGGAAGGCGGCAGCGACATAGGTCTTCTCGCCCTCGGGGGATTCGACACCGAGGATGAGCATGTGCTCGGCCAGCCAACCCTGGTCGCGGGCCATGGTGGAGGCGATGCGCAGGGCGAAGCACTTCTTGCCGAGGAGGGCGTTGCCGCCGTAACCGGAGCCGTAGGACCAGATCTCACGGGTCTCGGGGTAGTGCACGATGTACTTGACGGTGGGGTTGCAGGGCCACTTCACATCCTTCTGGCCCGGCTCCAGGGGGGCGCCGACGGTATGGACGCAGGGGACGAATTCGCCATCGGTGCCCAGTACGTCATGGACCTTGCGACCCATGCGGGTCATGGTGCGCATATTGACCACCACGTAGGCGGAGTCGGAGAGCTCGACGCCGATGTGAGCGATGGGGGAACCGAGGGGACCCATGGAGAAGGGAATGACGTAGAGGGTGCGGCCCTTCATGCAGCCCTTGAACAGGCCGGAGAGGGTTTCACGCATCTTGGCCGGGTCTTCCCAGTTGTTGGTGGGGCCGGCGTCTTCCTTCTTGGCGGAGCAGATGTAGGTGCGGTCTTCGACGCGGGCGACGTCGGAGGGGTCGGAGAAGGCCAGGTAGGAGTTGGGGCGCTTCTGTTCGTTCAGCTTGATGAGGGTGCCGGCTTGTACCATTTCGGCGCACAGGCGGTCATACTCCTCCTGGGAACCGTCGGCCCAGTAGATGCGGTCCGGCTGGGTCAGGGCAGCGATTTCCGCCACCCATTTCTTGAGGCCTTCGTGTTTGACGTAATCGGGAGCATTCAGCGGTGCAGTCATGGCGGTGTCTCTCTCTAAGTTGCTGACAAAGCTAGGGTTCGTGCCAGTCGCCGGTTGCTGCCACCGTGAGGCGAGCGGCGCTGGGGCCGTCGGCTGGGAAGCCCGTAATTATGCCACTCCCTAGGGTAAACATCTACTTGACGCCGCCGCCTACGTGATGTCCGAGGGGTGATATTTCACGGACCTCGTGCTAGCATTTATCGCATATCGAAATGACTTTCCATAATGTGAAATAAAGGAGACACCATGGACGCCCAACAGCTTCGCGAGGCCGCTCTCTACTATCACCGCGAGCCCAAGCCCGGCAAGATCGCGGTCACCCCCATCAAGCAACTCACCAACCAGTACGACCTGTCCCTGGCCTATTCGCCCGGCGTGGCCTTCGCCTGCGAGGAAATCGTCGCCGATCCGGCGGAAGCCAGCACCCTGACGGCCCGAGGCAATCTGGTGGGGGTCATCACCAACGGCACCGCCGTTCTAGGCCTGGGCCCCATCGGACCCCTCGCCGCCAAGCCGGTGATGGAAGGCAAGGGCGTGCTGTTCAAGAAGTTCGCCAATATCGACGTTTTCGACCTCGAAATCAGTGAGCGCGACCCGGACAAGCTCATCGACACCATCGCCTCCCTGGAGCCGACCTTCGGCGGCATCAATCTGGAGGACATCAAAGCGCCGGAATGCTTCTACATCGAAAGGAAGCTGCGGGAACGCATGAAGATTCCTGTTTTCCACGATGACCAGCACGGTACGGCCATCGTGGTGGGGGCGGCCATCCTCAACGGCCTGCACCTGATCGGTAAGGATCTCGCCCAGGTCAAGATCGTCACTTCCGGGGCCGGCGCGGCAGCCCTGGCCTGTCTCGACCTCCTGGTCATGCTGGGAGCACCGGTGGAAAACATCTGGGTCACCGACATCAAGGGCGTGGTCTATGAGGGCCGCGTCGAGGAAATGGACGAGATCAAGGCGCGTTACGCCAAGAAGACCGATGCCCGCAGCCTGGGCGAGGTCATCCAGGGTGCCGATGTTTTCCTGGGCTTGTCTGCCGGTGGCGTGCTCAAGCCGGAGATGGCCGCCAGAATGGGAGCCACCCCGCTCATCCTGGCCCTGGCCAACCCGACGCCGGAAATCCTGCCGGAGCAGGTCAAGGCGGTACGCGACGACGCCATCATCTGCACCGGGCGCTCGGACTACCCCAACCAGGTCAATAACGTCCTCTGCTTTCCCTTCATCTTCCGCGGCGCTCTCGACGTGGGCGCCACCACCATCACCGAAGAAATGAAGATGGCCGCCGTCAAGGCCATCGCCGAACTGGCCCGAGCCGAGCAATCGGAAGTCGTCGCCTCGGCCTATGGCGAGCGCATTTCCGGCTTCGGTCCCGAGTATCTGATTCCCAAGCCCTTCGATCCGCGGCTCATCGTCAAGATCGCCCCCGCCGTGGCCAAGGCCGGCATGGACTCCGGCGTGGCCACGCGGCCCATCAGCGACTGGCCCGCCTATCTCCAGGGCCTCAACGAATTCGTCTATCACTCGGGCTTCATCATGAAGCCGGTGTTCTCCCACGCCAAGAAGGCGCCCAAGCGCATCGTCTTTGCGGAAGGTGAGGACGAGCGCGTCCTGCGGGCCGTCCAGGTCATTCGCGACGAGGGCATTGCCCGGCCCGTGCTCATCGGTCGCCGGGCCGAAATCTCGCGCCGCATCGAGGCTGCAGGGCTGCGCATCCGCGCCGACCAGGATTTCGAAATCGTCCATACCGAAGGCTGCCCCTTCTTCGACGCCCACTACGACGAGTTCTGGCAGACCTACCACAGCCTCACCGAACGCAAGGGCGTCTCGCCGGACTATGCCCGCCGCGAAGTGCGACGCCGCAACACGCTCTACGGCTCCCTCATGGTTCGTCTGGGCTACGCGGATGGCCTGGTGTGCGGTACCTTCGGCCGCCACGAAGCCCACCGTCACTACGTCGAAAGCGTCATCGGCACCCAGGCCGGCCTGGACCGCTACTACACCATGAACCTGCTCATGCTGCCGGGACGGACGGTGTTCATCGCCGACACCTACGTCAATTACGATCCCAGCGCCGAGCAGCTGGCCGACATGACCCTGCTGGCCGCCCACGAAATCCGCGCCTTTGGCATGACGCCCAAGGTGGCGCTCCTGTCCCACTCCACCTTCGGCACCGAGAACACACCCACGGCGGTCAAAATGCGGCACGTTCTGCGGCTCCTCGAGGAGCGGGCGCCGGAACTGGAGGTCGAAGGGGAAATGCACGGCGACGCCGCTTTGGACGAAAAAATCCGCCTTTCCGCCTTTCCCAATTCCCGCCTCAAGGGACAAGCCAACCTGCTCGTCATGCCTACCCTGGACGCCGCCAATATCGCCTTCAACCTGCTCAAGGTGGCAGCGGGGGACAACCTCACCGTGGGGCCCATCCTCCTGGGGGCGGCCAAGCCGGTCAATATCCTCACGCCCACGGCCACGGTGCGACGCATCGTCAATATGACTGCCTTGACCGTAGTCGACGCATCATGATAATGATTTGCTTAAGGATGTTCATCTAGACCCATGTTTTAGTGGAATTTTTATCGTCTCCTGCTAGACTGGGCTAGAATGATCGACTTGTCAGCAGGAGGATTCAATGATGCGTAAACTGCAGCGGGCTCTGGTATTCGGAGCCCTGGTGGGCCTGGGGTTCGGCAACTCCGCCCAGGCGGCCAAAAAGGTCGAGCCGCAGCAGAAAAAAGTCGTGGCCAAGAAGGCCAGGGTGGCCAAAGTGACCCGGGAGGTTCCCCTCGCCGAGCGCAAAGTTCAGCGTCCCGTCGCCGCCGTGCCTCACGAAGCTGGCCGTCTGGCCCTCTACTCGGCCTCTGCCCTGGTTCTTGACCAGTCCACCGGGGAACCCATCATCGAAAAGAACCCCGGCGCGGTGACGCCCATCGCGTCGATCAGCAAATTGATGACGGCCATGGTCGTGCTCGACGCCCGCCTGGACATGCAGGAAGTCATCGCCATCGGCGACGAGGATGTGGACAGCCTCAAGGGCACCCGTTCCCGCCTGCCGGTGGGAACCACCATGACGCGCGAAACCGCCATGCTGCTTGCCCTCATGTCTTCCGAGAACCGCGCCGCCAGCGCCCTGGGACGCCACTACCCCGGCGGGCTGCCGGCTTTTGTCGCAGCCATGAACCAAAAGGCCCGCGCCCTGGGGATGCAGCACACGCGCTTCGAGGAACCCACGGGGCTATCCAGCAACAACGTCTCCACGGCCCTCGATCTTGCTCGCATGGTCGCCGCCGCGGCGCAGTATCCGGAAATCCGCGCCTTCTCGACCACCGCTGAAGCCCGGGTAGACCTGAACGGTCGCCAGCGGGATTTCGGCAATACCAACGCCCTGGTCAAGAACGAGCGCTGGGAAATCGGCGTCTCCAAGACGGGCTACATCTCCGAAGCGGGCCGCTGTCTGGTCATGCAGGCCCAGGTGGCCGGCAAGTCGGTGCTCATCGTGCTGCTCGATTCCGTCGGCAAGATGACCCGGGTGGGTGACGCCAACCGCATCAAGCGTTGGATGGAAAACGCCGGCATCCCGCACGGCCGGCGCATGGTGTAAGCCATTTTCCCGTCTTGCGGAAACGAAGAGGCCGCCTGCGGGCGGCCTTTTTCGTGTGCCGTCGGGCGCTGAATATCGGCGCACCCCATGGGGGAACCCGAGCCGAACCCGGTCGAAGGACGCGGGACGAGGGGGGAAACGGATGGCCGCGGCCTTTCAGGCCGGTTTGGCTTCGAAGCCCAAGGCGCGGGAAATGTCGTCGGCGGTGCGGCGGACCCGGGCGACCCAATCGGGATCGTGGCGTTCGGTGGGGGCGGAGACCGAAAGGCCGGCCACCATCAGCCCCTCATCGTCGCGAATGGGGGCGGCGACACACTTGAGACCGATTTCGGCCTCTTCGTTGTCGTAGGCCACCTGATGCCGGCGTATCCAGTCCAGATCCTTCTCCAGCTTGGCCAGAGAGGTGAGCGAGTGGGGCGTCTTGCCCGGCAGGCCGGTGCGCTTGGCGTAGTCGCGGGTGGCGGCGGCGCTTTCCTCGGCGAGGAAAAGCTTGCCCACCGAAGTGAGGTGCAGGGGGGCCCGGCCCCCCACTAGGTAGACGACGCGGACCAGGGAGCGGCCGGAAGACGTCCGCTCGATATAGACGATTTCGTCCTCGTGCCGTATACCGAGATTCACTGCTTCGCCGATTTCCTCGTGCAGGCGTTGCATGAAGGGTTGGGCGACTTCCCGCAGATTGATGCGCGACTTGACCAGATTGCCCAGCTCCAGCAGGCGGATGCCGAGGCGGTAGGTGCCGGCATCCTGCCGCTCGACGAAGCGTGCCTGGCTCATGGCGGCAAGAATGCGGTGGGCAGTAGAGGGATGCAGCGCCGTGGCGGTGGCGAGCTGTTTGAGGCTGGCCGGGTCCGGCGAGGCTGCCAGTGCGTCGAGGAGCGACATCATGCGCTCGATGACCTGGATGGAACTGGTATTCTTGGCGACTTCGCCCAATTGACTTCCCTTGTCCGCGTGGTTGCGACGGCGCCGGTCCGGGCACGTCCTTATTGTGCGGCGCAATACTACCATGGCGGCTGGCGATGAACCTTGCCTACGCCGCCCCAAGTTTAACGAGAGTTCCATCATGAAATTCACCGCGGAAGGCCCCCTGGCCGTTCCCCTCTGGATCGACGGCCATCCCTACGTCACGGTGGGGGAGGGGCTGTTGGACGTTACCGATCCGGTCACCGGCGCCGCGCTGCGGCGGGTGCCTCTGGGCAGTTCCGACGAAGCGGCCCGCGCCACTATGGCTGCCGTAGCCGCGGCGCCCGAATGGGACGGCCGTGGCCCTGCCGAGCGGCGCAGCAGCCTGGCAGCTCTGGCCGCAGCCCTGGCCGGCCTGACCAGTCATTTTGCCGGCCTGGTCGCTGCGGAAACCGGCTGGGAGCCCGAGGCCGCAGCGGCAGAAGTGGCCGCCGCGGTGGCGGCTCTGGAGCATCCACCCGCCGATGGGCAAACGGGAGTGAGCGTCCTCATCGCGGACGCCACGGCTCCCCTGCGGGGCCTCGTCCAGGGGGCCGCCGCCGCCCTGGCGGCCGGAGGCACGGTGGTCTTGAAGCCCAGCCCCCGGGCGCCGGCCGCCGCCTATGCCCTGTGCGAACTTTCCGCCCGGGTCGCCTGGCCGCCGGGCGTCCTCAACCTGGTGCACGGGGACGAGGCTGCCATCGAGGGCCTGTGTGCCCAGGCCGGGGTGGAGCGGGTCGAATTCCGCGGTGAAGCGCACCTCGCCGACCGGATCGCCGCGATCGCCGCTCGCCACGGCAAGATCCTGGTGCGCCCGGTACGGTAGTCAGTCGGATAGGTTCAGCTATGTTCGGTCCGCCCCGCATCCCCGCCGTCGCTCATCCTCGCCATAGCTTCGGCTACTGCTGCCGGGGTTTGCAACTTTGGCGCCGAGCCAGAGAATCAAATCCTTGGCTTTCATCTTGCTCCGCAACCTGTGGCTCAGGCTACTAACACGATGCAGCGCATCGTCTGCCTGGACCGGGATTCCTTCATCGCCGACCTGCGGCGCCCGGCCTTTCCACACCAGTGGGTCGAGTACCCAACCAGCTCCGCCGGGGAGGCCGTCGAGCGTCTCGCCGGCGCCAGCATCGCCATCACCAACAAGGTGCCGCTGCGGGCCGAGGCCATCGCGGCCCTGCCCGACCTGCGCCTGGTCGCCGTATCGGCCACAGGCACCAATGTCGTGGAACTGGAGGCCTGCCGAGCCCGGGGCGTCATGGTCTGCAACATCCGGGGCTACGCGGCCCATACCGTGCCCGAGCACACGTTCATGCTGCTGCTGGCCCTCTCCCGCAATCTGATCGCCTATCGCCTATCGCCAGTCGGTCCAGGCGGGGCGCTGGCAGCGCTCGCAGCAGTTCTGCATTTTCGATCACCCCATCCGCGACCTGCATGGCGCTACCCTGGGGGTCGTCGGCAGCGGCAGCCTGGGCGCCGGCGTCGTCCGCCTGGCCGAAGCCTTCGGCATGCGCGTCCTGCGGGCCGAGCGCAAGGGCGCAGCGACGGTGCGCCCAGGCTATACCGCTTTTGCCGAGGTGCTGCACCAGTGCGATGCCCTCACCCTGCACTGTCCCCTGGGGCCCGACACCCGTGGACTCATCGGCGAAGCCGAATTGCGGGCCATGCGGCCCACGGCGCTGCTCATCAACACGGGGCGTGGGGGGCTGGTAGACGAAGCCGCCCTGGTGCGCGCCCTCAAGGAAGGCTGGATCGCCGGCGCCGGTTTCGACGTGGCCACCGCCGAGCCCCCGCCGGACGATCACCCATTGCTGGCGCCGGAACTCCTCGCCCTGCCCAATTTTCTTCTCACGCCCCATGTCGCCTGGGCCAGCCGTCCTGCCATGCAGGCCCTGGCCGACCAGTTGATCGACAATCTCGAAGCCTTCGTCGCGGGCCACCCGCGGAATCGGGTAGTGTGACGGTGCCGCCTGGAGATTGCCCTGCTATGCTTGCCCCACCGCCCTGCAGCGGAACCCGATAAGGAAGCGTCCGTGAACATCCGCTTCGCCGTGCGCGGCGAATACATCCAGCTCGACCAACTGCTCAAGGCCACCGGCCTGGTCGAATCCGGTGGCGCCGCCCACGCGGCCATCGCCGAGGGCATCGTGCAGGTGGATGGCCACTACGAAACCCGCAAGCGCGCCAAGCTGCGCCCCGGTCAGGTGGTGGTGTTCTACGGACAGACCGTCGAACTGGTGGCCGAGAGCTTGTGAATAAATCTACTGCGCGCTCCGATTGCTTCGTTGGGCGGTGCTCGCTCCTCGCCTATCGCGCTGATATGTCTCGTCGCTGCGCTCCGTCCGCCTCGCACTCGGACCGCTCGCTACGATTTCTTCACAAGCTCTGAGGGCGCCTGATGGAGTCGCATCTCACCGACATCTCCCGGGTCATCCAACTGGCGGTGGCGCCGGTGTTTCTGCTCACCGCCATCGCGACCCTCATCAATACCCTCAACGGCCGCCTGGGGCGCATCGTGGATCGGCGGCGGACCCTCTTCGGGCGCGCCGCCGACGGCGAGACTGTGGCGGCGGAGCTCGACCTGCTGGAGCGGCGCAGCCGCCTGGTCTATTTCGCCATCTTCTACGCCGTGCTTAGCGCCCTGCTGGTCTGCCTCGTGGTGGCCGGTGCCTTCGTCGCCGCCCTGGTGGCCGTGGACCTCGCCCGTTTGGTGGCGACCCTCTTCATCCTTTCCATGGCGGCGATGATCGTTGCCCTGGGCCTCTTCCTGCGCGAGGTCTTCCTGGCCGTGCGCACGGGAACCCACAGCAATCGCTGAGTGAGGCACTCGGCTCCCGGCCCGTTGGTGGCCGTCAATCGCCTCCGCGGGGTGCCATGCGCGTTGTTGCCGGCCTGCTCCGGGGCTGGGCTGGCTGGAGGGGCGTCGGAGGGAGGCAAGGAAGGCCCGGAGCAGTCCGGACGGGGCATCGGAAGCCAAGCGGCCAGCCCCGCGCTTTCGCTGCCCTCATTGCAGCGGGAACTTTGGCGGCGCCTTCTGAAGCTCCTGGCCGAGGATGGCGGATTCACCCCCAGGGACCGGATGGAGGCAGTGTGGGGACTTCGCTTTACTGAAACACGGCAGGAGACCGACCCGCCGACCTTGGGGGGCGCGCCCCGGTTTGAGGCGTCCTCGCTGGAAGTCACACCGGCAATAAGGTATTGTTGCACCACAGCAAAAATTATTGGAGTTCCCCCATGGAGAATTGCACCCCCGCCCCGGGGTCGGCGTCCGGCCGTTCGGACCTCGAACCCTTCAACGTCGTCGGCCCCGATGCCGGCCTGCATCAGATCGTGGTCATCGGCGGTGGCGCCGGCGGGCTGGAACTGGTCACCAAGCTGGGCGACCGCTTGGGCAAGAAGGGCAAGGCCGCCGTCACCCTGATCGAAAAAGCCCGTACCCATTTCTGGAAGCCGCACCTGCACGAAATCGCGGCGGGCAGCATGTCCCTCAGCACCTACGAACTGAACCACCTGGCCCAGTCTTACTGGCATGGCTACCGCTATCGCTTCGGCGAGGTGGTCGGCATCGACCGGGACAAGCGCCTAGTCTATACGGCACCCTATGTCGATGAGCACGGCGAGGAAGTGATCGCCGCGCCCCGGGTGTTCCACTACGACACCCTGGTCATTTCCGTCGGCAGCCTCACCAACGATTTCGGCACCCCCGGGGTCAAGGAGCACGCCATCTGCCTGGAAACGCCGGCCCAGGCAGCCCGCTTCCATCGCCGCATGGTGAATGCCTGCATTCGCGCCCACGCCCAGAGCGAGCCGCGGCGGCCCGGGCAACTCACCGTGGCCATCATCGGCGCCGGGGCGACGGGCATCGAACTGGCGGCGGAATTGCACAATACCGCCCGTGCCCTGGTGTCCTTCGGTCTGGATCGCATCGATGCCAGCGAGGACATCCGCATCGTCGTCATCGAAGGCGCCCCGCGCATCCTGCCGGCCGTGCCCGAGCGGGTTTCCGCCGCCGCCATGCGACTCCTGGACAAGATCGGCGTCGAGGTGCGGGCCAATGCGGTGGTGGCAGAGGTGCTGCTGGACGGCGTGCGCCTCAAGGACGGCGAAGTGATTCCGGCCGAGTTGGTGGTGTGGGCGGCGGGCGTCAAGGCGCCGGAGATGCTCAAGGACTTCGGTGGCCTGGAGAGCAACCGGGTCAATCAACTGGTGGTGGAGCCGACCCTACAGAGCACCCGCGACCCCAATATCTTCGCCCTGGGCGACTGCGCCGCCTGCCAGTGGCAGGGCAAGCCGGAAGGCACTCTGGTGCCGCCCCGGGCCCAAGCAGCGCACCAGCAGGCCTCGCACCTAGTGAAGCAGATCGAGGCGCGCCTGGCCGGCCGGCCGCTCAAGCCCTGGACCTACCGCGACTCGGCTCCCTGGTGTCGCTGGGTAAATATTCCACGGTGGGCAATCTGATGGGCAGCCTAGTGGGCGGCAACCTGTGGCTGGAAGGACGCTTCGCCAGCCTGATGTACCGCTCGCTCTACAAGATGCACGAACTGGCCCTGCACGGCTTCGTCAAGGTGGCGCTGGATACCCTGGCCCGCCTCATCACGCGGCGTACCGAGCCCCACGTCAAACTGCACTGATTCCGGGGCGGAATGCCCTGGCCTCGCCGAAGGCTCAGAACCTGTGAAATTTTCGGGCACGCCCGAGCGGCGTGCCCAGGTGTGCACGATCAAGGCGCAAAGCACAGGCATAGCTCCGGCTATGGCAAGCCATTGCAACGCCGAGCGGGCGCAACTGGGTCTGACGAGCGAGGGTGAATGAAATTCTCGGCTCTCAGGGCTCGCGGGTCAGGTCGGCCCAGCACACCCGGTTGCGGCCCTGCTGCTTGGCGGCGTAGAGCTGGCGGTCGGCGGCGATGAGCAACTCTTCGGCGCTGCCCTGGCGTCCGGTGACGGTGACGCCGCCGACGGAAACCGTCAGTTCGGGGGAGGCGCTGGACTGGGTGTGTTCGATGCCCAGGGCCTTCACCTTCTGGCGGATGGCTTCGGCGACCTCCTGGCCCCCGGCGCCGTCGCAGTCGGGCAGGATGAGGGCGAATTCCTCGCCGCCGTAGCGGGCGGCGAGGTCGCCGGGACGGCGCAGGGCGTCGGCCAGGGTGCGTGCCACCTGCTTCAGGGAGCCGTCGCCGGCCGCGTGGCCGTAGTGGTCGTTGTATTGCTTGAAATAATCGACATCGACCAGGGCCAATCCGAAGCTGGAACCGTTGCGCAGGCTGCGCGCGATTTCCTGCAGCAGGGCCTGGTCAAAGGCGCGGCGGTTGGGGATTTCGGTGAGGCCGTCACGCCCGGCCAGGGTTTCCAGGAGTTTGCGCTGGCGCACGAAGCGGGCCAGGTTGGAGACGCGGGCCTTGACGATGGCCGGGCTGAAGGGCTTGCCGATGTAGTCGCTGGCTCCCAGGCGCAGGCCCTTTTCCTCGTCGTTGGTGGAATTGAGGGCGGTGAGGAAGATCACCGGGATTTCCCGCGTCGCATCGTTGTCCTTGATGTGGCGCAGCACCTCGTAGCCGTCCATGTCGGGCATCAGCACGTCGAGCAGCACCACATCGATCTGGTCGTCGCTGGCCAGGCGTTCCAGAGCCTGTTCGCCCGTTTTGGCTAGGATCACCTGGTAGTCGTCCTTGAGCAGGGCGACGAGGACGGTGCGATTGATTTTTTCGTCTTCGACCACCAGGACGCGCTGTTTCGACTGCGGAGTCATGCCGTTTCTCCTCGATTGAGGGCTACGAGCATCGTGCAGACGAGATCGCGCGCCTCTTCAAATTCTACATCTTCGACGTGCCCGGCAATGCGGGCGAGTTGCTCTCCCAGGGTGGCGTCGCCGCCTTCCCGCAGGCGCTCGATCAGTTCCAGGGCTTCCGAACTGCCCAGGTCGATGAGGCGCAGCAGTTTCTCCAGATCGGCGGCGACGGGGGCGCCGGCGGTGCCGGTTGGCACGGCCGCGGCCGCGGCGGGGGCCGCGCCAACGCCTCTCAGGGCGTCGCAGAATATCCGGAGTTCATCGGCCAGGGTGCTGAGCAGCGGGGCGGGGTTTGCCCCGCTCTCCGCGCCCTCGCCGATCAGGGCCTGCTCCAGGGCAGCGGCGGCGGCGGATACGGTGGCGGCGCCCAGGGTTCCGGCGGTGCCCTTGATGGAATGGGCGAGAATGCCCGCCCGGCGGACCTCTCCGCCTTCGAGCAATATGGCGAGCTGCGCCCCGGCGTCGGCGTAGGCCTGTACGAATTCACCCAATAGGCGGGCATAGAGGCCGTCATTGCCGCCCACCTGGGCGCGGCCTTGCAGCGGATCGAAGCCGGCCACGGCCGGATAGACACGGGCGGCGCTCTCCCGGGCCTTCTCGGGCGGCGGCGGGCGACGGTCCTCGCCGCGCCCGGCCGGGCGTATCCATTGCAGGAGGACGGCTTCCAGGCGCTTGCTGTCGATGGGCTTGGTCAGGTGGTCGAACATGCCGGCGGCGCGGCTCTTTTCCCGGTCGCCGGCCAGGGCGTGGGCCGTCATGGCTACGATGGGCAGTTCCCCAAGGCCGGGGTAGGCACGGATGCGTCGCGTCGCCTCGTAGCCGTCCATGTCGGGCATCTGGACGTCCATGAGCACCAGATCGTAGACGCCGGTGCAGGCCTTGCTCACGCCACTGGCGCCATCGGCTGCGATGTCCACCCGCAGGCCCGCCTGTTGCAGCAGTTCGGCGGCCACCTGCTGGTTAATGGGATTGTCTTCCACCAGTAGCACCCGGGCGCCGCGGATGGCGGCGAGAGGGTCGCCGATGCCGGAGCCGCCGGCCAGCGCCCCCGGGCTGTGATGACCGGGGACGCCAAAGAGGCTAAGCACCGTTTCGGTCAGCAGGGCTTCGCTCACCGGTTTGACCAGGAAGCCATCGATGCCGGCCTTTTCCGCCTCGTGCACCACTTCCTCGCGGCCGTAGGCGGTGACCATGAGCACGGCGGGCACGCGGGTCAGGTGCAACTCGCGGCGGATGCGGCGAGTGGTTTCTATGCCGTCCAGGCCGGGCATGCGCCAGTCCATGAGAACCAGGTCGTAGCCCCGGCCGCCGAGGGCGTTTTCCCGGGCGATCGCTTCCAGGGCGGTCTCGCCGGAGTCCACCTGCTCGACGACCAGGTCCAGGCGCTGCAGGAGCGCTTCCAGGATGGTGCGCGAGGTAGCATTGTCGTCCACCACCAGGACGCGGCGGCCGGAAATCGAGGGGGTTTCCGGGGTGCTCGGCGCGCTGGCTACGGGCAGCGCCGGGGCTTCCCGGCAGGGTAGGTCGAACCAGAACGTGGTGCCCTGACCTTCGCCGCTGCGGACCTCCAGGGTGCCCCCCATCAGCTCGACCAGTTGGCGCGAAATGGCCAGTCCCAGGCCGGTGCCGCCGAAGCGGCGGGTGATCGTCCCGTCGGCCTGATGGAAGGGCTGGAAGAGATTCTCCAATTGCTGCGGGTTGATGCCGATCCCCGTGTCGCGCACCGAGAAACGCAACAACTCGCCGTCCGGCCCGTCGCACAGCCGGTGCACCGCGACGAGCACTTCGCCTTGCGCGGTGAATTTGACCGCATTGCCGGCCAGATTGATGAGCACCTGACCGAGGCGCAGGGAATCGCCCAGGAGCGTGGTGGGGACCGCGTCGCCCCGCTCGATCAGCACCTCCAGACCTTTTTCCTCCGCCGGGCCGACCACCACATTGGCCAAATTGTCGAGCACCTCGTCCAGGGAGAAGGGCATGATCTCGACGCTCATGCGGCCGGCTTCGATCTTGGAGAAGTCGAGCACGTCGTTGATGATGCCCAGGAGCGTGTTGGCAGAACTGCCCAGTTTGCGTACGTAATCCTTCTGCCGTGGCGTGAGTTCGGTGCGTTGCAGGAGTTCGCCCAGGCCGATGACCGCGTTCATGGGGGTGCGGATTTCATGGCTCATGCGGGCAAGGAAGTCGCTCTTGGCGCGGGTGGCGGCCTCGGCTTCCTCGCGGGCCACCTTGAGCGCAGCCTCGACCTCGATGCGTTCGGCGATCTCATCCTGCAACAAGCGATTGGCGGCTTCCAGCTCCGCGGTGCGGGTGCGCACCCGCTCGTCCAGGTGGCTGAGGATGCGGGCGTTTTCGATGGCGATGGCCATCTGGGAGGAGAGAATTTCGAGCACCCGTACGTGGGCCGGGGAAAAGGCGCCGCAGGCCAGACGGTTCTCCAGGTAGAGCAGACCCGAGAGCTTGCCCGCATGGATCAGGGGAAGGCAGAGGAGCGAGCGCGCGCCGTGCTGCATGATGGCAGGGTCGCGGCCGAACTGCTCGTCCGCCGTGGCATCCGCCAGCACCACGGCCTGCTCGGTACGGGCGGCGAAGGCGACCACCGAGCGGGCCACGGGCAATTCGCCGCTGGATGCCGCTGCGTCGAGGGGAAGCGAGGGCAAGGCGCTGAAATCGCCACCCTCCTCGGCCCGAGCCTCGATGGTCAGGGCACCGTCCACGTCCAGGATCAGGAAGCCCCGGTCGGCGCCCGCGTTGGCCAGGGCGACGTGCATCAGCTTCTGCTTCAGGGCCTCCGCATCGCGCTCGCCGGCGATCAGGTGGGAAGCGCCCACGATGGCGTCCAGATCGAGGGAGTCGGCGGCGCGGCTGGTGGCCTGGGTGTTGGTGTGGGTGGTCGAGCGGCGGGGCGCGGAACGCCGTCCGCGGCCTCCCTCTTGGTGGCCTGCGGCGAAGACGTTGGCGTAGTGCTCGGCCAGCTGGTCGAGCTTTCTCTGGGCGCCCCAGGCCTGATAGCCGCGGTAGGCACGGCGCAGGTGAACAGCGGCAAAATCGAGCTTGCCCCGCGCCATCCAGAAGCGGCAGGCCAGTTCGTTGGCCAGGGCTTCGTCGTGGATGAAGCCGCCCTGGGCCGCCTGGGCGATGGCCACTTCGTAAAGGGACAGGGCGTCGCCGACCCTTTGTTCGAGGCGCGCCCGCTCGGCTTCCACCAGGGCGTGCTTGTGGCGGAAATTGTCCGGGCAATGCTGTGTCCAGCGCTTGAGCAGGGCCTGGTTGGAATCCACCCGGTCCATGATTGCGGGTCGGGGCAGGGTATCGTCCAGGGCGATGTAGATCAGCGAGTGCAAATAGCGCACGTCGGCTTCGGTGACGTAGGAGGCGATGAAATGGACCGTAGACGCCGCCTGCTCGATGCTTTCCCGCGCTGCGGCGTAATGGCCGTGCAGATAGAGCGCCCAGGCCCGCACGCAGTGGTAGAAACAGAGGGAGGACTGACTGTTGTGGCTCCGGCAGGCGGCGACGAAATCCGCTTCACTGATGTCCACCGTGTCGAAGGAATCGGGCGCTGGCGTGCGGCCCAGGAGGTTGGCCACCACCGCCCGGGCGCCGACGATGGAGTCGGTGGCCAGGTGGTTCTTCACCTTGCGGGTGAAGGCCAGGGCCTCGTCGATCTGTCGCATCTGGCGGTCCAGATTGGCGCCGCGGAACATTTGGTTGATGGTGCCGCCCCACATCATCAGGTAGCTGACGAACTGGTGCTCCCCCGCCTCCAGGCCGGCGTCTATGCCCGGTTGCAGGTAGTGCTCGCCCTCGCGTACGTGCCGCATCCAGTGATTGACGAAGGACACCATGATGAGGCTGGCGCGGCACTTGAGGCCGTTGTCCGGGAAGCGCTCGGTGAGCCGGATGGCCAGGCGGGCGAATTCGTAGCCCTCGGCGAATTCGCCGAAGTCGCCGCACAGTACGCCCCCCAGGCTGGCGTAGCCCTTGAGGGATTCGGGCACGTGGCCGTAGGCCAGCGACAGGTGGGTCATCTTGGCCAGGAACCAGCCGTAGAGCTCGCGCTGGCCGGCGAAGTAGGCGGCGGTATGAACCGGCATCAGCACCTTCATGGCCATACGCTGCACCGGGTCGGTCATTTCGGCCAGGTCGACCAGGGAGGCGATGGATCGGTCTGCGATGGCGGCGCGGATGGGGGCGAGCTCCGCTTCCAGGGCCTCGCGCAGGTTGCCCTGCGGAACGCTGATGCCCAGCAGGGCCAGCGCCTCGCGGGCCTCTTCCACCGCTTCGGCGTTGCGGCCCAGGACGGTGTACTCGCTGATCAGGAGGGCGCAGATACCGGCCCGGTCGAGGACGTTCTCGGCTTTTTCCCGCACCACGGCGATGTCGGCCATGGAGCGGTCGTAGTCGCCCGCCAGGTAGGCCACCTCGGCCCGGCGGCGGGTGAGGTCCAGGGCGGCGCCATGGCAGGAGGACCAGGCGTCCGGGGGCAGACAGACGATGGCCGCGTCGAGATAGTCGAGGGCGGCCTGGTAGGCGTTGGCCCGCACCGCCCGCTCCGCCGCACGGCGATTGAGACCGGCGAGACGCAAGCTTTCCTGCCCGGCAGCCATCAGGTCGACCCCGGCGTTGAGTTGATCCACCACCTCGAAAATCCGCTCTTCCAGATCGGTTTCCGCCAGGCTTTCCAGCAGGAGCCGGCCGATGTCCAGGTGCAGGGCCTTGCGCGCTTCGCCGTCCATGAGGGCGTAGGCGGCCTGCTGCACGCGGTCGTGGCTGAAGGCGAAGCGCTCGCCATCCGAGCCGTCTCCCGCGCTGCGCAGCAGTTCGCCGCGCAGGGCCGGCAGGAGGTCGTCGAAAAGCTTCTCGCGGGGCGAGCGATGGATGATGGCCAGGGTGTCGAGGGAGAAGGCATTGCCGATACAGGCCGCCTCGCGCAGGGCTGCCTGGGTGGCTTGGGGCAGCCGTCGCAGGCGCTCGACCAGGAGATCCACCACGTTGTCGGTGATGGCCATGGCCTCGACGCGCGCCATGTCCCAGGTCCAGCCGGAGCGGCGCTGGTCGTCGCCCAGGCGGTAGGTGATGAGCTCTTCCCGATACAGGGTGTGCAGGAACTGGCCAACGAAGAAAGGATTGCCCAGGGTCTTGCGCTGCACCAGCGCCGCCAGGGGGAGCGCGTCTTCCGGCGCGGCGTGGAAGGAGGCGGCGATCAGCTCGGTGATGGCTTCCAGGGACAGGGGGGCGAGGGTGATTTCGGTGAGGGGGGCCTCCTCGTCGATCAGCCGCAGGATCATCGCCCGCAGGGGGTGAGCGGCGTCCACCTCGTTGTCGCGATAGGCGCCGATGATGAGCAGGTGGTGCAGGTCGTCGCCGGCGGCGAGGGATTCCAGCAGGCGCAGGGTGGCGGTATCGGCCCACTGCAGGTCGTCCAGGAAGA
Organism: Dechloromonas sp.; assembly: GCA_016790965.1. GTDB lineage: Bacteria > Pseudomonadota > Gammaproteobacteria > Burkholderiales > Rhodocyclaceae > SSSZ01. The sequence continues at coordinate 133,766 of JAEUNZ010000027.1, forward strand.
GCACCAGGGGGGCATCTTCGGCGGCCAGGGCCTGGACGAAACGGCGGAAGATGACGCGGAAGCGGTGCTGCGCCTCGTTGCCGGCGAGTTCCGGTACCGGCGGCTGGGGGCCGATCAATTCCTCGATGGCCGGGATGACGTGGGCGACGACGGCCCCCTTTTCCCCCACCGCGGAGAGGACACGGTCGCGCAGGGCGCTGCGCCGCGCGTCGTCGAGCAGCAGCGCCTGGTGCAGGAAGTCGCTGAAGGCCGCCACCAGGGCGCTGTAGGGGGTGTTGCGCTGGAATTGGTCGAACTTTCCCGCTACCAGGCTGCCGCCGATGCCGGTCAGGGGGCGGCAGAATTCCCGCACGAGGGTGCTCTTGCCGATGCCGGAGTAACCGCTCACCAGCACCAAATGGCGCTGGCTGCGGTCGGCTTCGAAGGCTGCCACCAAGCGCTCGATCTCCGTTTGGCGGCCGACCATCTTCTCGCTGAGCTGGAAGCGTTGCGGCACGTCGGCGGCGCCCAGGGCAAAGTTCTCGATGGGCGCTCCCCGGGCGAGGCCGTCGCGGCAGCGCAACAGGTCAGCGCGAATGCCCCAGGCGCTCTGGTAGCGATCCTCGGCGCTCTTTTCCAGAAGACGGGCCACCAGGCGCGCGACGACCGGAGGCAGCCCGGGCACCAGCTCGCGCAAGTCCGTTGGGCGGCGAGCCAGGTGCGAATAGACGGTTTCGGCGGCGTCGGCGCCGGGGAAGGGGGGGCGCCCGGCGAGCAGTTCGAATAGGGTGGCGCCCAGGCCGTAGAGGTCGGCCCGGTAGTCGAGGCTGCGATGCATGCGGCCGGTCTGCTCCGGCGCGATGTAGGCCAGCGTCCCCTCCAGGGCCTCCGGATTGCGCAGTGCCGGGTTGAGGCGGGGAAGCCGCGAAGCCAGCCCGAAGTCGATCAACTGGACCGTCCGCGCCGCCGTCACGATCAGATTGCCCGGGCTGATGTCCTTGTGAATGATGTCGGCCAGATGAACCTCGGCCAGGGCCTCGCAGGCGCCGATGGCGATGTCGAGAAATTCCGGCAGGCGCAGGGCGCCGCGGGTGAGGCGCCGGGCCAGGGATTCGCCGCCGGCGTCCTCCAGCACCAGGGCGTGCCCCTCGGGCAGGGCGACGAAATCCAGGGCCTGCCCGATGCCGGGTGAGGCCAGGCTTTTCAGAAGCTCGTACTCGTGCTGATAACGCTCGAAATGCTCCCGGGCGAGATCGCCTTCCTTCAACACCTTCAGGATCACCGGTCGCCGATCGCACTGCCGCAGGGCCCGCAGGACGCGGGTCGAGGGGCTTTCGTAGAGCAGCTCTTTCAGGTGGAAGTCGGCGGCTTGGGGCATGGGGAGCGAGACCGGTCAGTCGCAGGCGTAGACCTGGACGATGTTGTAGGTCGAGTCGGCAAGATACACCCGACCTTCCCGGGCGTGCATGAGGAAGGGCATCCACACGCCGCCCTCCGCCGTGCTCAGCTTGAAGAGCGAAAGCCCCCCGATGAAGCGGGGGGTGTCTGCGCCCAGAGCGAACACCTTGAGGGCGCGGTTCACCAGATCGTTCACATAGAGGCGCTCGCCTTCGATGGCCAGGCTGGTGGGGAGCATGAAGCGCTCGCCATCGGGGTTGCCTTCCTCCCAGTAGCCCTGGCGGCCGAAGCTGAAGAGCGAGCGGCCGTCACGGTCGAAGACGCAGATGCGGTCGTTGAACTGGTCCGTCACGTAGAGGCGCCCGTCGGCGGCGAGGGCCGCGTCGGTAGGGGTGAAGGGGGAGTCGCCCCGCACTTCGCCCTCCCAGACGAAGGTGCGGATCGGGCGCGCCGTGCCGCTGGGCAGAATCTGCCAGTGGGCCATGCGGTTGTTGAGGGTGTCGGCGATATAGACATGACCGTCGCCGGAGGCCGCCATGCCCTGGGGACCGGACAGGCAGGCCGGCCCCTTGCCCTTGACGCCGAAGGGCAGGCCGAAATTGACCAGATTGCCCAGGGGGCCGATCTGGTAGAGGCTGATGGTTCCGGTATCGAAATTGCCGGCCAGGACGATGGGCGTGCCGGGAACCCATTGCCCGAGCAGGGGAAAGTCCGGGACGAAGGAGGCGAGGCCCAGGTTGCCGGCCAGGAACCAAGCGTCGAGCTGAACCGGGTCGGGCACGTAGCCGGTGCCCTGGGCGCGGCAGGCGGTAAGGCGCCAGTTCCCCGCATCGAGCACCAGGCGGGCCTCGCGCAGCCAGTCGGCGCCGCCGGAGTGTTGCAGGGTGGCCCGGGTCAGATGCCCCCACCAGGCGTCGTACTGGCCGGCCAGGGCGGCACTGGCGGAAACCGGCCAGGCCGCTGCGGGGCTGGCCGCAGCCCCGGGGCTGGATTCCGGTTGGGCAAAGGCAATGACCGAAGTGACGCAGTTCAACTGCTCGTTGCTCGCGCTGGCGGGGTCGTCCCGGCGCTTGCCCACGGCGGCGATCAGTTTCGCCGTCGCCCGAGGCCCGTGGGAGAAATCGATGCGCACCTTGAGAATGCGGGAGGTGAAGGGCTCGCTGATGAAGAAGACATCCGGAGCCCCCCCGTCGCAGATCACGTAGGGGCTGACCAGGGTCGTGTCTTCCAGGAAGTAGTAGAGGGGGTCGCTGGGCGAATTGACCGGCTCGGGGCCGTGGTGCCAGCCGGCCCGCAGGCCCGCCACCGTGGCCAGGGGGCGGCCGTCGGTGTGATAGACCGAAATGGTGTTGGCGACGTGGTCCGGTACGAAGACCCGGTCGCCCACCACATTCACGTCGCGCATGATGTTGAGCATGCCCAGGCCTCGGGGCGTGCCGAAGCGGTGGGCGATGAGGGTGCTGCCCCCGCTGGCCACGTAGTCGCCGTCGACCGGCGCGTCGGCGGCGCAGCGCAGGATTTCGTAATTGCCTGTATTGGCGAGGTAGAGATGGCCCTTGGCGTCGGAGGCGAGCCCCTGGGGCCAGGTAAGATCGTGCCGCCGGCCCTTCACCTGGACCGAGCGGAATTCCCCCAGGTAACGGCCGTCTTCCGTCAGGCGCACGCAGCGGTTGCGCAGGGGATCCGTGGCGTTATGGAAAAATTCGTCATTCACGAAGAGTTCGAAGCCCTTCTTGCCGCGCACCAAGGTGAGGCCGTTGGGATCCTGCAAGGGGGCAAAGCCCTTCTGCGCCGTGTTGCCCAGGGCTCCTGCAAAGCGCGGTGCGCCTTCTGTGAGGTCGAGGACCACGATGCGGCTGTTGCCCATGTCGGAGACGAAGACCCGGTTTTTTTCAGGGTGGGGGCAGACATGGAAGGGCATGTGGAAGGGCAGCGCCGCCTCGCCCCCCACCGCGCTTTCCGGCGCGTGGAGCACATGGCGCAGGGTGCTCAGGTCGGCATCGAAGACCAGCAGGCGGTTGTTGCCCGTATCGCATACCCAGACGTTGCCCGCCCGGTCCAGGGCAACCCCCACCGGAGAATTGAGCGTCATGCCCGGCGCCACCGGCCCGGGAAGCGTATCGCCCGGCTGCGCGGTAGTCCCGAAGCTTGCGATGTGCCGGAGTACCGGCCCTGTTCTGTCCCCCATCCCTGCTCCTCGCGGTGGTGTTTTTGTGGCCGGCATGGCGCCGGTTTTTTTCATGAGCGTGGAAGTATTTCCGCCGGCCGGCTGGCGGTCAAGCAGGGGAATGGAAATGCGGGGGAGGGAAATGGGCAGGCCGGCGCCTTTCATTGCTGGAGGGGTGCTTGATCGATGAGCGCCTTAGGGCCGGGCTTCGCCACGGCCTCCTCCTACCTTTCCCGCCCGGCCTCGTGCCAGGCCATCCTCACCGGCGAAAGGAGATACTCCAGCACCGTCCGGTCCCCCAGGTGGATCTCCGCGCTGGTGTGCATGCCGGCGGCCAGGGCGAAGCGCCGCCCCTCCAGGGAAAGATCCATGCGCTCCAGGGCCTTGTAGGCCGGCGGCGGGCCGGCCCCCGGGCGGGGATTCGCCTCCCCCGCTCCCTGGGACTCCGTGGCGTCGGCACCGACGTGCTCCACCACCCCCTGGGCCAGGCCGTACTTCTGGAAGGGGAAGGCCGCGAATTTCAGCTTCACCGGCTGCCCCTCGCGCACGAAGCCGATATCCTCGTTGGACACCCAGACCTCCGCCCGCAGCTTCTCCTCCCGCGGCCTGATACTCGCGGAGTTTTGCTAAATGTCTCTCACCCCTTGGGTGCCGGGCGATGGGCAGCCCGAGTGCCACGCCCTTGCGCGCAAGGCAGCACTCGGTTCGTCGCTGGCGCCCCGGCCAAAAGGGTGTGGGGCGCAGTTTGCGCCAAGAGCAGGCCGGTGCCGACTAGAATTGACCGGCAACATCGGCGGGGAGCGAAGCGAATGAAGATTGCGGTGATGGGCGCCGGCGCCGTCGGCTGCTACTACGGCGGCATGCTGGCCCGGGCGGGCCATGGGGTGGTCCTCATCGGCCGGCTCCGGCACGTGGAGGCGGTGCAGCGCGACGGCCTGTTCCTCGATACCCAGTCCTTTCAGACCCACGTGCCGGTCCAAGCAGCGACGGATGCCAGCGGCGCCCGGGACGCCCAACTCGTCCTGTGTTGCGTCAAGGCCACCGATACCGAACGGGCGGCGTTCGATCTGGCGCCCTGCCTGGCCCCGGATGCCGTGGTCCTGAGCCTGCAGAACGGCGTGGACAACGCCGAGCGGCTGCAGCGCAGCCTCGGGCGCACAGTGATTCCGGCCGTGGTCTATGTCGCCACCGAAATGGCTGGGCCGGGCTGGGTCAAGCATCACGGTCGGGGCGAACTGGTCATCGGGCAGGCGGCGGCCGCAGACGAACTGGTCCGGCTGTTTTCCGCCGCCGGGGTGCCGATCGAGATTTCCGCCAACGTAGTCGGCGCCCTGTGGACCAAGCTCATCGTCAACTGCGCCTACAACGCCCTATCGGCCATCACCCGGGTGCCGTATGGCCGGCTTATCCAGGGGCCGGGGGTGGAGGCCGTGCTGCGCGATGTAGTGGAGGAATGCCTTGCCGTCGCCGCGGCCGATGGGGTGACGGTGCCGGGGGATCCCTGGGAGGCGGTGCTGCGCATCGCCCAGACCATGCCCGACCAGCTTTCGTCCACGGCCCAGGACCTGGCCCGCGGCAAACCCAGCGAAATCGACCACCTCAATGGCCACATCTGCGCCCGGGGCGAGGTCCTGGGCATCCCAACGCCGGTCAATCGGGTGCTGTATGCGGCGGTGAAGGCGCTGGAGAGTCGGTAGGGGCAGGCCCGAAACTACGACCTGCGTGGCAAGCGCTTTGCCATGGTGATGGCGGGCAATCCTTACACCGAGTCCGGCGAGGCGTTCAAGATCCCCGATATGCTGGCCAATCGGGCCGACTTCTACAACCTCGGCGATGTTCTCAGCGGCCGCGAAGCCGCATTTAGCTTGTCTTACGTCGAAAACAGCTTGACGGCGAATCCCGCCCTGCAAGCGCTGACGAGCTGCGACCCGAAGGACATCGACCGGCTGCTCCGGCTCGCGCAGGGGGCCGACGTTGCGGCCAGCGAGTTTTCGCACGCGTACAGCGCCGCCGAGATCGGCGAGATCATCGGTATCCTGCGCCACCTCTTCACCGTCCGAGACGTGCTGCTCAAGGTGAATCAGGCCTATATCCAGTCCGCGGCCCAGGAAGACGACTATCGGACGGAGCCGCCCTTCAAACTGCAGGGCAGCTACCGCAATATGGCCAAGCTGGCAGCCAAGGTCACCGCGATCCTGGAGCCTCAGGAAATAGACGACCTGCTGCGTGATCACTACCGAGGCGAAGCGCAAACCCTGACCACCGGCGCCGAGGAAAATCTGCTCAAACTCGCGCAACTGATCGGTGCGCCGACAGACGAGGAAAATGCGCGTTGGGCTGCGATCTGTGAGGACTACCGCCGCTACAAGAAACTCGGCGGCGCGCAGGGCGACGGTGCGACGCGTATTGCCGCGCTTCTCGCCGACATCGGCGTCACGCTCGACGCGGTGCGACGGCAACTCGCGAGCCCTCCCCCGGGGGCGCCGGACTGGCAGCAGGAGCTGAGCGCCCTACGCGCGACGATTGCCGCCGTTCAGGCCCAAGTGTCCGTGGACGTCGCCGAGTCGCCGGCGATTTCCACCATCGTGTCTCGGCTTGCCGATACCTATGAGAAAGGGATTGCTCCGCTGGTCAATGCCACTTACCACAAGCTCAAGCTCGATCACGACATGTGGGAGCGACTGCGTGACATGGCGACAGACCTCAAGCGTCTCGATTCGGCATTCTCCAAATCGGCCGGCGTCGCGAATCCAGCGGCAAAAAGCACTGCGAAAGCGCGTCGTGTCGCGGGGGAAAACGAGGGCGAAGGCGCCTGAGAGGGGGCAAACTCCGTTTAGGCCGGGAGTCTTCCGGGCGCCGGCATCTCGCACCAGCGGCGCCAGACCTGAGCTCGCCAATACCTGCTTAAACACTTTGCGCACAGAGCAGGATTCGCGATGCTGTCCGGCCGAGCCCGCAGTCCATGCCGCGTGACCGATGACGATTGCGGTGCTCAGGTCAGGATGCGGTAGCGTCGCTCCGATTGCCTGAATCAGGCACGAGAGCAACAAATAGGTTTGACAACCACGGTGCACTGGTCTTTAATTTCGGTAACAACAGAAATTAAAGAAAGAGAGCTGCCGTGCAACTCAGTCCTACCATGCAGAAATATGTTCTCCACTGGGGCGAGATGGGGACCCGCTGGGGGGTCAATCGTACCGTGGCGCAGATACATGCCTTGCTCTTCCTCGCCAACCAGCCGCTGACTGCCGAAGACATCGCCGATACGCTCGGTGTGGCGCGATCCAACGTCAGTACCAGCCTCAAGGAATTGCAGAGCTGGGGACTCGCCAAGGCAACGCACTTGATGGGCGATCGCCGTGATTTCTTTGTCGCGCATCAGGATGTATGGGAAATCTTTCGGGTGGTGATCGAAGAGCGCAAACGGCGCGAAATTGACCCAACCCTGACCGTGCTGCGCGAATGTGCGCTCGAGGCAGATGAAGACCCCATGCTCGAAGCCGCTACCCGCGCCAAGATGGCGCAGGTTTTGGGTTTCCTCGAGATGCTGAGCGCAACTTATGACGATTTCAAGCACCTGCCGCCCGCAACCTTGCAAAGGTTCCTGAAGACCGGTGGCAAAGTTGCACGATTTTTCGGGCCTGACGATACGGGAGAACGAACATGAGCCCTACGGAGCTGACCTTGTTTTTCGACGGCCGCTGTCCGCTCTGCGCGGCCGAAATGCGGCGTATCGGACAACTGGACAAGCAAGGCAGACTCGCTTTCCGGGATATGTCCGAGGCTGGTTTTGATGCCGCGATCTATGGCACGACCTGGGAGGCCATGGACGCCGAACTGCATGGTGTGGATCGTAGCGGGCAGATGTTGGTCGGCATCGACTGTATCGCCGTTGTTTACTCGCTGATTGGCCGCAGTTGGCTCGTCTGGCCACTCAAGGTGGAAGCGACCAAACCATTCTGGCGATCGATCTATCGGTGGTTTGCGCGCAACCGTTATCGCGCCAGCCGGGTGCTGGGCTATCGCTGCGAGAACGGCGTCTGTGCCGCCCGGCGGACGTGATTTTTTTGCCCTTATATTTCTGTATTTACAGAAATAAATGTTTGAATAATGTCGTCTCGCGGCGTCAGTGATGGATATCCAGACCAAGGCTCTGATCGATCGTCAGCAACGAACTCCCGCCTACCTTTGCCACTGCAGCAGGGGCGTGCGAAGAGCGCGGAATCCACAAGGTCAGGGCCTTGGTTGTCGTTTATGCGTTGCGGGGATTTAAGTAAGACTACTCCCAAGAAAGCTTGCCCCTATGGACACGACACTCCAATGGAGTCTTAACTTGCTTATCGCCCAAGGAATGATGGGGGCGTTCGATACGCTCTATCACCACGAGCTGACGCAGGCTCTCCCCAAGCGCCCTGCCGCGCGCAAGGAACTGGGTATCCACGCCGTAAGGGCAGTTCTATACGGAATCGTCTTCGCCGCCATTGCGCATCTCGAATTCCATGGCGTCTGGGCGCTCGCGATGGCCGCGCTGGTCATTGTGGAAGTCATCCTCACGCTTTGGGATTTTGTCGTGGAAGATCAAAGCCGAAAACTGCCTGCCAGCGAACGCATCTTGCACACCTTATTGGCAATCAACGGCGGTGCCTTGTTCGGCCTCTATGCCTGGCAACTAGGGCAATGGCTCGCGCTGCCCACAACCCTGGTGAGCGCCGATTTCGGCGGGCGTGGCTGGGTGCTGACCCTGTTCGCGCTAGGGGTTGCAGTTTCCGGTGTCCGCGATGGCATCACCGCAGCTCGCCTCGGCCGCCTGCCGCTCAGGCCCAATCCCTTCGCCGAGATTCCCCATCAGCGCCTGCTGGTCACTGGGGGAACAGGCTTCATCGGCGCAGTACTCGTGAATCAACTGCTCGATGCCGGCCATTCCGTGACCGTCCTCACCCGTGATCCCTTGCGCGCTGCCTATCTCTTCGCCGGACGCGCCGCCTGTGTCCGCGCGCTGGACAGACTATCGGATTGCGAGCGGTTCGACACCGTCATTAACCTCGCCGGAGCACCGGTCGTTGGGCCTCGCTGGAGCGATAGGCGCAAGGCAGCCCTGCTTGCGAGCCGCGTGGAGACGACAGAGGCGCTTCTTGACTGGCTGAGCCGTGCCCACCATCGTCCTACCGTGTGGGTGCAGGCGTCGGCCATCGGATATTACGGCGTGCGTTCTGCGGATGAAAAGCTGAGCGAAGCAGCCTCGCGCGGAAGCGGCTTCATGAGCGATCTGTGCGCGAACTGGGAGTCGCTTGCTGCCAACGCCCAGCGCTATGGTTTACGGCAAGTGAACTTGCGCCTCGGCTTGGTGTTCGGCCCCGGCGGCGCCCTTCCGCCATTGCTGTTGCCGCATTACTTCGGCTGCGGTGGCAAATTGGGCGATGGCCGGCAGATCATGAGTTGGATCCATCGCGACGACGTGTTGTCGCTCATCGCCAAAGCCTTGTGTGACGACACAATGCAAGGTCCCTACAACGCGGTTGCGCCGGATGCACTTCCGCAGGCGGAGTTTGCCCGTCGGGTCGGCAGGCTGTTGCATCGTCCGGTGTGGTTTCACGTTCCCGTCTCGCTCATACGCTGGCTCGCCGGCGAAATGGCGCAGCTGTTTGTCGATGGCCAGTGGGTGGTGCCGGAGCGATTGCAGGCAGCAGGATTTGTCTACGCCTATCCGGCGTTGGACGACGCGTTGCGCGATCTGGTTTGAGATGCCGCCATGGACGTTCTTTATTCGCGCCTGCTGAAAGAAGACTTTTCGCAACTTCCGGCCCTGGTACAGCATTTTCATCTCCGCACAGGGCGGTGTTGGCGCGGTCGTTCCGCGGTCGTCTGGAGTGCAAGCCCGATGCTGCAATTCCTCTTGCGCCTGACGAACCTGCCGCGCGCGGGAAGTGATATTCCCCTGGAGGTCATGGTCGAATTGCGCGGACAGACTGAAATCTGGTTCCGTTCGTTTGCCGGCCGCAGCATGCGCTCAGACCAAAGACTCAGCCGCCGTGGCCTCCACGAAATCGCTGGGCCGTGGGGGCTGGACCTGGCTTGTACGGTGCAGGACGGGGGGCTTGTCTTGCGCAGTCGGGCGACCAGATTTCTCGGGCTGCCCCTGCCTACCTGCGTTGGGCTGGCGGTAGAAGGAAAGGAATGGGAAAACGGAGGGTCCTTCCATTTCGATGTGTCCATAGGCTTCCGCTTGGGCAGGCGCATCTTTCCCCTGCTTCATTACCTGGGTTGGCTGCTGCCGGATTCAGGAGGGATTCAAGATGCCCATCGTTGAGCGGCGCAGCCAAATCCGATGTAGCCAAGCGAGAGCGTTCGAAGTGTCGCAGGACTATCAACTCCGTCGGCACTGGGATCCTTTTTCGTCTCGGCGCAAGGACTACCCAGGTGGCGCAATTGCGGGTAAGGGAGCAGTGTTCACCGTGGTCGCGTGGCATGGCGTGCAGATGAAGATTGAATATGTTTCCTGGCTTCCGCCGGAGCGGGCGGCGATACGCGCTGCGCCGGCGCCTTGGTACTTGAACTTGTTTGCCGGTAGTTGGTGCTTCGTGCCTGTCGGTGAAGGCTTGGTCGAGGCTCGCTTTCGTTATCAAATTCAAGCGCACCCGGGCTGGCGATGGCTTGAACCGGTGATGCTTGCCTATTTCTCGTGGGAAAGCGGTCGACGACTGGCAGCGCTGAAGCGTTATTTGGAGTCCAGGGTGGGATGAGGACTTGCTTCTATCTGCTTCCGGATAACGGCCGACATCGCGATCGCAAACGTATGTCGAGGTGCAACAAGGCCTTTGGCTAAACTGCCGCTGCCCTCACGAGATCGAGCTGTGACGTTCTCCCAACCAGCGCAGTAGCGTTTCGTACAATTCCTCCGGAGCCACCGGCTTGGCAATGAAATCGCTCATGCCGGCGGCGAAGCAGGCGCGCCGGTCTTCTTCGAAGGTGTTTGCCGTCATGGCCAGGATGGGCGTCTCGGTATTGAGCGACTCCTGGCGAATCTCCCGGGAGGCATCCACACCGTTCAGGTGAGGCATCTGCATGTCCAAGAGGATCAGGTCGTAGTTGAATCTGCGAGCCAGCGCGACGGCTTCCTTTCCGTCATTTGCGATATCCACCCACAACCCGGCTTCCGAGAGAAGTTCCCGCGATACTTCCTGATTGATCGGTTCGTCCTCGGCCAAAAGAATGCGCGCCCCGGCATGGGCGTTGAGCAGCGCTTCGCCGGCGGAACTGTAGTCCGCAGTCTCTTGTGGCGGGACGGCGACTTCGGCCGCCGCTTTCTTCAGCCTCACGGTGAACCAGAAGGTGCTGCCCTGGCCCGGTTCGCTCACCACCCCAATCTGGCCGCCCATCAATTCAACAAGGCGTTTGCTGATCGCAAGTCCCAGTCCGGTGCCGCCGTAATTGCGGGTCGTCGAGCCATCTGCTTGCTCGAAGGCGGTAAAGAGGCGCGGCAGGCTTTCCGCCGGGATGCCGATACCGGTATCCTGAACTTCCCAGCGCAGCAGGAGATTGTCCGCATTGTCCTCGGCGATGTGGCAGCGCAGGGTTACGGTGCCGGCGGGGGTGAATTTGATGGCGTTGCTGGCGAGGTTGAGGAGAATCTGGCCTAAGCGCACGGGGTCGCCCATGAACGGAGTGGCCGACAGGCCTGCGGGTTGGGTGAGTCGCAGGTTTAGACCTTTGTCTTTCGCGTTCTGGCTGATGAGATTCATCAGATCGCTCAGCACTTCGGCGAGCTTGAAATTCGTACATTCCAGCGTCAGTCGTTCGGCCTCGATCTTGGAGATGTCGAGAATGTCATTGATCACGGCAAGCAAGTGATGGGATGCCTTGAGCACCTTGTCGAGTTGTTCTTTCTGTTGGGCATCGCTCGCCCGCCGCATCGCCAGGGAAGTCATCCCCATGATGGCATTCATGGGGGTGCGCAGTTCGTGGCTCATGTTGGCGAGGAAAGTGCTTTTCGCCCGGTTGGCGGCTTCGGCGGCTTCCTTGGCGACGGATAAGTCGGCAGTTCGCTCGGCAACGAGCCGCTGCAGATTCGCATGCACGCGTTCGACCTCGGCTTCGGCCGCCGCCCGGGTCGCCTGCAAGTCGTTGAACGCGGCAACGACGTCGCCCAATTCATCGTCGCTGCTCCAGGGGATGGGTTCGGGCAGAGCTCTTTCCCTGGCCTGTGCGATTCCCGTGGACAGCAGCGCCAGGGGGCGCTTGATGACACGGCGCGAAGCGAGTGCGACCCCCAGGATCACCGCGGTCAGCGCGACCGCCAGAACTGCGACATTTTTTGGCAGATGATCGTGGAGCTGCCCGGTGACGCCGCGCGTATGCAGCGTGATGCGCAACTCGCCCAAAGGAACCCCTTCGTGAGCGAGCTTGCCGACGCCAAGCAGCTTGGGAGATTCCAGGGGGGCGTCGACGCGCCCGGCCTGGGCCCGCACTTTGCCCCGCGTATCGGTGACAATTGCCGATTCGACATTGGGCGACTGGGCGAGACTATCGACGACCCGTTGCAATTGCTCTTCGTCGACTTCCCAGAGTGCATTGCTGGCTGGGGCCGTCTGGAGTTGGAGCAGGCTGTCGACGCTGCTTTCGAGCGCCGCTATTTGGACACGGTAGAAGCCGAATTCGAGCAGGGCAAATACGGCGACCATGGCCGCGATAACCACGGGGAGCTGAAATTGCAGCAGTTCCTCGGCTACCCCTCCGCTCTTCCGGAGTATCGCGTCCTGCGACTGCTCGACCATATTGACGCCTCCAGTGGAGAAGCGGAATACGACACCGGAATGATTTGCGTGGATCGCAAAACCCGGTACCATTTTCTCCCATACTCGGCCGGAGTTGTCGCTCATGAAGCAAAAAAGACACAAGCTCCAGATGGTTGCGGTTCTGGTGGCCGCACTGACGATGTCTGCCATTGCAGAGGTCGCAATCGCCGAAAGCGGCAAAGTCAAGAGCATCACCCTCGCCACCACGCCGACCAGAATTCCGGCAGTGCGCCCGGACGGCCGGATCGACACCCCAGAACGCCCGGGTTTTCGCGTGGAGATTCTGCGCAGCGCGGGCAGGCAGTGCGGCGTCAATGTCAATTTCGCTCCCGTACCTTGGGCGCGCGCACTGGAGTTGGTCAAGAATGGTGACGTTCAGGGCGTATTCAATTCTTCCTATTCCGAGGAACGGACGGCTTACGGCGCCTACCCGATGAAGAAGGGCGTTCCCGATTCCCGCAGGGCGATGACGGCCTATACCTATGGTTTGTACGTCCATCCGGACAGCCAACTGAGCTGGGATGGAAAGACAGTCACGGCGCTGGGATCGGACAAGAATATCCTTGTCGAGGAGGGTTCCGTCGCCGTGAAAATGATCGGTCAAGCCGGCCTGCAGCCCCTGGAGACGGCCCATTATCCCAATATGGTGCGCATGTTGGCGGAAAAGCGCGCCGCGGGGATGGTGGCGATCGACGTAAACGTGGACGAAGTATTAGCCAACGAACCCCAACTGGCGGCACACATCAAGCGCCTGGCGCCCCCGTTCGCAACGGTCTACGGCTACGTCATGTTTGCCAGGCCTTTTTACACTGCGAATTCCGAACTCGTCGAGTGCTTCTGGACCGCACTGGGCGAGATTCGCGCGAAACCGGAGTACGAGGCGCTGGTGCGGTCCTATAACAACGGCCAGTTCATCGAATAGGCTTCCCGGTCCGAATTGCCCCTCGTTTCATGGCCAGGGTTCAGGTCTTGCCTAACCCCGAGTGTCGTGCGGCCGTGCTGCAGAGTCTGCCTCTTAGGGAAGCAGCATTAGGAAGCGTTTCACGGAAGAAGCGATCGTCGGCGGACAGAAACGATGTTCGGCGTGCGGCTAATGCAGACCGTTCACTTCGCTGGCGCAATGCTTTTCACCCTGGACTTCCCCGCATCAGAGAATCGCTTGAACGCCTTCTGGCCGCATGTTTCGGGCGTGCGCTTGGCCGGCGCCTCCGCGCCGAGGCATTGAGGGCGGCTAGGGCCTTGTAGGACGGGGATTGACCACAGCGCTCGCGGGCAGCGCCCGCGCTGGCATGCCACGGTGAATCGCTTCGGCGCTGACATGCTTGACGCTCCCCTCCGCGATGCCGTATTTCTGTAAGGGAAATGCGGGGAACTTGTGCCGGACCGTCTGCCCCGGGTGCACGAAGCCGCTGCCCTCATTGCTGATGCAGGCCTCCGCCCGCAGCGGCTCTTCCCGGGGGACCAGGGTGTGGAGGAGGGTGACGGCGGCGCCGGAGACGAATTCACGCAGGGTCTCCACGCCGTGCAGGCGCGCCATCAGGGTACTGGTGGGACGCTGCTCGAAATAGGGCAGGGGCAGGCGCTGCCAGTTCAGGCCGGCGCTGGGGACGAGCCTCGTGCGGAAACCCAGGGCCCGGGCCGCTTCGTGCAGCGTAGCGCGGGTCAGGGGCGGCGATGGGCGCTCCGCAGCGGCGCCGCGTTGAAAGGCACGCGTACAGGCCGCACAGGCTGGCGAAAAACCACACCAGCGCTTCCCGACTGATCTCGGCGCTGTCCCCCGGCATGCGATTTCCCAAGAAAGGCAAGGCCCGGCGCACGTGCCAGGGCCTGTGACATGTTGATGATTTTTATTGGAGTTTCTCCGGACTGCATGCGCATGTGAATATGACGTAAGGCATCGCGCGGGCCTCTGGCCTGCGCGGGCGGTGCGATGGCGCCGTGCGCGGAGTGCTGGTGAAGCCGCGCGCTGCGACCCGGCCTGCGCCGGAGATAGAGCGCAAGATTCGGGTCGACGCGGGCGGGCGGCGGTGCCACCATGGCCAGTAGTCGGTTAGAGAGGTTCAGCACTGTTCGACCCGCCCCACATCCCCGTCGTCGCTCATCCTCGCCGTGGTTTCGGCTATGGTAGTGGTTCGCTTCGCGCGATCGCGGCGCGGAGGCGAGCCTCGGCATCGACGCAAACCTATCTGACTGACCACCAGGTCTCATTTGTCGAGTGACATGCCATGGCACGCTCCGCCGAACCGTCGTCCCAGGGGGCGGCCCCGCAGGATTCAGATCGCGACTACGAACGCATGGTACGGGCCATCGCCTTCATCGCCGCACACGTTGAGGACCAGCCTGGGCTGGAGGCCGTCGCGGCCCATGTCCACCTCAGTCCCTGGCACTTCCAGCGGCTGTTTTCCCGGTGGGTGGGGACGACCCCCAAGCGCTTTCTTCAAGTGCTGACCGTGGAGCGGGCCAAGAGGCTGCTACAGGCGTCGCGTCCGCTCCTCGAAGTCGCCGCGGCGGTGGGATTGAGCGGTGCTTCCCGCCTGCACGATCATTGCGTCAGCCTGGAGGCCATGAGCCCTGGCGAGGTCCGCGCCGGCGGCGCCGGGCTGACCCTGGAGTACGGCATTGCCTCCACGCCCTTCGGCCCGGCCCTGGTGGGATTCAGCCCGCGGGGTCTGTGCTGCCTCGAATTCCTCGCTCCTGGCGAGCAGGACGAGGCGCCGCAGTGCCTTGCCCGGCGCTGGCCCCGGGCCACCCTGCGGTCGGCGCCCCGGGAGAAAGTCGAGCGGGTCGAGCGGGCCATGGTCGGCGCCGGGGGCGAAGGGCGCCCCCTGCCCTTGTGCGTGGCGGGTACGTCGTTCCAGATCGCCGTTTGGAAGGCCTTGATCGCCTTGCCTCCCGGGGCGCTGGCCAGCTACGGGCACTTGGCGTCTGCCCTGGGCAGGCCTGGGGCCGCCCGGGCAGTGGGACGGGCGGTGGGGCACAATCCGGTGGCCGTACTCATCCCCTGTCACCGCGTCATCCGCGAAACCGGCGGACTGGGGGGCTATCGCTGGGGGCTGCCGCGCAAGCAGGCGCTGTTGTCCTGGGAGGCGGTCCGGGCTCTTTGAGCCTGGGGGCCTTATCATCCCCCTTATAACTTGGAGGGCGCCATGTTCGATGCCAGCTACGAGCTTCGTACCGTGCAGGTTGGGGAAACTTTCCTGCGGGTGCGCCTGCGGCGCAACGAGGGGAGGCCGCCCCTGCTGCTCCTGCACGGCTACCCCGAGACCCACGTCTTGTGGCACAAGCTGGCCCCGCGCCTGGAGGCGGATTTTTCCCTGGTGATGCCGGATCTGCGGGGCTACGGCGATTCCGGCAAACCGCCTTCCGAGCCGGATTGTGCCAACCAGTCCAAGCGCGCCATGGGCCGGGACCTGGCGCAGTTGATGGATGTCCTCGGCTACCCCCGCTTCCACCTCGCCGGCCACGACCGCGGCGCCCGAGTGGCCCACCGCCTGTGCCTCGACTTCCCCGAGCGCGTCCTGGCGGCTTCGGTCATGGACATCGTGCCCACGGCGACGACCTTCGCCCTCACCGACAAGGCACTGGCGACGGCGTATTTCCACTGGTTTTTCCTCATCCAGCCGGCGCCGCTGCCCGAGCGCATGATCGCGCCGGACCCCGCCAGCTGGCTCAAGGGCTGCCTCTCCCGCTGGAGCATGGGCAACGAGGCCGCCTTCGAGCCGGAGGTGGTGGCCGAATACGTACGCTGCTTTTCCGACCCGGAAGCGATCCGCGCCAGTTGCGACGACTATCGCGCCGCCGCCGGCATCGACCTGGTCCACGACGCGGAAGACGCCGGGCGGCGTATCCGCTGCCCGTTGCTGGTGCTGTGGGGGGCCAAGGGCTTCGTCGGGCGCAATTACGACGTCCTCGCCCTGTGGCGGGAAAAGGCGGCCGAAGTCTCGGGTACGGGCCTGCCCTGCGGCCATTTCCTGCCCGAGGAGGAGCCGGCCGCCGTGGCGAAGGAAGTGCTGCGCTTTTTCGGCCGGGCAACTCCCGCCTGATCGCTTGCCCCCTGCTTCTTGCCCTCGCGGGCCGCGGGCGTCGGAGAAGGCTCAGAGGCCGTGAAGAAATCGTAGCGAGCGGCCCGAGTGGGAGGTGGACGGAGCGCTGCGACGAGACATATCGGATCGATAGGTGAGGAGCGAGCACTGCCCAAGGAAGCAATCGGGCGGCGCAGTAGATTTATTCACGGTCTCTCAGTCGGGGCGACGCTCCACCGTCAGGTGAATGATGCCCTCGATCCCTTCCAGGGCACGCCTCAGGCCGCGGAGATCGTGCTCTCCACTGCCTTCCAGGGCGACGATACAGGCGTGGCTGCCGTGGCCGACCCGCCAGACGTGGAGGTCGGCGATGACCAGGGACGGGGCATGGATGGCGACCGCGCCGCGCACGGTCTCGACCAGGCTGGCTGAGGGGGCGGCGTCAAGGAGGGCGGTGGCCGTATCGCGCACCAGGCCCAGCGCCCACAGGGCGACGACGACGGCGCCCGCCAGTCCGATGGCCGGATCCATCCAGGCCAGCGCGAGGTACTTGCCCGAAAGCAGGGCGACGATGGCCAGGACCGAGGTGGCGGCGTCGGTCAGCACGTGCAGGTAGGCGGCCCGCAGGTTGAGGTCGTGGGCGTGGGGGTGGCCATGTTCATGGGCATGGGCGTGGCCCTGCGCGTGAGGGTCGTGGTCCGGTGCGTGCAGCCACCAGGCGGACAGCAGATTGACCGCCAAGCCCAAGGCCGCGACCGCCAGGGCCTGGTCGTAGGCCACGGCGACGGGGGAGAGCAGGCGCGCCACCGATTCCACCGCCATCAGGGCGGCGATGGCGAGCAGGAGCAGGGCACTGGTGTAGCCTCCCAGGACCTCGATCTTCCAGGTGCCGAAGGCAAAGCGACCATCGCCCGCGTGGCGGCGGGCCAGGACATAGGCCCCCCAGGCGAGTCCCAGGGCGAGGACGTGGGAACCCATGTGCCAGCCATCGGCCAGCAGCGCCATGGAGCCCGACCACCAGCCCACCGCGATCTCCAGCACCATGGTCGCAGCGGTGAGCAGAAACACCCGCCGGGTGCGGCTTTCGGCGACCGGGGAGCCGCCGTGGGCGATGGGGCTGTGGCAGAGAGGATCTTGCATGGCGGCAGGGCGGGAGCGATGCCCTGGATTCTAACCGGGAAGGCCCCGGCCGGAGGGCCGGGGGACATGGCCGGCGGCCCCTCAGCGCGGCAACATGAACGACGCCTTCTCGCTCAAGCGCACGCTCGCATCGTCGCTGGCCTCGATGTGGAAACGGATGGGGTTGGCGCCCGCTTGGCCTGATTGCGGCGGGGTGCGGACCTGGGCGGTGACGGCCAGGGCCGAGCTGGGGGCCAGATCGACCTCCGCCGGCCCGGCGAGGTGAATGCCCTCCAGGCCGCTGACGGAGACGCGGTAGCGGCGGGCCCGTTCCTCGGTATTCATGAAGTGCAGGGTGAAGACGTTTTCGATATTGCCATCGTCCGCTTCCCGGGTCAGGGTGGCGCGGTCGCGGATGACGTCCACCTTGAGGGGCGGGCGATGGGCCAGGAACCAGGTGGCGGCGCCGGTGATGAGGATCAGGATGGCCGTGTAGAGCAGGATGCGGGGGCGCAGGATGTGGGCGATGATTTCCTGCCGGCCGAGGCCCCGCTGCATGGCGTTTTCGGTCGAATAGCGGATGAGGCCCCTCGGCGCGCCCAGCTTGTCCATGATCTGGTCGCAGCCGTCCACGCAGGCGGCGCAGCCGATGCATTCGTACTGGAGTCCCTTGCGGATGTCGATGCCCGTGGGGCAGACCTGGATACAGACGCCGCAGTCGACGCAGTCTCCCAGGCCGGCGGCGCGGGGATCCACGCCCTTCTTACGGGCGCCCCGGGGTTCGCCGCGCTCGGGGTCGTAGGTGACGATGAGGGTGTCGGGGTCGAACATCACGCTTTGGAAGCGGGCGTAAGGGCACATGTACTTGCACACTTGTTCCCGCAGGCTGCCGGCCATCAGGTAGGTGAAACCGGCGTAGAAGAAGATCCAGAAGCTTTCCCAGGGGCCCAGGGAGGCGCTCCACAGCGAGGTCCACAACTCGTGCACCGGTGTGAAGTACCCCACCAGGGTGAAGCCGGTCCACAGGGCGAGCAGGGCCCACAGGACGTGCTTGGCGATCTTCTTGCGCCCCTTGGCCGGGCTCCACGGTTCCCGGTCGAGTTTCATGCGGGCGTTGCGCTCCCCCTCGATCCAGTTCTCGATCCACATGAATATTTCCGTGTAGACCGTCTGGGGGCAGGCGTAGCCGCAGAACAGCCGGCCGGCGATGGCAGTGACCAGGAAGAGCCCGTAGGCCGAGATGATGAGCAGGATGGCCAGGTAGATGACGTCCTGGGGCCAGAGAATGAGTCCGAAGAGATAAAACTTGCGCTCCACCAGATGAAACAGCAGGGCTTGGCGGTCGTTCCAAGGCAGCCAGAGGCCGCCGTAGAAGATGGCCTGGGTGAGGAGGACCAGGGCGATGCGCCCGTTGTCGAAGCCGCCCCGCACCCGGCGGGCGTAGATTTTCTTGTGCTTTTCGTAGAGGGAAACGGTGGCTGGGGGCTGTGCGGCCAGGGCGGAATCGCTGGGGTCGGTCACGGATCGGTCCTCGGGGAAAGGGAAGGGAAGCGTTGGAAGTCTGGGCGGGATATGGCAGCGGTCTTTTGCGGCGGTTACCGCCCGGCTTCCCGGCGGGCGACGAATTCGTCGCGGCTCAGGCCGGAAAAGAGCGGATTGCGGCCCCGCTCCTCACCAATGCAGCCCACCCGGCGCGCGCCACGCAAATGGCCTGGGTAGAGCAGGGTTTCGTCGGGAAGCGGCACGAAGACGCGGCGTACCGTGTCGTAGAGGGTGGCAGGGTCGCTGTCCGGCTCGTCGGTGGGGCCGCCGTCGCCCAGGGCCAGGCAGTCGCCGGTAAACCAGCGTTCGCCCAGGGCCAGACTGACGCATCCGCGGGTATGGCCGGGGGTGTGCACCACCCGAGGCCTCAGGCATCCCAGGCGCAGCACCTCGCCGTCGTCCAGCAAGCGGTCGACGTCGAGTCCGGAATCGCGTCCGGCCAGGATCAGCGCGCCGGTCGCCTCGCGCAGCACCGCGGCGGCGCTGGTGTGGTCGGAAGGGCGGTGGGTTTCCAGCACGGCATCGATGCGCCACCCCGTTTCTTCGGCGACCCCCAGGTAGAGGGGCGCGTCGGCGGCCACCGGGTCCAGCAGCAGGGCCACCCGTTGTACCGGGCAGGCGATGAGGTAGGACAGCGTTCCGCTTGGCCGGTCGGCGAACTGCCGCAGCAGAGGGGGGACGGTGGCGGGGGGCGAAGGCGCAGGGGTGGGCATGGGTTCGGCATGTCTGAGGTGGAAGCGAACCGCCCCGGGGCTGCCGCGCAATGCCGCGATTCGCGCTAAGCGAGGGGGCGCGGCCGGGAGGCTCTGTCGGGGAATCTCCCGGTGCGGCGAAGCACCTTTAGGCCAGGCTTCCGAGTGGCGGGAATGCTCGGAGACCCAACGCAAGCAGCACGCTTCCGGGGGGGTATATACAATTCCCGTGCCAGTGCTGTCGGTGCTGGATTTCCCTTTTTATTCAGTGGTGTGGCGAGATTCGTTTTACGCCGGGCTGGCCGCCGCCCCGGACAGCATGCCAATATTGACGTGGCGGCATGCCAACAATGACAATATGGCCATGGCCGCCGTCTCCCTCACCGACCTCCTCGCCAGTCTCGAGGATCTACCCGAGCCGCGCATCGTCATGGATGCTGACTACCGCATCGTCGGTGCCAACCGGGCCTACGCCCGGGAATTCGGCGGGGGCCAGCCGATCCGTGGGCGCACCTGCTACGAAGTCTCCCACCACTTTTCCGTCCCCTGCGACCAGGCGGGCGAGTCTTGCCCCCTGAAGCTCAGTCTGGAAACCGGCACCACCCAGCGGGTGCTGCACCTGCACCATACTCCGCGGGGCGAGGAGCACGTCGACGTGGAGACCGATCCGATTCGCGGCGGTGACGGCAAAGTGGCGTATTTCGTCGAGACGCTGCGCCTCGTCCGTCAGGCCAGCACCCGGCCAGCCGCCCAGGGCCTGGTGGGACGGGCACCGGCCTTCCAGCGCATGCTGGAGCGGGTGCTGCGGGTGGCGGGCGCCAATGCCGCCGTGCTCCTCCTCGGCGAAACCGGAACCGGCAAGGAACTCGTGGCGAGGGCCATCCACGAAGCCAGTCCCCGCGCCAAGGGGCCTTTCGTCGCCGTGGACTGTGCCGGCCTCACCGAAACCCTGTTCGAAAGCGAACTCTTCGGCTACGAGAGAGGCGCTTTCACCGGTGCCGCCCACCGCAAGCAGGGCCTGGTCGAAGCGGCCAGCGGCGGCACCCTGTTCCTGGACGAGGTGGGCGAGTTGCCCCTGGCGCTCCAGGTCAAGCTCCTGCGTCTCCTTGAAACAGGGACCTACCGGCGGGTGGGCGGGCTGGACGCTCTGCGGGCCGACTTCCGCCTAGTGGCCGCCACTCACCGGGATCTTGCCGCCATGGTGCGCCAGGGCGCCTTCCGCCAGGATCTCTACTACAGGGTGAATGTCTTTCCCATCCGCACGCCCGCCCTGCACGAGCGGCCCGAGGACATTCCCCTCCTCGCGGTATCTCTGCTGGAGCGGGTCGATCGCCGCCCGGGGCGCCGTTTTTCGCCCCAGGCCCTGGAGTGGCTGGCCCATCGCCCCTACGTGGGCAACATCCGCGAATTGCGCAACCTCATCGAGCGGGCGACCCTCCTGGTGGATGGGGAGGTCATCGAAGCCGCCGTATTGGCCGACGCCGCGGACGAAAGCGTGACCCCGGCCGCCGTACCGCTCCCGGACACCGACTTTCGCCTGGGCAGCCTGCGCCCCCTGGCCGAGGTGGAAGCCACCTACCTGCGCTGGGCTGTCGGGCGCCATCCGGGAGACATGGCCGCCCTGGCGGCGGGGCTGGGACTCAGCCTGCGCACGCTGTATCGCAAACTCCAGGCGGCGCGGCAGGATGAAGCCGGGGAGCGGCCGTGAGAGTCGTGCTCCAGCGGGTGCGGGAAGCCCGGGTCGAAGTGGCGGGGGCGGTGACCGGCGCCATCGGGCCGGGGCTCCTGGTTCTGGCGGGCTTCGAGGTAGCGGATACGGAAGCCGACCTGGACTGGATGGCGGGCAAGATCGTGCGCACGCGCCTTTTCGCCGACGCAGAGGGGGTCATGAACCGCAGCGTGCAGGAGGTGGGTGGCGAGGTTCTGGCCGTTTCCCAGTTCACCCTCCTCGCCTCGGTCAGGAAGGGCAATCGCCCCTCCTGGAGCCGGGCAGCGCCGGGGGTGGTGTCGCAGCCGCTGTTCGAGCGCTTCGTGGCGAAACTCGCCGCGTCCCTGGGCAGGCCCGTACCCACCGGGGTATTCGGCGCCGACATGGCGGTGAGCCTGGTGAACGACGGGCCGGTGACCCTCGTCATCGATTCGCCCCAGTGATTGGCTTGGTAATTGGCGGGGGAGAGCACAGCCTTTGCCTAGGCTCTTCTCACCAGCCGGGAAGAAAGGTCGCCCGCGTATCGGGCGCAGAAACCACGGGTTGAGCAAAGCGGCTCGACCGGGGAGGCAACGAATGGCCCCGCTTCTCCGGAAGCAGTCGGGTTGGCTGAACCCTGGGGTTCCGCCTTGAGGGCGTGTAACTTTTTCTTGCTTCGCCAAGAAAAAGTCACCAAAAAGAAGGCGACCCCAGGGTCGACGCCGGGCTTCGCCCGGTTCCTTGCGCTACTCGGGCTTCCGGGCGGGTCGCTAAACTCGCCTGCGGCTCGGACAACGCGACCCGAAAGCCCCCGGAAGCCCTGCGTTGCTCAGCGTCTTCCATGGGGGGAAGGGCGTCCGGGCTTTGGGAACGGGTCGGCTGTTTTGGCTGGCCCCGTACGGACGATGGGCTTGAAGGGGTACGGCCGTTCAGCCCGGCCGCTCTTGGGCCCCTTGAGAGGAGCCGAGCAACGCAGGGGGATTGGGGGAAGTGGGCTCGCGTTGTCTGAGCCCCCACAGGGGGCGAGTTTAGCGAGCCGCCCAAGCCCCCGAGTAGCGCAGGGAAGCCCCCGCAGGGGGCCTCCGACCCATGGGTTCAGAAAAGCGGGCGTACCGGGGAGTTGCGATGAAACCCATGGGTTCAGAAAAGCGACTCGACCGGGGAGTTGCGAACAAACCCACGGGTTCAAAAAAGCGGCCAGACCGTGGAGGACGGGAATTGCGGCGTTCCCGATAGAACAAGGCAGGCAATCCACCCCGGTTCCCCCTACTTGCGCAGCAGACTCCAGACCAGTTCGGCGCCGGACAGGAGCAGGTCGGCGACATCCATATCCAGGGGCGTCTCGCTGCGCTTTTTCCGCTGGCGCCTTGAGCGTTCCTTTTCTTGTGCCAGCAGGGCGTCGGCCATGCGCTCCACGTCGGGGGATGCGCTGCGGCGGACTTCGGCGTTCCGGTAGCGGGCCAGGGCATCCTCCACCGCCTGGGGGTCGAGGATGGCGATGGGGGCGCGGCAGTGGCCGCAGGCGGCGTCCTGGCGAATGTCCACTGGTGCGCCGCAGCCCGTGCAGCGCACCGTGCCGATGCGGGCGGCGAGTTCTTTCACTTCGACGGGATTCAACTGGCGCACGAAGCCCTTCTCGGTCATGAACTGGGCGAAGGTGACGAAGCGGCCATGCTTTTGCAGGCAGCGGTGGTAGTTGAAGCGCCCGCCATGACGGGCGACGTCGAGGCCCTGCAGCAGTCGGTCGCCGCAGCGGGGGCAGGCCAGGAGGTCGGCCAGGGGCTGGTGCTGGGCGTCCCGCTGCTCATGGATCAGTTTGAAAAGCTCGATGACGCCGCCGGGAGCGATCTGCACGCTCTCCATCTCGTCGAACCAGATGCCCTGGCACGGGAAGCAGAAGTCGAGTTCCACCTCGCCGTGGCTGTGGCGGGGAAAGCGCCTGGCCAGCATGGGCTGGCGGCAGGAGGGGCAGGGGGGCGTCCTGCTCAAGGCGCTGCAGCGGAGGGTTTCTTGCCGCCCCGGGCGGCACGGCTCCAGCCCGAGGCCCGCTCCCGGGCGGCTTCCCGCACCAGCCAGGCCCTGAGGGCCTGCACCGTGGGCCGCTCAGTGGTGGCCGCCGGGGTGGCGACGTAATAGGCGTAGCGCGAGGGGATCGAAAGGTCGAAAGGAATCACCAGGCGGCCCCCGGCCACGTCGGCGCTCACCATGGGGCGGGCGGCCAGGGCGATGCCATGTCCAGCCACGGCGGCCGCCAGGGCCAGGGCGCCATCCTCGAAATGGACACCCCGCACCTGTGGCGCCAGACCGCCCACCTCGGCGAGTTCCAGCCATTGTGCCCAGCCTGGACGTTCCTCCAGTTCGGGAACCGTGGAATCGTGGATCAGGACGTGCCAGGCCAGGTCCGCCGGTTCCCGCAGGGGACGCTCGCCCTCCAGCAAGGCGGGGCTGCACACGGGGACGTAGGCCGGCGTGAAGAGCAGGTCGGTGGTCTGGCCGGTGTAGCGGCCCCGGCCGAAGCGGACGGTCAGGTCGTAGGGGGCCTCGCTGGCGGCCGGGCGCAGGTCGCCGGGGGCGTCGCGGTCGCGGCTGTCGATGGTGGCGGTGCTGCTCGACAGGCGCAGATCGATGTCCGGGTGGGCGCGATTGAAGCCCGCCAGACGGGGAACCAGCCAGCGGGCGGCAAAGGAGGGCGGGGCGCAGACGGTGACCACGCCACCGCTCTCGGTGCGCCGGCCGGCCTCGACGGCGGCAGCGAGGCTGGCGAAGCCCTCCTGGATATTGGGCAGCATGGCCGCCCCTTCGGGCGTCAGCTCCAGGGAACGGGTGCGGCGGTGAAAGAGGCGCAGGTCGAGAAATTCTTCCAGGAGCTTGATCTGGTGGCTGACCGCCGTGGGGGTCACCGAGAGCTCCGTCGCCGCGTCCTTGAAGCTCAACAGCCGCGCGGCAGCCTCGAAGGCGCGCAGGGCATTGAGGGGGGGCAGGCGGGGCGGCATGGATGAGTTTTTCTCAGGCGTTGGCTTAGAAATGACCGTTTGTTGCGTTGCAGCAGAGTCGATATTCTGGCCCCACTGACCGCCGGGAATGGCCTCCGCCCTCCAGGTCGGTCCAAGGAAAGCTGTTCATCTTCGTCGATACGAAAGGAGTTCGCAATCATGAACAAGACCCTCGTCACCCTCGCTGCCCTCCTCGTCGCCGCCCCCGCCTTTGCCGGCGAGCCCCGCATCCACTCCACCCGCGACAGCGGCAGCTACGAAGCCACCCTGCGCGACGCCGGCATCCCCCTGGCCGGTGGTCTGGCCTGGACCGGCCACAGCGCCGCCCCGGCAGCGCGCAAGGCCTCCGGTCCGGTCCACGCCGCCAGCGTGCGCAACGGCAAGGCGGGCTGAGCCCAGGTTCGCTCCCCGTCGCCCGGCCGGCCGATCCGCCTCCAGCCTCTTCGTTCGCGCAGGCTTCAGGCCCCCGGCAGCCGGCTCGGCGACGGCGGTGCGAGCCCCTACCCCCGATGTCTCCTCCCCCCGGCGCCCGCCGGGGTTTACCGGCCGGATCCCATCCCGGCCGGTCTTTTTTTTGTGGGGCGCCGTCGGGGGCCACGAGGCCACCGACCCCGGGGGCACGCGGCGCCGCGGCCTGTGGCAGAATCCGGGCGTCCCGCTCCGCCGCTCCCATGCCTCAGAAAACCCTCCGCTACGGCCAGTTTCTTGGCGCCATACGCCGCCATCACCGCCAGATCAGCTACAACGACGTCGTCGCCTTCGAGCGCGAGGCGGCGCCAGTCCAGAGCCGCCTGCGCGCCATCGACCTCCACCGCCTGCTGACGCCCTACGTCTCCGTCCGCTTCTTCGAGCAGACCCGGGCCGTGGTGCCCCTCGCCCTGCTGCTGGTGGCCTTCCAGGCCCTGGCCTTGCGCTCCTTTCCCGGCGACGCCGAACAGATCGCCCTGGGCATCGCGGCGGTCATCCTGGGGCTGATGCTCTTCATGGAGGGCGTGAAGCACGGTCTCATGCCCTTCGCCGAAAACATCGGCTACCTGCTGCCCGGGCGGGTGGGGGTGCTGACCATCCTGGCCTTCGGCGGCATCCTCGGGGTCGCCGCCACCTTCGCCGAGCCCGCCATCGGCGCCCTGCAAGCTGCAGGCGAGGGGGTGTCGGCCCAGCGGGCGGCCTTGCTCAAGGCCCTGCTGGGGCCGCGGGTGGATGAACTGGTCCTGGCGGTGGCGGCCGGGGTGGGGGTCGCAGTGGTCGTCGGTCTCTTGCGCTTCCTCTTCGGCTGGCGGCTCAAGGCCCTCATTCTCGCCATCGTCCCGGTCTGCCTCGCGCTCACCGCCTACGCCGCCAGCCAGCCGGGGCTGGATCGGGTGATCGGCCTGGCCTGGGATTGCGGCGGCATCACCACCGGACCGGTCACCGTGCCCCTGGTGCTGGCGGTGGGCATAGGCGTTTCCGCCTCCGCCGGCCGGGGTGACAATCCGCTGGCCGGCTTCGGCATCGTCACCCTGGCTTCGCTTTTCCCGGTGGCGGCGGTGCTGGCCGTGGCGATCTTCGGCGCCGATCTTCCCCCCGAGGCGCCGACGGCGGCGGCCGATCTGCCCTGGTACCGGGAAACACCCATGGCCGAACTGAGCGGCGCCCTGCGCGCCATCCTGCCCCTGGTCGTGCTGCTGGTGCTGACCCAACGTTTCGTCCTGAAGCGGCGCCTGGAGCGGGCCGACGTGTTTCTCTACGGGGTGGCGACAGCCCTGCTGGGCATGGCGGCCTTCAATCTGGGGCTCACCGCCGGCCTGGTGGAACTGGGCAATCAGGCCGGCCTCAACGTGCCCTGGGCCTTCTCGCCTCACCGCGAAAGCGGCGCGCCGCCTCTCTATCCCCGCGCCCTGGGTCTCGGACTGACCCTGATTTTTGCCTTCTGCGTCGGCTACGGCGCCACGGTGGCCGAGCCGGCCCTCAACGCCATGGGCATCACGGTGGAGAACATTTCCGACGGCGCCTTCAAGAAGCGCCTGCTGATCCGCGCCGTCGCCCTCGGCGTGGGCCTGGGCGCGGCGGCCGGCGTGGCCCGCATCTTGTTCGACCTGTCCCTGGCCACGCTTCTCGGCGTCGCCTATGGCCTTGCCTTGGTGCTGACCCTCATCGCCCGGGAGGAGTACGTGAACCTGGCCTGGGATAGCGCCGGGGTCACCACCGGCCCCGTGACGGTGCCGCTGCTTCTTGCCCTCGGAGTCGGCCTCGGGGCGGCGGTAGGCGCGGCGGAGGGCTTCGGAATTCTGGCCCTGTGCTCGGTGGGGCCGATACTGAGCGTGCTGGCGGTGGGCCTGTGGGCTCAGTATGCGCCGGGCCGCCGCAAGCAGACGACAAGGAGGAAGGCATGAGCGACATCATCGTCCTGGTGGACGTCGTGCTCATTACGGCCGTGGTGCAGCGCGGCGCGGCGGATGCCGTGGTGCAGGCGGCCCAGGAAGCGGGCGCCCAGGGGGCCACCATCTTCCACGCCCACGGCACCGGGGTGCGGCAGAAGCGCCTGGGGCTCCTGGGGCTGACCGTCAATGCGGACAAGGAAGTCATCTACATCGTGGTGCCCGCGGATCAGGCCGACGTCGTGTTCGAGCGCATCTTCGTCAGCGCCAAGATGGATACGCCGGGCATGGGCATCCTGTGGATGACGCCCCTGGAGAAGATGGCGACCCACGTCCCGCGCGAAATCGCGGCCCGCTTCGGCCTGCACGTGGACTCCCGCGAGCGATGAGCGCCCCCGCCCGGCCGCCCGAAGGGGGCGCTCTCCCCTCCCCCGGGGAGGGTGTCGCGCAGCGACGGGAGGGTGGTCCGATGAGCGCCCCCGCCCGGCCGCCCGAAGGGGGCGCTCTCCCTCCCTCGGGGAGGGTGTCGCGCAGCGACGGGAGGGTGGTCCGATGAGCGTCCTGGCCCACATCGGTCGCGGTATCGAGAAGAAGCTCATCACCGCCATTCTGCGTTCCGGCGGCGGCAAGCCCCTGGTGGCGGCCCTGGCGGAATGTCCGGGGCTGCTGTCGGTTTCGCACCACCATGCCCGGGGCGTGGGCAGCCGCAGGGTGCTGACCCATCAGATGCTGTTCGACGAAAAGGACGTGCTCATCGTTCTGGTCGAGGCCGAGCGGGCGGACGACGTCTTCCGCCGCATCTACGACGAGGCTGGCATCGGCGAGCCCTCGACCGGGATGATCTTCATGGAGCCCATCCTGCGGGGGCATCCGATGATGCCCTGTGAAGACGCGGACTGGTAGAGCGTGTTCACGGTAACCGGCAGCCCGTCGCTTACCGTGAACATGCCCAAGCGGGAGACGCGCCGGCTCGGGATTGGCAGGCCCGAACGAATCCCGCCCGTTGCTGGGGCGCCGCCTCTCCCGCAGGTCTGCGGACTTCCTTGATTCAGGCCAACCCGGGCGGCCGTCAGCCCGCTATCATCTGCACCCGGCGCCGCCGAGCGCGCGATGGGAGACACCATGAAATTCATACTGTTGATTCTGGCCCTGTGGCTGGGGATGGGCGGTGCCCTGGCCCAGGAGGCCCGGCCGGCTTCCCGGGGGCAATCCCTCTACTTGCCGATCTATTCCCACCTGCTCTACGGCAACGTCGGGCGCAGCGGCACGCCGTCGCGGGTGTTGCTGTCGGCCCTGGTCAGTATTCGCAATACCGATTCCCGTCAGCCAATGAAAGTGGCGGCGGCACGCTACTACGACACCCAGGGACGTTTCCTGCGGGACTACCTGGCGGCGCCTGCGGTGGTGCCACCCCTGGGTACCCTGGAACTCTTTGTCGAACTGCACGACGAATCGGGGGGGTCTGGGGCCAATTTTCTTGTCCGTTGGGAATCCGAAACGGCCATCAACCCGCCCCTGGTGGAGGGCCTGCACGCCAATATGGATTCCGGCAAGGCGGTGATCCTCACTACCCGCGCGGTCCCTGTGCAGGAGTAGCCGGTGGCCGGCTTGCAGACCGCTTCGGCCCGCACCCACGCGAGCTACATCGTTCGCCTGTTGAATTACGCCCTGGTGGGCCTGGTGGCGGTCCATGTGCTGGGCACTGCGGGTTATCACTGGATGACCGAGGGCCGCTATTCCTGGTTCGACTGTTTCTACATGACCTTCATCACCGTCGCCACCATCGGCTTCGGGGAGATCATCGACATGTCGAACAATCCCATGGCGCGGGGCTTTACCGTCGCGCTGGGCATCCTGGGGGCGGGCAATCTGTCGATGCTTTTTTCCATCGTCACCGTGGCCCTGCTCGAAACCGACCTCAACGGCAATCTGCAAAGGAAACGCATGGACAAAGTCATCCGCAGCCTCAAGGGCCACTACCTCCTGTGCGGCTTCGGGCGGGTGGGCCGCAACGTCGCTGGCGAGCTGGAGGCGACCAACCGCCATTTCGTCGCCATCGACGAAGAGATCAACCGCCTGCTGGAATACAAGGAGCGCTTCCCAGGGCTCCTCTACCTGCACGGCGATGCCAGCGACGATGAAATCCTGCTGCGCGCCAACCTGGAGCACGCCCGGGGCGTCTTCGCCGTCACCGGCGACGATTCCCGCAATCTGATGATCGTGATCACGGCGAAGCAGCTCAAGCCCGAGGTCCGGGTCGTCGCCCGCTGCCAGGAAGTGCGCAATATCGAAAAGATGAGGAAGGCCGGCGCCGACGAAATCGTCTCCCCCAATTTCACCGGCGGCATGCGCATCGCCTCGGCCATGATCCGGCCCCACGTGGTCTCCTTCCTGGACGAGATGCTGAAGTCGGAAAAAAACCTGCGGGTGGAGGAAATCCCCGTGCCCGCCGCCTTCATCCCCAAGCCCCTGGGGGATATCCGCCTGCGCAGCGCCGATTACGTCCTGATCGCCATCCGTGAGCGCAACGGCCAGTGGCACTTCAATCCGGACAAGGAGTACCTGATCAAGCCCGGCTACGTGCTCATCGCCATGGCCAGCCCCGCCGGCCGCATGGAACTGGAGGGCGCCCTGGCCGACCGGCTGGTGTAGGGGATTTCCACAAGGGAAGCCCCCGGGGCGCCGATGCTAGAATCGGCCGGTCATTTTCGCCCAGGACGTCCCCATGCCCGCCCTTCGCCTTGCACTCTTCGTCGTTGCCAGCAGCCTTGCCCTGCCGGCGTTCGCGGCTGGAGGACCGGCCGTGGCGGGTATCCCTGTCGAATTCATCCTTTTCGCCCTGACGCTCCTGGGGGTGGCGCTGTTCCATGGCCACACCCTCTATGTCGCCCTGACCGGGCTTGCCGCGATTTCCCTCTACAAGATCGCCTTCACCGGCTTCAAGACCGGTGCCGGCATCGCAGGCTTTCTCGGCCACCTGGGCCACGAATGGGTGGTGCTGGCCAACCTCTTCTGCCTCCTGATGGGCTTCGCCCTCCTCGCCCGGCACTTCGAAAAAAGCCATGTGCCGGTGATCCTGCCGCGCTTCCTGCCCGACGACTGGAAGGGCGCCTTCGTCCTCCTGGTCATGGTCTGGTTCATCTCCAGCTTCCTCGATAACATCGCCGCGGCCCTCATCGGCGGGGCCATGGCCCACCAGTTGTTCCGGGCCAAGGTCCATATCGGTTACCTGGCCGCCATCGTCGCCGCGTCCAACGCCGGCGGCGCCTGGTCCGTGGTGGGCGATACCACGACCACCATGATGTGGATCGCCGGGGTGAGCCCGGTGCAGGTCTTCGAGGCCATCATCGCGTCCACGGTGGCCCTGGTCATCACCGGGGTGGTGGCGGCCAAGCAGCAGCATGCCCATTCGCCCATCCTCAAGGGCAGCCACGCCCATACCCGCGTCGACTGGCTGCGGGTGGGCATCGTCGGCCTGATCCTGGTCTTCGCCATCGCCACCAACGTCGTGATCAACCTCCATTTCAACCAGCTGGCGGACCACTTTCCTTTCATCGGCGTCGCCGTCTGGGTGGCGATCCTGATCACCGTCGCCCTGCGCCGGCCCGATTGGGAGGTCATGCCTGAAACCGCCCTGGGAACGATCTTCCTGCTCTCCCTGGTGCTCTGCGCCTCAATGATGCCGGTGGAGGAACTGCCTCCCGCATCCCTCCTCTCCGCTTTCAGCCTCGGCTTCGTCTCCGCCGTGTTCGACAACATTCCCCTCACGGCGCTGGCCTTGAAGCAGGGGGGCTACGACTGGGGTTTCCTCGCCTACGCGGTGGGCTTCGGCGGCTCGATGATCTGGTTCGGTTCTTCCGCCGGCGTCGCCCTGTCCAACATGTATCCCGAAGCCAAGTCGGTGGGGCTCTGGTTGCGCCACGGCTGGCACGTGGCCCTGGCCTACGTGGTCGGCTTTGCCGTCATGGCCGCCCTGCTGGGCTGGCACCCCGAACTTCCCCATCGCCAGCAGGAAGCCGTCCCGCCCTCGACGGCCGCCGCTGCCACGGCCCCCTGAACATGACTCGCCCGGGGTACGCCAGCCCCCGCGTCGCAGGCCTCCGCCGCGCCCTCATCGCGGGGGGCATCCTGGCGGCCGCCGCGCCGGCCTTCGCCGCCGGTTCCGGCGTGGTGGGCGAAAACCTGCTCTGGCTCGCCCTCATCCTCATGGCGGCCCGCCTGTTCGCACCCCTGGCGCAGCGCCTGGGCTTTCCCGCCGTCCTGGGGGAATTGCTGCTGGGGGTGGTGCTGGGCAATCTTTCCCTGATCGGCATCAGCTATTTCGGGGCGGTGGCCAAGGATCCCATCATCGCCTTCATGGCCGAACTGGGGGTCATCGTCCTGCTCTTGCAGATCGGCCTGGAGACCCGCCTCGGCGATCTGGTCAAGGTGGGGGGCAAGGCTGCCCTGGTGGGCAGCGTCGGCATCGCCCTGCCTTTCCTGCTGGGGGCCTGGGGGGTGGGGCCGCTCCTGCTGCCGGGCCTGTCGGATAACGCCTATCTCTTCCTCGGCGCCACCCTGGCGGCGACTTCGGTGGGCATCACCGGCCGCGTCTTCCGTGACCTGGGGCGCCTGGGTATGGCCGAGGCGCGCATCGTCCTGGGGGCGGCGGTAATCGACGACGTGCTTGGTCTGGTCATCCTGGCCGTGGTCTCCAGCCTCGTCCAGGCGGGGACGGTGAGTTTCGGCGAGGTGGCCTGGATCATCGCCGAGGCGGTGCTCTTCCTGGGCGGTTCCATCGCCGTCGGCCGCGCCATCGCGCCCCATTCTTCCCGCTGGCTGGCCCGGCTGGACAGCGGGCATTCCATGCTCTTCGCCCAGGTGCTGGCCACCGGGCTCTTGCTGGCCTGGCTGGCCCACGCCATCGGCCTCGCCCCCATCATCGGCGCCTTCGCCGCCGGCCTGCTCTTCGAGCCGATCTTCCTCAAGGAATTCGAGACTCCCAAGGTGGTGCAGGACATCGAGCCCCTGCTGCCGGCCGAAAACCGGGACGGCCTGAGCGAAAAGATCCGGGCGGTGCTGG
Organism: Dechloromonas sp.; assembly: GCA_016790965.1. Classification (GTDB taxonomy): domain Bacteria; phylum Pseudomonadota; class Gammaproteobacteria; order Burkholderiales; family Rhodocyclaceae; genus SSSZ01. The sequence goes on from JAEUNZ010000027.1 coordinate 165,576, forward strand.
GCAAGCACACCCGCCACCAGCACGAGCACATGATCGAACCCATCGGCTATTTCTTCGTGCCGGTCTTTTTCGTCCTCACCGGCATGCAGGTGGATCTGAAAACCCTGGCCGACCCGCAACTGGTGCTCGTCGCCCTGGGCATCACCGCCGCCGCCGTGGCGGGCAAGATCGCCGCCGGCTTCGCGGCCGGGAAGGGGCATAACCCCTGGGTGGTGGGCTGGGGCATGGTGCCCCGGGGCGAGGTGGGCCTCATTTTCGCCATGGTGGGCAAACAGCTCGGGGTGATGAGCGAGGCGATGTTCTCGGTCATCGTCATCATGGTCATCCTCACCACCCTGGTGACGCCGCCGGTGCTGACCGCCCTGCTGCGGGACAAGCCATGATCCCAGAAACCTCAGTTGACCGCTTTCCCACGCCCGGAATGCTTTGTACCCTGGAGCTCTGCGCGACGCCGAAGCGCCCACCTCCCGGGTGGCATCGCTACGAATCCGCTGGCGCAGCCGGGCGGGCGCCTGGCTTTGTCGCTCCTCCTTGCAGGGTTGAGCCTGCCGCGTCGTCGCTTCGCGCCAGACACCCGCCCGAGCGCACCAACGGACTCGTCCAACCGAGGTTTCTAGGATGAGCGATCTCCACGCCCGCCGCTGGGCCGTGCTGGCGGTGGTCTGCGCCGCCTACGTGCTGTCCTTCTTTCAGCGCTTCGCCCCGGCTGGGGTGGCCCCCGATCTGGCGGCCGCCTTCCACACCACGGCGGCTTCCATGGGGGTGCTGGCGGCGACCTATTTCTACGTCTATACGCTGATGCAGATTCCCACCGGCATCCTGGTCGATACCCTGGGGCCGCGCCGCATCCTGCTTCTGGGGGGCATCGTGGGCGGAGTGGGCAGCGGGGTCTTCGCCCTGGCGCCCACGCTGGAAATGGCCCTGGTGGGCCGTACCCTGGTGGGCCTGGGGGTGTCGGTGACCTTCATCGCCCTCTTGAAGATCATCGCCCTGACCTTCGAGGAAAACCGCTTTGCCACCGTGGTGGGGGCGGCGCTCCTGGTGGGCAATCTGGGGTCGGTGCTGGCCGGGGCGCCTCTTTCCGCCCTGGCCCAGGCCACCGGCTGGCGCAGCGTCTTCGTGGGCGTGGGGGGGATCTCCCTCGTCCTCGGGGCGGCCTGCTGGTTCCTGGTCCGCGACCCGGCGCCCGCCGCCGGCCAGGGACGGCCCCGCTTCGATCGCACGGCGGTCCTGGGTTCCCTGATGGCGGTGCTCAGGAATCGGGACACCTGGCCCGCGGCCCTCGTGCTGACCGGCGTCTGCGGCAGTTTCTTCACCTTCGGCGGCCTCTGGGCCATGCCCTACCTCACCCAGGTGCACGGCCTCTCCCGGGCCGAAGCTTCGACCCACCTGTCGCTCTATTTCGCCAGCTTCGCCGTGGGGGCCTTCTTCATCGGCAGCCTTTCGGACCGCCTGGGCAAGCGCAAGCCGGTGACCCTCGTCACTACCCATCTGCACGGCCTCACCTGGCTGGTCTGGCTGGCCAATGTGCCCCTGCCCCTGTGGGCGAGCTACGGTCTCTTCGTCGTCATGGGGCTGACCACGGCAAGCTTCACTCTCATCTGGGCCTGCGCCAAGGAGGTCAATCCGCCCCTGCTTTCCGGTATGTCGACCGCCGTGGCCAATATGGGTGGCTTTCTCGCCGCTGCCCTCCTGCAGCCCGGGGTGGGCGTGGTGATGGATTGGCAATGGCAGGGCACTCTGGTGGACGGGGTGCGCCACTACACCCCGGAAAGCTTCCGCTGGGGCCTCCTCCTGGTGGCGGCCAGCGCCTGGATCGGGGCGGCCTGCGCCTGGCGCATCCGGGAGACCCATTGCCGCAACATCTGGGTGGGCGACCGGCCGGGTTAAACTGCGGCTTTGCTTGTCGCGGAGCGGCTCATGCGTATCGGATTCATCGGTCTGGGCATCATGGGGCGACCCATGGCCCTCAATCTTCTCAAGGCCGGCCATGCTGTCACGGTCTGGGCGCGCCGTCCGGAATCGCGCCAGCCGCTCCTGCTGGCGGGCGCCGCCGAAGCCGGCAGCCCGGCGGAGGTCGCCCGGGACAGCGAAGTGCTCATTTCCATGGTCGCCGATGCCCCCGACGTGGCCGAAGTCATGCTGGGTGAAGCCGGCGTCGCCCGGGGCGCCTCCTCCGGGCTGGTGGCTGTGGACATGAGCACCATCGCCCCGGCGGCGGCCCGGGACATCGGCCTGGGTCTGGCGGCGGCGGGGATCGATTTCCTCGACGCGCCGGTCTCCGGGGGCGAAGTGGGGGCTATCGCCGGCACCCTCTCCATCATGGTCGGCGGTTCCGCCCGGGGTTTCGCCACCGCCCAGCCTGCCTTCGCCGCTATGGGTAAGAACATCGTCCATGTGGGCGGCAGCGGTGCCGGCCAAGTGGCCAAGGCGGCCAATCAGATCGTCACTGGCATGGGCGTCCTGGCGGTGGCGGAAGCCCTGGCCTTCGCCGCCAAGAACGGCGTGGACGGCGCCCGGGTGCGGGAGGCGCTCCTGGGTGGCTTCGCGTATTCCAAGATTCTCGAAAACCACGGTCAGCGCATGCTTGACCGCAATTTCAAGCCCGGCTTCAAGAGCTGGATGCACGAAAAGGATCTCAATATCGTCATGCAGACCGCCCACCAGTTGGGTCTCTGCCTACCCGGCGCGGCGGCCACCGCCCAGATGTTCAACGCCATGGTCGGCTCCGGCCTCGGGGAGGAGGACTCCATCGCCGTGCTGAAGCTCCTCGAACGGCTTTCGGGTCAGGAGGCATGAAGGTCGGCTTCATCGGCCTGGGGGTGATGGGCGCCCCCATGGCCGGGCATCTGCTGCGGGCCGGGCACGGTCTGGCCCTGTGGGCTCGCCGGCCGGAAACCGCAGCGGACCTGGTGGCGGCTGGCGCCGCACTCTGCTCCACCCCGGCGGAACTGGGCCGGTGCTCCCAGGTGGTTTTTACCATGGTCACCGCCGGGCCCGACGTGGAAGGCCTGGTTCTCGGCCCCCAGGGACTGGAGGCCGGCTTGGCGCCGGGAGCGGTGCTGGTGGATTGTTCGACCATCGCCCCCGACACCGCACGCCGCTTGGCCGAAAGGCTGGCGGGGCGGGGGGTGGCCTTTCTAGACGCGCCGGTGTCCGGCGGCGTGCAGGGGGCCATCGACGCCAGCCTGGCCATCATGGCCGGCGGCGATGCCAAGGCCCTGGAGCGGGTGAGGCCCCTGCTCGAATGCCTGGGCAAGCGCATCGTCCATGTGGGTCCAAGCGGTGCCGGCCAGGTGGCCAAGGTGTGCAACCAGGTCATCATGGTCGCCGCCATCCAAGCGGCTGCCGAAGCCCTGCATCTGGCCAGCGCCGCGGGCGCCGATCCCGCTCGGGTGCGCCAGGCCCTGGCCGGTGGTTCGGCGGGCAGCCGGGTGCTCGAGGTGATGGGCGAGCGCATGGTGCGGCGGGATTTCGACGCCGGCATCGAGGCGCGCCTGCACCACAAGGATTTCGGCATCGCCCTGGAGGCCGCCCGCCTGGCCGGCGTGCCCATGCCCCTGGCGGCCTCCGTGGGGCAGCAGTTGAACGCCCTCATGGCGCAGGGTTGGGGCCGCGACGATACCGCCTCGCTCCTGAAGGTGTTGGAATGCGGTCGGGCTTGAGGCATCTCGTCCTGGCTGCAACCGTCCTGCTGACGGCCTGCGTCTCCCTGCCCAAGGCGCCCGCGGTGGCGTGGACCGGCATCAGCCTGGACGCCATCGGCCTGCGCGAACAGCGTTTCACCCTGAAACTCAAGGTCAGTAATCCCAACGACACGGACCTTCCCCTGGAACGGCTGGAGTTTGACGTGGAGGTCGCCGGCCTGCCCCTGGCCCACGCGGTCAGCGACAAGCCGGTGACGCTGGTGGCCCGAGGCGAGACCACCGTGGAAGTCAAGGCCAGCGGCAACGTGGCCGACTTTCTCCGCCGCCTGGGTTCGCTGCGTGGCGATGCCGGCAGTTTCGACTACCGCATGAAAGGCGACGCCGTGATCACCGGCTACGGCCGCCTTCCCTTCGACCGGAAGGGCAAGGTATTCCTGCACCAGATGCTGCGCGGAAAGTCCGGCGACGGAAAACCGGACAGCGGCGAGGGCCGGCCCCTGCCGGGGGCGATTTGAGCCCCGAAGGGTGCTTCTCGCGGATTCGCCTTGCCGCCGGGTAAGGCGAATCCCTACGCCCAGTTTTCCAGACGCAGCGTGGCGACCCGGGAAAATTCGCGGGTGTTGTTGGTGACGAGAGTGATGTCGAGGGCCAGGGAGTGGGCCGCGATCTGCGTGTCGAGGGGACCGATGGCGGTTCCGGCGGCTCCCAGTCGCTGCCGCAGTTCACCGTAGCGCTCGGCGGCGGCGAGATCGAAGTCGGCGATCTCGAGCGGTTCGAGAAAGCGGCGCAAGGCGTCCAGATTGCGTTCGGACCCGCTTTTCCTTACCCCGAAGTGAAGCTCGGCTGCAGTGATGCTGGAAATGCCGATCCCCGCTGCCTCATGGGCGCGCAGAGCGGCGATGACCGACGGGGGCCGTTGCTTGATGGCGTAGATACAGATATTGGTATCCAGCATGTAACGCATGCTTACCAGGACTCCCGATGGTCTGCATGGGTAGGTTGCTCGCGGTCCGGAAACGACTCGAAATCGCTCAGGGCAGCGATCAAGCCTTCGATCGACGCGCGCTTGCCGGGCGAAAGGATGACCCGATCACCGTCCTTTTCGATAAGGACTTCCGATACGCCTTCGAAGCGGAAGGCCTTGGGCAGGCGGACCGCCTGACTGCGGCCGTTCTGAAAGAGCTTTGCGGTCTGCATGGTGGTCCTTTGGGGAGTGATAGACCAAGTATATATCATCAGCCTTGCTGACCGTACCCGCCGAACTTTTCCAGCACCGTCGCCATCTCCTGCGCCGAAAGCAGCACCGGCTCGCCCAGCAGGCTGGCGCGCCAGTATTGCCCGCACAGTTCTTCCAGTTCCACGGCCAGCCCCAGGGCATGGTTTAGATCGCGGCCGAAGGCGAGCAGGCCGTGATTGGCGAGGAGGCAGGCGTTGCGGCCTTCCAGGGCGGCGAGGGCGGCGTCCGACAGGGCCTGGGTGCCGAAGGTGGCGTAGGCGGCGCAGCGCACCGTATCGCCGCCGAAGCGGGCGATCATGTAATGGAAGGGGGGGATGTCCCGCCGCAGGCAGGCCAGGCTGGTGGCATAGGGAGAATGGGCGTGGACCACGGCGCCGGCTTCTGGCCGGGCGGCGTAGAGATCGCGGTGGAAGCGCCATTCGGAAGAGGGCTGGCGCCGGCCCCGGGCGCTGCCGTCCAGTCCCATGCAGGGGATGTCGTCGGGCTCCAGGCGGTCGTAGGCCATGCCGGTGGGGGTGATGTGGAAGCCCTCCGGGCAGCGCAGGCTGAGGTTGCCCGCGGTGCCGCTGTTGAGCCCCGCGGCGGCCATGGCGCGGGCGGTGGCGATGAGGGCGGCGCGGGGATCGCTCATGCCGCAGCCTCGGGGTAAAGGGCAGTGAGGCCTTCCCGGCTGGCGGCGGCGACGCCCCGTTCGGTGACGATGGCGGTGATGTGCCGGGCCGGCGTGACGTCGAAAGCTGGGTTGCTCACCGCCGCCCCCTCGGCCAGTTGGCGCACGGTCACGGGGGCGCCCCGCTCGTCCAAGCCCGCCATGCAGCGCAGTTCGTCGCCTTCCCGCTCCTCAATGGGGATGGCGGCGCCCTCGGGACAGGCGAAGTCGAGGGTGGAACGGGGGGCAGCGACGAAAAAGGCGATGCCGTTGTCCGCCGCGGCGAGGGCCTTCAGATAGGTGCCCACCTTGTTGGCGACGTCGCCGTTGGCGGCGATGCGGTCGGCGCCAACGATGACGGCATCCACCCGTCCTTCCCGCATCAGGAGTCCGGCGGCGTTGTCCGCCACCACGGTGTGGGGGACGCCGTGCTGGGCCAGTTCCCAGGCAGTGAGGAGGCCCTGGTTGCGGGGGCGGGTCTCGGAAACCCAGACGTGCAGTTCGATCCCGGCGTCGAAGGCGGCATAGACCGGCGCCAGGGCGGTGCCCCAATCGACGGTGGCCAGCCAGCCGGCGTTGCAGTGGGTCATGATCTCCAGGCGGCCGTCCCGGCGCGGTGCCAGGCGGCGCAGCAGCCCGAGGCCGTGTTCGCCGATGGCCCGGTTCTGGGCCACGTCTTCCTCTTCGATGGCGGCCGCCTCGGCCCAGGCGGCGGCGGCTCGCTCGCTCGGGGGCAGGGGCCGCAGGCGCTCGGCCATGCGGGCCAGCGCCCAGGCGAGGTTCACCGCCGTGGGCCGCGTCCGGCCCAGAAAGGCGAGGGCCTGATCGAGGGATTCGTTAGAGGCGTCGACTCCCAGGGAAACGGCCAGCCCGTAGGCCGCGGTGACGCCGATGAGGGGCGCGCCGCGCACCTGCATGGCCCGAATGGCATGGGCCGCCGCCGCGCGGTTGGCGACGCGCACCCAGTGCAGGCCGTGAGGCAGGCGGGTCTGGTCGATGATGTCGAAAACGCCCAGGGCCGGGTGGGCGCGCAGGCTGCGGGTGGGAACGCCGTCGATTTTCATGGCCGGGATTCTGGCACATCCGGCGCGAACTTGCCGCCGCGGCGGCGGTCTGTGAAACTGCTGCCATGCCCCCGTCACGGGGGCCGACCAAACCCGCCCAGAAACCACCGCTTGGTTCTTAACCGTTCGGGCTGAGTCTGCCGAAGCCCGCGTTCCCGCAGGGAATGCCCTTCGCTGCGCTGACGAAGAACGGAATCGATCGGTGCATTCCTCAAGGAGAATGCCATGAATCAGACCGACCTCGCCCACTGGCAGGAAATCGCCCTGCAATACGCCACCGACCTCGGCGCCAAAGTGCTCGCCGCCATCGCTTTCTGGGTCATCGGGCGCTGGCTGATCGGCCTGGTGGGCCAGGCCGTGCAATCGACCCTGGAGCGCCAGAAGGTGGACGCCACGGTGATGCGCTATCTGGGTACCGTGGTCAATGTCACCCTCAACATCCTGCTGGTGGTCGGCATCCTCGGCTACTTCGGCATCCAGACCACCACCTTCGCCGCCCTCTTCGCCGCGGCCGGCGTGGCCATCGGCATGGCCTGGTCCGGGCTGCTCTCCAATTTCGCCGGCGGGGTTTTTCTCATCATCCTGCGGCCCATCAAGGTGGGCGATTTCGTCACCGTCGCCGGGGTGACCGGAACGGTGAAGGAAGTGGGGCTTTTCGCCTCCGCCATCAACACCCCGGACAACGTCATGACCCTGGTGGGCAACAGCAAGATTTTCGGCGATACCATCCAGAATTACAGCGTCAATCCCCATCGCCGGGTGGATCTCAAGGCCCAACTGGCCGGCGCCGCCGACTGCGCCCGGGCCGCGGCGGTGCTGAAGGAACGCATCGCCGCCATCCCCAACGTCCTCGCCTCCCCGGCGGTGGAAGTCGAAATCCTGGAATTCAACCTCGTCGGCCCCGTCCTCGCCGTGCGCCCTTACTGCCACAACGACCACTACTGGCAGGTCTATTTCGACACCAACAAGGTCATCCGCGAAGCCCTGGGCGGGCCGGAATTCCCGGCCCCCACCCCTTCCCAGGTGGTCTTCGTCAAGCAATAGCGCGCCGCGAGCGGGGCGCCTGCATCGGGCGGACGCCCCGCTTTGTCGCTCCTCCTTGCAGGCATGAGCCTGCCGCGTCGTCACTTCGCGCCAGACACCCGCCCGAATGCACCATCGGGCTCGTCCAACCGAGGGTTCCAGGATGATCGAAGTTCCCTTCCCCGTCTCCACCCGCTTCCCCGCCCTGGGTACCACCATCTTCACGGTCATGTCCCGGCTGGCGGCGGAATGCGGGGCAGTGAACCTCTCCCAGGGGTTCCCCGACTTCCAGGCCGATCCTGAGCTGTTCGACGCCGTGCATCGCCACATGCGGGCCGGCCGCAACCAATATGCCCCCATGGCTGGCATGCCGGAACTGCGCAGCGCCATCGCCGCCAAGGTCGCCGCCCTCTACGGCGCCGCGTACGATGCAGAAAGCGAGATTACCGTCACCGCAGGCGCCACCCAGGCCTTGTTCACGGCCATCGCCGCCTTTGTCGGGCCCGGGGACGAGGTCATCGTTTTCGACCCCGTGTACGACTCCTACGGGCCGGCTGTGGACACCGTCGGCGGCCGGGTGCGTCATTCGCGCCTGAGCTTCCCCGATTACCGGCCGGATTGGGAGCATGTGGCTTCGCTGATCAGTCCCCGGACCCGGATGATCGTAGTCAACAGCCCCCACAACCCCACCGGCAGCCTGCTGACCCCCGCCGACCTGGAAGCCCTGGCCGGCCTCCTGCGCAATACCGGCATCGTCGTCCTGAGCGACGAAGTGTACGAACACATCGCCTTCAGCGCCCGCCACGAAAGCCTGTGCCGCCACCCGGAACTCGCCGCCCGTAGCCTGGTGGTCTCGTCCTTCGGCAAGACCTACCACATCACCGGCTGGAAGATCGGCTATGTGGTCGCCCCCGCCGCCCTCAGCGCCGAATTCAGAAAGCTGCACCAGTTCAACGTCTTCACCGTCAATACCCCGGCCCAACTGGGCATCGCCGACTACATGGCCGACCCCGCCCGCCACGAAGGCCTGGCCGATTTCTACCGGCAAAAGCGCGACCGCTTCGCGGCCCTCATGGCCGCCACCCCCTTCGATCTGCTGCCCTGCCACGGCACCTACTTCCAACTGGCCCGCTACGGCGCCATCAGCGACCGGCCGGACCGCGAATTCGCCGAATGGCTGACCCGGGAGGTCGGCGTCGCCGTCATCCCCGTATCCGCCTTCACCCCGGACGGCCACGACGACCGGGTGGTGCGCTTCTGCTTCGCCAAGCGCGACGAAACTCTGGAAGAAGCGGCGGAGCGCCTGCGGCGTCTGTAAGCGCAGGACATCCGGATTCGCCGACAAACGGTCGGAAAATCCAGGTCAGGGCAAGACAGCAAAGGGAACCTATTTACCCAATGGACATAGACCATTCCGGTGCGTATCCTGTAACGACGTATGCGAATCGCGCGCCGCACCTGGTCGAGTAACCTGGGTGCGGATTGATCGGAAGAGGAAGGGGTGTCCGGTTTTACGGGAGACAATTACTGTATGTATAACCAGTTATACGCCGGTTTTTCGCCTTACGCAAGGCTTGCCGTATGTCCGGTCCGCCAGGATATTGGACATGCTTCCAGGATATTGGCCAGAAATGGCATCGACTAAACGTTCCCAGACAAAGACCGCTACGCCAATGGCAACCGGGCATTATAAACGGAATACTGGTTGTTTATACAGCCGTGAAAATCTGCTAGTGTGCGGAGCGCAATTTGCGCGCACGCATAACACCTTGGTGTTCATGCGGACA